>CAYZXT010000071.1:0-3234 GCA_964482515.1 uncultured Elusimicrobia bacterium | reverse complement strand
CCGCGAAGGCGGCCATACCGTCGGCGCAGGCGTCGTCACCGAAATTACGGCTTAAGGGAAAAAACATGGCTACGACGGAACAAGTTCTTCAGCAAAAAATCCGCATCCGCCTCCGGGCTTACGACCATCGCATGCTCGATGACTCGCTGGCCAAGATCGTGGAAGCGGCCAAACGTACCGGTGCGACCATTGCCGGTCCGGTGCTTCTGCCGACGCACATTAAGAAATACACCGTGAACCGTTCCGTCCATTCGGACAAGAAATCACGTGAACAGTTTGAGATGCGGATTCACAAACGCCTCATCGATATTTTGGACCCCACGGCGAAGACCATCGAAGAGATGATGAAGCTGGATTTGCCGGCGGGCGTCGATGTTGAAATTAAGCAGTTCTAAAAATTTAGTCTCTGAATCGGGAAAAAGACAATGACCGACACACCTCAAGAACAAAAAACAGAGCAACCCGCCGCCGCAGCCGCGACCGCACCGGCGACCGGCTTGAAAGCGATCCTGGCCCAGAAACTGGGCATGACGCGGATTTATACCGACAACGGCGTGTTCCTCGCCGTGACCGTATTGAAGGCGGGGCCCTGCCGGATCTCCCAGGTCAAGACGAAGACCAGCGACGGGTATGACGCCGTACAGCTGGCTTTCGGCAAAGCCAAGCCCAAGAACGTGGACAAGGCCCTCACCGGCCATTTCGCCAAGGCTAACATCCCCGCGGCCCAATGGGTCAAGGAAGTCCGGGTGACGAAGGCGGACGGTTATCAGGCGGGTCAGGAAGTTATGGTCTCCAATTTTGCCGAAGGCGATCTGGTGGACGTCTCCGGATACAACAAGGGAAAGGGTTTCGCCGGCGGCGTGAAGCGCCACCGTTTCAGCGGCGGACCGAAAACCCACGGACAGTCGGACAGATGGCGCGCGCCCGGTTCCAGCGGCGGACAGCGCCCCCAAAAGGTTTTCAAAGGTATTCGCGGCCCGGGCCACATGGGCAACGAGTGGAGCACGGTCCAGCGCGTTAAAGTCGTGAAGATCGACTTGGACGAACAGCTGTTGCTCGTGCAGGGTTCCGTTCCCGGCCCGAACAAGAGTTTCGTCGCGATCCAAACCACGACGCGGCCGAAGAAATTCAAGAAGCACCCGGCGCAGGCGCCCCACGCGGCGAAAAAAGGCGGAGCGAAGCCCGCCGCGCCGCAAAAAGCGGCAGCCCCGGCCAAGCCGGCCGGCAAATAAAGGATAAGGGATCTCTATCATGGCTTTGTCATTGGATGTAGTGAACGTAAAAGGTGAAAAGATCGACAGCGTGCAGTTGTCAGAGAAGGTTTTTGAAGCGAAAGCCTCCTCCGCTCTGATCCACGAAGTCGTCAACGCCTACCTCGCGAACAGGCGGCGCGGCACCCATTCCACGAAAACGCGCGGCGAAGTTTCCGGCGGCGGCGCGAAGCCTTGGAAGCAGAAGCATACGGGCAACGCCCGGGCGGGATCGTCCCGTTCGCCGCTCTGGCGTCACGGTGGAATCATTTTCGGCCCCAAACCGCGCGACTACAACCAGCCGGTTTCGACGACCAAGCGCAAGATCGCGCTACGGAAGATTTTGTCCGACTACGCCAAAGAAGGACGGCTTCGCATCGTGGATAATTTTGCCGTCAGCGAACCCAAGACCAAGCGCGTGGCCGAAATCGTCAAGAAGCTCGGCATCGCCGAAAAGACGATCATCGTTTTGGATAGCATCAGCGACACGCTTCAGCGCGCTTCCCGCAACCTCGCGGGCGTCCGCTTCTGCCGCGTGTCCGACGTCAACAGCTATAACGCGCTCCAGGCCGAGCACCTCGTGTTCACCAAGCCGGCCCTGGAACAGATCACGCAGCGATTGGAGAACTAAGATGTCTCTCGATTTGATCCATCTTTTGAGGCGGCCCATTGTCACCGAGCGCTCCACGAACATGCGGGAGCAGAACAAGTACGTTTTCGAAGTGGCCCCTACGGCGACAAAAGGCCAGATCCGCGAAGCGGTGGAAACCGCGTTCAAGGTGAACGTGACGGCCGTCAATACCATGAATTTTTTCGGGAAAGTCCGGCGTCGCGGCGCGTCCAGCGGCCAGCAGCCGGATTGGAAGAAGGCCGTGGTCACGATAAAGCCCGGCCAGGAAATTAAGTACGCCGAGCCCGCGGCCTAACGGAGAATCGACATGGCAATGAAAAGCTTTAAACCTTATACCCCTTCCCGGCGCTTCATCACCGTGGAGGATTTCTCGGAGATCACCAAGACGACCCCCGAGAAGGCGCTCACGTCTCCCATCAAGCGGACCGGCGGACGGAACAATACCGGCCAGCTGATGGTCCGCCATCAGGGCGGCGGCCACAAGCGGATGTATCGCTTGATCGATTTCAAGCGCAACAAGCCCGGCGTGCCCGCGAAAGTCGTGTCGATCGAATACGACCCGAACCGGAGCGCGCGGATCGTTCTTCTTCACTATAAAGACGGCGACAAGCGCTACATCTTGCATCCCGTGGGACTGAAGGTAGGCGACACGATCGTCTCCGGCCCGGACGTGGAAATCAAGACGGGCAACGCGCTGCCCCTGGCGAACATTCCCGTAGGTACGTTCGTCCACAATATTGAATTGGTGCCGGGACTGGGCGCGCAGTTGGCCCGCTCCGCCGGCGCCGCGGTCCAAATCATGGCCCGCGAAGGCGGCTACGCGCAGATCCGGCTGCCTTCCGGTGAAATCCGCATCGTGCCGGACAAATGCTATGCGACGATCGGCCAAGTTGGAAACACCGAACACGAGAACCGCGTGCTCGGCAACGCGGGCCGTTCGCGTCACCTGGGAATTCGTCCCACGGTCCGCGGCACCGCGATGAACGCCGTCGACCACCCGCACGGCGGCGGCCGCGGCAAGTCCAAGGGCAACAACCAGCCCCGTTCTCCGTGGAACCAGCCGGCCAAGGGATTCAAGACGCGCGCCCCGAAGCTGCACGACTGGATGATCATCCGCCGCCGCACCAAGTCTCAGGAACAAGCGTCCTAGTTTTCAGGAGGAATTAAGCCATGGGTCGTTCGACATCAAAAGGTCCTTACGTTGACGCAAAACTGTTAAAGAAAATCCAGGCCCTGGGCCGGTCCGGCGAGAAGAAAGTCATCAAGACATGGGCCCGCCGCAGCGTGATCACGCCCGAGTTCGTCGGCGTCACGCTGGCTATCCACAATGGCCACAAGTTTCTTCCGGTTTAT
>CAYZXT010000070.1:0-3935 GCA_964482515.1 uncultured Elusimicrobia bacterium | reverse complement strand
GGTTCCCCCCATCATTGGCGCGCAGACCAACAATATGGATCCGCGTTACTATTATGCGTGCGCCACCGTCCTCTTCATGCTTTCAGCCATCCAAACACTTCGTCTTTCACCCGGGATAGCGGCTTGGCTGTTAAAAGGAAGCTTCATTATGTGCGCATTCCTGAGCATAGCCATTTCGGCTTCCAGCGTGTTCAATAAAAGCCATTGGCTCCCGATTTCCCGATTGACCACAATTATCGATTATCAGCGGTATAATTTAACGCCGAACAACGCCACGCAACCCATTGCCTCTTTCCTGAAGGGGCTTTGCCAAGCGGCCGGCGTTACCTCCAATGACACCCGTTGGATCGTTTTGCTGGTAAATGACGAGGCCGGTTGGGTGCCGGATGAGTCGGAACTCGATCTGTTCTTAACCGAAATCGGCCTTAAGATAATAATCCGCCGGCCATGGATGTTATACAACCAACCCGAGGACAAGCCACCCCTTGAGATACTGAGACAGCATTATCCGCTGCTCGTCCTTGGTTTGACGGAAAGGAGCAACTTCGGCGTTTGGGATCCGATCGCCTATCGCCTGACCAACGAGCTGCTGTATCATTATAAAAAGGGACGTCTCTCCGATTTGGGACTCGCAATTGCGGGTGAGTTTGAACTGGACCGACAAAAAACGAAATATTTGGTCCTGAACACGCGGCCGTGAACCAAACGGCCGAACTTCCTTAATCGCTTAAATTTCGATAGGATTCTGAATGATGTTATTGAATGAATTTTCAATCGATGACTGATTTCCTCACGGGTGCCTCCGGTTGTTTGGGGCGCTCCCTTCTAAAGGCGCTGCTCGCCAGAAAACGCCGCGTCGTGTGCGCCGTCCGCGACCCGGAGCGGCTTCGCCGTGAGCCTCTCTTCACCGGACCCGGGGTGGAGTTGGTTCGCTGCGATTTATCCGCGCCTGGCTGGGAAAATGACGCGGCCTCCCTGTTGTCGAACTCTGAAAACGTTTTTCACGCGGCGGCGGAAATGCCGCACCGGTCCACGTGCAAAGGCAGTAAGCTTGTTTTGCGTCGAGTGAATGTTGAAGCCACGGGCAGGCTTTATGATCTGGCGAAAAACGCCCGGCGTTTCCTCTTCGTCAGTTCCATCGCGATCTACGGCGATTGTTTTGACTCCGCGCGGGCGGAGGACGGCGTTTTGGCGCCGGGCGACTATTACGCGGCCTCTAAGATTGAAGCGGAGGCCGCATTGCTGGAGCGGCATCGCGCCGGGGGCCCGGCGCTATTCATCGTCCGGCCCGGACTCATTTACGGCGAAGGCGATTCCAACGCCGCGCAAAAGATCATCCAATTGACGGACCAGGGACGGTTCCGCGTCCCGGGAGACGGTTCGAACGTCCGGTCGCTTTCGGCCGCCCCTTTGATCGCGGAGACGATCTGCCGTTTATCGGAGTCCGGGGAAAAGGGCCCCGTGGTCATGAACGTTGTGGACCCGCGGCCGCCCACGTTGCGCCGCTTGGCGGACGACGTCGCAGGGCTGCTGGGGAAGTCGAAGCCGCCGTCGTTCCCCCTCGCCCTCGCATACCCGGCCGCAGCCGTGTTTTCCGTATTGAACCTGGCCGGTATTCGCACGAGGTTTAAGCTATCGGACGTCCGCAAAATAACGACGTCCAACCCGATCCGCTGCGACGGCCTGCAAAAGTTGTTCGGGACGGTGCCCGATTATTATAGAGACGCGCTGGCGGCGGACGTCGCCTGGTTCCGGCGGCGCAATGGAGAAACGGCGAATGGGTAATTTTTTCGTGACCGGATGCACCTCCGGGATCGGCCTCGGTTTGACGTCGGAGTTGATCCGGCGGGGCGAGCGCGTTTGGGGTGTCGCCTTGGGGAAAGCAGGGGTGGAGAGGCTACGGCCCGAATTGGAGACGGGAAGATTTCATTATTCCCCTTGCGACATCACTCGTCCCGAAGAAATCAGCTCGGTCGCCGCCGCCATGGAAACGGCGGGCTTTGAGCCGGAAGTGGTCATCCTGAACGCGGGAATCAACCCCGAAAGGCACGGCGCGCCGTTCTGCCGCGAGCTGTTCAATGAAGTCATGCAGGTGAACGCGGCGGGCGCCTTGGCCTGGGTCGATGTTTTCCTGCCGCGTTTCAAGGCCGCAAAGTCAGGACAGTTCGTCGCGATTTCCTCATTAAGCTCCTACCGGGGCTCGGCCGGTCTGGCGGCCTACTGCGCGAGCAAAGCAGCGCTCGACCGGGTTTTCGAAGCTTTGCGCGCGGAGCATGCGGACAAAGGCGTATGTTTTACGACCGTGAACATGCACACGGTTTCTGCCGGGATGGGCGCCGGAAAGCGAAGCCCCCTGACTCTGTCCCTCGACGACGCCGTCCGCGGGATTTTGGACGCCGCCCGTCTCAGGAAAGACGTCGTTTCCCTCCCCGCTTATTTCGGGCCTGTGTTGAGATTGATCCAATGGATTCCCGATCGATTTTACAGGATTTTGCGGCGAGCGTTGCCGGGCGACGCCAAAAATTAAGCGTGTAACATCATCGATGTAGAGCGAGGAGTGAAATCATAGATAAGGCTGAGGGCCTTGCAGCTGGACGGTTTCCTGAGCGGGTTTTCGTAGCGTTCGTCATCGGCTTCTACCTGTTCCTGGCTTTACGCCAATGGAAGGCGCCCGGGTTTGTGTGCGACTGGCTGTATTCTGAACAAGTCGCCTTGGAAATCATGGCGCGCCTGGAAAATGGCATGTCGCCTTTGGCTGTTTTTTTGGAAGGGAACAACCGCGTTGACGGCCACCACGGCACTTTGATTGGCACGCTCCTGTTCCCCTTTTTCTATTTGTTTGGCCCGAGCTGGTTCTTGGCGCGATTCTTTCCAATCGGCTTCGGGGCGCTGACGTTGCTGTTGACTTACCTGTTTTGCCGTAGGCTGTTCGACCGTCCCACCGCGTTGTTGGCCATTTCCCTTCTGTCCATTCATGCTCCATACCTCATGGGAACAAAGCTTGGAGAGCGATTTGCGAACCACGCCCAGGTGTTTTCCATGGGAGCGCTCCTCCTTCTCACGGCATGGTGGCAAAATAGAAGGATGTTGTTTCTGGCGTCAGGGATGGTCGTCCTGGGTTTGGGGTTTGGCACGCGGATGTGGTATGGATGGTTCCCCGCGGCCTTATTGATTTGCGGCGTTCCTCTTCTGATGATATCGGCGCAGCGGACGGGAAATAAGTGGCCGTGGGGTGCCGTCGTTAAAACGATCCTCTGTGGCGGAATGAGTTTTCTCGCCGGGTATTGGCTCAGTTCCAGGGATGCGACAGCTACTCCTTCACATGTTTACGTCTACAGGGCCATTATCGATTCTTTCTCGCCGTCAAATGTGAACGGTCTTTTCTATTACGGAAAAACATTGGAATTTGCGGCCCGTCTTTTCAATTCCATGATGAATGGAAAGGCTTTTGAGGACCTTCTATATGCCGGTGGCTATCGGTTTCTGAATCCCTTGGCTCCGGCGTCGTTTTGGGCGTTGATCCTTTTCGCCACTCTCATTGTCCTTTACAAAAGAGACGCCTATTCCGGCCGATGGTGCTTTGTCCTCTCGTTATTCTTCGGTATGTTTTTCATAAGTCCGTTGAACGCGATTGGCCATTCCGAGCTCCATATTGAACCGCTTTTCTTTCTCTACCCCTTCCCTCAGATCCTCCAGGCGGTCGCTTTTATTTCACTCTGGCGGAATCTCAGGGCGAGGATTTGGCGGTTATTCTTAGCATCGGGACTGCTCCTCTTGGCCGCGACAGAAATCCG
Source organism: uncultured Elusimicrobia bacterium (assembly GCA_964482515.1). Lineage (GTDB taxonomy): Bacteria > Elusimicrobiota > Elusimicrobia > FEN-1173 > FEN-1173 > CAYZXT01. The sequence continues at coordinate 141 of CAYZXT010000070.1, read as the reverse complement.
CAGCCTCGCCGGGGTCTCCGTGTTTTTGGCGGAAACCGGAGGAAGACGGAATTATTCGGGAGCCATTTATGATCTGGCGAACTGGGTAAAGGAGCAGCGTGCCGTGGGAGAAGATTTCCTGATCTTTTATTTCAACCTAGG
>CAYZXT010000069.1:0-4034 GCA_964482515.1 uncultured Elusimicrobia bacterium | reverse complement strand
GGGCTGGATCGAAAAAGCACAAAAATTCATCGTCCACATGCGGGCTTGCCTCAAGGAATATGACGATCTGCTCACCTATAACCCCATTTTTATGGACCGGACCAAGGGGATCGGCGTCATTTCCGGGGAGAAGGCGCTGGCCTACGGCATGACCGGCCCGAACCTCCGCGCCAGCGGCGTTGCTTTGGACTTGCGCAAACAGGACCCCTACGGCGTTTATTCCAAATTTAAATTCGACGTCGCGGTCGCCCAGAACGGCGATTGCTTCGACCGCTACATCGTGCGGCGCAACGAGATCGAGGAATCCCTGAAGATCGTCGAGCAGGCGCTCGAAACCATCCCGGCGGGCGACATCATGGGGAAGGTCCCGAAGATTTTGCGCCCCCCGGCCGGCGAAGTCTACGGCCAGGTGGAAGGCGCCCGCGGCTGGCTCGGCACCTATCTGATTTCCGACGGCACGGACAAGCCCTACCGCCTTCACATCCGCGCCCCTTCCTTCATCAATCTCTCCGCCTTGACGGAAGTGCTGAAGGGCTGGAAAGTGGCGGACGTCATCGCGATCCTCGGATCGATCGACATCGTACTCGGCGAGGTGGACCGGTGAGCTTCCAAACGCCCTGGAAGGTCCTGGGTCCGGCGGTCCCGAGCCAAACGCCTGAATCCATCCGGCGGCGCTACCAGCGGTCTTTCCTTGTCCTCGGGGCGATCTTCGGCGGCGGGCTGCTCCTGGCGCTGTTGATCGGCGAACCGCAGCAGCGTTTCGCGGCCGCGCTGGAATTTCTCTCCTCTCTGGCCATCCAGAAAAACTGGCCGGGCTGGATCCCCCAACTGGTCGGCATGCTGGTCCCTTGCCTCGTTCTCATCACGCTTTTCCAGCTGATCCCCGCGTTCCTCGTTTGGTGGGAACAGAAGGTCGCGGCCCATATCCAGGTCCGGATGGGGCCCATGCGCGTCGGTTTTTGGCACGGCTGGGCGCAAACCTTCGCGGACGGGATCAAACTCCTGCTCAAGGAAGACATCGTTCCGGCCGGCGCGGACCGCTGGGTCCATTTCTTCGCGCCCGTGATCGTCGTGGCGCCGGCCTATGTTTGCTACGCGCCGATCCCATTCGGCAAGAACTTGGCGGCCGTCAACCTGGACGTGGGACTGCTGTATGTTTTGGGAATCTCCGGCCTTTCGGTGATCGGCCTGCTCATGGCCGGCTGGGGGTCCAACAATAAATATTCCGTGCTCGGCGGATTGCGCGCCGCGGCCCAGGTCGTTTCCTATGAAATCCCGCGGGTGATCTCCGTGATCCCGATCGTCATGTGGGCGGGGACATTGTCCCTGGCCGGAATTGTCGGGCAGCAGCAGGGTTTATGGGGAGGGTTCCTTCCCCGCTGGTTCATCCTCTATCCGGTGGTAGGACAGATTTCCTTCATCATCTATTTGATCAGCACCGTGGCGGAGACCAACCGCGTTCCCTTCGACCTGGCGGAGGCGGAGTCCGAGTTGGTGGCGGGTTACTCGACGGAATATTCGGGAATGAAGTTCGCGCTTTTCTTCCTGGCGGAATACGCCTACGTCTTCCTGGGCAGCGCCCTGGGGGTAGTCTTGTTCCTGGGGGGAGACGCGCCGCTTCCGTTCCTGGAATGGATCCCTTCCTACCTTTGGTTTTTCGGGAAGACATTTTTGCTCGTGTTTCTCTTCCTCTGGTTCCGCTGGACTTTTCCGCGCATGCGCGTGGACCGGCTGATGGAGTTTTGCTGGAAGTTCCTGCTTCCCTGGTCGCTGGTCAACGTGGCGCTGGCCGGCGGGATTTATCTGATGCGGTGGGGCTAAGATGATCGACTATTTCCGGACCATCGGCAGGAATTCCTGGGCCATACTCAAGGGCCTGAAGGTCACATTGAAATACATGTTCTCGCCGGCGGTCACGGTCCAATATCCCTTTGAAAAATTGACGCTCTCGGACCGCTACCGCGGGGCCCTGGCCTTCCATCCCGACATCTGCATCTCCTGCGACATGTGCGTGCGGGCTTGCCCGTCCAGATGCATCGCGCTTGAATCCAAACGCAATGAGACGACGGGGAAAAAGGACTTGAAGTGGTACACGATCGATTTCGCCAAGTGCAACTTCTGCCGGTTGTGCGAGGAAGCCTGCCCGACCAAACCCAAGTCCGTGCACCATTCCCAGGAGTTTGAATTGACTTTCACCGACCGCGGCCAGTTCGTCATGGAATGGAAGCCGGAAATCCCGCAACCCCAGGGTCTGGAGCCGGGCCAGGTGTGGAGCAACTTCCTCACGAAGGACCCGTTCGCCAAGTTGCCTAAGGAAAAACCATGATCCAAGCCGCCATTTTCCTTTGTCTGAGCCTATTGGTCGTGGTTCCCGCGGCCCTGGTCGTCACGGTCAAGAACGTTTTTCACGCGGCGATCTACCTCGTGCTGTCGCTCACGGGCGTGGCGGGCCTTTTCGCCATGTTGGGCGCGGATTTTCTTTTCGTTGTCCAGCTTTTGGTCTATTCCGGCGGCATCGTCGTTCTTTTGATGTTCGTTGTCCTGCTTTCCGGCAGCCCGAAGGATTGGGTCGTGAAGCAGGTGAACGGCCAGTGGCTGGTGTCGCTGGTCGTCTCGGCCTGTTTCGTCTGGCTGCTGGCCGCGCTGTTCCATCACCTGCCCGCGGAGACGCCGGACGCCCTCGAGCCCACGACCGCGCCGCTGGGGCTTTTGTTGTTGCGCGACATGGTGCTGCCCTTTGAAGCCATCTCCCTGGTTCTCCTGGCGGCCCTGGTCGGCGCCATCTTCTTCACCCGGAAAAAGGAAGAACCTCAATGATTGGCCTGCAACCCTATCTGGCGGTCAGCGCGCTGCTGTTCGGCATTGGACTCTTCGGGATCCTCGCCCGGCGAAACGTCTTGACGGTCCTCATGTCCATCGAACTGATTTTCAACGCGGCCAACCTGAACTTCGTCGCTTTCAACCGGTTCCTGCACCCGAACCAGCCCTGGGGCCAGGGCGCCACGCTCTTCATCATCGCCATAGCAGCGGCCGAAGCCGTGGTCGGGTTGGCTCTGGTTCTGACCATCTACCGGAACTTCAAAACGGTTTTCATGGAAAACCTGAACATCCTAAGGGGCTAACGTGTACCTTCTCGATCACGCCTATCTCATCGTCCTCCTGCCGCTGTTGGCGGGCGCTCTGATCCTGTTCTTCGGCAAGTACCTTCCCATGGAAGGTTCCTGGCTCGGCCTTCTGTCCGTCTTTTATGGACTGATTCACTCCGTCTTTCTTGTCGTCGGCATCTATACGGGACTGGTCGTTTTGCCGATCGAAGGCGTGGGCGGGAAGTTTTATGAGTTATCCATCGATTGGTTCACGGCTGGTTATTTTAACCTAAGCGTAGGAGTGATGATCGACGGCATGGCGGCGATCATGCTTTTGGTCGTGACGTTGGTCTCTTTCTTGGTTCAGCTTTATTCGATCGGGTATCAGCACGGCAAGCCCCGCTTCGGCCGCTACTATGCCTATATCTCCTTGTTCACGTTTTCCATGCTTGTCCTGGTCATCGCCAATAATTTCCTGCAATTCTTCGTGGGCTGGGAACTGGTAGGTTTGTGTTCCTATCTGCTGATCGGTTTCGAGTTTGAACGCCCGGCCGCGGCCTACGCGAACCGCAAGGCGTTCATCACCACCAAGGCGGGGGATCTCGGGTTTTATTTGGCGCTCTTTGCCATCTTCAGCGTCACCGGGACATACAATTTTTCGATTATCCAGACGGAACATATGGCGAGTTTCTCTCCGTTCATGGCCACGGCCGTGGCGCTGTGCCTCTTCTGGGCGGCCTGCGGCAAGTCAGCCCAGGTGCCGTTGCATGTCTGGCTTCCGGACGCCATGGAGGGCCCCACCCCCGTGTCCGCCCTGATCCACGCCGCCACGATGGTGGCCGCCGGAGTGTATCTGGTGGCCCGCGCCCATTTCCTTTTTGCCTTGTCGCCCGTCGCGCTGCACGTCGTCGCCTGGACCGGCTGCCTGACGGCGCTGATCGCGGCGTC
>CAYZXT010000068.1:0-4466 GCA_964482515.1 uncultured Elusimicrobia bacterium | reverse complement strand
TGCCTTTGGCCTGGGGATAGCGGTGCGTGCGCGTATGGTTTTTCACGGTGTCGATCAGCCGCTCGACGATGTGCGGCGGCGTGGGCAAGTCGGGGTTCCCCATACCGAGGTCGATGACGTCAAGCTTCTTTTCGGCGGCTTCAAGCGTCAGTTGTTTGATGCGGGTGAAGATGTAGGGAGGGAGCTGCTCAAGTTTCCTGGAACATTCAACCATAAATGGGTTCAGCTTTCCGCATCCGGGCCGGGGCGGCGCCATCGGACCACGCCGGGATGCTACAGGATTTCGTCGATTTCATTCTCACGCTGCTTCCAGAGAGGCAGGCGGCGGGCGAGCGATAGAATCGCCCAGCCGACGCCCAGACAAGCCAAGCCGTAGGCCAGCTCAAAACCGGCGTAGCGGGACCACTCTTGGCGCGTCACGAACTGCCAGGGCTGCGGGGAAAAATAATTCGCCTCCGGCTGTCCGCCGAAAGCGTCCCACAGGCCTTTGGCGGCCGCCAAAGCGCCCCATACAAAAAAAATCCGGCTCGCCAAGCGGGCCAGACCGCGCACAGCGACTCGTTGAATCACCAGTCTCCTGGAAATGGGCCACGGAATAAACTTATCAGAACGGTATTTTATCTTTCAGCGAGGCGTTTGGCTAGGGCACAAGGAAGGAATTGGCTGGATAATACACGCAGGAGCGGAACCCACGTAAACGGTCCGCTCCGATGCAAAACCGGAAGAGGTCTAGGCTGCTTTGACGAGTTTTTTGAGCGAAAGGCTCGGCTTGAAGGAAATCTTCCGGCCGGCCGGGATCGCGATGGTTTCGCCGGTCTTGGGATTGCGTCCGGGTCTCGCCTTGCGAGCCTTCACCTTGAAAGTCCCCAAACCGGTCAGGGATATCTTTCCCCCTTCGCGGATGGTGTCGCGAATGGAACCAACGACGGATTTGACGGCCCTAACCGCCTGGGCCCGCCGGATGTTGGCATCCTTGGAGACCCTTTGAATCAGCTCAAGCTTATTCATTGCTGCGTCCTCCTGATTTCACACGGTTGCCTGCTAAGATCAACGAATCACGTCGTATTTGCAGTAAGTTTTCCATATATTCGATTTTATTTCCAGGGTTTTAATAAATTAGCGGCCGATGCGCGGGTCGGTGAAATGACCGCGTCCGGTTTCCAAGGATGAATCTTCGCAGAGAGGAATATCCCATAGCGCAGACCAGCCGTTGGAAGACTCGCCCTTCTCCGCCCAAGGCAATGAAATTCCGGCCCGATTGCCTTCCGATTTCTCCAACCCGATTTCCCGCAGCAACGTGGTAAGGATTGTGGTCATTTTATACTGCCCTCCATCAACTTGCACTCGGCAAATATGTTCTGAAGCAATGTTAGTTATATAAGGGGAGAACGGGGTTTGCGCAAGGCTCTAAAAAAAATAATTAGAGGATTCGACGCCGTTTTTGCGCGTCGACGAAGAAAACCGGCTTGAGGGAGGTTAACTGAGGCTTGCGGCGAGGTTGAACACGCTGACGACCGAACCGTCGGACAGACTGTCCGGCAAACGTCCCGCCGGAACGGCCGCCCGGGACTTGAAAAGGCCGTCCATCCCCGCGGACGGGATGTCCGGCATCGGCTGAAGGGTGAAACCGCGGCCGACGTAATGGACTTTGTAGGCGCAACGGAGCTGGGGCGACACGGCCCAAAAATATTCCGGCCGCTTGCGGAGGATGTGCCCGGCTTTCTGCCAGGGATCCGAAGGCTTTTCCCCCTCGGGCACGGGCGGAAGTCCTTGCTTGAAATCGTGGCTCAGGCGCTCGATCAACCGCTCCAGGGTGCGGCCGGAAGCCTTGGCTTCGGCGTAGAGCACGGTGCGTCCCCACTCGTCCACCACGGCCACGTCCAGGAATTCGCTCTCAAAGCGCACCCGCCGGCGCGGAAATCCGTAATGGGTGATGAGCGACACGTAGCTGGCGGCCTGGGCGATGGACTCGCGGCGCAGCCCGACGTGCAGGCCGGCCTCGTTGCGGACGAAAAAACTATAGGAGGAAAAACGGCCGGAGCCCATCCGGAACCAATGGCCGTTCAGGACGATGAGCCCGCGCTGCAGGCCGCGGGACCAATACTTCAGCTCCCAATCGCTCAAGGGACCGTCGGCGAGGCGTTCTTCGATGGCCTGGTCGAAATCCCGCACCGTGTGGCCCGCGGCGCGGATGGCCGAGGCGGACTGCAAAATCAACGTTTCAAGCCAGCTCATTCAACCCTCCATGGCCGGAACAAACCCGCATTCATTCTCACGGGTTTTATTCTACGAACTTTTCGGCGCGCAGGCTAATTTTTCTTGGGATATTTGCAGCGGAGGCATTCCAGGAAAATCTTGTCGTTCTCGATCCCGCAGTTGGCGCAGATCCATCCGCCCGGAAAAGAGGCGACCCCGAGTTTCAACCGGTAATAGCGCCGCGCGAAGGGCCACCCCAGCGCCGCGACGGCCCCGGCGCCGATCCAGGGAACGACAGCCAGCCAAAACCAGACGCCCGTCATATAATAGAGATAGAGGAAAATCCACGCCAGCAGGATGGCGCCGGAAACCTTCGCCGCGGAGCGCTCGATGATTTCGGGCAGATTCGTCCCTGAACTCATGGAGCGGTAAAGCAGGAAGAGCGCGGCCGGCATGGAAAGGCCGCCGAAGAGGTAGAGCCAGCGCCGCACGTCGACCTGCCCGCGGGACTTCAATTGTTTGTTGTATTGACGCGCTTCTTTGTGGGATTGGATCTTTCCGACGGAGTTCAACGGCGACGGCGCGGCCCAAACGGAGGGCGATCCGTCCGCCCCGCCTTGCCCGATTTTCACGGGCAGGAACCAGGCGAAGAAGACGAAGCCGCCGACAAAAAAAACCTTGAGCAGGCTTTGCGCGCGCCGCGGATTCATATCCTTATTATCGAAAGTCCTGTTGTGCGAAGCAAGATGCTTTCCCGCGACGACTTGTTAACGGACGGCGGCGGGTTCCTTCGGAGGGAGGGCCAGCAGCCGGAGGCCCGGCTGGGACTCGGTGAAAAAACGGTGGGACCAATCGTTGGGGAAAAGGATGACCGTGCGGCCCGCCGTGTCTTCGGCCAGGCCCGCTCCCGTCGGCAGAGTGGAGGCGTCCACTTCCGCGCCGGACGACGGATCGATCCAGCGGGCGAACTGCCAGGGCGTGATCTCCAGGCGCGACTCGGCGCCATACTCGCTCTGCAACCGGTACTGCACGACCTCGAACTGCAGCGGACCGACGGCCGCCAGCAGCGGGGCTTTCTGGAAAGTGTCCTTCATGGTGAACGACTGCACCACGCCTTCGCCCAGCAGGTGGTCCAGCCCTTTGCGGAACGGCTTGAACTTCGACGGATTGGGATTGTGCAGGAACGCGAAGCATTCCGGCGGGAAACGCGGGATCTCGTCGAAGACAACGGAGGGGTCCTCGGCCAGCGTGTCGCCGATCTGGAAATCGGCCTGGCCGATGAAACCGACGATGTCGCCCGCGCAGGCCTCGTTCACGATCTCGCGCTCCTGTCCGAACAGTTTATGGGAGTTCGCCAGCTTCAGCTTCTGGCCCGTGCGCGTCTGGGTCACCCACATGTCGCGGGTAAACTTGCCGGAACAAATCCGGATGAACGCGATGCGGTCGCGGTGGCGGGGGTCCATGTTGCCCTGGATCTTGAAAACAAATCCCGAAAACGCCTCCTGTTCCGCCGGGATTTCCTTCTCCTTGGAACGGCGCGACACGGGCGGCGGCGAATAGGCGAGGAAGTTGTCGAGCAAAAGCTGCACGCCGAAATTGTTCATGGCGCTGCCGAAGAACACCGGCGTTATTTCCCCCGCCAGCACGCGCGCCGGATCGAAGGACGCGCCCGCGCCGTCCAGCATGGCGAGCTCTTCCACGGTACGGTGGTAGGAAATCTCGTCCATCCGCTCGCGCACGAAGGGGTCGGACATATCGTGGATGGACACCGGCGCCTGGTACATCCCGCCGACGGTGCGCTCGAAAAGGTGGACCTGTTTTTCCCGCCGGTCGAAAACGCCCCTGAAATCAATCCCCGTGCCGAGGGGCCAGTTCATGGGAAACGCATGGATGCCCAGCACGCTCTCGAGCTCGTCCAACAGTTCGAGGGGATCGCGCGTGGGATGGTCCAGCTTGTTGATGAAGGTGAAGATGGGAACGCCGCGGCGGCGGCAGACCTCGAACAGCTTACGCGTCTGGGTCTCGATGCCCTTGGCGGCGTCGATCACCATCACGGCGGCGTCGACCGCGGTCAGCACGCGGTAGGTGTCCTCGGAAAAATCCTTGTGGCCCGGAGTGTCGAGCAGGTTGACGCAGAACCCGCGGTAGTCGAACTGGAGGACGGTCGAGCTGACGGAGATCCCGCGCTTGCGCTCCAGCTCCATCCAGTCGGAAGTCGTGGCGCGCTGGTTCTTCCGCGCGCGCACGGAACCCGCCAGCTGCACGGCGCC
>CAYZXT010000067.1:0-4754 GCA_964482515.1 uncultured Elusimicrobia bacterium | reverse complement strand
CAGTTCCTTGAAGTTGTAGATCTCGCCGTTGTAGACGGCGACGACGCGGCGGTTTTCGTTGAAGAGCGGCTGGTCGCCCCCCTTCACGTCCAGAACGGCCAATCGCCTCATGCCCAGGCTGATCACGTCATTGGAAAAATAGCCGTCGCTGTCCGGGCCGCGGTGCCGCAGTTTGTCCGTCATGGTCCTGAGCAGCGCGTCGTCCCGGTACCGGAAGAATCCCGCGATCCCGCACATGTCAGTTCGCGCGCCGGTTTACGGCGAGCTCCTCATAAAGGGACGTCCAGCGTTCCATGGCGGCGTTGAGGCTGAAAAGCTTTTCCACGCGTTGGCGTCCGGCCGCCGCCCGCTCTTCCGCCAATCCGGGATTCCGGAAAAGACCCAGGATGGTTTCGCCGAGGCGCTTCGCGTCGCGCGGCGGCACCAGGATGCCGCAGCGTCCATCATCCAGGATCTCCCCGGCGCCGTTCACGTCGGACGCCAGGACCGGGCAGCGCATGGCCAGCGCCTCGAGCAGGACATAGGGGAACCCCTCGGAAATCGAAGGCATAACCAGCAGATCCATCGCCGCCAATATTTCCGGGATGTCGCGGCGCACGCTGAGGAACAGGCACTCCTCCGCCAGGCCGTATTCGGCCGCCTTTTTTTCGAGAGGTCCGCGCAGGGGGCCGTCGCCGACGAAAAGCACGCGGAAGGGCGGCATCTGCGGCTTGATGTCGCGCAGCGCTTCCAGCAGAAATGCGTGGCCTTTTTGGTCCGTCATCCGGCCGACGAGGCCGATCACGAAATGGGAGTCGATCTTCAGTTCGGCCCGGAACTTCTCGCGCGGTACGCGGAGCGGGTCGAATCTTTCCAGATCCACGCCGTTATAGAGCACGCGGGTTTTGTCCGCGACGGACGGGATGCGTCCGATCAATTCCCGCTTTAGGGATTCGGCGACGCAGGCCAGCGCCGTGGCTTTCGGCGCGCTCCAGGCGTCGAGCCGGGCGTAGAGGTATTTCTTCACGGCGCCGACGGGGTAATCCGACAGCGCGTTGTGGACCGTCGAGATGTTCGGGACGCTTCCGGCCGCCAGGCGCGCGTAAAAATTCGCGCGGGCGCCGTGGGATTGCACGACGTCGGCGTTCCAACGCTGGAACTGTTCGGACAATTTGCGGATCGGAAAGGGATTTCCCAAGGGAGAAAGGTGGATGGTTTCGCAGGGGATGTAGCGCCGCCGCATTTCGTCCCGGAGCGGGCCGTCCTCCGGGCAGATGACCCGCATCTTTATTTGGGAACGGTCCAGCCGGTCAGCCATCTGCATCAGGAAGATCTCCCCGCCGGCCCACTGAGCGCTGCCGGCCACGTGGACGACGGTCAGCGGCGTCATCTATTTTTTGACCGTTTCGCCGCGGGCGAATTCCTCCCGCACGACATAGAGCGGACGCGCCTTCACTTCGTCGAAGATGACGGCCACGTATTCCGAGAGGATGGCGAGCACGACGGACTGCACGAAGCCCATCATGCCGATCAGGGTCGTGGAGGTCGCCCATCCGGGGATGGCGAGCGGCGTGAAGAGCCGTATGAGGATGGCCACCGCCCCGACGCTGAACATGACGAGGCCGCAGGCCAGGGAAAAAAGGCTGGCGTAGCGCAACGGGACTTTCGAGAACGAAATCATGGCGTCGCGGCCGAGGCGGAAAAGCCCCATCCCCCCGACGCGGCTCGGCCCGTTGGTCCTGTCCGGACGCTCATAGTCCACGTGGGCGATCTTGCCGCCGACCCAGGCGCGGAGCCCCGCGAAGTAACGGTGGCGTTCCGGCAGCTGGTTGAACACGTCCGCCACTTTGCGGTCCATGAGCCCGAAGGTCCCGGCCTGCGACGGGATTTTCGTGTCCGTGGTTCTTGACAGCAGCCAGTAGAACAGTCCGATGAACGCGCGTTTCAGCAAAGGTTCTTTCCGTCCGGTCCTCAGTCCGTAGACGACTTCCGCGCCCGCCTTCCATTCGTCGACGAACCGCGGGATCATCTCCGGCGGGTCCTGGAGGTCGCCGTCCATGGCCAGCACGGCGCGCCCGCGGGCCGCGGCGATGCCCGCGCTGAGCGCCGGCATGTGTCCGAAGTTGCGGAGCAGGTTGACCACGCGAAGTTCGGGCATCTTCGCGCTGAGGGCGATGAGTTTAGGCAGGGTGGCGTCCGTGCCGCCGTCGTTGACGACCACGATCTCGAAGGACTCGCCGCTCATGCGGCAGGCTTTGGCCGTCCGCTCCATGAGCTCATCCACGATGTCTTCCTCGTTGTAGAGCGGGATGACCACGGAAAGTGAAACGTCAGGCATGGATCCGTTCTCCTTGTGGCGCGGTGATTTGGTCCGGCGGCAGACCGGCCGGTTTTTTGCGCGGCGCGATGACGCCCGGCTCCCGTCTCAGGACCGCGATCAGGCTCACGCCCTTTTTGCCGGACACTTGCCCGTTCTTGTCCATTGAGCGGCGGAGCGCCCCGGCCTCGCCGGCGAAAATATTTTCCAATATCCGGTTGATGAAAGGCGGCGGCATTTTAAAATCCGTTCCCGCGGCGCCTGAGGCATGGCCGCGCAGCCGGTTGAGCCAGCGGGCCGCTTTCACCAAAGGAAAAAGCCGGCTGTTGTAATAGGCGAGCAGTCGCACCGTCACCGGAAGCCCGTCCCAGGTTTTTTGCAGGCGGGCGAAGTCGTAACGCCGGTAGTGGCCGAAGCTCTCGTCGTGTTCGCTCCAAAGCGACATGTCCGCCGGGACGGTGATGAGGAAGTGCGTTCCGGGTGCGGCCGCCGACAGCCAGGTGGAAAGGAACTGGAAATCGTCATCCACGTGTTCCAGCACGTCGGAAAGAAGCACCAGTTTGATCCCCTCCGCCGCGTTTCCCAGATCGCCCGGCGCGGCGCCGCAGACGAACCTGGTTTGGGGATAGCGCGTTTTCGCCAGGGCGACGGCTTCGGAAGAAGCGTCCAGCCCGATGCATTCGTAATCGGCCGACAGCGCGGCGATGTTGGCGCCGGTCCCGCAACCCACGTCCAACACCCTGTTTCGTTGGGAGGCCGGCAGGAGCGAACGCGCGATCTCCGAAAGGATCCGCCGCCGGGCGCGGAACCACCAATGCTTCTCTTCAATGTCGGCGTGAAGTTGGAATTGCGCGGATTGCATTCAACCATTATAAGGAATAAGCGCGATTTTTCCAGTTGTTTCTGGATTTCAAACGTTTATTCACCGGTCGCTGGCTTTCCTATATAAATAGACCGAACCATCCGCCGGTTCCGCGACGTAAAAGGTCAGCAGGAATTCCAGCAGCGGCCGGCGGGTTTCCATGGAAGGCTCAGGTTTTTGGGCGTAGTTCGAGATCATGATGAAGGACGGGCGAGACTTTATGATGGAGTCGAAGACGGACGTCCATCCGCCGGGCAAAACGTCGCCGGTGATGTCGCTGATGCCGGCGTTCTTCTTTTCCAGCAGGAAATACCACATGGGGTCGTAGGGAAAAACGAACAGATCGCGGTCGCTCGCCATGGACGACGAAAGCCGGTTATGAAGGGACTCCAACTTGAGTTTCCATTCCACGGGGACGTATGTCCCCCGCGTGGACGGCGTGTCCAGGGGAACGTAGCCCGCCGGCGAGGAGGCGCTTCGCGGAACGAGGGGATGCGAGGCCAATCGCGCCGTCAGCGACGTGTCCCAATGGCAGCGCAGGTAGCCGAGCAGGATCACGAGCAGCCAGGCCGAGAGTATCCGCGGCTCGAGTCTCTTGATCGGTGGATCCTCCGCCGTTTTCCCCCACTGAGCCATGATCCAAAAAGCCAAGATCGCGGCGGGCGCCAGGTAGAGATGGGTGCCGGTGAGAAGGTATCCCGTGCGGAAAATATACTTGGGCGCGCAGCCCCAGGCGAAGATCAGGAGATAGCAGGCCAGGAATTTTTTTTCGGGGCGCGCGCGGGAGAGAGGGCCAAACCAAAGTCCGAGAAACGCCAGGGCATAAATCAGGTAAGGGCCGATGGCCAACTGGGACAGAATCCAATCGCGGACGGACGATCCACCCGGATGGCGGAGCATGGCCAGCGTGTCGCGCCAGAGGTTCGGGAACGGCTGCAGGATGTCCGCGGCATGGTAGTGCAGCGGAAAATAAAACAGCGTTTCCACCGCGGGGCCGATCCCCCCTTTGATTCCGATCAGCCAGAGGAAAAACAGCGCGGAAGGAAGCAGCCACGCGGCCGTCAGACGGATTGTTTTTTGATATTGCTTGGGAGAAACGAGGCAGGCCGAGAAGGTCAGCGCCACATAGGAAACCAATCCGTAATCATAGGTGTAAAAAAAGTACAGGGCCGCGGCCAATCCGCCGAGCCACGCCATGTGTAACTTTTCGCGCCGCCAGACCCAAGCCGCCAGCAGTCCGGGAAATATGCCCAGATGGTATCGCGAATACGACGCGTGCGGGTAGGGCGTGTCGGGATAGAAAAGGAAAATGCAAAGCCCCAGGCCGACCAGCGAAAGCCAGCGGTCTTCCGTCAGAAAACGAAGCGACGCGAAGATCCCCCACAAACAGGCCAGTTCCAGAAAAAGCGTCCAGGCCTGAAGTACCCAGAGCTGATGGCCGATGATCTTCATCAGGATGAAAACGGGCCAGAACATCAGGAAGTTGTAGATCATGACACAGTCGCGGAAGAAAACGTCGCCCTGGAAAAGCCTCTCGACGTAGGCCGCGTCCAACCCCAGTTCGTCGAAGAAGCGGTGCGGTCCGACGTCCCAGGG
>CAYZXT010000066.1:0-5609 GCA_964482515.1 uncultured Elusimicrobia bacterium | reverse complement strand
GATGAGGCGGATGCCTTCGATGGTTTCCTTGGCCGAGCCGATGTAGTTCTTGTCGCCGGTGGCGCAAGGGAACACGAGCGGGTCGAAAATGATCTCTTCCGGCTGCATGCCGTACTTTTCCGTGAGCAGTTTATAGCAGCGCTGGGCCACGGACAGTTTGCGGTCCCGCGTCACGGCCATACCCTGCTGTTTGTTTTCATCGATGCAGCCGACAACGACCGCCGCGCCGTATTTCTTGAGGATCGGCACGACCTTATCGAAGCGCTCTTCGCCGTCTTCCAGGTTGATGGAGTTCACGATGGAGCGGCCCAGGCATTGCTTCAGGCTGGCCTCGATCACTTCCGCATCCGTGGAATCGATCATGAAGGGCACTTTGACTTTGCGAGTGACGAAGCCCAAAAACTTGTCCATGTCCGCAAGCTCATCGCGGTCGGGGTTGGCCAGGCAGACGTCGATGACGTTGGCGCCGCCGCGCACTTGGTGGCGGGCGATCTCCGACGCTTCCTCAAATTTATCGTCCACAATCAAATTCTTGAACTTCCGGCTGCCGATGACGTTGGTCCGCTCGCCGATCAGCACCGGCCGCTTTTCGTCGTCGATGATGAAGGGCTCGATGCCCGAGATGGCGCAGCGCCACGGGGCCCGCTCCCGGCGGGGCTTTTTCCCCTCGGCCATTTCGGACATCAGCTTGATATGCTCGGCTTGCGTGCCGCAGCAGCCGCCGAGAATATTGACCCAGCCGTTGTCGACGAAGCGCTCCAGCTTTTTGGCGATCATCTCCGGCGTCTCGTTGTAGCGGCCTTCCTCGTCCGGCAGTCCCGCGTTGGGGACGACCGATACGGCGAAGCGGGAAATCTCCGCCAGCGTGCGGACGTGGTCCGTCATAAAATCCGGACCCGTGGCGCAGTTCAGGCCGATACTGAAGAGATCGCGCTGCATCAAAGAGTAATAGAGCGCCTCGACGTTCTGCCCGGCGAGCATCGTCCCCATCAGCTCGATGGTGGCGGACACGGACACGGGCACCTGTTTGCCGCACTTGGCCATGGCCTGGTCCGCGGCGATGAGCGCGGCCTTGATGTTGACGGTGTCCTGGCAGGTTTCGATGAGGAGGAGATCGGCGCCGCCCTCGAGCAGGCCGATGGCCTGGTCCTCGAAGGTTTCCACGAGCTGGTCGAAGGTGACGTTGCGGGTGACGAAAAAGCTTTTGGTCGTCGGGCCGATGGAGCCGGCCACGAAGCGCGGCTTGTTGGGCGTGGAATATTTCTTCGCCAGGTCCTTGGCGAGCTTGGCGCCGGCGAAGCTGATCTCGCGGGACTTGTCCTGAAGCCCGTATTCCGCCAGCACGAGCTTGGTGGAACCGAAGGTGTTGGTTTCGATGATGTCCGCCCCGGCCTTGAGATAGCCTTCGTGGATGGAGCCGATCACGTCCGGACGCGTGAGCAAGAGGTTTTCGTTGCAGCCTTCCAGCGCGGGCCCGCCGAAGTCCGCCGCCTTCAGGTCGAACTTCTGGATGGACGTCCCCATCGCTCCGTCGAGGACGAGGATTTTTTCTTTGATGATCTCTTTAAGGACATTGCTCATAAAATTTTATTTTTTGTATAGTCCTTCCATGAACTTCGCCAAGCGGGTTTTCTTTTGGGCCGGCATCTACGGCCTCGTGGTCGTGACGCCGCAGTTTTTCCTGGAAAACAGGGTCGGGATCGACACGTCGCCCGCCATCACCCATCCGGAATATTTCTACGGTTTCGCGGGCGTCGCCTTTGCCTTCCAAATACTCTTCCTTATATTGTCCCGGGACCCGGTGCGCTACCGTCCGATGATGATCCCGTCGATGATTGAAAAATTCGGTTTTGTGATCGCCTGCTACGCGCTTTTCTTTTTGGGCCGCGCGCCCGGGATCCTGCTTATTCCAGCTTCGGGCGACCTAATCCTGGGAATCCTTTTTATTATCGCTTACCTCAAAACGCCCGCTTAAACAACTAAATCGTTATCTCGCCTTTCAAATACAGCGCCGCCGCTCCGCCGATCTTCACCCGGTCTCCGGCCGTTTCGCAATATAGTTCGCCGCCGCGGGCGGAGAGCTGTTTGACGGTCAGCTTGTTCTTGCCGAGCTTTTTCGCCCAGTAGGGCGCGATCTGGCTTTGGGCCGAGCCCGTCACCGGGTCTTCGTCGATCCCGACCTTGGGGCCGAAGAAACGGAGGACGTAATCGCAATCCCGCCCCGGCGCTGTGGCGATCACGCCGCGGCCGTTCAGCCGCCGAAGCACGTCGAGGTCCGGCCTCAAGTGCAGGACGGCCGCTTCGTTCTCCAGGACCGCGATCTGGTCCATGGAACTGAAAAATTCCTTCGGCGCCGCGCCCAGGCCCTTCGCCAGATCCTTGGGAACGGGACCGGACGTTAATTCTAGCATAGGGAAATCCATTACCATACGGTCGCCGATGCGCTCGACCGTCAACGGACCGCTCTTGCTGTCGAAACGGACGGCGGGGCCCGTGAACTTCTCAAATTCATAAAGGACATAGGCCGACGCCAGCGTCGCGTGGCCGCACAGATTGACCTCAACGGTGGGAGAGAACCAGCGGATATGATATTTGCCATCGCCCTTGGCCACGAAGAACGCGGTCTCGGAGATGTTGTTTTCCGCGGCGATCCGCTGCATCACGCCGTCCGGCAGCCACTTCTCCAACGGACAGACGCCCGCCGGGTTCCCGGCCAGAGGGATCGAGGAAAACGAATCAACGACGTAATAGGGAATTTTCATTTAGATCCATTCGTCATTCCGGCGAAAGCCGGAATCCCTTGCCGCCAGGCATGGCCCTCTACCTGTCGGAAGAGGGCATGAATCATCTGGACCCCGGCTTCCGCCGGGGTGACAGCCTTTACTGACACAAGCTCCAGGCGCGCATAAGCGCCTCGCCGACGGCCTTATGGTTGGCGAAGCCGCTGACGATAACGTCCGGCACGCCGATTTTCTGAAAATCGTCCGGGCCGCGGCGCATCGGCGTGAGGAAGATACGGTCGTCGCCTAAATTGGCTTTCACAAACCGCGAACCCGCCAGCATCTCCTCTTTCGTGGTAACGCCCAACGCCTGATATTGGACTTGCAGGAATTCCTCCCAGCCGATGATCTCCGCAGAACCTTTTCGCGAAAGCTGCAGGACGTTTATCAAGGTTTTGCCGATCTTCCCCGCGGATGCCGACGCCGGCAACGACACCACTGGGTTTCCTCCCACCCATTTTGCGGTGCTATTGAGGAAATAGGGATGGATGAGGATGACATCCCCCCGCTTGAAGGCTCCCGCCCACGCCGGTTTCATAAAGAATCCTTTTTTCTTATCGTCATTCCGGCGAAAGCCGGAATCCAGATGATCTGGACCCCGGTTTTCACCGGGGTGACGGCACTATAAAATCTTTCCGCACGCCGACGGCCAGCTTCTTCACCGCGGGCGTGGCTTTAGCGATCAACTGCGCGAATGTGGGGTTGGGGTTCATCAATTTCCTCCCGCGATGTTTCTAAAAACAAAACAGGGGCGGATCCGTTTCGGAACCCGCCCCTGCTTTTCAAACTGCGTCTTCCCTCACCTTAATCCTCTCCCAAGGGGAGAGGGCAAGCAAGGGACTGCGGATGAGTCCGCTTACTTGGACGTGTAGCTCTTGCCCGTTTTGGCCGAGATGACCTGCTGCGCCGCGGCCAAACGCGCCACGGGGATGCGGAAGGGGCTGCAGGACACGTAGTTCAGTCCGGTCCGCGCGCAGAACTTCACGGATTCCGGGTCGCCGCCGTGCTCGCCGCAGATGCCGAGCTTGATGTCCTTGCGGACCGCGCGGCCTTCCTTCACAGACAGCTCCACCAGCCGGCCCACGCCGGTCTGGTCGAGGGTCTGGAACGGGTCGTCCTTGAAGATTTTCTTATCGAGGTAGACTTTCGTGAAGCCGCCCGCGTCGTCGCGCGAGAACCCGAGGGTCATCTGCGTGAGGTCGTTGGTGCCGAAGCTGAAGAACTCGGCTTCCTTGGCGATCTCGCCCGCGGTCAAAGCGGCGCGCGGAACTTCGATCATCGTGCCGAGGAGGTACTTCGGCGCGGTGCCGGTGGCCTGCTTCACTTCGTCCGCCACGCGGCGAACGATGGCCGCCTGGTCCTGGAACTCTTTCACGTTCCCGACGAGCGGGATCATGATTTCCGGCACCGTGTTGACGCCTTCCTTCTTCAGCTCGGCCGCGGCCAACAGGATGGCGCGGACCTGCATCTCCGTGATCTCCGGGTAGGTGATGCCCAAACGGCAGCCGCGGTGGCCCAGCATCGGGTTGAACTCGTGGAGCGAATGGGTCTTGGCCATGATCTTATTGGCCGGGATGCCGATCTTCTTGGAAAGGACTTCCGCGTCTTCCTGCGTCTTGGGGAGGAACTCGTGGAGCGGCGGATCGAGCGTACGGATCGTCACGCCGAAGCCTTTCATCTCTTTCAGCAGGCCTTTGAAGTCGTCCTTCTGGAAGGGCAGCAGCTTGTCGAGGGCGGCGCGGCGGTCGGCCTCCGTGTCGGCCAGGATCATCTGCTGCATGAAGGGCAAACGCTCCGGCGCGAAGAACATATGTTCCGTGCGGCAGAGGCCGATGCCTTCGGCGCCGAGCGCCTTGGCGATCTTCGCGTCGCGCGGGATGTCCGCGTTGGCGCGGACGCCGATCTTGCGGAAGCTGTCGGACCACTTCATGACGGTCTCGAAGTAGGTGAACATCGGGGCTTCTTTTTTGTCCAGCTCGCCGCGCAGCACGCGGATCACTTCGGACGCCAGCGTCGGGACCTGGCCGGCGATGACTTCGCCGGTGAACCCGTCGATGGAAAGGTAATCCCCTTCCCTCAGGGTCTGGCCGTTGACGAGCATGGTGCCGTTCTCGCCGTTGATCTTCAGTTCGGAGCAGCCGACGACGCAGGGTTTCCCCATGCCGCGGGCGACCACGGCCGCGTGGCTGGTGCGTCCGCCGATGGCGGTCAAAATACCTTGCGCGACGACCATGCCTTCGATGTCGTCCGGGTTGGTTTCGGGGCGGACCAACATGGTCGGTCCGGCCTTGGCCATCTCCACGGCTTTCTCCGCCGTGAAGGCGATCTTGCCCGAAGCGGCGCCGGGGCCCGCGTCGATGCCCTTGGCGAGGAAGCGTCCGCCCTTGACGGCGACGGTCTTCTCTTTGCCGTCGAACACCGGGGCGAGGAGCTGGGCGATCTGTTCCGGCTCGATGCGGAGCAGCGCCTCTTCCTTGGAAATCAGTTTCTCTCCCACCATGTCGACGGCGGCGCGGACGGCCGCGATGCCGGTGCGCTTGCCGGTGCGGGTCTGCAGCATGTACAGGTTGCCGCGCTCGATGGTGAATTCGAAGTCCTGCATGTCGCGGTAGGCTTTTTCCAGCTTCGTGGTGATGGCTTTCAGCTGGTCATACACCTTGGGCATGTCGTTGTGGAGTTCTTTGATGGGTTTCGGGGTCCGGATGCCGGAGACGGAGAGGGAGACGGTGCCGGGGCGGGCTTCGACGTCGTGGTGGCGGTGCGCGGGGCGCACACCGGCAGGACGGAGCTCCTGGCCAGCTTGGTGATCTGTTCGATGGCCTCGTCCTG
>CAYZXT010000065.1:0-6399 GCA_964482515.1 uncultured Elusimicrobia bacterium | reverse complement strand
GGGAACGATGACCGATATGGATGGAAAACTTCCCTGTGGACCCGCCGCGCCTTCCTCATCCAAACGGCGGATTCGAAAAAGCACCACGAACCCGAAGAGCCATAAAAAAGCGTGCACGAGAACCGAGGGCGCCATAATGCCGGACAGTGCGGTCACGGGCGCGACCCGCCGCCCTGCGAGGCCGAACGCGGCAGGCGAATGAGGATCGATGTGTCGGTCGAGGTAAAATCAAAGCGGGCGGCGCTAAACTTGGGCGGCCCAAAACGGATTCGCGGATTATTGGAAACCGCGACCGGCTCGGAAGGAATCCCCATCAGATTTTTGTCCAGCCGGCGGTTGTCGTTCATGTCCTGATAAACGCCGACGGCGTAGGACCCGAAAGGAAGGCCCTCAAACCGCACGCCCCCGGAAAACGATTGCATGGGAACAGAAATCCGGCGGAGCGCCATGTCCGCGTTTGATGGGAATCCCTCGTCCCGATCGAAAAGCAAGACACGCAGGAGGCCGTCTCGGCTGATGAACCCGTCCACCTGGACAATGAGAGTCCCTTGGCTTTCATCCGGAACCGCGAGAACCTCGGCCCAGAGGGGCGAAGCGAAAAGAAGTCCGAAAAGAAAGCACCGCAAGATCAACATCCTACCGATGGGCTTTGAGGTCCTGAAGGATCTTGTCCCGAACCAATTGTCCCGAAAGGACCACCATCGGCATGCCGCCGCCCGGGTTCACGCTCCCGCCGACGAAGTAGAGGTTCGGGTATTTGGAACTGCGCTGCGGCGCCTTGAACCCCAGGTTTTTTCGCCGGTCCGAAACCACGCCGTAGATCGAGCCCTTGTTCGAGTAATAGCGCGCCTCGATATCGTGCGGCGTCCACATTTCCTCCGACACGATGTGCCGGCGGAGGTCGGTGAGGCCCATGCGCTCCAGCTTCTCAATCAATAGAAGCCGGAAGGCCTTGTATTCGTCCTGGGAAATAGGCTTATCCGCGTGAAGATGGGGGATATGCGGAAGAACTTTGATGATCTCGCAACCCGCGGGCGCCTGCGCCGGGTCGGTTTTGCAGGGCGCGACCAAATAGATGGTCGGATCGTCCGACAACTCGGCCCTGTGGAAGAGGGAATCGAAATGGTGACGCGCGTTCCGTGAATAGAAAAAGTTATGGTGGGCGAGCTGCGGATAGATCCTATTCACGCCCAGGTGAAGCACGAGGCCGGAACAAGCCGGTTCAAATTTTTCCAACGACTTCAAAAACGCGGGGGGCTCCTTCGTGAGCTTTTCATAGGCGGGAACGACTTCCATGTTGGACACCACGATGTCGGCGGGCGCTGTTCCTCCCCCTTTGAATGCGACACCCTTCACGCGCGCTCCGTCTCTAAGAATTTCAACCGTTTCGCGCCCGAAATGGATTTCACCACCCAGGTCGCGGAGGAGTTTCTCAAGCGCCTCCGCCAAGCCGTACATGCCCCCCCTTACGTACCAAAGACCGTAACCGAACTGGATGTCCGGCATAAGGTTCAAGAGCGCCGGCGCGTCATAGGGGGAAGAACCCACGTACTTGATGAAATAATTCAGGATATCGACCAGCTTCTCGTTTTTTACGAAACGCCGCACGCCCGCGTCCAGCGTGCGGAACACGTCGAAGCCCAGGGCGCTGCGGACGGGGCCGTAGAACTTGACGAGATCCCAAAAACCGTCCAAGCCCTTGGCGAAATAGCCTTCCTCGGTGATCCGGGTCAGGCGACGGGAATAATCCAGGAAATCAAAGAAGCCCTTCACGTTTTCTCCCGGCAGTTTGGCCAATTCCTTTTCCATCGCCGCCCTATCAGGCGTGAGGTCGATCGTTGTGCCGTCCTCGAAAAAATTCCGCCAATGCGGGACGACCTCCTCGAACCGCACGTAATCGTCCATGTTCCTGCCCGCTCGCGTGAACAGTTCCTTGAAAATATGCGGCATGGTCAAAATGGAGGGCCCCAGGTCGAAGGTAAAACCGTCCTTTTTCAAAACATTCAATTTTCCGCCGGCCTTGTCGTTTTTTTCGTAGACGGAGACCTTGAATCCTTCGCTGGCCAACGAAACGGCGGCGGACAAGCCTCCGAGCCCCGCGCCGATCACAACGACCTTCGTTTCATTCTGTTTCATGGCGGCTTCCTTTTTTCGTTTTTCGATTCCTTCGGTAAAACTTTAAATAGCCCCAAAGGCCCTTGGCTTTTTCAAAAAATGGCTTCTTGAGGAAGAACATGTGGAGAAAAATCCGCACGCCGTCCCGCAAGGCGGCGTCATAGGGGAACCAATTCATTTCCCGGTCCGAGTTCCCCGCGTTCACCATGACGGCCTGGGTCCGGCAGAACGCCCGCAACCCCTCGGGACCGTGGATGTGCCCGAAGCCGCTCTGCTTCACGCCGCCGAAGGGCAAGTGAGGGTTTCCGATGTTCTTGATGACATCGTTGATCGCGCAGTTTCCCGTGACCAGGCGCGCGGCCACGCGGCGGGCCTTCTTTAAATCCCTCGTCCAAACGCTGGCGTTAAGCCCGAACTCGGTCGCGTTTGCCAGGCGGACGGCATCCTCTTCATCTTTGAACGCCATCGCCGGCAGGACCGGCCCGAAGGTTTCCTCGCGCATGACCCGCATGTCATTGGTCACATTCCGCATAACCACTGGCCAACAAAGCGAACCCGCTTTTTTCCGTTCCGTCAGAAACACGGCGCCTCTTTGGAGCGCATCGTCCAACTGGTCGTCCACGATCCTGATTTGCCGTTCGGATGTCATAGGGCCGATGTCCGCGTCGTCGTCCGTCCCCAGGCGTAGCGCGTTGGTTTTGGAGCACACCATCCCGATGAACGAATCGAAAATTTCCTCTTGAACGTAGAGCCGCTCGACCGAGACGCAAATTTGTCCCGCGTTGGCGAAGGCGCCATAAACCGCCGCGTTGGCGGCGCGTTCCAGGTTCGCGTCCTCGAAAACGATCATGGGGTCCTTTCCTCCCAGCTCAAACAACAGCGGCGTGAGGTTTTTGGCGGCAGAGGCCATGATCCTTTTGCCGGTGGCGGCGCTGCCTGTCAGGACTATCAGGTCCGGTTTCGAATCGACAAGTTTTTCGCCGGTCTCCCAGCCCCCATTGAAAACAGAAATGACCCCGGCAGGCAAACCGGCATCCCGCAAAAGATTTTCGATCAGGGCTCCGGTCTGCGGCGTCAGCTCGGACGGCTTGAAAAGGACGGCATTGCCGGCCGCCAGCGCCGTAACGATGGGAACCATCGCCAATTGGAACGGAAAGTTCCAAGGGGCCAGCACCAGGACCACCCCAAAGGGGTGATAATCCAAATAGGCCGTCGAACCGGGGAAGGAAAGCGTGGTGGGCCTTTTTTGACGGGACAAAATCACAGCCGAGTTGTTCTCAAGGAACTTGAGAGTCTCAAGGGTCGGGACGATTTCGTTGAGGATGGCTTCCATCCGTGTTTTACCGGTCGCCGAAGAAATTTCGGACGCGATGCGATCGGTCCGCTCAACGATGAGGTTCCTGAGTTTGCGGAGCAGGGCGCCCCGCTCGCGAAACGACGATCCGCCCCAAGTCCCGGAGGCGAGACGTGCCTCCGCAACACTTCGGGCGATATCGTCTTCCGTCACTCCGTGGGAAGATTGGTCTTCCTGCAAGTCGGTTTACCCGGCCAGCATTTTTTTGGCCGACATCTTGGAAGGGACCGTGTAGGGAACGCCATGCTTGTCGCAGATGAGGTTGGCCGAAATCCTGGCCGATTCGTAGATGGTCGGGAGGCCGCTGCCCGGATGGGTTCCGCCTCCGACCAAGAAACAATTGTCCAACTCTTCAAACCGGTTCCGCGGCCGCAAATATAGAAGCTGCGAAAAACTGTGGGCGAGGTTGAAAGTGGCGCCCAGATATATCCGCCCTTTGGCCTCCCAGTCCTGTGGAGTGAACACGAGCTCCGTCTCGATATGCCGCCGCAGGTCCTTCATGGGCGTGCGTTGCTCGATCTGGTCCAAGACCAAATCCCTGAAGGCCGACTTGTGTTTCGCCCAATCCACCTCCGCCAATCGATTGGGGACCGGAACCAGAACGTAGACGGCGGACTTCCCTTCCGGGGCGAGGCTTGGATCCGTGACCGAAGCGTTCTGTATGTAGAAAGACATGTCTTCGGACAAGACTTTGCCGTCGAAAATATCCGACACGTTCTTCCTGTAATCCTTGGCGAAAACGATGGTGTGATGTTTCATGTCGTAGCGCTTGTTGACGCCGAGATACAACATGAACGTCGAGCAGGAGTAATCTTTTTTGGCCAACGACTCTTTGCTGTATTTTTTCAGGACCCCCGGTTCGACCAAATGGGTCATGGCGTGGGCGAAATCCGCGTTGACGATCGTCTCATCGGCGTGGAACTTTTCCCCGCTTTCCAACAAAACGCCCTTGACCGCCTTGCCCTCAACCAGGAGCGATTTCACCGGCGTGGAAGTCTTTAGGTGTCCCCCCTCTTCCCGAAACACTTTCGCCATCGCTTCGGAAATTTTGTTCAACCCGCCCATCACATGGTATATCCCATATTCATGTTCAACATAGGGGAGCATCGTGAACAAAGCGGGACATTTCCAAGGAGACATGCCGAGGTATTTCGATTGAAATGTGAAGCACAGCTTAAGCTTGTCCTGTTTGAAATATCGCCCGAGTGTCTGGAAAATCGACCGGGCGGGCGACAGGTAGGGCAAGGCCTTTAGGAGGGTCCAGGAGAACAGCGTCCCCGCGGTGGAGTAGTGCTTTTGAATGCACGGGAACAGGTATTCAAACCTTTTGCTTTCTTCTTTCAGGAACCGATCAAGGCCGGCCTCATTGCCGGGGAAATGCTTGCTGATTTCCGCCTGCATTTTCCGGTGATCGGAGGATATAAGCACTTCCCTGTCATCAAATTTGAGGCAATAAAGCGGCTCGAGTTTCTTAAACTTGAGATACTGATCGATGTCCCGGCCGGACTCCTCAAACATCTCTCTCAATATGAAGTTCATCATCAGAAAGGTCGGGCCGGTGTCGAACGTGTAGCCGTCCCTTTGAATGGCGGCGTTCCGGCCGCCCACCCTGTCATTGGCCTCGAACACCGTTACATCAAAACCCCTGCGTGCTAAAATCATCGCGCTGGTCAAGCCACCCGGCCCCGCCCCAACCACTGCAATTCTTTTCGAAGTCGCCATTTGATTCTCCTCTGATCAGCCTTCTTAATAATATCATTCCCGATGGTTACTTTATAGACCGAAAAATCGCGGTATTGGTTATTCTTATTGGCGGGGAGAAGTTGCGGTGAGGCGGTCGAAAATCCCGGCCAGGCGGGCGGCCAGGATGTTGTACTGAAAATTCTTAAGCTCATCGGGAGACATGGTTTTCGATCGGCCCGAAACCGATTCGCTCCAGAGGCGCTCAAGGGCCTCCAGACTTTTCGCCGGGAAATCCCCTCCGTTCGGATCGACGCATTCCCCCTGCTTGCCCACGAGCCGCGCCGCGTCGCCCGGAGGACAGACGCCGAAGACCGTCCGGCCCGACGCCAGGTATTCGTAGAGCTTGGCCGGCACCCACGACTCGGCCCGTTCGTTGGAAGGGACGGTGAACAGCAAAAGGTCCGACGACTTAAGAAGCTTCACGATGTCCGGGTAGGAAAGATAGCCATGGTCCACCAGGATCGGATCCAGTCCCAGGGCCCGCGCCGGGGCGCTGAACTGCGAGAAGTGCGGGCCGGAATAATGCAGCGCCACCCGGACGTCGGGATGTTTCTCCCTGAAAACCTTTATGGCGCGGAACAGGTGGTCCGTGTAAAAGCGGCGGTGCCAGGAACCGTTGAAAACAAGGTTCCATTCATCCGGCTTCCGCTCCGGCCGCGCCGCCGTCTCGGAGAAATCGTCTGGATCGAAACCGTTGGTGATGCAGGCGGCCTTTTCCTCCAGCCACGGATAGCGGCGGATTTCCTGGGCCAAAAACATTTCCGTGTTCGCCACGAAGAAATCGCACTGTTTGTAGGCGCGCTTCTCCAGTCGAAGGTTCCACAAACGGTGCAGCGGCGTCGCCGCCTGAAAAGTCGTCCCCATGGTCCAGGGATCGCGGAAGTCCGTCACCCAGGGGATGCCGTACGTGTTCTTGATCCATTCCCCCGCCAGGTTCAGGCTGAAGGGCGCGCAGGTGGTGAAAACGAGGTCGACCTTTCCCTTCGACAGGATCTCCTCCACTTTGCGGCGGAGGACCGGGAGCCAGCCGCGCTGGATGTCCGGGACCATCAACCGGTCGAGCGCCAAGCGGGGGACGCGTTTCCCCAAAACCCAGGGCGGCAGGACGCTGGACGGCAGGCGGTGGACCTCCGCGAAGGAAACGTCGCGTAGCATGGAAGGGTCCTGGCGGAAAAAAGGCTCCCGCT
>CAYZXT010000064.1:0-6611 GCA_964482515.1 uncultured Elusimicrobia bacterium | reverse complement strand
GGCCGGTTTTTGGCCGTCGGCGCGGAACAGTTCCACATTCAAACCGAGTGACTGCAGCTCGCGGATCAACACGCGGAAGGACTCCGGCACGCCGGGCTCCGACGCTATCTCGCCGCGGATGATGGCTTCGTACATCTTGGTGCGTCCTTGAACGTCGTCGGACTTCACCGTCAAAAATTCCTGCAGCGTATGGGCCGCGCCGTAACCTTCGATGGCCCAAACTTCCATTTCACCGAAGCGCTGGCCGCCGAACTGCGCCTTGCCGCCGAGCGGCTGGCGCGTAATGAGGGAGTAGGGACCCGTTGAGCGGGCGTGGATCTTATCTTCCACCAAGTGGGCCAGCTTCAAAATGTACATGTAGCCGACGGTGACTTTTTCGGCGAAAGGAACGCCGGTGCGTCCGTCGAAGAGCTGGACGCGCATATCATCGTCCGGCAACCACTCTTCGCGGTAGCCTTTCTCACGAAGCTTCTGCTTCGCCTGCTGGATCATGTCTTTGATCTGGTCTTCGGTAGCGCCGTCAAACACGGGCGTCACCATTTGGACGTTCAGGTGATGGGCGGCCCAGCCGAGCATCGTTTCAAGCAACTGGCCGACGTTCATACGGGAAGGAACGCCCAGGGGAGAAAGGCAGACATCCAGCGGCGTACCGTCGGGCATGTAGGGCATGTCCTCGGGCGGGACGATCTTCGCTACGACACCCTTGTTTCCGTGCCGGCCGGCCAGTTTATCGCCCACCTGGATCTTGCGCTTGGAGGCGATGTAGACCTTCACAATCCGGTTGACGGTGACGGGCAGCTCGTCGCCGAGCTTCAAATTTTCTTTCTCGCGGGCAATCTGCTTTTTGGCGTCCGCTTCCTGGCGATCCGCGAGGTCTTTAAACATATCCTTCATGTCGTCAGCTTCGCGCTTATTGATCTTACCGGCGGCCAACTTCTCGTCCGCCAAGGCGAAACGTTCTTTCTTCTCGTTCCGGACGGCTTCGATCAACATCTCAAGCTTATCGTCCAGATCGCGGACCTTGCGGTTTTCTTCCTTGCGGGAAAGCTTTTCCTTGCGGATGAATATCTTCGTGGAGAGGACCTTGCCGGTGATGCCGGGCGGCACGCGTAGGGAAGCGTCCATCACGTCTTCGGCTTTTTTACCGAATATCACCTTCAACAGACGTTCTTCGGGCGTCACCTGCTGCTCGCCCTTGGGCGCGACCTTCCCGACGAGGATATCGCCGGGGCCGACCTCGGCGCCCACGCGGATGATGCCGCTTTCATCAAGGTTCACGAGCGCATCGGCTCCCACGTTCGGGATGTCGCGGGTGATTTCTTCCGCGCCCATCTTGGTGTCGCGAGCTTCGACTTGGTATTCGGAAATATGGATGGAGGTCAACAGGTCTTCACGGACGATCTTTTCGGAAAGGAGGATGGCGTCTTCGAAGTTGTAGCCTTCCCAAGGCATGAACCCCACCAGCAGGTTGCGGCCCAACGCCAGCTCGCCATCTTTCGTGCACGGACCATCCGCCAGAGTTTCTCCCTTTTTCACCTTGTCGCCGCGGTGCGTTGCCGGGACCTGGTTGATGCAAGTATCCTGGTTGGAGCGGGAATATTTGCGCAGCTTATAAACGTCAACGCCCGGACGTCCATCGTCACTCCAAACCATGATCTGATCGCTGGAGCAGGCCAACACAGTGCCTGCGCGGCGGGCCAATTCAACGGCGCCGGAGTCGCGGGCGCCGCGGCCTTCGATGCCGGTGCCGACATAGGGTTGTTCGGCGATCAGCAAAGGAACGGACTGGCGTTGCATGTTGGAACCCATCAAGGCGCGGTTGGCGTCGTCGTGTTCCAAAAAGGGAATCAGGGCCGCGGAGCTCGACACGACTTGCACGGGAGAAATGTCCATGTAGTCGATGTCATCGGGAGACTTCAGCGGGAAGTCGCCTTTGTGGCGGCAAGCCACGAGGTCGGCGCTGAAGCGGCCATTCTTGTCCAACGGAGAGTTTGCCTGGGCGATGATATATTCATCTTCCCGGTCCGCGGTGAGATATTCAACTTCGCTGGTCACGCGACCCTTCTCCACTTTTCTATAGGGGGATTCGATCAGGCCGTACTGGTTGATGCGAGCGTAGCAGGCCAAAGAGGTGATCAACCCGATGTTCGGGCCTTCCGGCGTTTCGATCGGGCAAAGCCGGCCGTAATGGGTATGGTGAACGTCGCGGACCTCGAAACCCGCGCGCTTGCGGTGCAAACCGCCGGGCCCGAGGGCCGAAAGGCGCCGCTTGTGCGTCAATTCCGCCAACGGGTTGGTTTGGTCCATAAACTGGGAAAGCTGGCTGGATCCGAAAAAGCGGCGGACGGCGGCCACAACGGGGGACGCGTTCACGATCGTGCGCGGCGTCAACTGCAAGTTCTCCTGCACGTTCATGCGCTCGCGAACAAGACGGGCCATTTGGGCCAAGCTGGCGCGGATCTGGTTTTCCAGGAGTTCGCCGACGGAACGAATGCGGCGGTTACCCAGATGGTCGATGTCGTCGATCTCGATCTTGATGGACGTTTTATCGTGTTGAAAAACCTGGGCTTCGTTGTTGAGCAAAATGAGATATTGCAGGGTGGAGATGACGTCCTCGCGGGTCAGCGTGCGGCGGCGGTCATTGGGAATTTCGAACTTGAAATCCTTGCGGTCCGCGAGCGCTTCGAAGAAAGGCTGGAGCTTGCGGTTGATCTTGAACCGGCCAACCTTGGTGAGATCGTATTTGCGGATGGACTTGAAAAGGAGGTTTTCCAGATAGGACTCGGCCTGTTCGGGCACGATGAATTCCTGGGCGCGGACCACTCGATAGATGGCGTGGATCGCTTCCTTCCGCGTGCGGATCGTGTCTTTGAGCAGCGTGTTGCGGATGGCCACGTCGTTAATCGCCGGGTCCG
This sequence comes from uncultured Elusimicrobia bacterium, assembly GCA_964482515.1. Lineage (GTDB taxonomy): Bacteria > Elusimicrobiota > Elusimicrobia > FEN-1173 > FEN-1173 > CAYZXT01. Next base: position 3,696 of record CAYZXT010000064.1, on the reverse strand, counting down.
TCTTCAGGATGTCGACGGATTTGATCTTTTTGTCCTGCAAACGCAGGAAGACTTCCTTGTTGATTTCCTTGTTGGCTTCCAAGACGACTTCGCCCGAGCTGGTATCCACGACGTCTTTGGCCACCACTTTGCCGACCACATCCTCCGCCTTGGCGCTAGCGAGGTTTATGGTTTCGACGGCATAGAACAACGAGAGGATTTCCGCGTCGGACTCGATGCCGAGGGCGCGGAGAAGGACCGTCGCGGGAAGCTTGCGTTTCTTGTCGATGCGAACGAATATGGCGTTGTTGAGGTCGAACTCAAACTCAACCCAGGCGCCGCGGTAAGGGATCATGCGGGCGAAGAAGAGTTTCTTTCCGTAGGAGGAGATCTTTTTCTCTTCGTCTTCCTCGAAAATGATCCCGGGAGACCGATGGAGCTGGGAAACGACCACGCGCTCGACGCCGTTGATGACGAAGGTGGCACGCGAAGTCATGAGCGGCAGATCGCAAAGATAGACTTCCTGTTCGGTCAAAACCTTCGGCTTGCCGCCCGGCTGCTTCTGAACCAGACGCAACCACGCGCGCAACTGCGCCGAGTAAGACGTGTCTTTGGCAATAGCTTCTTCGACGGTATACCTGGGCTCGCCCAACGCATAATGCATGAACTCAAGCTGTAGCGTCTCGTCCGTGTTCGTAATCGGATACACGTCCATAAACGCCGCCTGAAGTCCCTGGATTTTTCGCTCCTCCGGCTTAACATCCAACTGGAGGAATTCCTCATAGGAGCGAAGCTGCATCTCCAACAGCTGAGGAAGTTCAATCACAGGATCAATGCGTGCGAACGATATTTTTTTCATACGCTGAATTTCTCCCAAGTTTTACATCTGTTCGGGGAAGACCCCGATTCTCGCCAACGACCGGAACGGAAGACTATTTAACGGTGACAACGGCTCCTGATTCTTCCAGCTTCTTCTTCCATTCTTCGGCCTGGGCCTTGGGAATTCCTTCTTTAACGTTCTTCGGGGCGCCGTCCACCAGATCCTTGGCTTCTTTCAAGCCGAGACCGGTCAACTCGCGCACAACCTTAATAACTTGAATTTTCTTCTCGCCTGCGTTGGTGAGAATGACCGTGAAATCAGTCTTCTCTTCGGCCGCCGCGCCACCCGCTGCCGGGGCCGCTGCCGCCGCGCCCGCGACCATCGTCGGGGCCGCAGAAATCCCATACTTCTCCTCAATACCTTTCACCAACTTATTCACATCAAGAACTGTCCAGGTATCGATGGACTCCAAGACATCATCTGCCGTACACTTAGCCATTTGAGTTCAACCTCCTACGATTGATAAATCGAATTTACGCCGACGCTGGGGCCGACGCTTCTTTTTTCTTCGCCACCTGGTCCAAAGCAGAGGCCAGGTACCGCATGGAACCCGTCAAGGCTCCCTGCAAATTGTAAAGAGGGGATTGCAAGACCCCCAACAACTGGGCAAGCAGCACGGGCTTCGGCGGCAACGCCGCAAGAGCCTTCAGCTCCGCTTGTTTGAAAATCCTACCATCCAGGTACCCGGCGCGAATCTTGAGATTCTCGTGGGCCTTCGTGAAATCCACCAAAACTTTAGTGGTCGCGATGGCGTCGCCTCGTTGAATGACTAGCGCCGACTGCCCTTCAAAAAAATCCCCAAACCCATCGATACCCTTGTTCTTCAGGGCAATCTTCGTCAAGGTATTCTTGACGATCCGGCATTCGCTCTTCAGAGGACGCAGTTTAGCGCGAAGCTCGTTGAGTTCCGGCGTCTTGACGCCGACATATTCTGCGACCACAAGTCCTTGGATGTTTTCAAAATCCTTGGTAAGGGTCGCGACTGTTTCTTCTCTTTGTTTGCGTGTGCTTGGCATGGCTCTTTCCGATTTTAGCGCGAGAAAATTGTGGGCAGAAAAAAAACAACACTCTCCCCAGACGGTGAAGAGTGCTTTTCTTCATCGCGTCTCGGTAGGGCGACTTTCCGTCAATTATCCTGCGTTGTTTGCAGGCCCTACTGTCTCGGCCGCTTTATTGTGCGACAGATTATATCAAAGAAATAAAAACAATGTCCATATAAATCTTTTATTTTTAGAACCCGATGGCCAATCCGGCGGCAAGCGAAACCTCATCCACCCCGGACACCTCGACCATCAACGATTCGCGGGGCAGGAACTCCCATCGCAAGTTCGCATAGGGCGAAACGCCATTCCGCACTCCCGAGACTTTCTCAGCCGACGAAAGATCCCACAGAGTGCTTGTCTGACGCAGGAGACGAATCCCCGCTGTCGGCTCAAATTTCTTCCAGCGCTTGCTGAGGGCAATGCCGGCCTGCCATTCTTCCAAGCAAAATTTTTGGTCCACTTTCAGCGGCGCGCTACCGCCGGACCTCAATCGTCCGATGCGATAATCGGATCTTCTATAATCGACCCACAATCCCACCGCGGGCGAGACGGGAGTGTCCGTCATCAGGGTCCACATGAAACCCGCGCCCAATATGGTCCCGGGCGATGTGTTTTGAAGTTGGTTGGTTGCCGGACCGGAAGCGATCTTCAATTCCATGTCGCCCACGCCGGCTGTAAAATTGTATTGAAGTCCGTCGAAAGGCCGCCAAGAGAGTTTCGCTATCGTCGATTGAGCTTCGGCGTCGAACTTGAGGTCCGTATTCCCTTGCGCGAAGAACTGGGCCGTTCCGCCGCCCTGCAATGGGACCTGAATGAGACCCGAGCCTCGCAGGTGAAACTCCAAATCCTTTTGCGTCGACTGCACACCGTAAACTGCCAATCCAAATTTCCCGGACTCCAAAGGACGACCGTTTAATATTTGTTCCGAGGCCAACAACGACGACGAAAGCGCCGAAAGAAAGAAAACAACGAGTGAAAAACGGCGGACGAAATGGCGCGGTAAAAATGTCATGTTTGTCTCTCTCGGGATTTCCATGAATTCAGCGAAATTGCTTTCCGGTTGCACGAAGGGGTCAGGAAGAAGAAGCTAGGTTGAGCCTGGAGACTGCCGAATATGTGCGGAAACTAACGAACTCCACAAAGTGTCCGACCCCTTGCTCAATTTAAAAATCGCGAAGGATTTGGACGGTGGAGGCATCAAAGAACAGTGTCCAGAAAAGAAAGTCGCCTTTCACATTCCCCATGAAGTGAAAGGCGACTAAAGAAAACCCCGGCGGCGACCTACTCTCCCGGGACCTTGCGGTCCGAGTACCATCGGCCCTGGTGAGCTTAACGGCCGTGTTCGGAATGGGAACGGGTGTGACCTCACCGGAAAAGCCACCGAGAAAATTTGAATGAATAGGGAAAAAGAACATCCTCAACAAACGAATAGGGAAGTCATTGCGACAAAGAAGTAGGATTCTCAGAAGCGACTGAGCCACACGGCCGATTCGTACTGGTTAGCTTCATGGGTTGACCCCACTTCCACATCCAGCCGATCAATCCAGTAGTCTCCTGGAGGCCTTTAGGCAACTTATGTTGCGGGAACTCTCATCTCGGGGTGGGCTTCACGCTTAGATGCTTTCAGCGTTTATCCGCTCTGCGCAGTGGTTATCCGGCCATGACCCTGGCGGGTCAACCGGTACGCCAGAGGCGCATTCATCTCGGTCCTCTCGTACTAGAGACGACTCACCCTCAAAGTTCCTACGCCCACGGTAGATAGAGACCGTACTGTCTCACGACGTACTGAACCCA
>CAYZXT010000063.1:0-7855 GCA_964482515.1 uncultured Elusimicrobia bacterium | reverse complement strand
AATCGTGGCCTTGGCCGACGTTTTCGACGCCCTCACTTCGCGCCGCTGCTACAAGCCGGCGTTCTCGCTGAAAGACACTCTGGAAATCATCCGGAAGGGCGCCGGCGCGCATTTCGATCCGGCCTGCGTCGACGCCTTCTTCCGCGCCATGCCGAAGATCACCCACGTCATGGAGACTTTTGAGGACCGGCCGGAGGACATTCCCGCGGAGTCGCCCAAGGACATGCCCCGCGTCAATCCTTAGAAAGGCTCAGTTCTTCGCGCGCGGTTTGGCTTTCCCTTTCCCTCCCCGCACCATCATCTCCTTGATCTCGAACAGTTTATCGCGCAGCACGGCCGCCATCTCGTAATCCAAAGAATCCGCCGCTTCCTTCATCTGGCGCTCCACCTCCTTCAGCAGGTGCGGCAAATTCTCACGGGTCGCATAGCCGGCGCCCGCGTCGCGGAAAACGCCCGCCAGCCCAGTCTCCTTGGCCTTCGTCTGGAATTCCTCCAGTTCGTGGATGGCGGACACGATCGTGCGCGGCGTAATTTTGTTCGCAACGTTGTATTCCCGCTGCTTGACGCGCCGGCGGGCCATTTCGCCCAGGGCGCGCTGCATGGACCCGGTCATGTTGTCGGCGTAGAAAATGACTTCCCCGTTGACGTTCCGCGCGGCGCGGCCGCAAATCTGGAGCAGCGTCGTTTCGGAACGGAGAAACCCTTCCTTGTCCGCGTCCAAAACGGCCACCAGCGAAACTTCCGGCAGATCCAATCCCTCCCGCAAAAGGTTGATTCCCACCAACACATCGAAGGAACCCTTGCGCAGGTCCTTCAGAATCTCCACGCGCCGGAGCGCCTCGATCTCCGAGTGCAGGTAACGCACCCGCAATCCCTTTCCCGACAGGTATTCCGACAAATCTTCCGCCGTGCGCTTGGTCAGCGTCGTCACCAGGACGCGTTCCTTCTTTTTCACCCGCTCTTCGATCCGTTGGATCAAGTCTTGGACTTGTCCCAGGATCGGCTTGATGGTCACCTCCGGGTCCACCAGGCCGGTGGGCCGGATGATCTGCTCCACCACGACGCCCTTGGTCTTTTTCAATTCATAGGGCCCCGGCGTAGCGGAGACGTAGATCGTCTGCGGCGCCAGCGCTTCGAATTCTGGAAATTTGAGCGGGCGGTTGTCCAGGGCCGACGGCAGCCGGAACCCGTAATCGACCAACGTCTGCTTCCGCGCCCTGTCCCCCTCGTACATTCCGCCGATCTGGGGAACGGTCACATGGCTCTCGTCGATGATGAGGAGGAAATCCTCGGGAAAATAATCCAGAAGGCAGGCGGGCTGTTCTCCGGGTTTCCGCCCGGCGAGGATGCGGGAATAATTCTCGATGCCGTGGCAAAAACCGACTTCCTTCATCATCTCCATGTCGTAGCGCGTGCGTTGTTCCAACCGCTGGGCTTCCAGCAATTTTCCTCTGGCCTGAAAATCCGCCAGCTGCCCGCGTAGTTCTTCCCGGATGTCCGACAACGCCCGGTCGATCGTTTCTTGCGTCGTAACAAAGTGACGGGCCGGATAAACGTACGTCCGCTGCTTATCTTGGAGAGTCTCGCCGGATAGTGGATGGATCTCCCTGAGGCGGGTGATGGTGTCTCCCTCCAGCTCCACGCGTAGTCCGGTTTCCAGATACGCCGGGAAAATCTCCACGGTGTCGCCCCGCACCCGGAATTTTCCCCGTGAAAACTCGATCTCGTTCCGCTCGTAATGGATGCTGACCAATTCCTGCAGAAGGACTTCCCTGGATTTTGTCCGTCCCACTTCCAGGCCGACGCACATGTCCTTGTATTCCTTCGGGCTGCCCAAACCGTAGATGCACGACACCGACGCCACGACCACGACGTCGCGCCGTTCCAACAGAGAGGAGGTCGCTTTCAGTCGGAGGCGGTCGATATGGTCGTTGATGGAGGCGTCTTTCTCTATATAGGTATCGCTTTGGGGAACGTAGGCCTCGGGCTGGTAATAATCGTAATAAGAGATGAAATACTCGACGGCGTTGCGCGGAAGGAAGGCCTTGAGCTCGGCGTAGAGCTGCGCGGCCAAAATTTTGTTGGGCGAGATCACCAGTGTCGGGCGGTTCAGGCCGGCGATGACGTTGGCCATGGTGAAGGTTTTTCCGCTGCCCGTCACGCCGAGCAACACCTGATGGAGGTCGCCGCGCTTGAGGCCCTCCGATAACTGGCGGACGGCTTCGGGTTGGTCGCCAGACGGCTTGAATTTGGAAACGATTTCGAAATTCGACATGGGTTAAACGGTTTATTGCCCCGGAGAAGCCTTTTCGATCAGATCCGACAAACGTCCGGCCGCCCGGCTAAAATCCGGGGCAACGGCCTGCAATCGCTCCGCGTTCTCGCGGCGCAGGGCCTCCTTGTCCGGGAGAGACTCCAGCAAATTTTTGATTTTTTCGACCGAAAGTTCGCGCTCCAAAACAACCTGGGCGGCGCCGGTTTTCTCCAGCCAGCGCGCGTTCGTCTCCTGGTGGTTGTCCGTGGCGAAGGGGTACGGAACCAGCAAGGATTTCTTCCCCATGCGCATCAGTTCCATCACGCTGTTGGCGCCGGAGCGGGCGACCGCGAAATCCGCCGCGGAATAAACAACGGACATATCGTTCCAAAAGGGCCTAACGAAAGCGCGGAGGCCCCCGCGCGCGTAAAAATTCGCCACAGCTTCATGGTCGTTCTTGCCGGTCAGATGGATGAACTGCCAGGCTTGCGCCTTGGGAAGCCCCTTCAACGCGGAAACCCACCGATGGTTCAGGGCTCGCGCACCCTGGCTACCGCCGAACACCAGCAACGTCATGGCGCCGGGATCAAGCCCGAGGTTTTTGCGCGCTTCCGGTGGATCCTGGGGGATCAAATCCGGCCGCAGCGGCAGTCCCGTCCAGACCTGGCGGCTGTTGCGCGAAAGTCCCTTCGTCTCCTGGAAACTGACGGCCACCACCTTGGCCCAACGGGAAAGCAGGCGGTTGGCGAGTCCGGCGCGGCTGTTTTGTTCGTGAAGGATCAAAGTGGTTTTCCGGCGTATCGCCGCCGCACCCACCGGAACGGAAATGTATCCTCCCATTCCCAAAACGACGTCCGGTTCCTCCCGCTTAAGGATCCTCCGCGCGTTCAGGTAAGCCGCGGCGGTAAGGAACGGAAAGGAGAGAATCCTCATTGAAAGTTCGCGGGGAAGGCCGGCGTAATGAAAGGCTGAGGAACCGAACCCCTCGCCCGCGAGGAACGCTTGACCCTCGGCGTCGGTGCGGAGGATGAAATGGACCCGGTGCCCTCGCGCGCGCAATTCCTTGGCCGCGGCCAGGCCGGGGAGGATGTGTCCTCCGGTGCCGCCGGCGGCGATGCAGACTTTCATGGGATCAGGCGCCCCTTCGCCGCGCCCTCGGCAGGCTGGGTCCGCCCATGCGGCGGGAGACGTTCAAAAGCAGTCCGACGGAAAGCAGCGTCAGCACCAAGGAAGACCCCCCGAAGGAAATGAAGGGAAGCGGGATCCCTTTGGTCGGCAGAAGGCCCGTGACCACGCCGAGGTTGATGAGGGCCTGTCCGCCGAGAAGGAAACTGACGCCCGCCGCCAGGCACGTCTCAAACCAATTTGACGCGTGCGTGGCGATCCAGAAACAGCGCCAAGCCAAAGAGAAGAACAAAATGCAGATCAGGCTCGTTCCAATCAAACCGAATTCCTCCCCTATGATCGCGAAAATGAAGTCCGTCTGCGCCTCCGGCAGATAGTGGAGCTTGATGGCGGATTCACCGGAGCCGCGCCCCAGGAAGCCGCCTGACCCGATGGCCAAAAAAGATTGGACCAACTGGTAGGCCGACCCCTGGGCGTTTCGCCACGGATCCAGGAACGCCAGGATGCGCGACCGGCGGTAGGCCACATGGAAAACCTCGTAATACAGGACCGGCGCCGCCAGCAGGGCCAAAATGAATAGATGCCGGAGCTTCGCGCCCGCTAGAAAAATCATCCCGACGCCGGTCATGACGATCAGCATGGGCGTTCCCAAATCGGGCTCCAAGGCGATGAGGGCGGTCACCAACCCGAGCAAAACCATCGGCGGCATGAAGCCGCGCCAAAAGTCCCCCAACCGGCTCTGCTTCCTGTCCAAATAATCCGCCAGCACCAGGATGAGACCGAGCTTGGCGAATTCGGACGGCTGGAAACCGATGCCGGCGATCCGGAGCCAGCGACGGGCACCCCCCACTTCATGGCCAACTATCAGCACCGCGACGAGCATCGCCAGGACGACCACGAAGATGTTCCGCGCGTGGCGTTGGAGGAATTTAAGTTCCATCCTCATCGCGATGAACATCCCCGCCAGACCGATGACCGACCACATCAGCTGCTTCTTAACGAAAAAATACTGGTCGCCGTATTTGGCGTCGGCCACCACGGCGCTGGCGGAGTAAAGCGCCACCCAGCCGATGACGAGCAGGAGCATGGTCAGGAAAAGGACCGCCCAGTCGGGCGCGCGCTTCGAGGAACGCTTCGGCGGCATGGGATTAAAGCGCGTCGACCAATGCCTTGAAAGCGCGGCCGCGATGCTCGAAGTTGTCGAATTGGTCGAAAGAGGCGCAGGCCGGAGACAAAAGGACCGTATCGCCGGCGACGGCCTCTTTTGCTGACTGCTTCACGGCGTTCGATAAGGTATGGACCCGCGACACCGGAACGGCCCCGTCCAGATCCAATTCAATCTTCTTCGCCGCCTCGCCGATCAAAAGGATCCGTTTGGCCTTTTTCTTCAAAAGCGGAATAAGCGGGGTGTACGGCGCGCCCTTGTCTTCGCCTCCTAAAATCACGTGCAGCGGGCCTGACAGCGCCTGGAGAGCGACGAAGGTGGAATCCACATTGGTGGCCTTGGAATCGTTGACGTAGTCGACGCCGCGGAGCGCCCGCACGTGCTCCAACCGGTGCTCGACGCCGCGGAAAGTATCCAGAGCCCGGGCGATGGCTCCCGCGCTGGCACCGAGCAAACGGGCGCAGCCGATGGCCGCCAACACGTTTTCGACGTTGTGGCGGCCCGGAAGGTAACGCGGCAAGTTCCACGCGCCGGTACTCCCCGGGATGAGGCTCTTCAACTTTTTCCCTTCCGACCGTATATCTTTTCTGCCGAACCAAAAGACCCGGCCGGGCGCCGTATTCCCCAGACGGCGGCACCAGGCGTCGTTGGAGTTCAAAACGGCGGCGTCCGCCGGGGTTTGGCTTTGGAAAAGACGGAATTTCTCCCGCGCGTAGCGCTCCATCGTCCGGTGCCGTCCGAGATGGTCCGGCGTCACGTTCAACACCGTGCCGGCGCGCGGGCGAAAAGCGTGGCAGGCTTCCAATTGATAGCTGGAGACTTCCAGGACCAGGACGGCCGACGGGGCGATCAAATCCAGGACGGAGCAGAGCGGCGTGCCGATGTTTCCCGCCACCACAGTGCGTTCGCCGTCGGCGCGAAAGATGGCCCCCAAAAGGGCCGTGGTCGTGGTTTTGCCGTTGGTTCCGGTGACGGCCGCGATCCGGTCCGGGAGCCTGCCTGAAAGCGTCAGCACGCGATACCCCAACTCCAACTCGCCCCAAACCGGAACGCCGGCTTCCGCCAAAGGAGTCCAAAGGTCCGAGGGAACGCCCGGGCTCACGACGATCAAATCCCAATTTTCTTTCAGGAGGCGGTGGCCGCCCGTCTCGCAGCGGACCGACGCCGGAAGTTGCCGGACCCAGGAAGAGACTTCCCTGCGGGAACGCTTTTCCGTCACGCCGACGCGGGCGCCCAAACGGCGGAGCAGGCGCGCGGCGGCCAAACCGGACTTTCCCAGGCCGATGACGCAGACGCGGCGGTACTCAAACCAATGGCGCAGGGCCGGATGACGGGAAAAATCGCTCACGGGTTCATCAACGGATCTTGAGGGAGGTCAGGGCGATCAGGGACAGGACCGCGGCGACGATCCAAAAACGGATGGTCACCTTGGTTTCGGCCATTCCCCCGACTTCAAAATGGTGGTGCAGCGGCGCCATTTTGAACACGCGCTTGCCTTTTCTCAAGCGGACCGACCCGATTTGCAGGATCACGGACAACGCTTCCGATACGAAGATCCCGCCCACGATGATCAGCAGCAATTCCTGTTTGATGCAGAGCGCCACCAGGCCGATGGTCCCGCCCATGAAGAGCGAGCCCGTGTCGCCCATAAAGATCTGGGCGGGATGCGAATTGAACCAAAGGAACCCGAGGCAGGCGCCGGCCATGGCCGCAAGGTAGATCGTCAATTCTCCCGCGCCGGGCACGGGGACGAGGCGAAGGTAGGAGGAAAACTTCACGTTGCCGGCCAGATAAGCGAAGAGCGCGTAGGTGATGGCGGAGATGGCCAAGGTCCCGCTCGCCAAACCGTCGAGGCCGTCGGTCAGGTTGACCGCGTTGGAGGCGCCGACCATCACCACCAGCGCGAAAAGGACGTAGAAATTCGCCATCGGGATATAGACTTCTTTCAGATAGGGGATGTTCGCCTGGGTGGCGAAGAGCGGATTCGGAGGAAAGGCGTAAAGATACGCGGCCACGCAGAGGCCGAGAAAAATCTGCGCTCCCATTTTGACGCCGTCCGATATCCCCTCCGACGGATGGCGCTTCAACCACTTGTTGTAATCGTCCAAAAAGCCGACGAAACCCAGGTAGACCGCCGTGATGAGGGTCAGGATGATGAAGCGGTTGTCGAGGCGTGCCCAGAGGATCGTGGCGAAGAGCATGGAGACCAGGATCAGGACTCCCCCCATCGTCGGCGTGCCGGCTTTCTTCATGTGGGTCGACGGTCCGTACTCCCGGATCGACTGGGCGACATGTTTTCGGTTCAGCCATTTGATGAACGGATCCCCCAGTAGAAGGCAAGCGCTCAAAGCCGTGAGGAAAGCGCCGCCGGTGCGGAAAGTGATGTACTGGAAAATGTTGAACCCGGAAAATAAATGTTTCAGTTCGGACAAGTAGTAGAGCATTTAGCCCTCCAAGAGAGGTTGATACACGTCTTCCAAGCGCACGCCGCGCGACGCCTTGAAGAGCACCGCGACCCCGGGAGACAGAGATTTTTTCAATTGGTTCCGCAGGTCTTCCTTGCTTTGAGAAATCGTGATCGGAATCCTGCCGCCGACCGACGAGAAGCCTTCTTTCACCCATTCGCCTTCAGGGCCGATGAAAAATATCTGCTGCATGTTCAATCCGGCCAAAAGCCTCCCCAAATCCGAATGCTCCGCCTGCGCGGACGGCCCCAGTTCCAGCATGCTGCCCAACACGACCACCTTCGGCCGGTTCGGAAAGGCCTGATTGAATCCCTCCAGGGAAGCCCTCATCGACGTGGGATTGGCGTTGTATGCGTCGATCACCAAGGTCACCCGGTCCTTCGTCGTGCGGATCTCCATCCGCTGGGGGGGTGGATTGAATTTCGCCAACGCGGCGACGACGTCGTCCAGGGAAATGTTTTCCCCTCTGGCCACTGCCGCGGCCGCAAGCGCGTTCCGCACATTGAATTCGCCGCTGACCGGAAGCCGGACTTCCCGCCGCTGACCATCCGCGACAAGGTCGAAAACGGCATTCGGCTCAAATCTGATCTTCTCCGCGCGGACGTCGGCTTTCTCCGAAAGGCCGAAAGTCGTGAGCGGGCATCTCAAAGACTTGCGGCGGGACATCAGGAGGGCGTCGTCCGCGTTCAGGACGGCCCGGCCGGACGGGCCAAGGGCTTCCATCAACTCCCACTTCGCGGCCAGGACGTTTTCCAGGCTGCCGAAGAATTCCAGGTGCGCCGCGCCGATGCCGGTGATCACGCCCACGTCCGGCGAAGCCAGTTCCGCCAATCGCGCGATATTCCC
>CAYZXT010000062.1:0-7979 GCA_964482515.1 uncultured Elusimicrobia bacterium | reverse complement strand
GAAATTGAAATTGCCGAAAAGGAAATGCCGGGCCTCATGTCGGTGCGCGAGAAGCACGCCGCCGCCAAGCCCCTGAAAGGCGCGAAGGTCAGCGGATCGCTTCACATGACGATCCAGACGGCCGTGCTCATCGAGACGCTGGCCGCCCTCGGCGCCGATGTGCGCTGGGCGAGCTGCAATATCTACTCGACGCAGGATCACGCCGCCGCGGCCATCGCGAAGGCCGGCATCCCCGTCTATGCATGGAAGGGCGAGACGCTTGAGGATTACTGGGAGTGCACGATGCGCGCCCTGACCTGGCCCGATGGCTCGGGCCCGAACCTGATCGTGGACGACGGCGGCGACGCGACGCTGCTGATTCATCGCGGCTATCAGGCGGAGAACGATCCTTCGATCCTGGACGAGGAAACGGACGTTCATGAGCTGCAGGTGATCAATGCCCTGCTGAAGCGCGAACTGGGGCGCGATCCGCAGCACTGGCACAAGGTCGCGAAAGACCTCAAAGGCGTGAGCGAGGAGACGACGACGGGCGTGCATCGCCTGTATGAAATGCAGAAGAAAGGCACGCTCCTTTTCCCGGCGATCAACGTGAACGACTCGGTGACGAAGTCGAAGTTCGACAATCTCTACGGCTGCCGCGAGTCGCTGGCCGACGGCATCAAGCGCGCCACCGACGTCATGGTGGCCGGCAAGATCGCCTGCGTGCTCGGTTACGGCGACGTCGGCAAAGGCTGCGCCCACGCCTTGCGGGGTTTCGGCGCCCGCGTGCTCGTGACCGAGATCGACCCCATCTGCGCCCTCCAGGCGGCCATGGAAGGGTTCGAAGTCACCACGATGGAAGAGGCCGTCAAAGAGGCCCTCATCTTCGTGACGACCACCGGCAACGTCGGCGTGGTCTCGATCGAGCACATGAAGGCGATGAAAGACCAGGCCATCCTCTGCAATATCGGCCACTTCGACTCCGAGATCGAAATCGACAAGCTGAAGGCCCTCCCGGGCGTGAAGCACGTCAACATCAAACCGCAGGTTGACAAATACACCCTTCCCTCCGGAAACTCGATCTTCCTCTTGGCCGAAGGCCGGTTGGTGAATCTTGGCTGCGCGACGGGTCACCCTTCTTTCGTGATGTCGTGCTCCTTCTCCAACCAGACCCTGGCCCAACTGGATCTTTGGAAGAACAAGGATACCTATAAGCCCGGCGTCTACCGCCTTTCCAAAAAGCTGGACGAGGAAGTGGCCCGTCTGCATCTGGACAAACTTGGTGTCAAGCTCACCAAGCTCAGCCCCAAGCAAGCGGATTATCTCGGCGTGCCGGCCGAAGGTCCCTACAAACCCGAGCACTACCGCTACTAACATAGTTCCCGTTAAGCTGTATAATTTCATCAGCGGCCGGGTCGGGAAACCGATCCGGTCGTCTTTGTTTATGGGGCTTAAATCACATTGACAGGTGTTTTATCCTCTGTTACACTTTGCGAGTATAAAATTTCACCCGGACAACAAGCGGTAAACCCATTAAAACAATTGAATAAGTGAAAAACAGGGAGGAATTTCGATGAAGAGATACCCGCTCGTGTTATGCGCGGTCTTTGTAGGGCTGCTGTCCTTGTGGGGATGTAAGGACGGAAACCTTTTCGGCGGTTTCAGAAAAGAGGGAAGCGGCGACACGGCAACGAAGCTCGCCGACGCGCGGGCGGCCCTGTCCCGCAAGGAGTTCAACAACGCGCGGGCTTATTATGAGTCCATTTTGGCTTCAAACCCCCGCAATTCCGAGGCCCTCTACGGCGCCGCCACGGCGACCATGGGCTCGTCGGGTTTGGACTTGGGAACCCTGCTTTCCAACATCATCACGACCAACGGCGCTCCGGCGGCGGGGTCCCAATCCCTTGGCGACGTCATCCGTTCCGGGGCCATCGGCGCGGGGGCGTCCAGCGTCAACCCGGACAGCCTGCTCGACGGCTTGAACATTGATGCGCTGAAAAACAACCTCAACATCATCATCTGTTACCTTTCCCGCATCCGGGTGGGCAATTCGGACGGCGTGATTCCGTCGGACGACGTCAGCACCTTGCTGTCCCTGATGATCACCCGGACCTTGCGCGCCGTTGTGCGCGTGCAAGACCTGGGATTGATCGACATCCGCAAAGTGGGAAGCAGCTATGACGTCGTTGTGACAGGCTCAACGACTGACTTGGATTCTTACTGCGCGAACGGCCAGATCGAAAAATCCCTGGACGACATCGCCGGCGCCGTGGATTCGCTCCGGGCCGTGATCGTCAAATTGAATCCCAGCACCGGATCCACGCTGAGCGAGATCGAAACGGACGTCAACGACGCCTTCGCGAAATTCAAACAAAAAATCAAGGACAGCGACACCGCCGCTGCGTGCGACCCCGTGGCGAATAAATTCTCGACCGTAGCCAGCATCCCGTCGCCTTTCCCGTCGACCGAGGATTGCGCGAACACCGGCCCCTGCTGCCAATAACTTCCATGGAGACCACACACATGAAACGAATCCTCAGCGTAGCGTTGGTCCTTCAGCTGGCCCTGCCCCTCGCGGTGTTCGCGGCGGCGGAACGTCCGGTGAACATCAGAGGCATCCGTCCTTTGGGGATGGGCGACGCCTTCACGGCGTTGGCGGACGATCAGAACCTGTTCTTCTACAACCCTGCGGGCAGCACGTTGCGCACGGGCAGCCTCCTGACAATCATCGAGCTGAACGCCACCATCGGCAAGGACTTGCTGGACGGCTATGACTTCATCAGCGACAACGAAGACAAGATGTCCAAGTTCGACGAGCTGACGCCGCAGCAGCAAGCGGACCTGATCAACGAGATCGACCGGACCATATCCAAACTCAACCCGAGCTTCGGCGTAGGCTTACCGAACACGAACTACGTGTCCGGCCCGATGGGGAGCGGCTGGCATTGGGGGACGGGTTTGTTCGGACAGGTGTCGGGGAGCTTTCGTTTGAACGCGGACATCGTGCCGAGCCTCGACTATGACATCAACGCGGACGGGATGATCCCGATCAACATCGCGAAGCGTTTCGAAAACGTGAAGCATCTGCCGGGCAAAATAGGCGTCGGCGCCAACTTGAAGCTGATCAATCGCGCGCAGATCAAGGACGACCGCGTGTCCTTCCTTCAGCTTGAGGACTTCAGCTCGCCGCAACTGCAGCGCGGGCGCGGTTATGGCCTCGACCTGGGCTTTCTGTATCAGCCCAACGATCGCTGGAGCTACGGCTTGGCGAACATGGACTTCCTGGGCACGAAGATCCATTACGACCAGGTGGACGCGGAGAAGGGCTTCACCGCCAAACCGAAGCGCACCGCGACCATCAAGCCCCGCTGGAACTTCGGCGCCGCCTGGACCCCGACGAAGGTCACGAACAACCGGCTGACCCTCGCGGCGGACATCAAGGACTTCATGAACGCCGACAACAAGGTGTTCTTCGACGATGGTTTCCTGGCCGATACGGCCTGGACGCACGTCCACCTGGGGGCGGAGTATCGCTGGCTGTGTTTCCGGGTACGCGCCGGCGCGAACCAGGGGTATCCGACATTCGGCCTTGGGCTTGATATCCCCGTCCTGAAACTGGATTACACCTACTTCAGCGACGAGCTGGGCCGCACGGCGGGGACGACCAAGCAAACGAACCACATGCTCGCGCTGGCCTTGCGCTTCGGCTCGGGCAAGACGGAGGCCCGCGACAGGATCGCCGGGGTCAGCAACTCCAGTGCGGTCGACGCGCCCACGCCGCCGCCTTCACAACCCGCAGAGACCGGGCAAGCTCCCGCGGCTGAGGCGGCTCCCACGGAAAATGCGGTCCCCGTGGAAGACGCGACGGCCCAATAGAAATCGCATAAATCTAAGCGAAGAAATCCCCGGCCTCAAAACCGGGGATTTCTTTTGCCTTGGCGCTAGCCATGGTCCCGGTCTGTCGGACGGGATTGGCGGCCGCGTGGAAATGTTTTTAACTTGCGGCCAAGAGGGGTTTTAGGTATAAATTCTCGACGATGAAAAAATCCATGGTCTACATTTTCCTGGCTCTTGTTGCTCTCTGTGCCGCCGCGCCGGTGTTCGCGGTCCCCGCCGCGCCAGGTGTCAAGGCACCGGAGGGCATGACGTGCCGGCCGAACTTGCGGGAAGTGGAGAGGCGAACCAAGGCCTGGAAGGCGATGAAAGCCAGGGGTGCACCCTTTGCCACGGTCGGCGTTAAGCCGACAACGACGACGCCGAAAATCCTTGTGCTGCGCGTGGATTTCAACGGTACTCCCATGACGACGAGCCTGGCGGACACCACGACGTTTTTCAACCAAGTCAGCGCTTTCTTCCTCGAAAATTCCTACGGTGTCTTTGTCGCCTCCTTCACCGTCAGCTCCTCGGTCTATCACCTTTCGGGGACCTTGGCCACCTACGGAGCGGATTGCGGCGGCGACGTGGCCTGCAACGACCAACAGATGTTCAACGAGGCTGTTTCATCCGCGACGGCATCACCCACCAATCTGTCGTTTGCTCCCTATGACCATATCATGGTTTATCACGCTGGTTTCGGCCAGGAAACCAGCGGTGCAGCCAATGATATTTGGTCGCTCTATTTACCGGACACCCAAACAATAAATGGAAAATCTTTCCAAGGTTTTACGGTTGTCCCGGAAAAGGAGGCGGGGGGATACAGTCCGCTGGGCGTCATCTGCCACGAATACGGCCACCAATTGGGATTGCCCGATTTTTACGATACTTCCGTTCCCGGCGGGCAATCGACCGTGGGAGTCTACGACGTCATGGATTATCCCTACACGGGAACCACGACCGCGGACGGGAGCAATCCGCCCCATCTCGGCGCCTGGTCCAAGAAATTTCTGGGGTTCATCACGATCCAAAGCCAGTCCGGACTTATTTCCTTCGGTCCCGCGGAAACGTCTCAGACGTCTTTTCAACAGATTCCGATCGCCGGGGCCAGCGCCAACGAGTATTTCCTGGTGGAATACCGCTCGCGGACGGCCGCCAATTTCGACAAAGGGATTCCCATGAGCGGACTGGCCATTTGGCACATCGACGACGACGTGGCGATGAATTCCTCGGTTTTATCCAATAACACCGTCAATGCGCCCAGCTTGAACGGGTCCGGATATCGCGGCATTGATTTGGTGGAGGCGGACGGGACGGAAGCGAACCCGTCGGCGAACGATTTGGGCAACGGGAACCTGTTCATCGACGGGCAGAATTTTACGTTCCCGCGCTCCAACTCGTTCAGCGGCACGCCCTCCGGCGTCACGATCAGCGGCATATCGGGCGTGGGGAGCGGGGCCGTCAGCGCGAGCGTGGCTTTCATTCAGGCGGCGCCTTCAATGTCGATCTCTAAAATCATCAACTACCCGAACCCGGCGGGGGATACGTCCAAATATCCCGTCCGCACCGGCGCGCCGGCCGGCACGGTCACGACGCTGATGCTGCAGCTCAGCCAGCCCGTGACGACCGACAAGATCTCGCTCGATATTTACAGCGTGAACGGCGGGCGCGTGCGTTCGGCGGCCTCGTCGGACATCGCGCTGCGGCTGGGTTCCGGAGAGCCGACGACGGACAATAAATGGGTTTATGAATACGATTGGAACGGCAAGACCGACAGCGGCGACATGGCCGCGTCGGGCGTTTATTTCTATCGGTTCAAGGTGAACGGGAAAGTCGAGACGGGAAAACTCGTTTTGATCAGATAGGTCTTAAGCCAGCTTACGCATCCGCAGGAACATCCACCCTCCGTAAATTAAGAAGACCAGGTTCGCCAGCCAAGCCCCGAACATAGGATTGCACCAGGACTTTTGCCCCAGCGCGCGACCCACCTGCATGAGGCCGAAATACAGGAACGCCACGCCCAGCGCCAGGCCGACGGCCTTCACTTTGCCGCCGGTCTTCTGGAAGGCGAAGGGAATGCCCAGCAGAAGGACGATGAAATTCGCCCAGGGAAACGCGACCTTGATGTAGAGGTCGACCTGCTGGCGCCGCGTGGGCACCCCGAGGTTTTTCAGGCGGTCCAGGTGGTGCTTGAACTCGGCGTAGCTCATTTCGTCGGCGTCCGGTTCCTGGGGCACCAGGTCCGACGGTTTTTCCTTCAGCTCCACGATCATCTGTTCGAAAGGCGTTTGCTGCCGGATGTTCATGTCCGGTCCGTAATGACGTTCCATTCCGTTGATGAACGTCCATTGGTTGTCTTTCCATACGGCTTCCGTCGCCTGGACCTGCTTGGCGATCCGCCCGTTCTGGAAAAAATCCACGGCCACGTTTTCCATCCGGTCCTTGTCCGATTCCAGAGTGCCGATGGCGTAGAACACGCCGTCCCGTCCTCCGATGGTGAGCTGATCGAAGCGCGTTTGGCGCAGGAAGGCGTACTTGCGGACCTCCATCTTCCAGATCGCCTTGGCGTGGGCGTTGGACGCGGGGACGACCCATTCCGAGATGGCCCAGGAAGCGAGGCTGACGAAGACGCCGACGATCAGGAGCGGTTTCACGCAGGTCCAGGGATGGATGCCGCCGGACATGGCGGCGGTGATTTCCTGGCGGCGGGAAAGGTTTCCCAGGGCGAAGAGGGTGGCGAGCAAAAGGGCCACCGGCAGGATTTCCGTGAAACGCATGGGCAGTATGGAGATCAGGTAGTCCACCACGAGCCGGATGCTGGCTTTTCCCGCGATGAATTTGTCCAGGTGCTCCATCAGCTCGGAGACCAGGATCAGGATCGCCAGGCTGCCGAGGCTGAACAGGGCGGGTTTGATGAATTCGATCAGGAAGTATCGCGTGATGCGGGTCATCGCTGCAGCCTTTTTCGATAGAGGTAGACGCCGATCAGGCCGGTGACGACGTTGGCGATCCACAGCGCCGGGGTGGCCGGGAAGGAGTTCCGTTCGGCGAGCGTCAGCCCCAGCATCAGCAAAAGATAATAGGCGAACACCACGCCAAGGGACGCGCCGAAGCCCACGCCGCGCCCGCCCTTTTCCAGCGCGATGCCGAGGGGGATGCCGAGCATCGCCAGGGCCAGCGCGGAAAACGAAATGGCGAACCGCAGGTTCAGCTCCGCGCTGATGGGCGCGGTCGGGATGGCGCTCGCTTTCCGCTTCTTGATCTCCTCGCGCAGCTGCGAAACGGTGAGTTCGCGCCAGCTTTGGTCGCGGCCGGTTTTGCCGCTGAGGAACGGCACGGAAAGGGTGTAGTGCTCGAATTTGACGTGAAGCAGTTCCTGCGGGTCCTTGATGGAAAGCCTCTCGAGCTGGCCGTCCTCCAGGTTGAGGAACAGCCGTTTCTCCTCCACATGCGCCAGTCCGCGCGCGGCGTAGATCCGCTGCCAATTGTCTTTCTCGAATTGGTAGAGCATCACGTCCTTGATGGATTCGTGGTTCGGCGCGACTTCCCGCGCGTAGAGCCTGATGTTCTGGATCGCGATGAAACGCTTTGGTTCGATCTTGATCAGCGGGTCCGACGTCACGATGGAATGATAGATGTTCCGGAAGGCGGTCATGGCGCGGGGGACGAAGGAGGTGTTGAACGGGACCATGGCGATGGACAGAAGGAGCGCGAGCAGGAGCGGCGGCCAGAGGATCTGGATGAAGGACATGCCGGACGCGCGCAGGGCCGTGATCTCGTTGTCCTCGGAAAGGCGGCCGAAGGTGAGCAGGCAGGCCAGCAGCATCGCCATGGGGATCGTGAGGGTCAGGACCGTCGGGATGAAAAGCATAAAAAGTTTGGCGGACACCAGGAACGAGACGCCCTTGTTCACCAGCAGGTCGATGAGGTCGAAGATTTTATCCAGCAGCAGAACGCCGGAGAACATGGCCATGCCGAAGAAGAAAGGCGGAAGGAATTGGAGAAGGATATAGCGCGCCAGGATCACCCAGGCATTATAACAAATTCACCTGGCGCTCCCATTTCGGCGGAAACGTTGCTGTAGTTATGTGTAAGTAACTAGGAAAATTGAAAATTGGGCAAAAATT
>CAYZXT010000061.1:1157-8576 GCA_964482515.1 uncultured Elusimicrobia bacterium | reverse complement strand
GTCCGCGGCTAAAGAAGCCGTCGCGAAGGAGCGATAATCAATGGCTACCCTTTTCGCAGAACGCAAGAAAGAATCCAAGCAGAAGAAAGTGGCCCCGGCCCTTAACTTCACGGACTTCGACGCCATGCGCGTCACGATCGCCAGCCCGGACCAGATTTCCAGCTGGTCCTTCGGCGAAGTGCGGAAGCCCGAAACCATCAACTACCGTACGTTCAAGCCCGAGCGCGACGGGCTTTTCTGCGAACGCATTTTCGGCCCGGTCCGCGACTGGGAATGTAACTGCGGCAAGTACAAATACATTAAGTACAAGGGCGTCATTTGCGACCGCTGCGGCGTGGAAGTCACCGAGTCCAAAGTTCGCCGCGAACGCATGGGCCACATTGAGCTGGCCGTGCCCGTGGCGCACATCTGGTATCTCCGCAAAACCCCTTCGCGCATCGGCACTCTCCTCAATCTGAAGCTGTCCGACCTCGAGCGCGTGGTTTATTACGCCCGCTATATCGTATTGGAAGATTTCAAGGACGGCGACGGCAAGGTGAAGTACAAGGCCCGCCAAATTTTGTCCGACGAAGAATACCAGAAGGCCAGGGAGGAATTCCGCGGCAAGGTGAAGGTCGGCATCGGTGCGGGCGCGATCCGCGACTTGCTGGCCCAGATCAACGTCAAGGGCGAGTCCGAAGAAGTCCGCCAGCGCCTGAAGGAAACGGAATCCGAAGCGGAGCGCGGCAGGTTGATAAAACGCCTGCGCATCCTCGACGGTTTTGTACGCTCCAACAGCCGCCCCGAGAACATGGTTCTGACCATCCTCCCGGTGATCCCGCCGGACCTTCGTCCACTCGTCCCCCTGGAAGGCGGACGTTTCGCGACATCCGACTTGAACGATTTGTATCGCCGCATCATCAACCGCAACAACCGCCTGAAGCACATCGAGTCGCTCCGCGCGCCCGAGGTCATGGTGCACAACGAGAAGCGCCTCCTCCAGGAAGCGGTGGACGCGCTGTTGGAAAACGGCGCCCACGGCAAGGTCGTGGTCGGCGCGGGCAATCGCCCCCTGAAATCCTTGTCCGATATTCTCAAGGGCAAACAGGGCCGGTTCCGCCAAAACCTCCTCGGAAAGCGCGTGGACTATTCCGGCCGCTCCGTGATCGTGGTCGGTCCGAACCTGAAGCTGCACCAGTGCGGTCTGCCCAAGGAAATGGCACTGGAGCTTTTCAAACCCTTTATTATCCGCGAGCTGATGAAGAAGGAAAACGTCACGCTGCGGGCCGCCAAGCGCATGTTGGAACGCGTGAAGCCCGAAGTGTGGGACATCCTGGAGCAGGTCACCCGGAACCACCCCATCATGCTCAACCGCGCACCGACGCTGCACCGCCTCGGCATCCAGGCCTTCGAGCCCGTGTTGATCGAAGGAAAAGCCATCCAACTGCACCCGTTGACCTGCGCCGCTTTCAACGCCGATTTCGACGGCGATCAGATGGCCGTCCACGTGCCGCTCTCGATCGAGTCTCAATTGGAAGCCCGCCTGCTGATGCTGGCGACCAACAACATTTTGTCCCCGGCCTCCGGCCGGCCGGTCGCCGTGCCCTCGCAGGATATGGTGCTCGGCTGCGCCTACATGACCAAGGTGAAGAACGGCGTTCCCGGTGAAGGGAATATTTTCTCTGACCGCGAGGAAGTGTCTTCCTCCTACCAAAACGGCCAGGTGGACCTGCACGCGCGCATCAAGGTCCGCGGGATCAATAAATTGAAGGAAGAAGGGTTGGACGAAAAGGACATTCGCAACCCGAATAAATGGAAGGACTGGACCACCGTGGGCCGCGTACTCTTCAATAACGTCGTTCCCAAAGAGCTGGGCTACGTCAACACCAACGTTTCCAAGAAAGAGCTCGTCAACCTGGTGGACCGCTGCTACCGCGAACTGGGCGCATTCCGGACCGTGACCCTTCTCGACCAGATCAAGAAAATCGGTTATCGCTTCGCCACCGTCGCCGGCGTGTCCATCTCCATTTCGGACATGCATATCCCGCCCGCCAAGGCCGAATTGGTGAAAAAAGCCCGATTGGAAATCAAGGATATCGAACGACAGTCCAAAGCCGGCGTCATCACCGACTCCGAGCGCTACAATAAAATCATCGATCTCTGGACCCACGTGACGGACCAAATCTCGGACATCATGTTCGACGAGATGAAGAAGACCGAATTGGCGCCGTATAAAGAGAAGCAGCCGAAGTTCAACTCCATCTTCATGATGGCGGACTCCGGCGCCCGCGGCAGCCGCCAGCAGATCCGTCAACTGGCCGGCATGCGCGGACTGATGCAGAAGCCCCAGAAGAAGATCACGGGCGCGGTCGGTGAAATCATCGAATCCCCCGTTATTTCGAATTTCCGCGAAGGCCTCACCGTGCTGGAATACTTCATCTCCACCCACGGCGGACGAAAGGGCCTCGCCGACACCGCCCTGAAAACCGCCGACGCCGGTTACCTGACGCGCCGCCTGGTGGACGTCGCCCACGACATCGTGATCACGGAGTCGGATTGCGGCACCATCAACGGGATCCGCATTGGCACCATTCGCTCCGGCGAAGACGTCATCGAACCCTTGGAGGAGCGCCTGATCGGGCGGTTCGTGCTCGACAACGTCGTGAACCCGCTGACCGACGACGTCGTCCTCAAGACCGGCGAGATGGTCACCGCGGCGAAGTCCAAGGAAGTGGCGGCGGCCGGCATCGACCGCATCCGCATCCGCTCGGTCCTGACCTGCGAGTCCATGTTCGGCGTCTGCGCTAAATGTTACGGAATGAACTTGGCCACGGGGCGTCTGGTGGAAGCCGGAGAAGCGGTCGGTGTGATCGCCGCCCAATCCATCGGCGAACCCGGCACGCAGCTGACCCTGCGAACCTTCCACATCGGCGGCACCGCCAGCCGCGTCATCAAGAAGTCCCAGGTGACGGCCGCCATCGGCGGGCAAGTGAAATTTATGAACATCAAGACGGTCCGAAACCGCGAAGACCAGTTGATGTCCATCAGCCGCAACGGTGTTCTCTCCCTGCGGGAGCCCGGAGCCGGCAAAGACAGCGAGCACCACGACATCCCCTACGGCGCGCGCATCAAGGTCGCCGATGGAAAACGCGTCGAGAAAAATGAAGTGCTCGCCGAGTGGGACCCTTATTCGCTGCCGATCATTTCCGAGTATGAAGGAACGGCCAAGCTCCAGGACGTGGTGGAAGGCATCACCATGCACGAAGAGAAGAACCGCATCACCGGATTGATCGAACGCGTCATCATCGAACACCGCGCCGAGCAGCTCCATCCGCAGGTCGTCATCACCAAGGACGGCAAGAAAGTGGCGAGCTATCCGCTTCCCGTGGACACCAACATCGTCGCGCAAGATGGGGACCAGGTCCTGCCGGGCGACGTGCTTGCCAAGATACCGCAGGAAGTCTCCAAGACGAAGGATATCACCGGCGGTCTGCCCCGCGTGGCCGAACTCTTTGAAGCGCGCAAACCCCGCAACGCTTCCGTCATCTCCGAAATCGACGGTATTGTGAAGCTCGGCATGACGCAGCGCGGCACCCTTCGCGTGACCGTCACCAACGAGGAAACGGGGCTGGCCCGGGATTACAATATCCCCCAGGGCAAGCACTTGGTGGTGTACGAAGGCGACCGCGTGGGCGTGGGCGAGCCCCTCACCGACGGCGCCGTCAACCCCCATGACATTTTGAAGGTCAAGGGCGCCAAGGAAGTTCAGGAGTTCCTGGTCAACGAGATTCAGGAAGTGTACAGGCTCCAGGGCGTTACCATGAACGATAAACATATTGAAATCATCGTCCGGCAGATGTTGTCCAACGTCCTCGTAAGCAAGTCCGGTGACACGGACTTCCTGGTCGGCGAAATCGTCAGCCGCGGCCGCTTCAACCGCGAAAACAAGGAAGTGGCGGACGCGGGCGGCGAGACAGCGGAAGCCCAGCCGGTCCTGCTCGGAATCACCAAGGCGTCCCTGTCATCGGAATCTTTCATCTCCGCGGCCTCCTTCCAGGAGACCACGCGGGTCCTGACGGACGCCTCCACCAGCGGGCAGATCGACTATCTGCGCGGGCTTAAGGAAAACGTCATCATCGGACACTTGATTCCGACCGGTACCGGGTTATATTCCCGTGCCCGCGCCAAGGAAGCGGAAGCCGCAGCGGCAGCCGCCAAGGAGAAATAGATGCCTACAGTCAGCCAACTCATTAGCCGGACTGGGCGGGAATCCGTCCACATCAAAACCAAGGCCCCGGCCCTTCAGGAATCTCCGCAGCGGCGCGGCGTGTGCACCCGGGTGTACACGACGACGCCCAAGAAACCGAACTCGGCTCTTCGTAAAGTCGCCCGCGTGAAGCTGACGACCGGAGTGGAAGTAACGGCTTATATCCCCGGCGTCGGCCACACGCTGCAGGAGCACTCGATCGTGCTCGTGCGCGGCGGACGCGTGAAGGATCTGCCGGGCGTTCGTTATCACATTATCCGCGGCCCTCTCGATGCGACCGGCGTGAACGACCGTCGGCAAGGCCGTTCGAAGTACGGCGCGAAGCGTCCCAAAAAGGGCGCCGACACGGCGAAGAAATAATTTAAGGAAAAGGATCATTATCCCATGCCTCGAAAACAACTAAAACCCCGCGAACGCCGCGGAATGCCCGAACCGGATTTTCGTTATAATTCCGTCTTGGTTTCCCGTTTCATCGGCCGCCTGAATTTCCAGGGCAAGAAAGGCCTCAGCGAGCGCGTTTTTAATAAAGCCATGGACGTGGTCCAGAAAAAAACCAACGAAGATTCTTTGGCCGTATTCAACCGCGCCGTTGAAAACGTCCGTCCCCTTTTGGAAGTCCGCCCCCGCCGCGTCGGCGGAGCCACCTATCAGGTCCCCAGCGAAGTCCGACCGGAGCGAGGCGCCAGCATGGCGATACAGTGGCTGCTCGAGATCACCCGGGCCAAGACCGGCAAACCTATGCACGAGAGGTTGGCGGATGAGCTCGTCCTCGCCAGCAAAAAAGAGGGCGGCGCCATGAAGAAACGCGAAGATACGCACAAGATGGCCGAAGCGAACAAAGCTTTCGCCCACTACCGCTGGTAGAATTCAAAAAGGAAAACTTTAATGCCCCGCGAACATCCATTAGATAAAGTCCGGAACATCGGCATCACCGCCCACATCGACGCCGGCAAGACCACGACCACGGAACGCATCCTCTATTACACGGGACGCATCCATAAGATCGGCGAAGTCCATGAAGGCACCGCCACCATGGACTGGATGGAGCAGGAGCGCGAGCGCGGCATCACCATCACTTCGGCCGCCACCTATTGCCAGTGGAAAGACTGCCAGATCAACATCATCGACACTCCGGGCCATATCGATTTCACCGTTGAAGTGAACCGTTCCCTGCGCGTGCTGGACGGCGCCGTGGTCCTCCTCGACGGCTCCCAGGGCGTCGAGCCCCAGTCGGAAACCAATTGGCGCCTGGCCGATCAGTACAGCGTGCCGCGGATGATTTTCGCCAACAAGATGGACAAGATCGGCGCGGACTTTTATATGTGCGTGGAGTCGGTGCAGAAGCGATTGGGTGTTCAGGGCGTCCCCATCCAGATTCCCATCGGGGCGGAATCCAATTTCCAGGGAATCGTGGACCTGGTTGAAATGAATGCCATGATTTGGCACGGTGAAGAAATGGGCGCTAAATTCGACATTGTTGAAATCCCCGCCGATTTAAAGGACAAAGCCAAGGAATTTCACGAAAAAATGATCGAAGCTCTCGCCGACCACGATGACGATTTCGCCGCCAAGTATTTGGAAGGCAAAGAAATAACCAAGGCGGACATCAAGCGCGTGATGCGCAAGGCGACCATCGGCGGGAAATTCTTCCCGATGATGTGCGGCTCCTCCTTTAAGAACAAAGGCGTGCAGCCGATGCTGGACGCGGTCAACGCCTATCTGCCGTCGCCGTTGGACGTCCCGCCGCTGAAGGGCCATGACCCGAAGTCGGAGGAGCCCCTGACGCGCCGCGCGGCCGACGATGAAAAACTTTGCGCGCTGGCCTTCAAGATCCAATCTGACCCGCACGTGGGCAAGCTGATTTATTTCCGCGTCTACTCCGGCGTGATGAAGTCCGGTTCCTATGTTTTCAACGCCAACCGCAATTCCCGCGAACGTTTGGGCCGCATCCTTCGCATGCACGCCGACAAGCGTCTGGAAGTGGACGAATTATACGCGGGAGACATCGCGGCGGCCGTTGGGTTCAAAAATGTGATCACCGGCGATACCCTTTGCGATGAAGATCATCCGATCGTTTTGGAGAGCATGAAGTTCCCGGAACCCGTCATCTCCGTGGCCATCGAGCCGAAGTCCAAGGCGGACGAAGAGAAGATGGGCATCGCCATGGGCCGTTTGGCGGAAGAAGATCCGACTTTCCGCGTGCGCACCGATGAAGAAACGAACCAGACCATCATCGCGGGCATGGGCGAACTGCATTTGGACATCATCGTAGACCGCATGAAGCGCGAGTTCAACGTCCAGGCCAACGTGGGCAAGCCGCAGGTCGCTTACCGCGAGACCATCCGCCGCAAGGCCGAAGCCGAAGGCAAGTACATCAAGCAGACCGGCGGTCGCGGCCAGTACGGACACGTTTGGCTCGAGATCGAGCCCCTCGAGGCCGGCAAAGGGTTTGAATTCGTCGACAAGATCAAGGGCGGCCGCGTTCCCCGGGAATATATTCCCGCGGTCGAAAAAGGTTTGCGCGAAGCTCTCGAGTCCGGCGTGTTGGCCGGCTACCCCATGGTGGATTTCCGCGCCACCCTCTTCGACGGAAGTTTCCACGAAGTCGACTCTTCGGAAATCGCTTTTAAGATCGCGGCCTCCATGGCCTTGAAGGACGCCTGTAAAAAAGCGCAGCCCATCCTCCTGGAGCCGATCATGAAGATTGACGTGACCTCGCCGGAAGAGTATGTCGGCGACGTGATGGGCGACTTGATGAAACGCCGCGGCAAGATCGAACAGATGGAAATGCGGGGGGCCGTGCGCATCATTCACGGACACATCCCGTTGTCGGAAATGTTCGGTTATGCGACCACTTTGCGTTCGCTGTCCCAAGGACGCGCGAGTTATTCCATGGAGCCCAGCCACTACGAAGAGGTCCCGCGGAATATCGCTGAAGAAATCATGGCCAAAGTCTCGGCCGCAAGCAACTAAACGGAGGAAATTCAACCATGGCGAAGCCAAAATTTGAGCGAACGAAGATGCACGTGAACGTGGGAACGATCGGGCACGTGGACCACGGCAAGACGACGCTGACGGCGGCGATCACGAAGGTGCTGGCGCTGAAGGGGTTCGCGCAGGTTCGGGCGTACGACTCGATCGACAACGCCCCGGAAGAGAAGGCGCGCGGGATC
>CAYZXT010000061.1:0-1147 GCA_964482515.1 uncultured Elusimicrobia bacterium | reverse complement strand
GATCGGGCACGTGGACCACGGCAAGACGACGCTGACGGCGTCGATCCTGTCTGTGCTGGCGAAGACGGGTAAGGCGCAGGTGAAGGCGTACGCGGACATTGCGAAGGGCGGGACGGTGCGCGACGATTCGAAGATCGTGACGATCGCGGTGTCGCACGTGGAGTACGAATCGGACAAGCGTCACTACGCGCACATCGACTGCCCCGGGCACGCGGACTACATCAAGAACATGATCACAGGCGCGGCGCAGATGGACGGAGCGATTTTGGTGGTGTCGGCGGCTGACGGCCCGATGCCGCAGACGCGCGAGCACGTGTTGTTGGCGCGGCAGGTGAACGTGCCGAACCTGGTGGTTTTCCTGAACAAGGTGGACACTGTGGACGACGCGGAGCTGTTGGACCTGGTGGAGATCGAAGTCCGGGACCTGCTGAAGAAATATGAATTTCCCGGGGACAAGGTGCCCGTGATCCGGGGTTCCGCTTTGAAGGCGATCCAGGGGGACACCAGCGAGATCGGCGAGGCGTCGATTCTGAAGCTGGTGGAAGCGCTGGACACGGCGATTCCTGACCCGAAGCGGGAACTGGACAAGCCGATGCTGATGTCCGTGGAAGACGTGTTCTCCATCACGGGCCGCGGGACTGTGGCGACGGGGCGTATGGAACGCGGCAAGGTGAAGGTGGGCGACAACGTCGAGATCGTGGGCCTGAAGGACACGCAGAAGACGGTGGTCACCGGGATCGAAATGTTCCGGAAGGTGATGGACGAGGCGCAGGCGGGCGACAACGTGGGGATCCTGCTGCGGGGCATTGAAAAGGAACAGATCGAGCGGGGGCAAGTGATCTGCGCGCCGGGGAGCATCCAGCCGCACAAGAAGTTCAAGGCGCAGGTGTACATTTTGACGAAGGAAGAAGGCGGGCGGCACACGCCGTTCTTCAACGGGTACCGGCCGCAGTTCTACGTGCGGACGACGGACGTGACGGGGGACGTGAAGTTGAAGGCCGGGGTGGAGATGGTGATGCCCGGGGACAACGTGGAGATGGACGTGGAGCTGCTGATGCCCGTGGCGTTGGAGAAGGGCGTGCGCTTCGCGATCCGCGAAGGCGGCCATACCGTCGGCGCAGGCGTCGTCACCGAAATTACGGCTTAA
>CAYZXT010000060.1:1541-9250 GCA_964482515.1 uncultured Elusimicrobia bacterium | reverse complement strand
GACCGCATCGTGGTGCTGGGCGGCCGCGTGGTCCGCGACGGCATACACCGCGCCACCTTTTCCTCCGACAGTTTGACCACCGGGATTTCCTCCAGCGTCGTCCAGATCGGCAACCCCATCGTGCAGAAGAAGACCCTCGACGTGCTGATGCAGGCCCGCGACCGCAAGCTTTACCGCGGCGTGACGGACTGCGGCGCGGGCGGTCTGTCCTCCGCCGTCGGCGAGATGGGCGAGCACACGGGCGCGGAAGTCCATTTGGAAAACGTTCCCCTGAAGTACGAAGGTCTGGCGCCCTGGGAGATTTGGCTTTCCGAGTCCCAGGAGCGGATGGTGCTCGCGGTCCCGCCGGAGAATCTGGCGGAGCTGAAAAAGCTTTGCGCCTCGGAAGACGTGGATTGCTCCGACATCGGCGCGTTCGGCGGCGGGGGGAAACTCCACGTGCTCCACAACGGGAACACCATCATCCAGATGGACATGGAGTTCCTGCACAACGGGATCCCGAAGCGGCACCTCACGTCGTCCTGGACGGCGAAGCCCGCGGCGGAGTTCCCGTCCGAAACCAAGAATTTGAAGAAGGCGCTGCTCGACGTCCTGGCGCGCCCCACGGTGGCCAGCAAGGAATGGGTGGTCCGCCAGTACGACCACGAAGTGCAGGGCCGCACGGTCCTGAAGCCCCTGGTCGGCGTGGAAGGCCGCGGCCCCGGCGACGCGTCGGTGGTCCAGCCCCATCCCGGGTCCTGGCAGGGCGTGGTCCTGTCCAACGGTTTGAACCCGCACTACAGCCGCTGGGACGCCTATTGGATGGCGGCCTCCGCCATCGACGAGGCGGTCCGCAACCTCGTGGCCGTCGGCGGCCGGCTGGACCGCATCGCCATCCTCGACAATTTTTGCGCCGGCGATCCCCAGGACCCGGAAATCCTCGGCGAGCTGGTGCGCTGCTCCCAGGCCTGCTACGACTTCGCGAAGATCTACGGCACGCCCTTCATTTCCGGCAAGGACAGCCTGAACAACCAGTTCCTGGACCCGGCCACGGGCCGCCGGAAGAATATCCCCACGACGCTGCTGATCTCCGCGGTCTCTCTCGTGGATGACGTCCGCAAGCTGGTCAGCATGGACTTCAAACGCGCCGGGAACTTGCTGTACGTGCTGGGCCTTACAGAAGATGAGCTGGGCGGGTCGCAATACGGCCTCGTGCGCGGCAGCCTGACGGGTCAGGTCCCGAAGGTCCACGCCAAGGCGAACCTGGCCAACTACGCGGCGCTTTCCAAAGCCATGGGCAAAGGCCTGGTCGCCTCCTGCCACGATTGTTCCGACGGCGGCTTCGGCGTCGCCCTGGCGGAGATGGCCCTGGCGGGCGAGCTGGGCGCGGCGGTCGACCTGGCGAAGCTCCCCGCGACTTCAGGTTTGCAGAAACAGAAGCGCGGCGACAAAATCCTTTTCTCCGAATCCAACGGCCGGTTCATCATCGAGGTCTCCCCGAAAGCCAGGAAACAATTTGAATCCGCCCTCAAGGGTCTGCCCTTCGCCTGCGTCGGCCAGGTGAAATCCGGCAACGCCCTCCAGGTCAAAGACCTCAAGGGGAAGAAAGTGTCCTGGTCCATCGCCGAAGTCGCCAAGGCCTGGACCGGCGGGGTGCAGCCATGAAATCCGTGAAGGCCCTGGTCCTGCGCTGCGCGGGCACGAACTGCGACGAAGAAACGGTGAACGCGCTGACGGAAGCGGGCGCTTCGCCGGAGCGCGTCCACATCAACGCCATCGTGCGCGGCGAGAAAAAAGTGAAGGACTACCAGATGCTGGTCGTGCCGGGCGGGTTTTCCTTCGGCGACGACATCGCCTCCGGCAAGGTCCTGGCGAACAAGCTTCTGCATCACCTGAAGGAGCCGCTGCGGGAATTCCTCGCGGCGAAGAAACCCATCATCGGGATATGCAACGGGTTCCAGGTCCTCGTGAAGTGCGGCCTTCTCCCCGGGATCAACGGCATAGACGAGAACCTCCGGGCTACGCTGACCAACAACGACTCCGGCAAGTTCGAGTGCCGCTGGATCTATTTGAAACCCGTCAAAAGCAAATGTGCCTTCGCCAAGGGATTGCCGGACGTGTTTCCGCTCCCGGTG
This sequence comes from uncultured Elusimicrobia bacterium, assembly GCA_964482515.1. Classification (GTDB taxonomy): domain Bacteria; phylum Elusimicrobiota; class Elusimicrobia; order FEN-1173; family FEN-1173; genus CAYZXT01. Next base: position 7,136 of record CAYZXT010000060.1, on the reverse strand, counting down.
GCCCACGGCGAGGGGAAGTTCGTCCCGGAGTCCGACAAGTTTTATCAGCAACTCCTCAAGAACGGCCAGATCGTCTTCCGCTACGTGGACGCCAAGGGGAAGAAGGCCGAATACCCCTGGAACCCAAATGGGTCCCACGACGACGTCGCGGGCATCTGCAACGCGGAGGGGAACGTGCTCGGCCTGATGCCGCACCCGGAGCGCAACGTTTTCGGCGTGCAGAGCGCTTTCTGGACGCGGGACAAGTCGGCCGGCATATACGGCCCCGGATTCAAGATTTTTCAAAACGCGGTGAAGTACGCGCAGAAGGAAATTTAGAATTTAAAAAAGCCGTCACCCCGGCGAAAGCCGGGGTCCAGTCACCCAAAGTCTTCTGGATTCCGGCTTTCGCCGGAATGACTGAATACAAGGACCCCCATGAAAAGCATCATCCGAAATCCCTTCGATAAAATGCACGAAGCCTGCGGCGTGGTCGCGATCTACAATCACCCGGACGCGGCGCGCATGGCCTACCTGGGCCTGCACCAGCTGCAGCACCGTGGCCAGGAATCCGCCGGCATCGTTTCCTCCGACGGGAAAAAACTTTACACGCACCTGGGCATGGGATTGGTGTCGGACGTCTTCAACCAGGCCACCCTGGACAAACTGCCCGGACGGCTGGCCATCGGCCACGTGCGCTACGCGACCTCCGGCGCTTCCTCCCTCGTGAACGCCCAGCCCATCGTGGTGAAGGCGGCCCGCGGGCAGATGGCCCTGGCCCACAACGGCAACCTCACCAACGCCCTCCACATCCGCAACCAGCTCGAATACCAGGGCTCCATTTTCCAAACGTCCTCCGACAGCGAAGTCGTCCTCCACCTCATCGCGAAGTCGCCGGCCAGCGACCTGGTCTCGGCCCTGCGCGACGCCTTCACCCAGGTGCAGGGCGCCTACTCCATCGTCATCGCCACGCCGGACGCGATCTACGCGATCCGCGACCCCTGGGGCGTGCGGCCGCTGCACCTCGGCCGGCTGAACGGCACCTACGCCGTGGCGTCGGAAACCTGCGCCTTCGACATCATCGGCGCCAAGCTGGTCCGGCAGGTGAACCCCGGCGAGATCGTGGCCATCGACGGTAAAGGTATGCGCACGGTGGCGAAGCTCTCTCCCGCGCAGCACGCCCACTGCGTCTTCGAATACGTCTATTTCTCCCGCCCCGATAGCCAGATCTTCGGCAAGAGCGTCTACGAAGTGCGCCGCGAGATGGGCCGCCAACTGGCGCGGGAAGCGCCGGTGAAGGCGGACGTGGTCATGGCCGTGCCGGACTCCGCCAGCGTGGCCGCCATCGGCTACGCCGAGGAATCCGGCCTGCCGCTGGAGATCGGCATGATCCGCAGCCACTACGTCGGCCGCACCTTCATCGAGCCCAAGCAGTCGATCCGGGACTTCGGCGCGCGCATGAAGTACAGCCCGGTGCCGCAGGTCCTGAAAGGGAAGCGCGTGGTGCTGGTGGACGATTCCATCGTGCGCGGCACCACCAGCAAAAAGATCATCCGCATGCTGAAGCGCGCCGGCGCCAAGTCCATCCACATGCGCGTCAGCTCGCCGCCCGTGATCGGGCCCTGCTTCTACGGCATCGACACGCCGACGAAGGAGGAGCTGATCGGCTCCCACATGTCGGTGGAAAAAATCCGCCGCTACCTGAACGCCGACAGCCTCAAATACCTCAGCCTGAACGGCATGCTCAAGGCCACGGGCATGGAGCCCAAGAATTTCTGTGTCGCCTGCTTCACGGACAAGTACCCGATCCCCATCAAGTTCGACGGCGTCATGGCGTCGCCGTACGGCATTAAGGAATGATCCCACTACATATTTTATTGTCAGGCCGGGAGATGTTTTTCCGGGGACACTCGCTCCCCCGCTCGTTCCTCATAAACCGTTTCCCCCAACGGTTTATGAGGCCCCGTAAAACCACTCCCGGCCTTTCTGAGAATTATAAATTCATGCGAGGGGTGGCGTCGGACTGGGCGCCCAGTCCGCGCGCAGGACGAAGGTCCGAGCACGGACGGGCTGTCCGGCGACAGGACCCCGAGCATTCCGGATAATTGAATATGTCCAATATCCTTCTCATCGGCGGCGGCGGGCGCGAACACGCCCTCGCCTGGGGCCTGCGCAAAAGCCCGCGGGTGAAAGAAATCTTCTGCGCGCCCGGCAACGCGGGCATCGCTTCGCTGGCGACCTGCGTCAACCTCCCTCTGGACAAATCCTCCGTCCTGGCCTTCCTCAAGGAAAAAAAGATAGACTTGACCGTGGTGGGTCCGGAGGCGCCGCTCGCCGACGGGCTGGCCGACTGGATCCGCGAGGCCGGCGGCCATACCGTCCGACAAACCGGTACGGCCCCTAGCGGCGGCCGAGTTTTCGGCGTGGGCAAAGCCGCGGCGCAGCTGGAAGCCAGCAAGGTCTTTGCCAAGAACTTCATGAAGCGCCACGGCATCCCCACGGCGGGGTTCGAGGTCTTCACCAGCGCCGACGACGCCCTGTCCTACGTGAATGCGCCGGCGTGGAACCCGAACATGCGCGTGGTGAAGGCCAGCGGTTTGGCCGCGGGCAAGGGCGTGATCGTCTGCAAGGACCGCGATGAAGTCGTCGCCGCGATCGCCACGGCCATGGTGAAGAAGGAATTCGGCGCCGCGGGCGATCAGATCATTTTGGAAGAAATCCTCACGGGCGACGAGCTCAGCGTCATCGCGCTCTGCGACGGAAAAACGCTGCTGCCGCTGTCGCCCGCCCAGGACCACAAGCGGATCTTTGATAACGACGAAGGGCCCAACACCGGCGGCATGGGGACATATGCTCCGGCCCCGATGGCGACGCCCGAACTCTGGAAAGAGATCGAAACCAAAATCTTCCAGCCGTTCCTGCGCGGCCTGGCGGCGGACAAGCTGCCGTACAGCGGGGTGGTGTTCTTCGGGCTGATGCTGCCGCCCTCCGGCCCCCAGGTCCTGGAGTTCAACGTGCGCTTCGGCGACCCGGAAACCCAGGTGGTCGTCCCGCTGGTGGAAAACGACTGGCTCGATCTTTTCAACGCCGCGGTGGATGGAAAACTGTCGGACGTTCAACTCAAGAAAAAGCCCGGCGCCGCGGTCTGCGTGGTCCTGACGGCGAAGGGTTATCCCGGCGCCTACGAGAAGGGGAAAACCATCGCCGGTCTGGACAAAGCCGCCGCGCGGCCCGACGTGACGGTGTTCCACGCGGGCACGGCGAAGAACGCTTCCGGCGCGATCACCACTTCCGGCGGCCGCGTGCTGGGCGTGACGGCCCTCGGGAACGATTTGGAGTCCGCCTGTCGGAAGGCCTACGACGCCGTGAAGGACGTTCAATTTGAAGGCGCCCATTACCGAAAAGACATCGCGGCGAGAGCATTACGGAATGCGGATATCGGATTGCGGAGTGTAAAATGAAAATCAAAACGCGGTTGAATGGGTTTTGCGGGAATCATTCCGCAATCCGCATTCCGCAATCCGCAATTGCAAGAGGAGCTACATGACCGGTTCCAAGTTCGGCAAAAAAGTCTTCACCCAGGCCCAGGTGCGGGCCGCGGTGGACAAATTGACGGAAGCCATCCTCAAGAAGACCCGCGAGTCCAAGTCCGAGTGGGCCCTGGTCGGCATCCAGCGCCGCGGCGTCTCCCTCGCGAAGCGCCTCTCCCAAAACCTCGGCGAGCGCGGCGGCGAGTCCCCGGCCGTCGGCGCCCTCGACATCACTTTCTACCGCGACGACATGAGCGACATCGCGCTCCACCCCATCGTCCACGACACCGAACTCCCCTTCGACATCAGCGACAAAGATATTTATCTGATCGACGACGTGCTCTACACCGGCCGCACGATCCGCAGCGCCCTGGACCAACTGATGGACTTCGGCCGCCCGCGCCGCGTCTACCTCGCCGTCCTCGTGGACCGCGGCAGCCGCGAGCTTCCCATCGCCCCCGATTTCGTCGGAGAAACGCTGGTCACGTCGCCCAAGGACACCGTGGAGGTCCACCTCGAGGAGATCGACGGCGAGGACGCCGTCTGGATGACGACCGGAAAAAAATCCACCGCACGGGAGGTCATTTGAAAGATCTCATCGGCCTAGAGCACCTGTCCCGCCTGCAGATCGAACGCATCCTGGAGACCGCCCAGCCCATGAAGTCGCTGTTCACGCGGTCGATCAAGAAGATCCCGGCGCTCCGCGGAAAGACGGTCGCCCTCGTCTTCTACGAAGCCTCCACCCGCACCCGCACCTCCTTCGAACTCGCCGCCATGCGGCTTTCCGCCGACGTCATCAACATCTCCATCTCCACCAGCTCCGTCACCAAGGGGGAATCCCTCCTCGACACCGCCAAGACCCTGGAAGCCATGAAGGTGGACTTCATCGTGCTGCGCCACGCCACCTCCGGCGCGCCCTACCTGATCGCGGACCAGATCAAGGCCCACGTGATCAACGCGGGCGACGGTTCCCACGAGCACCCGACCCAGGGTTTGCTGGACACGTTCACTATTTTGGAAAAGAAGAAAAAGATCGAGGGCCTCAACGTCACCATCGTGGGCGACATCCTCCATTCGCGGGTGGCGCGGTCCAACATGTGGTGCCTCGGCAAGCTCGGCGCGAACATCACGCTCTGCGGCCCGGCGACCCTGATCCCGTCGGAAGTGGAGTCCGCCTTCGGCTGCAAGGTGCGCGTCTGCTACAAGCTGGATGAAGCGCTTGAAGGCGCGGACGTGGTGAACGTGCTCCGCCTGCAGCGCGAGCGCATGCAGGAACATCTCTTCCCGTCGTTGCGCGAATACACGTCCCTTTACGGCGTGACCGCGGACAAGCTCCGCCTCACCAAGCCGGACTGCCTCGTGCTCCATCCCGGCCCCATGAACCGCGGCGTGGAGATTTCCTCGGAAGTGGCGGACGGCCCGCGCTCGGTCATCCTCGAGCAAGTCACCAACGGCATCGCCATCCGCATGGCCGTGCTCTTCCTCTTCTCCGGCCGCGAAGGTTTGGCTTCGGATGAAGCCATGTCCCGCGCCAAGAAATCGGAGATCAGCGCGCTGGGGAAGATGTCGTAGATGTCATTCCGGCGAAAGCCGGAATCCAGTTGATTTATGGGTTCGTTAACTGACAATATTCCATGTGTGTATATATTGGCTAGCGAACGAAATGGAACACTTTATGTCGGTGTCACGTCCGATCTTCTAAAAAGAGTCTGGGAACACAAGAACGATATAGTTGAAGGATTCACCAAACGCTATAAAGTTCACACGCTGGTTTGGTATCAAGTTCATCCCAATATGGAATCAGCCATCAAGTGTGAAAAAGATATCAAGGAATGGAAACGGAAGTGGAAGCTCGAGTTGATTGAAGAGAATAATCCAACTTGGAAGGATTTGTATTCTGAATTGTTTTGAGACGTCATACCGGCGGAAGCCGGTATCCAGAATGGGTTGTCTCACTCAATGATCTGGACCCCTGCTTTCGCCGGGGAGACGACAAAGCAGAATGCCGAGTTGTGATTTATTTTTAAAGATGTCATACCGGCGGAAGCCGGTATCCAGAATGGGTTGTCTCACTCAATGATCTGGA
>CAYZXT010000060.1:0-1441 GCA_964482515.1 uncultured Elusimicrobia bacterium | reverse complement strand
CCCCGGCTTTCGCCGGGGTGACAACCTGAAGGCAGGAAAACTATGAGCTCATCACCGAAGAAAACCGACGTTCAGACCGACACCCTTCTCATCCGCGGCGGCCGCGTGGTGGACCCCGCCAACGGACGCGACGGGGAGATGGACGTTTTGATCGAGAACGGCAAGATCGCCCGCGTGTCGCGGGGCTTGAAGGCCACGGAAGGGACGCCGGTCCTGGAAGCCAAGGGGATGGTCGTCGTGCCGGGCCTGGTGGACATGCACGTGCATTTGCGGGAGCCGGGCCGCGAGAACGCGGAAACGATCGAGACCGGAACGCGCGCCGCGGCCGCGGGCGGAGTGACCACCGTGGCCTGCATGCCCAACACCGAGCCGCCGCTGGACACGCCGTCCCACATCGAGTTTGTCCGGCGCAAGGCCGCCCAGACCGCGTCGGTCAAGGTGTTTCCCATCGGCGCCATCACCGTGAACCGCGCGGGCCAGTCCATGGCCGAGATCGGCGCGCTGGTCAAAGCCGGCTGCGTCGCGATCTCCGACGACGGTTCGCCCGTCTCCAACAGCCAGCTCATGCGCCGCGCCCTGGAATACATCAAGCTTTTCGACATCACTCTGATCGAGCATTCCGAAGACGCCGCGCTCATGGCGGACGGCGTGATGAACGAAGGCTCGCTCTCCACGAAGCTCGGCTACAAGGGGATCCCCTGCCAGGCCGAGTCCGTGGCCGTGGCGCGGAACATCGCGCTGGCGGAACTGACCGGCGCGCGCCTGCACCTGGCCCACATCTCCACGCGGGAGTCCGTGTCCCTGGTGCGCGAAGCCAAGAAACGCGGCGTGAAGGTCACGGCCGAAGCCACGCCCCACCATTTCACGCTGACGGAAGACGCCGTCACCCTCTACGGCACCAACGCGAAGATGAACCCGCCGCTGCGCGCCGCCGACGACCGCGACGCCGTGCTCCAGGGCCTGGCCGACGGCACCATCGACGTCATCGCCTCGGACCACGCGCCCCACACCAAGGCCTCGAAGGAAGTGGAGTTCTCCGCCGCGCCCTTCGGCATCACCGGTCTGGAAACGCTTTTGCCCCTCACCATCATGCAGCTCATCGAAAAAGGGATCCTCTCCTGGACCGAAGCCGTGAAGCGCATCTCCCTGACCCCGGCGAAGATCCTGAACCTGGACCTGGGACACCTGAGCGACGGCGCCGCCGCCGACGTCACCGTGATCGACCCCGGCGAAGAACGCAAGATGATCTCCTTCTCCTCCAAAAGCCAGAATTCGCCATTTTTCGGATGGACCCTCCGCGGCTTCCCGCAGGCGGTGCTGGTGGATGGAAGAGTTGTGTTTCGGAAGGATGTTCTAAGGTCTGTCTAACGCTCGTCATTCCGGCATGCCTCTAGCCGGAATCCATGTTCGCAGTCATTGCGAGCAAAGCGAAGCAATCTCA
>CAYZXT010000059.1:0-9932 GCA_964482515.1 uncultured Elusimicrobia bacterium | reverse complement strand
AACCTGCCTTGAATTCGGTTATCGCTTCATCGGTCCCGTCAAAGGGCCGCTGGCTTCCGGGGATTCCGGCTTAGGCCGAATGGAAGATCCCGCGCAAATCGTTTCCCATCTCACCGAAGCCCTCATGACAACCAAAAGGACTGTTTCCCGGAAGTGAAACGGTCCATACCCGCACACCTTTCTAACCCACATCGATCCGCATTATCCTTTTGGAAGGGCCGCACCGTTGTCATCACCGCCGGCCCGACGCGTGAAGCGCTGGACCCGGTCCGTTTTCTCAGCAATTCCTCCTCCGGGCGAATGGGATATGCCCTCGCCCGGATCGCCCGCCAAGCCGGCGCGCGCGTCATCCTGATCTCCGGCCCGACAAATTTGGATGCCCCGGCAGGCGTACGGCGCATTCCCGTAATCTCGGCCCGCGAAATGCTGCGCGAATCGCTGCGCCATGGGACCAAAGGGGACCTCTTTATCGGCGCCGCAGCGGTGGCGGACTGGCGTCCGGCCCATTTCCAAGCCCAGAAAATGAAAAAGACAGCCTCAAAAACGCTGACCATCCGCTTGGTCAAGAATCCCGACATCCTCAAGAGTTTAGCTCAGATATACCGTAAAAATAAGCCTCTATTAATCGGTTTCGCACTAGAGACAAGCCGCCTATTGGACAACGCCCGCAAGAAGTTGAAGGAAAAATCACTGGACATGATCATAGCCAATCCCGCATCGGTCATAGACTGCGCCGACACCAAAGCCTACATACTTCGTCCGGATAAACCGACCATCGCCTGCCCCCGCTCCAGCAAAGAATCCTTGGCTCGCCGCATACTGTCCGTGGCGGCGGAAAACCTTTCATGAACCCTCAAGACGAGTTATTGGAACTGACCCAAATCCTCAAGGAACAGGTCCGTGCGCGGCAAACCGCCCGGCTACCCCACCGGATCAAGAGAGCGCCTGTCGAACCGGAACAGAAGATCCCGGTGGTCTCCTCCGTCCTTCCCGGCAAGCGGGAGGAAAAACCGCTGGACACCCTGGAACAGCTAAACGCCCATCTCCAAACCTGCCAGCTCTGCACATTGGGCGCCTCGCGTCAAAAAGTGGTTTTCGGCGTGGGCAATCCCCGGGCGAAGGTCATGGTGATCGGCGAAGGCCCCGGCTATATGGAAGACAGGAAGGGAGAACCCTTCGTGGGACCTGCCGGCCAGTTGCTGGATAAAATCCTCGCCTCCATAGGACTTTCCCGGCAACAGCAGGAGCCGGCGTGGAAATGGGTCTATATCGCGAACATGGTGAAATGCCATCCCATGGTGGATCCGTCCGACCCGGAGAAGCGCGGCAACGACCGTGCACCGTCCGAGGCGGAGATGGAGAAATGTTTCCCCTTCCTGAAACAGCAAATCGAATGGATCCAGCCCGCATTAATCCTCGCCCTGGGCGCCACCGCGGCCAAGGCTTTACTGAAAACATCCCGCGGGATATCGTTGATCCGCGGACAATGGTTCGACTTTAAAGTTGACGACAACGCCTCAGCGATCCAGCTCCTTCCCACTTATCACCCGGCCGCCCTCCTGCGCAATCCGGACCTCAAGAAGGAAACTTGGGAGGACATGAAAAAACTGCGAGACGCGCTCCAAAACCTCGTCCCATAACCGGCGAGCGCTCCGATCTCCCCTCTTTTGATGTAGAATTTCCCCATGACGAATTCCGTTCACGCCCCCTCGGATGAAACCGCCATGACCTCCGCGACCCGAAACTCTCCGCTGTTAGCGGAAGTGGCCTTCGCCCTCCCGATCCACCGTCAATTCGATTATTTGATCCCCGACCAATTCGCGCCACTATTAAAACCCGGGCACCGCATCCGCGCCCCTTTCGGTCCGCGCGCGCAGGTGGGCATCGTCATGGAAATCCACTCACGGTTCCCGGATAGCGCCGCGGCGAAACCCCTCGCGTTGAAATCCATCGAGGCGGTGATGGACCCCGAACCGGCATTGAACGAAAATGACCTGCGGCTGGCCCGCTGGATTTCGGATCATTTTTTCTGTTCCCTGGGCGAGGCGGTCTTCTGCGTACTCCCTCTGGGAAAGCGGCAGGCTCCGAAACGGAACCGCGTGCTCGAGCCAGTTGAAAACATTTCCGTCCCGCCGCCGGAACAATTGACGCCGAACCAAATGGCCGTCCTGGAAAAGATCCAAGCCGCTGCCGGTACCGCGCGTTTCGAGCCGTTCCTGCTTCTGGGAGTGGCCGCCTCCGGAAAGACCGAGGTCTACCTCCGCGCCGCGGAAACGGTCCTCGCGCAGGGACGGTCCGTGCTCTATCTCGTTCCGGAAATCGGGCTCACGCCTCAAACGGAAATGATCCTGCGTTCCCGCTTTGGCGATACCGTCGGCGTCTGGCACAGTGAAATATCCCAGGGCGACCGCTGGCGCGTGCTGCAAAAAGCCAAATCCGGCCAATGCCGCATCGTCCTAGGGCCGCGCTCCGCCGTTTTTCTGCCGATGAAAAACCTCGGACTCATCGTGGTGGACGAAGAGCACGATCCCAGCTACAAGGAAGACACGCGCCCCCATTACCACGCCCGCGACGTGGCCCGGGAAAAAGCGCGGCTTAACGACGCGACGCTGATCCTCGGCAGCGCCACGCCGTCCATGGAAAGCTTCAAAGCCGCGCGCGACGGACAATTGACGCTGCTGGAGATGCCCCGCCGCGTGGAAGACCGACCCTTTCCACAGGTCCAAGTGGTCGACATCCGCCGCGCCGGGTTCCGTTTCCTGACCGAGCCTTTGGCCCAGGCCATCATCGACACCCTGGCGCGGAGGGAACAGTGCCTGCTGTTCCTCAACCGGCGAGGTTTCGCCACCTACGTCGCGTGCCCGGACTGTGGATGGGAAGCCCGCTGCCCGAACTGCGGCGTCAATTTGGTTTATCACAAAGGACAGGCGCCTGCTGATATGACTGAGACATCGAGCGACAGCCTCAAAGAAGGGCTGCATTGTCATTACTGTTATCATCACATGGCCGTCCCCCAGCAATGCCCGGACTGCAGCAAAGGCACCGTCAAGATCAGCGGCCGCGGAACGCAGCGCATCATGGAAGATTTGAAGACTTGGTTCCCCGGCGCGAGGACTTTGCGCTGGGACAGGGACAGCACGCGGAAACGCGGCGCCCACGCCCGCGCGTTCCAGGCCGTCCGCTCCGACGAAGTCGACATCGTCGTGGGCACGCAGATGATCGCCCAGGGGTTGGACTTCCCCCTCGTCACGCTCGTCGGCGTCGTGGACGCGGACCAATCGCTGCGCTTCCCGGATTTTCGTTCATCCGAACGGACGTTTCAATTACTGACGCAGGTTGCGGGCCGCGCGGGCCGGGGACAGACGCCCGGGAAAGTATTCCTCCAGACGCGGCATCCCGACCACTACGCGATACAGGCGTCCCTCGGGTTCGATTACAAGAAATTCGCGGAAGCCGAACTCGCCTTCCGGCAGGAGACGCTTTACCCTCCCTATGTTCGCCTGGTCCAATTGATACTGAAAGGAAAAGAGCCTGAACAGGTGGAAAAAGCCGCGGGAGAATTTCTGGATTGGCTGGAGGCGAGGGACCTTCCGCCTGACATCCAACTCCTGGGGCCCGCGCCCGCCTTCCGCCTCCTGCGCGAGACGCAAACCCATTGGCAAATCCTGGCGAAGGCGCCGGCGGATAAAATGGCGGAGCTGTTCCGTCATCTGCGGGAATTCAAACTGGCCCGCCCACTCACGCTCTCCGTCCACGTGGACCCGGAGGAAATGCAGTGACCGCGGTTTTGGCTTTCTTGACCGCTTTCGCCTACCGCTTATCCGCGCTTTACCCCTCCATCTCGCCGTCCGATGCCGGATATCTCACCCAAATCCATTCCTGGCAATGGAGCCACAGTCCGTGGGGCGACCCCCATCTTCCTCTCATGAATCTATTCATCCTGATGGTTCCCGCCGGGAACGCGCTATTCCGCATGAACCTTTTTACCGCGCTCCTGGCGGGCCTGGCCGCCGCCGGCCTTGTGCGCCTGTTCCTGACCATTTTTCCCGCGCCCGCGTCGACGCAGATGTTCGTCCAGATGGAAGACGCCCGGTGGCGCAAAGCTTGCGCGTGGATTTCCGGCCTCGCCGTCATCGCGTTTCCGCCCGTGGCGGATGTATTTCGGACGCCCGCCCCCCACGCGCTGACAATTCTTCTCCTGCTCACAGCCATCCTCGCCGTCCTTCACCCCATAAGGCATGAGTACGCCGCAAAAAACATCGCCCATTATTCATGGGCAGGCCCAGCGTTGGTGGCGGGTATGGGGCTGGGGACCTCTTACTATTTCGCTTGCTTTATTCCGGGGTTATTGGATTTGGTTTTATCATCCCGCCAAAAACGTTCTTCCGTTCAACGGAAGAACGCGCCCTGGTTGAAATCCGCGGCCTACGGCGTTGCGGCCTTCACCGCGGGATTTTTAATCGTGCGGCCAGCCTTCCTTTTCGACATGGCCCGGGCGTCGCTCATGGAAGAACTGCTGTCTCTGTCGGAAGGGTTGTCGTTGCTCGGAGGAAAAGCCGTCGATTCCATCCATTCCCTGGCCGGAAGCTTCACGCCCGTCGGACTGTTTCTCTGTTTATGGGGCGTCTACAACCTGCGAAAACACAACGACGAAAGGTCCCGCGCACTCGGGCTTTTCATCCTCGGCGCATTCATCGCCCTGCCCTGGACGACGCCCTCTTTTATCGCGCTCTTTTTCGGCGTTCTGGCCGCCTACGGAATACACGATTTGGGCCTGCGTTTTTTTAAACGGCGCAGCTTCGGCCTAGCGATCCTCGGCCTATCGCTCGCCCTCGGATTGTCTTTTTGGGACCGGCAAAACCTTCAGGCCAGAGACCTGGGGTTGAACGCATTCCAATCTCTTCCCGAGAACTCCATTTTCATTCCCCGCTCCCGGTCGCTCCAGGAAATATTGATTTATACGCAAAAAGTAACGGGGCTCCGCCGCGACGTGGAAATCCAAGAGGTCATGGAAGCATCGACCCAGGACACTTCCGAGGGACATTTGGAATCGCTGGAAATAAACCGCCCCGACCGTTTGATTTTCTTTGAACCGGGCCTCCCCGTTCCCGGAAAAGACCTGTTGCCGTACGGGCTGGCTTTCCGTTACTTCCCCGCGCGAAATCACAAACTACTGAATCCCCCTTCGCAGATATCCCTGCTCCGTTTCACCTTCTGGTGGTACCGGCGCACGGCGCCATGGAATCAGGACCTATACCGGCTCGACGCCGCGACGCGGTCCATCGTCCGGCGCTACGCCGAGGCCCACCTGGCCCTGGCGGAAAAAAGCCGCGAATTCGGACTGGGCGAGTTCGACCACTTGGAGAACCTCGCCGCGATTTCCCTGGACCCGGACAACTATCAAGCCTTGAAAAATCTGGGCGAGGAAGCGCTCGAACGCCGGGATTTTTCGCAGGCCACGCTGTTTTTTCAGAAGGCGCTGAAAACGGATTCCTCGGATGCCTCTCTTCATTTCCGGATGGGTCAGGCGTTGCAGGGGCGGGGGCGCCCCATGGAAGCGCTGGAAGCGTTCCAAAGAGCCGTCGGTTTGGTTCCGGATTTCCGCGATGCGCGCCGGAGCCTGGCCGAAGCCCAGGACCAGACGCGGCGTTACGATGAAGCCGTGGTCCAATGGAAATGGCTGATGGACCAAAACCCCCAGGACAAGGACACGGTATGGCGGCTGATCCAGGATTATCATCACACGGGACGCGCGGACAAAGCGAAGGAGTTGCTGCAGGAATATTTCTTGATGTCGCTCACGCCCGAGGAAAAATCGCGGGCCGAGATATTCTACGACGTCGTGATGGGGCGGATGGCCCCCTAGCGGTTAATCGTTTTCGATTTGGTGTAGAAGAAATAGAGGTAGCGGAACCGGCGCTGGCCGTCCTGGATGTCCCGCCCGAACAATCCCCCAAAAATTTCAAAATAACGGTCCTGATCACCCGACGCGGTATTCGAATAGAACGGCGCAAACCCCACTGTCCGGCTGCTTCGTCCCTTCCCCCGGGAATCGATCCGGTACCAGGGGCCGAAGACGACGATGTCCTTTTCCGCAGGCGCGTCTAAACCGGCATCCACCTCCGGCGCCGACTTCAACAGGAACCGCCAATATAGCGGGAAGAAGAGCCTGAACTTTCGTCCGGTTTCGCCGGTGTAGGACGTCCACAGCGGCATGAACATGGTGAAGCGGCGGTCGCCCTCCGCGTAATGGGCGTAGAGCGGAACAACGAAGCGATAGTCCCGCTCTTCGTTCCTTCCCTGCCAATACAACGGAAAAACGGAGAGAGCGCCGCCGGAAAGCTCGGCCCGAACGCGCGGCCCGTCCGTCGACCCCGACACCTCATACGTTCTCGAACGGTACCAAAGCGGAATGAAAAGGTCCCAATCCTTCTGCGGGGCTCTCCGCCAAAGATAGGGGACCACGACGCCCTTTCGTTTCACGCCTTCGCGTTCCCATGCCACCAACGCGACGATGCGCGGCGCCCAAAAGTTCGTGTAATCGTCCGAGCCGCTGCGGACGTACCGGTACAACGGAAAGAAATCATGCTGCAGCGTGTGGGAGCTTTTCTGGATGTTTCCCAAAAGGAGATACTGGACGTTCAGCCGCGGATTGCCCGTCCCATAACCGTGCCGGGTGATGTAGGCAAGGGCCGGCGGGATGACCCACATACCGTTGCCTCGCCCGTCCCCGGAATACCAGTAGAACGGCAACAGATATCCGCCGCGCTCCTTCTCGCTTTTCTGCCGTCCCCAGACGGGAAAGACGCCGTAAGCGTTCCGGTCCTTGTTGCGCCACTGATAATAGGGCGGAACGATGGTTATGCTTTTATCCTCGGAACGCTCGCGCCACAACAAAGGGAAGACGACGGTGCGGCGCGCTTCCGCGCTGCGGTACCAGTAGACCGGCGGAACGATCCCTTCCCGCGACGACGGGCTGGTCCGCGTCCAGAAAAGCGGCGCGAACAGCATGCGCCGGCGCGTGTTGAAGTTGTAATGGAAGAACGGAAAAACGGAAAGCGACCCCTGGTCTTTTTGCCGGTCGCGCCAGAAAAGGAAGAGAAAGCTCCATGTGGTCTGATCCTCGGACCGCCGAATGAAGACGGGTGGCACCGCGGTGATGACCGTCGGGCCGTCGCGGTAGCGGGTGTAAAAGGGAAAGAACGTGTCGAAACCCCAGTCCGGAGTACGCCAGAAATGCCAATAGAGCGGAAAGAATATCCGCGTCGTGTCCTCGCCGGCGCGCTTCCAGTGATAGAGATAGGCCCAGCCAGAATGGAAGTCCGGCGCCCGCTTCCACCAAACGCCCCACGACAAAAGCTGCGCTTGCTCCGGCGAAGACCAATAACCGTACAGCGGAAAGAGCGTCCGGAAGGAATCCTCATTTTCCCGGCGGGCGTAAAAATTTAGGAAATGCGTTTTGTTCTCAAATCCGTCGGCGGACCGGCGGTGGAACCAAAAAGGAAAAACGCCGTCGACGCGCAAGTCCGGATCGTGGGAATAATAATACAGCCCGATGTGGCCCTGCCGCTGATCGTCGTCCCGAATGGCGCTCGCCGGCAGCGTGATGAATGAGCGGCGAAGGTCAGCCCGCGAATAGAAATACAGCGGGAACAAATAATGGGAGGAAAGCCCCCCGCCCCATCCGCCCCCCAAGACCGGAAAGAGCCCGGCCCAGCGGCGGGTCGGATAGGACTTCGGAGAAGGAACGACGCCCGATGAACCGAACGCGGACGAAGCCTCCGACGTTAGAGAGGGCGTCGAAACCGTTGAAGCCGCCGTGGCCCACGGCCCCGGGCGCAATTCCTCTTTTCGGTAATAGAACGGGACCAATGCTTCAAAACGGCTCGCCGGTTTCCGCACGCTCCAATAAACCGGGAACAGCGTCCGGAAGTTCTCCTCCGGGATCTTAAACCACCAATAATTCAACAGCATTCCGGAGGAACGGTCGGGCCGGCGGCGCATCCAGCCGAAGGGGGTCACCTGGTCGATGCGGGAACGGTCAGAACTTCGATAATCGTAGAACAGGAACGGGAAAGCCGTGGTGACCCGGCCGCCGCCTTCCCTGATCTTCTGTCCGTACAGGGGAAAGAAGAACGAATAGGTCCGCTCGTCGTTCGAGCTCCTGAAAAACGGTCCGGCCGAAAACCATCTTTCCCCGGGCCGTAGATAGCTCACGACGAAAGGCAACGACACGAGCAGGCTGCGGTCTTCCTCCCGCCAGCGATAAAAGATGGGCAAAAGCAGTTTCTGGGTCGTCTGTTGATCCAAAACGTCCCAATAGAGGAGCGATACCATGAGGACTCGGCGCGGAACATCGGGATCGCGTTCATACCAGAACAACGGAGGCAACCGGACCGGCCTGGGTTTCCAGGCCGGTTCTACGGGCGAAGGAGTGATGAGCCGGGGTTCGGCCGTCGAAGGGTGTACGTTAAGTAGAAAGAGGAGTCCGAAAAGTCCGATAGTGTGGAAAATAAAGCGGGCGCGGGATTTTTTCATGGACGAAAGTGAAATCATCTTAGCAAATCTGGAAACTTCAAAAGAGCGGAGAAAAGAGGGATCAAACGAACTCTTGGATTGGAACTATCCCTCCAAATCGTCGAAGTCGACGACCAAACGATCGGTAGTGATCGGCTGAATGAATTCCTTAATCACGGCCTGGTGGGCAGGATGCGGCAAATAAGCGTCCAAGGCGGCACGGTCGCGGAAACGCATGACCAATCCATGTGTGTATCCCTTGGAACGCTCACTGAAGTTAATCCCCGCCGAAGCGGACATGATCCCCGGAATAACGTTTTTAAGGGCGAGGACCTCCTTTAGCATTCGCTCGGCCTGGGCGCGCGTCGCCTCGGCGCTGACTTTAAACAGCACGATGTGGTCCAACATGTTGCCTCCCCATGGTCTGATGGTTGATTGTATATGAACGGCGGCATAGGCTCAAGAGCATCTAGCGCACGCTCCACCGGCGCGGCACAGGCCCCGCCTTTGGCGACTTTGCCAGCGCCGGGGCATAAGCCGGCCGAGGCGCCAGAACAGCGGTGTTCAGCACATTCCTCAGGGCCTCCAGTTCCCGCTCCAGGTCCCGGATCTTTCCGTTCTTCTCGTCCAGCGATTGTCTCAGGATTTCTTGTTCCGCCAGACGTAGCTCCAAGTAATCCTTCTCCAGGTTGTTCACGACAGTCTCCTTTCATCTCATTTGTCTTATAAAACAAAAAACCCATTGTCCGCTTTGGACAATGGGCGCTTTCGGTTGATCGTCTTGCGAGGTGCTTTTTTACATTCTCCGCATCAGACCAGAAAACGCCCACTGTCCATGGACCCAACGGCGATCCATGGACGTCAAGGCGAAAATAGCTTTCTGGGCAAAATGCGTTTTGTTCATACGAGTATTATACCTATTTTCCGTTTTCCGTCAAGAATCAGTTGGGCGTCGGGGCCACGGCTGGAGACTGCCCCTTCGCTTCTTGGAACGCTTGAAGCCGTAAATGGTTCCGTTCTTTCACTATATTTTCCAAATCCTCTTTAGCCTCCGGCGACTCGCGCAGGACTTCCTGTATCACATCATGGTCCAAAATGTAAACCTCGGTCGGTTCCACGGCGGCCTTCACCGTGGCCGTGGCCGCGCAGCTTCGGACCAGGGATATTTCCCCGAAATAGGACGTTCTCTCCAGGTTCGCCAAAAAGCGCGACACTTTGTCCTTCCGGGAGCTTACGGATACCATGCCGCCGACGACCATGAAAAGCTGGTTTGAAATCACCCCCTGCAAAAGGATTGTTTCGCCCTTGTGGTAAGTCTCGTGCCTCATTTTAACGGCGAGCTTGCTGATGGCGTAGGATGAGCATTTTCTGAACAGCGGAATATGTCGGAGAAAGTCTTCAACGGAGGCGGTTTC
>CAYZXT010000058.1:0-10413 GCA_964482515.1 uncultured Elusimicrobia bacterium | reverse complement strand
CCACCACGTCCAATTTATAGATCTTCCAGAACTCTTCGGCCTCGGTGGTGGCGGTGCCGGTCATGCCGGCAAGCTTCTTGTAGAGCTTGAAGAAATTCTGGAAAGTGATTGTGGCTAAAGTCTGGTTCTCCTCCGCTACGCGGATGCCTTCCTTCGCTTCCACCGCCTGATGAAGACCTTCGGACCAGCGGCGTCCCGGCATCAGGCGGCCGGTGAATTCGTCCACGATGATGACTTCGCCGTCCTTGACCACATACTCAACGTCCTTCTGGTAGAGCTTGTGGGCCCGGATGGCCTGGGAGATGTGGTGGACCCATTCGCCGGAGATGTCATCGTACAGGCTGCCCACGCCCAAAAGCTTTTCGCACTTGGTGATGCCCTGGTCCGTCAGCGTGGCGGTGTGGGCCTTCTCGTCCACGATGTAATCAAAGCCCGCGCCCAGGTCGATGCCCTTGTATTTGGCGTCGATCTCCTCGGCCTCGGTGATCATGCGGCCCTTGAGTTGCGGAACCAGTTTGTTGGCGATCATGTAGCGCTGGCTGGAGGCCTCCCCGGGCCCGGAAATGATCAGGGGCGTGCGCGCTTCGTCGATCAGGATGGAGTCCACCTCGTCCACGATGGCGTAAGAGAAAGGGCGAAGAACGCGCTCTTCCTTTTCCCGCACCAGGTTGTCTCGGAGATAATCGAACCCGATCTCGTTGTTGGTCACATAGGTGATGTCGCAGCCGTAGGCTTTCTGCCGTTCCTGGTTGGGCATGTCGTGCTGCACGAAACCCACGGTCAAGCCGAGGAATTCAAAGACGGGGCCCATCCAGCTACGGTCGCGTTTGGCCAGATAGTCGTTGACGGTCACGATGTGGACGCCCTTGCCCGTGAGCGCGTTCAGGTAGGCGGGAAGCGTCGCGACGAGGGTTTTTCCCTCGCCCGTGCGCATTTCCGCGATCTTGCCCTGATGGAGGACGAGGCCGCCCAGGACTTGAACGTCGTAGGGACGGAGGCCGATGGCGCGCTGCGCCGCTTCCCGCGCGGCCGCGAAGGCCTCGGGCAGGATGTCGTCCAGGGTTTCGCCCTTGGCCAAACGGTCGCGGAACTCCGGCGTCTTGGCTTTCAACGCCGCGTCGTCCAAGGACGCGAACTTCTCGCTCCACTCGTTGACGCGCGCTATGTAAGGCTGGATTTTCTTGAGGGTACGCTCGTTCTGGGTTCCGATGAACAAGCGGAGGACGGTTTCAATCATATTAGGAAGAATTCTATCAGATTTGTCTTATAGTGTCATTGCGAGCGAACGTGGTGAGCGATGCAATCTAGCAATGACAGCCTAGATAGAAGCCCCCTCCTCCCGCAACAAACGCCGTTTGGTCGCGACGCCGCCGTCGCCGGAATAACCGCCCATGCCGCCGTCCGACCGCACCACGCGGTGGCAGGGAATGGTCGGGGCGAAGGGGTTGGCGCCCAGGGCCATACCCACGGCGCGGGCCGCGCCGGGTTTGCCGATCCGTTTGGCGATCCAGCCGTAGGTGCGGACTTCCCCCTTCGGAATGGAATGACAGGCCTTCCAGACGGACTGATAGAACGCGGGATATTTTCCGAACTCTTTAAGGATGCTGCTGGGGATCTTCGGCATGGCTTCCCTCCATGGGATCGTTCAACAAAGCTTTGCCGCGGCGCAAGCGGTGGAACGTGATGGCGAAGCGGTGCGATTCGTCGCGCACGTGCTGAAGGATCTGGAGCGCGGGAGAATCCTTGGACAGCAGGACGGGGTCCTTCCGGTCCGGCAAGAAAATTTCTTCCTCCCGTTTCGCCAAGGACGCGATAGGAGGACGTTTCCCTTTCAGTTTCTTAAAAGCCTTCAGCGCCGCGAAAAGCTGTCCGGGCCCGCCGTCGATCAACACCAGATCCGGCGGCGTCAGCTTCTCCGCCGCCACGCGGCGATACCGCCGGAAAACCACTTCCTCCATGGACGCGAAATCGTCCACGCCCTGCACCGTCTTGATTTTAAACTTTCGGTAGTGGCTTTTCAACGGGCGGCCCCGGTCGAAGGTCACCATGGAGGCCACGGTTTCATGGCCCTGGATGTGGGAGATGTCGAAGGCCTCGATGCGCAGCGGCGGCCGAGGCAAACCCAGGGCGGTCTGCAGTTCCTGCAACGCCTGCGTGCTTTGGATGCGCCCCTGCACGTCCTCGGGCCGCAGCGCCCGAAACGTCACGCGTTCGCCCATGTGGTTCAGGGCGATGATGTTGTCCCGCAGCAACGCGGCACGCTCGAAGTCCATCACCGCGGCGTAGGACTTCATCTGCGCCTCCCAGTCGTCCTTCAACTTGTCGTGCTTGCCCTCCAGGAATAGGACCACGCGGTCGACGATGGAACGGTAATCGTCCTTGGAAATCTTCGCCACGCAGGGGGCCGGGCATTCGCCGGTGTGGAGGTACATGCAACGTTTGACTTTTTGATAGGGCGGGAGATTTCCTTCCGCCATTTCCAGGTCGCAGGGCCGCAGCGGGAAAAGCTGTTTCTGCCAGATCCAGCGCAGCAGCCCGCGGATGTAGCGCACGCTGGGGTAGGGGCCGAAATAGCGCGCGCCGTCGCGCAGCCGTGCACGCGTCAAAAAGATCCGAGGGAAATCCTCCTGCACGGTCACCTTGATGAAGGGATAGGACTTCTCGTCCTTCCACATGGTGTTGAACTCCGGCTGGTGGCGTGAAATGAGTTCGCGCTCGATGACCAAGGCCTCGCGCTCGCTCTCCGCCGGGATGTAATCGATGTGCCGGATGTGGGTCACCAGCGCCTGGATCTTTGCTTCCAGCCCCGTGGGACGGAAATAATTCGCCACGCGCTTACGAAGGTCCAGCGCCTTTCCTATATAAAGGATGGCGCCGGTCTTGTCGCGCATGATGTAGACGCCGGGCTTATGGGGTAGGTTGGATAGGGAAATCTCGGACGTCATTGAACCGCATCGTCCGTGGGTTGGGGTTTCCGCCGCCGGATGGCGTTTTTAAAGTGATGGTATTCTTCCATGCCCAGGACCCGCGTCAAGGCGAAGTAGACGGCCGCGCCCGCGACGACCGCGACACCCACGCGGAAGAAAAGCGGACCGGCGAGACGGTTCACGGCGAACCAGGACACGGCGGCCATGGCGGCCGAAGCGCCGAGACATTTCAAAAACGTGTCCATCAACTGTCGGCCTCCCAAAAGCCCCATGCGGCGGCGAAGCAACCACAACAACGCCACCATGTTGACCAACGATGAGACGGTGCTGGCCAACGCCAGACCCGACACGCCCCACCGCCACATCAGCGTCAAATTCCCCACCATGTTGATCAGCAAACAATAGCTCGCGACCCGAACGGGCGTCTTGGTGTCTTTCATGGCGTAGAAGAAGCTGACCACGACCTTCACGCCGGCGAAGGCCGGCAGACCGAGGCTATAAAACACCAACGCTCCGTTGGTCAGAAGAGTTTCCCGGTGCGTGAACTTGCCGTGCTCAAAGAGAAGCTCGATGATAGGCTTCCCCAGGACGACCAGCCCGATGGTGGCGGGAAGGATGGTGTAGAACACCATGCAGAGGGCGAACCGCAGCGTTTGTTTCATGCTCTGCCAGTCTTCATGGGCCGCGTACAAAGACAAAGACGGCAGCGCCGCGATGGACGTGGCGATGCCGAACAGCGCCAAGGGAAACTGCATCAGCCGGTTGGAATTGTAGAGCGCGGTGACGGAACCGGCCACTAGGAAGGACGCGCAGATCGTGTTGACGAAGGCGTTGATCTGGTCCACCGACAAGCCCCAAACGGCGGGCAAGATGGCTTTCCCCACGCGCCGGACGTCCGGGTCGAAGGGGTTCCACCGCCATTTCAAATGGAAATTCTCGCGGCGCAGGGCCGGGAGCAATAGGCCGAAGTGAAGGATGCCGCCCACCACGGCGCTGACCGCCAGGCCTTCCAACGGATTGCTGAACAGCCGCATCAACAGCAACACGAAGCCGATCTCCGCCACGGACAGCATGGCCGGCGCCAGGGCCGGCAGGAAAAAACGTCCCATGGAGTTCAGCGCGCCCGACGTCAGGGCCGCCATGCAGACGAACAAAAGGAACGGGAACATCAGGCGCGTCAGGTGGACGGTCTCTTCGAACTTCGCGGGGTCGGAGGATTTGAACCCCCAGGCCACCATGTGCGTCATGGCGGGCGCGAAAACGATCCCCAGAACCACGAGGGCCAGGAGGATCGTGAACAAAGTGGTGAACATGGTTTGGAAGAACTTTTCCGCGTCCTCGCGTTTGTTCTTGGCGAGGTGTTCGGTGAAAACGGGCACGAAGGCCGCTGTCATGGGGCCTTCCCCGAAGATGCGGCGGAAAAGGTTCGGCAATCGGAACGCGGCGTAAAACGCGTCCGTGAGATTCCCTCCGCCGAAAGCGCTCGCCACCAGCGCGTCCCGCGCGTAACCCAGGATGCGGGAGACCAGCGTCGCGGACGAGACGGAACCGACGTGGCGCATCATCCTTTTATTCGAAATTTCGGATTTTTCCATGGACACAATCATACTAAAAAAACGCTCTGGAACTTTTCCGCGCGCCGCCGGGTTAGAGAGATAGACGCGCGACGGGCGATTCAATGGACCAACGGAAAAGAGGACAAACATGAAAGCGGACAACGATTCCTTCAACGACTCAAAATACGGCTGGGTGTTCACTGCCAATGAAGCCGCCGGCAACGAGCCGAACCCCATCAACCCCATAGCAGACGATCAATTCCTCCTGGACGCCTACTCCAAAAGCATCACGGACGTGGTGAAACGCGTAGGCCCCGCCGTGGTGCAGGTGGAGGTCTGGCGGCGGCCCGAACGTTTCGGCCAGGAAGCGCCCCACGGAACGGGGTCGGGCGTGATCTTCACGCCGGACGGGTTCCTGGCGACCAACAGCCATGTGGTCCACGGCGCCGGTAAGATTTCCGTCACGCTCAACGACGGCCGAAGCCTGCCCGGCGAACTCGTGGGCGAAGACCCGCACACGGACCTGGCGGTGGTGCGGCTCTTCGGCGACCATCTGCCCGCGGCGGAGTTCGGCGATTCCACGTCGCTCCAGCCCGGACAACTGGTGGTGGCCATCGGAAATCCGCTCGGCTTCCAAGCCACGGTCACTTCCGGCGTGGTCAGCGCCGTGGGACGGTCGCTGCGCAGCCAAAGCGGCCGGCTGATCGAAAACGTCATCCAGACGGACGCGGCCCTGAACCCGGGGAACTCCGGCGGGCCGCTGTTGGACAGCCGCGGGCGCGTGATCGGGATCAACACCGCCGTCATCATGCCGGCCCAGGGATTGGCATTCGCCGTGCCCGTGAACACGGTCAAGTGGGTGGCCATGCGACTGATGCGCGACGGCCGGGTCACACGGGCGATCCTCGGCATACAGGGAATGGTGCGTCCGCTGTCCCCCGCATTGTCCCGGCAGCTGGACCTCTCCGCCAGCCAGGGCGTGCTCGTGGCCGCGGTGGAACCCAACAGCCCGGCCAACCGGGCGGGGCTGCGGCGCGGCGACGTGGTCGTGTCGCTCAACGGAACGCCGGTAACGGACATCGACGGACTACACCGGCTTCTGACGGACGAATTCATCGGCAAGGAAATGCCCATCGCCGTGGTCCGGGGACAGGAGCTGCGGACGCTCTGGGTTTCGCCCGTGTCGGAATCCGAAACGCGGACGTGGCAGCCATAAAATTTCCGCAAAATGGATTCGCCATCTCGCGCGGACACCTCCCCCCCCCCAGCCCCCGCGTTGACGGGGGAAGGTCGGTGTGCGTGGTGGGGCGCATCCAACATTACGGCGACAGCGTTTACGTCCCAGGAAATTTGACAACCGCGCTTAAAGTAAGTAGTATGTGTGCCTTATGGCTAAACTAAAAACAGGCAGACATACTTCCGCACTCAAAGCGGCCCGTCAAGCACTCAAAAATCGCTGGGCAAACAAAGCAGCGAAAGACGGAGCCAAAGCATTGACCAAAGAACTCCAGGACGCGTTGTCGAAAAAAGACGTCGCTAAATCCCAGGAACTTCTCAAAAAAGCTTCCTCAGTGCTTTCCCGCCTCGGTCGCCGGAACATTGTCCATCACGCCGCCGCATCGCGAAAAATCGGCCGCCTTTCCGCAGCCGTTCATCGCATTTCCACCGCGCGATAAACGTTCCCCTTCTAAAACAAGTCACCCTGCCTAACCAAGGCAGGGTGTTTTTGTTGTATGCCGAAAAACACGCGTCCCCCAAAAAAACGGTCTCTAATCGCCCTTCATCAACCCCGAAACCAATAAAGTCAGCCCGATGTCCGGATCAAGCCGTCCGGACTTCAAATCCCATTCCGCCTGAAGCAGCTTTTCCATTCCCCCCATCAACTGGTCCCAACTGAAAGAGCCGATGGCCTGCAGGAATTCCTCCTGGGGATCCCGCATCTTCACCCGCAGCATCAGAAAACCAATCTCCTCGCGGGTCGCTTTTTTCTCCGCCAACAGCATCTTGGCCGATAAAAGCTTCCGGTAGATGCGGACCATCTGCGGCAGCAGCATCTCAGGCGGATCGCCCTGGGAACGCCGCATCTCCAACATGCGGAGGATTTCGCCCTTGTCGCGCCGCCAGAACGCCCGGTCGAATTCCAAGAACTGCAGCGAAGTGCTTTCCGGAGCGATGGCTTCCACGTCCGACAACTCGATGGCCTTCTTGTCCTTGGCGTAGAGCGCGAGCTTTTCCACTTCCTGCGCCAGCTCCGCGAGGTTCGGGCCCACCACGTCCAGCAGCGCCCGGGCCGCGTCGAACGACATCGACTTCCCGAGTGAACCCGCCCGCTCCTGGATCCAGCCGGGCATCTGGTTTTCGAAGGGCGCCCAGAAGGTCGCGACGATGCCGGCGGACTTCGCGGCCTGGACCAACACGTTCAGGTTGTCGGCTTTGTTTTCGTCCCAAAGGAAGATGAGCGTATTGCCGGTGGGCGGTGATTCAAGGCCCTCGGCCAGAAGATTGGCCTCGGGCTTGGGAAGGTCCTGGGCGCGGCGGACCAGGATGAGGCGGCGGCCGCCCAGAAAAGCCATGGTGCGCCAGGCGCCGAGGATGTCCGCGGCCTGGGCCGTCTCGCCGTCGAAACGGTCGACGTTCAGGCCGGACGCGTCACCGCCGAGAAAATGTTTCTGGAACACGGCGACGGCTTCGTCTTTTTGGAGGGTGTCCGATCCCGCGAGCAGGTAGACGGGATGGAAGGTCCCCTTGGCCCATTGGGCGGAGAGCGAGGCGAGATTTTCAGATTTGGCTTTTGGCGAGAAGGAACGCGAACCGGCCATGCGACCCTTTGATCAGTACGGGGACGGCGGGACGACGAAGGGCATGGTGTCGACGTTGATGGTGTCCGCCGGCGTCACCGTCGCCGTGGAAGGCACGATCCCCTCGTGGGAGACCTTCCGTTCGCTGGCGCCGGACACGGAGCCGAAGCCCTCGATCGTCCGCTTCACTATGTCGCGGGCGAAGAGGTCCCACAGCTGCTCGCGCGCCGCGTCCTCCGTCATACCGCCGGGCTGGGTCTCCACGAAATAGCGGTAGCTCTGCTCCATGCGCGGCTCCTGCCAGAGGGCGATCTTCTGAACCACGTCGTTGAACTGCAAATTGATCAACACCCACAGCTTATACTCCTCGACCACGTGGCTGGCGTCGTAGGAGATCGGCTCCTTGATGTAGCGCACGATCTCGCCGACGACCACGCCGTCCGCGTCCGCTTCCTGGTTCACCAGGGGGAGCCGCCCATCGCGGAGGAATTCCTGGGACACGCGCAGAGTCAGTTTGTCCTCCAAGCCGAAGAACTGGGTTTTGTTGGCGAAGGGGCGGATGGCGATCCGCCGGATGTGCGCGGGCAGAAGAAGCGGCTTGGGATTGTACCCGGCAATGTCGCCCGCGCCGCAGCCGGACAGGAACATAAAACCTGGAATGGCGAGAGCGATGAGCATCGCGGAAATTTTTAAGGGGATGTTTTTCATAACTTTACCTCGCTTAGATCATTTTTGCCGAACGACGAAATTCACCATCTTGCCGGGCACCCAGATTTCCTTCACGACCTCCTGCCCCCGGAGGAATTCCTGCACCTTGGCCAGACCCTTGGCCGCGGACAAGACTTCTTCCTTCTTGGCGCTGATCGAAATCTCCAACGTCGAGCGCAGCTTGCCGTTCACCTGCACGGGATACTCCACGGAATCGCTCGCCAGCAGCGCCGGGTCGGCCTTGGGCCAGGCCGCCCGCATGATGGATTCCCTGTGCCCCAGATTATTCCACATTTCCTCGGCCAAGTGCGGGGCGAAGGGCGAAATCAGGACCGCCAGGATTTCAACGTCCTCCCGCGTCGCGGCCGCCGTTAAAGCGTTCGTCAGTTCCATCAGCGCGGCGATGGCCGTGTTGAATTTGAAATTCTCGATGCGTTCCGTCACCGCCTGGATCGTCTTGTGGCGGATGCGCTGATTTGAATCCGCGGTCGCTGTCATCTTGTCCTGCACGCGCCAGACGCGCATCAGAAAACGGTTGATCCCCTCCACCGCGCGCATGTCCCAGGGCTTCGGCAGTTCGAAATCCCCCATGAACATCTCGTAGAGCCGCATGGCGTCGGCCCCGTATTTCTCGATGATTTCGTCCGGGCTCACGACGTTCTTCTTGGACTTGGACATCTTCTCCACCTGCTCCTTGAGGACTTCCCCGCTCGATTTCAGCTTCCCGGGGGAGCTGGAGAAATCGATCTCGTCGTAACCGTGGTAAGCGCCCATCTTGTCCTGATAACTGTAGGACAACACCATGCCTTGGTGGCGGAGTTTCTTGAAGGGTTCCTTGGTCGATACCAATCCCAGGTCGAACAAAACCTTATGCCAGAAGCGGGAATACAGAAGATGCAACACTGCGTGTTCCGCGCCGCCGACGTAGAGGTCCACGCCGGTGTCGCCCATCCAATACTTTTCCTTGGCTTTGTCCCACGCCGCGGCGGGATTTTTCGCGTCGATGTAGCGCAGGTAATACCAGCAGGAACCGGCCCACTGCGGCATGGTGTTGGTTTCCCGCTTGGCCGGACCGCCGCACGCCGGGCAGGTGGTCTTCACCCAGGATTCCACGGCCGCCAGCGGCGATTCGCCGGTACCGGTGGGTTCGAACTTTTCCATCTCGGGAAGCAGGACCGGCAACTGATTTTCCGGGACCGGAACCGGGCCTTTGCATTTCCCTTCACAATGGATTATCGGGATCGGCTCGCCCCAATAACGCTGCCGGGAGAAGACCCAGTCGCGCAGGCGATAGTTGACGGCTTTTTTCCCCAACCCTTTCTGCTCCAGCCAGGCCGTAATCTTTTTCTTGAATTCGTCCGTGGAAAGCCCGTTGAACTCGCCGCTGTTCACGGCGACGCCGTCGATGTCGAAAGCCTTCGACATGTCGACCGTTTCCCCCTTCGCCGGTGCGACGACCTGTTTGATCGGCAGTTTAAACTTCGTGGCAAAATCCCAATCACGTTGATCGTGGGCGGGCACGGCCATGATGGCGCCGGTGCCGTAGCTGATGAGCACATAGTCCGCGACCCACACGGGGATATTTTCCCCGTTGACCGGGTTCGTCACGTAGCCGCCGGTGAATACCCCGGTCTTGTCCTTCGCGAGGTCCGTGCGTTCCAAATCGGACTTATTTTTGGCCGCGGTCCGGTAGGCGTCGACGGCCGCGCGCTGTTCCGCGGACGTAAAGCGTTCGACCAGCGGATGCTCCGGCGATAAAACCATATAGGTCGCGCCGAACAGCGTGTCCGGCCGCGTGGTGAAGATCGTGAGCATCTCGCCTTTGATCGAGTCCGGCGACGCGCCTTCAAACAAAACCTCCGCGCCCTCGGAACGTCCGATCCAGTTCCGCTGCATGGCCAGCGTCGACTCCGGCCAATCCAGATCTTTCAAATCCTCCAGCAGCCTGTCCGCGTAGGCCGTGATCTTCAGCAGCCATTGTCGCAGGTTGCGCCGCTCCACCAACGTCCCGCAGCGTTCGCAGCGCCCGTTGTGCACCTCTTCGTTGGCCAGACCGGTCTTGTCCTTGGGACAAAAATTGATCGGGATCACGCCTTCGTAAGCCAGCCCTTTTTTGTAAAGCTGAAGGAAGATCCACTGCGTCCATTTGTAATAAGCGGGGTCCGTGGTGTTCGCTTCCCGGTCCCAATCGTAGGAGAACCCGAGGGACTGGATCTGGCGGCGGAAGTTGTCGACGTTCTTCTGCGTGGTGACGCGGGGGTGTACACCGTTCTGAATGGCGAAGTTCTCCGCGGGCAGGCCGAAGGCGTCCCAGCCCATGGGATGGAGCACGTTGAAGCCCTGCATGCGCTTCATGCGGCTGATGATGTCCGTGGCCGTGTAGCCCTCCGGGTGGCCGACGTGCAGTCCGGCGCCGGACGGATA
>CAYZXT010000057.1:0-10697 GCA_964482515.1 uncultured Elusimicrobia bacterium | reverse complement strand
TAGCCCGTGCCGTCCCATTTTTCATGGTGGGTCAGCGCGACCCGCTCCGACATGCGGATCAATTCGTTGTCCGAGTTGCGGAGGATTTCCGCCCCGTAAAGCGGATGCTTTTTTATTTCATCCCATTCGGTCGTGTCCAGCTTCCCGGGTTTTTTCAGGATGGCGTCCGGCACGCCGAGCTTCCCGATGTCGTGCATGGGGCTGGCCAGGGCGATGTTCTGTACCCAGTGGTGCGGCATGCCCATCTCTTCAGCGAGAATGACCGCGTACTGGCTCATGCGCTCCAGGTGGTTGCGGGTGTCCTTGTCCTTGTATTCGGCGGCCGCGGCGAGGCGGAGGATGGTGTCTTTTGCCGCGGAGCGGACGTCGTCGTAGAGCCGGGCGTTCTCGACCGCCGTGGCGGCCTGCTCGGCGAAGATGACCAGGACTTGCTCGTCGTCCTTGGTGAACTGGCCCCTTTTCTTGTTCAAGACCTGGAACGCCCCCATGACTTCGTTCTTGTTGTTACGCATCGGCGCGGTGAGCAGGTTGCGCGTTTTATAGCCGGTGCGTTTGTCGACTTCGGAATTAAAGCGCTTGTCTTTGTAGGCATCGGGGATGTTGATGACGCGGTTCCGCCGCACGGCTTCCCAGACGATCCCCTTGGGTCCCGGCACGCGGATCATCCGTTCGCCGGAGGCGAAACGTGACCAAAGTTCGTTCTTGGCGTCATTGAGGAGGAACACGGAGCAGCGGTCCGCGCCCATGACCTTTTTGGCTTCCTCCCCCAGAAGTGAGAGGAGCGGGTCGAGTTCTTTTTTGAGGGACATTTTTTTGGCGTACTCGAGGAGTAAGGAGAGGCGCCGGCGCCATTCACGCAACTCGTGAACATCGCGTCGCAGCTTATCGAGAACCGAGGAGCGGGAAATTTTCTTCCGGGCCGGTTTCTTTTTTGGCACGAAAAAATACTAGCAAATATGCGCTTCCGGAGGGAAGTTGGGGTTTGACTTATTTCTCTCGGAAAGATAGATTTTCATTCCAGCGTCGGAGGACGGAACGATGAATTTTAAGCAGGAAATCATGCGCGAATTGCGGGAAGACCACGCGTGGCGGGACCGCACGTCGCAGGCCTTCGTGCCGAAGACCAGGATAGGGACCGCCCGAATCGTGGCCAACGACCAGGGCATTGCTTCGGGCGTGTTCGCCGCGGCCGACGCTTTTCGCCTGCGGGACAAGCGGTGCGTCGTGCGCGTTAAAGCGCGCGACGGGAGCCGCATCCACAAAGGGCAAGTGCTGTTGGAGGTGCGCGGCCCGCTGCGTTCCATCCTCTCGGCGGAACGAACGGCCCTGAACGTGGCCACGCATTTATCGGGTATCGCCACCTTCACCAACGCTTTCGTCCGGCACGCGGGTCGGGACGGCGTGGAAATCCTGGACACCCGCAAAACTTTACCCGGCCTGCGTGACATGCAGAAGTGGGCCGTGCGGTGCGGCGGGGGAAGAAACCATCGCCGGGACCTCTCCTCGGCGATCCTGATCAAAGAGAACCACCTGGCGGCGGTCCAGTCCGAGAAGGATCTGATGAATTTCTTCCGCAAGGTCCGGGCGCTCCAGCGCCGGGGCATGACCGTCGAAATGGAATGCCAGAATCAAAAGGAAGTCTTGTGGGGATTGTTTTCACGCGCCGACATACTGCTTCTGGATAATTTTCCGCTGGACCGGTTGAAGAAGATCACCGGATGGATCAAGAATTTCTGCCGCGACCGGCGCATGAAGCGCCCGCTCCTGGAAGTTTCCGGCGGCGTGACGCTGGACACGGTCCGCCGGATTTCCCGTTGCGGCGTCGACCGCATTTCCATCGGACGCCTCACGCATTCGGCCCCCATCCTCGATATGAGCCTGGACGTCCGTCCGAAATGAACGTCCTGGAGGAGCTGAAGCGCGCCAAGGGAACCTTTGTTTCCGGTGCCAGGCTGGCGAGCTCTCTCGGTCTGACCCGGGCGGCCATCCACAAACAAATTCAGCGCCACAGGAAAATGGGGTATCTCATCTCCGGGACGCCGCATTCCGGGTATCGCCTGGCCGAGTCTCCCCAGGTTTTAAACCCTGCCGCGTTCGACGGCCCCTTCGGAAGCCCCTTCGTTCACTTTGACGCCCTCCCGTCCACGCAGGAGGAGGCCAAGCGGATGGCCCTGCGGGGCGCGAAGGAGGGAACCATCGTGTCGGCCGACGTCCAAACGCGCGGACGCGGACGCCTCGGCCGCGCCTGGAAATCCCCGAAAGGCGGATTATGGTTTTCGCTGATACTCCGCCCTCCGCTGCCGCCCGCTCAAACCCTCGCCCTTCCCTTGGTCGCGGCCCTTGCCTTGGCTCGTGAAATCCGATCCTCGACCGGGTTGCCCGCGTGCGTCAAATGGCCCAACGACGTTTGGATCGGATCCCGTAAGGTGGCGGGATTGCTAACGGAAATGTCGTCGGAAACTGACAGGGTCCAGTGGATGGTGATCGGGGTCGGCGTCAATGTGAACAATCTTCCTCCGAGGGGGACTACCGTGCCGGCCCAATCGCTGAAGCGTGCGCTGGGCAGGCCCGTTCCGCGCCAGGGCGTTTTGGGCCCATGGTTGGCGTCGTTCGGAAAAGATTACAAACAGTTTCTGAAAGAAGGCTTTGCCCCTTTTAGAGACGCCTACCAGAAGGAAATGCTTTGGTTCGGACGGAAGGGGCGCTGCGTCGCCGGATCGCAGCGTTTGAAGGGGAAAATCCTCGGGGTGGACGACGCCGGGCGGCTGCTGTTCCTGACTGACCGGGGACGGCGGCTCGCTCTGAACGAAGGAGAAATACGCTTCACGCCTTTGCCGTCCCCCGTTCGGTAGTCCAGCCATTCCTATATATCCGCGATAGGGGTTCAGGCCTCTATTTCTTCGACGGAAATATCCGCTTAACCTACTGTGTCGGAAAACCCCGCCTAGAATTCAATTCGATTTAAAATTTCTTTCCCTTGAATTCCTTTCAGCCCACCGTATACTTCT
The DNA here is from genome assembly GCA_964482515.1 of uncultured Elusimicrobia bacterium. Taxonomy (GTDB): domain Bacteria; phylum Elusimicrobiota; class Elusimicrobia; order FEN-1173; family FEN-1173; genus CAYZXT01. The sequence goes on along the minus strand of CAYZXT010000057.1, from coordinate 7,689 downwards.
AAGTGTTTACGAGGGGGGGAGAGGTCCGTTTAGGCGGACCCTCTCGACACAGTCCTGTTTTTTTGGGGAGGGATTTCGTGGAAGCGACAAACGGAGCCGTGGCAAAAGTGGAAAACCTGCGCATTTTAATAGCCGATAGCGATGAGCGTTTCGTCGAGCTTTTGACGGAACGTTTGAAGCGCCCGGAAAAATTCAACTCCGTCGTGGAATCCTGCGCCAACGGCTCGGAGCTCTTCGCCCGGATATACAAGCAAACCTACGATCTCATCTTCATGGACACGGACCTCCCCGGACTCGACGGCCTTGAAATCCTGAAACGGCTGGGCCAAACGACACTTCCGCTTCCCATCATCATGATGACCCATAAGGAAAACGTCCGCATCGCCGTGGAAGCCATGAAGCGCGGCGTCCTCGACTACATCATGAAGGACGACTTAAAAAAGGTGGACCTGGGGCGAGTCGTTCCGCGTTTGATTTCCTCGTTCCGTTTGCGGCAGGAAAACGAGGAGCTTAAACACATCAACCAAATGAAAGACGATTTTCTTGCCACGATTTCCCACGAACTGCGAACTCCACTGACGTCCATCCTCGGCCTCTGCGAAGTCCTCCTGACCGGGCGGCTGGGAGCGCTCCAGGACACCCAGGCCAACAGCCTGCGCAAAATCCTGGGACAGTCGCACAACCTGATCCGCCTGATCAACCAGCTGTTGGACATCCGAACGCTGATGCAAAACGACGGGAACATGGAGATGACGCGGATTTCCTTCGGCGAGATCGTCCAGCGGTGCACCGACGCGGTGAAGGCCGGTTTTGAAAAAAAAGGCGTGACGCTTTCTTTGAAGTTCGATCACGATCCGCTCGTCATCGAAGGACACGGAGAGAACCTGGGGAAGGTCGTCGAGCATATCATGACCAACGCGCTGAAGTTCACACCGGCGGGAGGAACGGTAACGGTGGAGACCCGGAAGATGGACACGGGCCACATACAATTCCGCGTTTCGGACACCGGCCAGGGGATTCCCGCCGAATCGTTGCCCCATGTCTTCCAGAAATTTTTTCACGTGGATCAAACGCTCACGCGGCCTTACGGTGGCATGGGTCTGGGACTGGCTTTCTGCAAGGAAGTCGTGGAATCGCACGGCGGACGGATCTGGGTGGAGTCAAAGGGCGTCGGCCAGGGCGCCGTCGTGAACACTATTTTGCCGAAACCGCAGGAATCCTTGCTGCGTCAAACCATGCGGACGGGAGCGGAGGCCCAGGTTATTGAGGAAGCCCTCAAAGAGAAAACGATCCTATGGGTGGACGACAATCCAAGCCTTCTCGAACTCGTCGGCTACAGCTTCGCCGGATCGTCGTTCCCGGTGCGCCTCGTGACGGCGGCCAACGGCCAGGAAACCCTTGATAAAGTCGACAAGGAGCACCCGGACCTTCTCGTGGTGGACGTCATGATGCCGGGTATGGACGGACTGGAGCTGATCGACCGCCTGCGCCAGCATCCAGTTTCGAAATCGATCCCTATTTTGGTGGTGACCGGGTATCAGGGCGCGGCCCGGGCGGCTTTGGCTCGGGGCGCCAACGACATCTGCATCAAACCTTTTCGAATACAGGACCTGCTGTTGAAGCTGGAGCGTTTGCTTTTGTCGAATCAAGGCGGCTGACTTGAGCTGTATTCCTGCTTTGGGACCGCATTCGAACGATTGGTTCCGGAGGGTTTGCTTCCGGTGTCGAGGGTTATGGGACCGTCTCTGAGAAAGAGCCGCCCTTGAAAAAAATACTGTTAGTCGCTCGATCCAATTCAAGTTGGTTCGGATTAACTTCCAGGCTGCGTGAGGCCGAATGGGACGTTGAGATCATTAGCCCCGAAGCGGCGAAAGACTGCTCCCTGGCCATTCTTGAGTCAACGGTCATCCTCCTGGATATGGCGTTGCCCCAGTTGGAAGCCTGGTCCCTCCTTGAAACCTTGAATACCGCCTGGGACTCCTCGCCCGCCCTCCCCGTTTTCGGGTTATGCACGGCCATGCCGGACCACAATGAAATCATCAAAGCATTGAAGCTCGGCGCGGAGGACCTCCTTTCGTCCGACATCAACAGGAACCTCCTCATGGCGCGGCTTGATTCATGCTATCGGAGGTATTTTGGGAAAGAGCGAAACCCGGTCACGACGAGCGTTTACGGACATCTCCGGATGGACACGAAGTGCCGCCAGGTTTGGATAAGAAAACGATTACTTCTGCCGAGGCCGAAGGGGATAGGGGCGAGTGAGTTCGCGCAGATCAGTGACCTGACCCGAAAGGAATTCGATTTGCTTTACCTCTTGTTGAGCCGTCCCGACCGCGTCCTGTCGCGAAAAGAAATCCTGGCGGCGGTTTGGGGCTCTACTGAAAGCAGCTTCCCGCGCACCGTCGACAAACATGTCGAAACTCTGCGCGGAAAGTTGAACGGCGCCGGTAAGTTCATCGTGACGGTCCCGAGCGTAGGCTATAAATTCAGCGAGGAGGACGTATGAGGATACTGTTGGCGGATGATGAGCCGGATATACTGGCCCTGCTCAAAGATGTCCTGATGGACAAGAAATACGAGGTCTTCGCGGCGAACAACGGCGCGGAGGCCCTGGACCTGTACAAGTCGAAGAAGCCGGACATGGCCATCCTTGACGTCAATATGCCTAAGATGACGGGACTAGAGGTCTTGAAGGAGATCCGCAAGGACAATAGGCGGTTCCCGGTGATTTTGTTGACCATTCAAATCGGGTTGGAAGATCAAATAAAGGGTTACGAGGCCGAGGCGGATTATTATTTACCGAAGCCTTTCGAGCCCGGGGTTCTTTTGGCGTATGTGCGGGCGGCCGAGAAACGCATCCATGCGTAACGAAGAAGCGCTGTGCCCTCCGGGGGGAGCCCGCACATGATCTTCGTGTTCATATGCCTGTTCATCATCGGCGGCGGATCGATCATCATTTTGGTTTTTTTCGGGCAACAGTTTTTGTCCGGCATCTTCCGGGGGATCTGGCAGGCGAAGCTCAACATGGAAAACGCCCATATCCGCCACCTGGCGAAGGAGTTGGAGGTCGTTTACCAGGAACTCGCTTGGAAGAACAAGCGGCTGGTGGACCTGTCGTCAAAGCTTCGCCAAAAGAACGAGGAGCTCAGCCGCCACAGCGAATTTCAGGCGCGCTTGTTCGCCATGGTCAGCCATGATCTTCGCAACGCCGTGGGCAGCGTCTACTCTTCGTTGGCTTATCTTTTCCAGGAACACGCAGCGTCCGTTTCAGGACCGCCGCGCCGCTATCTCGATATAGCCTTCGCGGCCAGCGAACACGTCAAGTATTTGTCCGAAAGCCTCACGGAGTACATCAGCTTGAAGCGGGACGACATAAAAATCGAAAAGATCGTGATCGATACCAACAAACTGTTGGGGCAAATTCTGCCCCGATTCGGTTTCGAAGCCGAAAAGAAAAAAATCAAGCTGACATGGGATGTCCCGGACGCTTTGCCTCCTCTCTTCGGGGATCCTGGAAAACTTTCAGAAGTTTTCAACAATCTGCTCCACAACGCCATCAAATTTACGCCTCCGGATGGAACGATCCTTATGAAAGCGGAACGCTTAAACGACAAGAAACTGCAGTTTACGGTTGTCGACAGCGGCGAAGGCGTGGCCCTTGAGGAACAGGAGCGGATATTCAACGAATTCTATTCCGCCAAGCCCGGAGAGGTAAAGCATAAAGGGTGGGGTTTGGGCCTGGCGATCGTCAAACACATCGTAATCCTTCACGGAGGAACGATCGCCGTGTTCAGCGAGGGGCCGGGGAAAGGGGCCACTTTTACCTGTACTTTTCCGACTCACGATCCCGCTTCCGTTCCGAACCCTGCGGCGGCTCCCGCTTCCAAAAGGATTGAAAAATGACACCGGACGGGATATGGTTGCCATGTGGAGTTTTCGCTCCGTTTGCGAAAACGGGTAAGGCGATAAAAAGAGAAAGGCTGTCATGAAACGACTGCATATCTTCATCGCTGCCGCGCTTTGTTCGGGTTTGATCCTGCAGGCGGTCCGGTCCGCACGCGCGGAAGGCGATCAAAATGCCATGGACATGGGCTCCTTTGCCGCGCAAAAAATCACCCTCGAACGGGCCATGGAGCAAAAAGTCCGGGATGTGCTCAACAACATGCTTGGCCCCGGGAAGGCCCAGGTTGTCGTCAACCTGACCATCAATCCCACCTTCACGGAAACCCTTAAGATCGACCCTTCGCAAAAATCCGGGGGACTGGCGCAGTCAAAATATTTGTGGGCGGACCCGCGGAATTCCGGGCCCTACGTGCTTCCCGGTTTCAGCGCGAACGGACAGTCCGAGGCCATCAAGGGGGAGTCGCTCATGGGTCCCGTCAGTTATTCCCGTTCGCTCCTGCCCTTCGCGCAAATGATCCAGAGGTTGGACGCCATCCTTCTGGTGAACCCTCTCCTGTCGAACGAACGGGTGGAGGAAGTGAAGAACACCGTCTCCCAATTGCTTGGCATCGAGACGAAGAGGGGAGACACGCTGTCCGTCATGAAAACTTCGATGATAGCGCCCTGGAAACAGGTCCTCCTCTTGCCGGAGACCCAATTCAAATTGGCCCTCTGGCTGTTCGTCGGGACTGTGGGGCTTCTGTCGCTCCTCATGGTTTATAAGGCCGCCTTGGCGATCGCCGGGGCCATGACGTCCGTCGGCACGGACGTGCGCAACGCCTCCCATTCGGTTTCCATGTCGGTCAATCCCGGCGAAAGGGGCCGACTGGACGAATCGGGCGCGACCAAACCCGTCGGTCTGTTGGAGAATGGAACGGAGAAGAGCGATGGAAAGGACGTCAAAGCTCTGCCGGCCCCGTCGGGCCACGAATCGTCGCAGGCCATGTTTGCGTTCGTCACGGACAAGAATTTACCAGGCACCATAGAATTCATCGCGACCCAGTCGCCGAAGATGGCGTCGTTCATCATCACGAGCCTGGATTCGTCGCTGATCGAGTCCGTTTTGCAGGCGCTTCCGGAGGATTTTAAAATCCAGGTGCTCACGCTGATGGGCCGTCCGCTGGTGATCTCAAAGCAGGAAAAGGAGGACGTCGTCCGCCAGATGCAGGAGTTCCTCCAATCCTATCTCGACACACCGCAGCAGCTGCAGCGATTGTTCACATCCGCGTCGCCCGAACTGCAGCAAAAGATTCTTGAGCAGATCCAAGCCGTGCAGCCGGAAATGGCGGAAGTCATGCGGTCCAGGATGGTGCATTTCGAGGACATAGGACAATTTCCGGAGGACGACCGCGTCGTGATCGCGAGCACCGTCGATATCGCAACGATGGCGCTCGCGCTTCGGGGCGCGCCCGACGAGCTGGTGAAGGCGCTCCTCGGGCCCCTTCCCAAAGGTCTTCGGGCCCAGGTGGAACAATCCATCCGCCTGCAGGGGCCGCAACCCATCGCGAAAGTGAACAAAGCCAGGCATGCTGTCGTTCTTAAAATCATCGAGCTGAAAAATCTGGGACGCCTGAGTTCGTCGGCCTCCAACGGGACGGTGGTGTAATATGGAATTTACCTCAATAGTCGGTTTGCTGCTCGGTATCGGGGTGGTCGCTTTTGGCCTGCACGAAGCCAACGTGGGGTCCGTGTTTCTCAACCTGCACGGCATCGTCATCGTGGGCGGGGGGACGTTCGCTTCCATTCTGTTCCACTGCCAATGGCCCCACGTTTGGGGCGCCATCAAGGGTTTCTTCAGCATATTCCGGCTCAGCCGTTACCGCAACCCGGAAAAACTGATCCCCGTCCTCGTCGACCTGGCGGAAAAATCCATCCAACGCGGGCCGGTCATCGCCCTGCGCGCCATGGAGGGGAACAAGGCCGCCGGAGGATTCCTATCGAGCGCCGCGAACGTCGCGCTGCAAAACGTGCAGAACCCGGACCTGGTGAAAGTCCTTCTGGACAGGCATGTCTACCAGAACCGGCTGGAGTCCGTCGAGATCGTGAACGTTTTCCGCGTGGGGTCGGTGCTTTCGCCCATGTTCGGGCTGATCGGAACGCTGCTGGGGATCATCCAGGTATTGCGCAAGATTTCAGACCCCGACAGCGTGGGCGCGGCCATGGCCGTCGCCATCACCTCCGCTTTTTACGGGATATCCCTGGCGAACATGATCTGCGTTCCCGCGGCGGGGAAAATGCGGCTTTATGCCCGCGACGAAACCACGGCGAAGAGCATCATCGCCGAGGCGATGGTCCTGATCCTCAAAGGGGAACATCCCTTCTCCGTGGAACAGCGGCTGTGGGCCTATCTCGAACGGGAGCAGGTCCTGGATAAAGGCCAGGCCGCACGGGGAGCGATGAAGGATACGGGCAAGGCCGCGCCGCCGGCCAAGCAGCCCGCGGCCTGAACCCATGGGCGAAACCTATCACGAACGAGAAGACGATCTTGAGAACGAACTGAACCGGGGCGCCCTGTGGGCCGTGACCTACGGCGACATGATGAGTTATCTGATGATATTCTTCCTGGTCATGTTCTCGGCGACGGTGTCCAAGAAGGCGAAGAAGCCCGGGGACATCGAGAAATCCATCATGAACATCCAGAAGGTCTTCGGGGGCAAAATCGATCCTGCCCAGCTGGAGCGCATCGAGCAGATCAACCAGGAGGAAGCGCTCGCTTATAAACTGAAGACTTCTTACGAACTACAGCAGCTTTCCGCCTTCGTCCAAATCCAGAGCAACGACGATTATGTGCGGCTCATATTGCCGGAAGCCATCTCCTTTGATTCCGGGCACGCAGAATTGAAAGAGGGAGCCAAGCCCGTTCTGGCCGAATTGACGCGACTGGTGAAAAGCCTGCCGAACAACATCATCGTCGAAGGACATACGGATTCCCTTCCCGTCCGCAACTCCGAATACAAAAACAATTTCTTCCTTTCCACGGCGCGCGCCTACAACGTCATGGAATTCCTCATGTCTGAAGGGATTGACACCGACAGGTTGTCCGGTCAGGGATATGCCGAGACCAAGCCGGTGGACACGAATGATACGCCGGAGGGAAGAGCGAAAAATCGCCGGGTTGAGATCGTCCTCGTCAAAGTCCGTTAGCTTTTCTTATTCAAATCCAAACCCCACAGCAGGTTAATCGGCTTCATCCTTAAATCTATTCTTTCACAATATCGCCGGATGTAATTCGCCGTATAAAAATCAAAAAATTACAACAATTTTACTTCCGTGTTCTTAAAGCCGGTTAATGCCCGTCTTTCAGATGGGCGACCCCGTTCGCCGGTCAATGAATAATCACACTGAAAAACCAATGAGAATTGAGGGCTTCATTTTTCCCGCGAGGTTTTCCATTGCCCGGCGCCGCGCTGATCGATTGTAATGAAAATTAACGCGTAAAATCGACGGACTTCGTGAAAACTTCGCAGCGCGTCGTTACACTCGTGATTAAGCAGCGTACGATTTTTCCGCGGGGGAATTGCCGGAACAACTTTGAAGGCGTGATGAGAATCCGTCCGTGAAAAGGTTAAAGTGATCAAAAACGCCGGGGCAAATAATCCCATAATGAATAGGCGAACGGTAGCCTTGCGCGGCCGACTGATGATAGTCGGCTTGCTGTGTTTTTGCGCCGCTATATCGGCGCAGGCGGGGACCACTCCTCCCGATGCCGTGGTCGACTTCACGGCGGTCATGTCTTCGACGCCGACC
>CAYZXT010000056.1:0-11554 GCA_964482515.1 uncultured Elusimicrobia bacterium | reverse complement strand
GGCCGACGCCCCCGGAAATGGCTGCGGCAGGCGGTTTTTTGCTTTTCGTTCTATGGGTGATATGCTTCATCGATCTGAAGCACAAGCTCATTCCCGACATCCTTTCGCTCGGGTTGCTGTCTGCGGGGATTGTTTTTTCTCCTTGGAATTCCTTTCTTGGGCCGACCACTTTGGCGCGCATTTCGCAATCTGTGATCGGAGGAGCGGTGGGCTTTGTTTTGATGTTTTTTCTGGCATGGTCCGGGGAAAAGGTCTTCGGCCGGGAATCCCTGGGCGGGGGAGATATCAAACTCATGGCGGGGTTGGGTATTTTTTTAGGGTGGCGCGGCGTATGGGGAACTCTGTTCATCGCGTCGATAGTAGGGACGGTTTGGGCGTTAGGTTTGATCGCGATGAAGAAGGCCGGGCGAGGTTCCTACCTCCCTTTTGGCCCGTTTTTGGCTCTTGCGGCCTGGTTACTATGGGTCAGCGGAGAAAAAATTCCGTGGTATTCCTTCCTCATGCCTTGGGGATTTTAATGATCGAATCCGATAGTTTTTCCTGGGGAATTTATCTGTAAAACCGTTGATTATTAATCCCCGAACGTTTATGAAAAATCCCTTGACAAAACATCCGCTGGACTTATAATTACGTAGAATAATTTTTGTATTGAAAACGCCGAGCGAACCTTATGCACATGAGGACTCGGCGTTTAAATTGACAAGTTTATAATGTTCGTTTGAAAAGGAACTTTATGGCTTCTGTCGTCGATAAATTGAAAAATATTAACTTGGCGAAGTTCCGGCTTTTCAAACCGAAAGACGCCATCGGCGTCGATCTGGGATCCACCTCCATTAAAATTGTCCAACTTAAAGGTTCCCCTGGCCGCTGGAGTTTGGCACGCTGGGCTTACCTTCCGTTGCCCAACGCCGGCCCCGAAGTCGCCGGTCCCGACCGCAAAGCGCAAGCCGTTAAGCTTTTGCAGGATTATGTGGGGAAGCAAAAAAAGAACGCGATCAAGTCCACCGTTTTCGCCGTCTCGGGGAACGCGGTGATTGTCCGCTATGTTAAATTCCCGAAAATGACCAAAGACGATCTCTCCAAAACCATCCAGTTCGAAGCCGAGCCCTACATCCCTTTCGCCATCCCCGAAGTGAACATCGGATTCCATATCCTCGGAGACGTGGTCGAGGACGGGCAGAAAAAGATGGAAACGATCCTCGTTGCGGCGAAAAAAGAATTGATCAGCGCACGCATGGAAGTCGTCCAGCAGGCGGGTTTGGTCCCCAGCGTAATCGATGTCGACGCCTTCTCGCTGGAAAACGCCTACGAAATGAACCGCAACCCGGCCACGAAGGAAACCGTCCTTCTCGTTCACATGGGCGCCTCCGTGACGACGATGACAATCATCGAGTCCGGCATCTCACGCGTCGTGCGGGACGTTTTCATCGCCGGCAACACTCTTACTAAAGCGATCCAACGCAATTTCCAGTGCGACGCCAAACAGGCAGAAGAAATGAAAAATCGGACGGCCCTCTTGGTGACACCTGAAGACCGCGAAAAAGCCATGGCGTCGGAACAGAAAGAAGCTTTGCAGATGTCCACCGTGATGCTGCCGGTGGTGAAGGATTTGTTGGCGGAAGTCCAACGGTCCTTGGATTTCTACCTTTCCCAGGGGAACGATCGCCAGGTCAATAAAGTCCTTCTGTCGGGAGGCGCATGCCGCCTCGGCAACTTGATCAATTATTTCGGCCAGGAACTGCGCCTGCCGGTTGAGAATTTCGATCCCTTCGCCAAAGTGGAGGGAGCCAAGGCTATTTCCCCGGAAATGCGGCCGCTGTTCGCCGTGGCCGTCGGGCTGGCCCTTCGGCGGGACAGCGATGACACCCGATAGTGTGGATCTCCTGAGAATGACTGCGCGTGAGACGATAAAATGATTAAGATCAACCTGCTTCCCCCGGAAATTCATGTTGCCGAAGTTCGCCGCCAGTTCGCGGTGCTTGGCGGCATTCTGGGGGGGCTCATCGTGTTCTCTATGGTCGTTTTCTTGGGAACGCGGATCGCAAAGGCCTCGAAGCTGCAAAAGGATTTGACGCAGGCGAACGATGAGCTTCGGAAGTATCAGGCCATCGTCGACCAGGTGAGCACGTTGGAACAAACCCGCAACCAGCTGAAAGCCCGCCGCGACGTCATACAGCAGCTCCTGAAGGGCCGGTTGCTTTATCCGAAATTTTTCGAAGATTTCATGGCCCTCCTGCCCAATGAAATATGGGTCACCGCCCTCAACACCTTTCCCGCCGAGGGGGGCACCATCAACGTCAACCTGAACGCTCAGGCGACCTCCAATTTCGCCATCGCCGATTGGCTCTCGAATTTGCAGAAATCTCCCTATTGCAGCGCCGTCGACCTCGGCACGATCAGCGCCCAAGAAGCCGAAGACGGTCGCGCGCCGATTCTCACCTTCACGATCAAGTTCAAATACACGCGGGGAGACGCCTGATGGCCATGGACAAGAAGCAACAGCAAGTGGTTGTGTTGACCGTCCTCAGCGTGTCCGCTTTTCTTTATTTCTACATGTACTCTCCCTACGGATTGAAGCCGACCAACGAGAAAATCGGGCAATTGACGGCCGAACTGACGAACGTCCAGGACAAGGTGGAATCAATGAAGCGCACGGCGCAGCGGTTGCCGGCCCTCAAGAGGGAATACGATTCGTTGGTGGCCGAAATGGGACAAACGGAGAAAAGGCTGCCCAAGGAAAAGAGCCTTGAAGAGATACTTCGGATCGTCACGGAGCAATCGCTGCGATACCGGATCGGCGTTCTCAGCTTTACGCCCGGCGGCGGCAAAGAAGAAGCTTATTACGTCGAAATTCCCATCACCCTTAACGTGAATGGGCAATTCCATATGTTGGGAAAATTCCTGGCATCTTTAGGGCTGCAGGAGCGGATTTTAAGCGCGAGGGGTCTAAACATGACCTATTCACCCAATCCACGCAAGGGACAAAGCGTATCCGGTTCATTTACGTTGCTGGCATATGCTTTTAAAGGTTAAGCCTTGAAAACGATGACGCTGTTGATGGGATTGATCGGGTTAACGCTTGCATTCGCCTCGCCGGCCTACGCCGAAACGGTGGAGGCGTCCACGGTTCCGGCCGTTGTCAGCGAAATGAATGCGGAGACTGAATACGTCTACCAGGGAGATCGCTTCCGCGATCCGTTCCTTCCGCTGGCGGGCCAGGGGGCGCTTGAGCTTCCGCCCATGTCCCAGGATGATTTGGTTTTCAAAGCGTCGGATATGGAACTGAAGGGCATCATCGGCAGCCGGACCGGACGCATGGGGCTGCTCCGCAGCGGTGGCGGCGGCATTTATGTCGTGAAAGACGGAAAGATTTTAGATTCCAAACGCAAGGCGGTTAAAGGGTTCGTCGGTATCGTCAAGGAAAAGAGCCTCGTGTTGATCGGGCCCAACAACCAGGTCACTGAATTGAAACTCAAGAAAGAGTCGGACGCAAGAACGTCCGCGGCGCGATGATCGCGTTGCGCGCAAATTCGCCAGAACACAGGAGGCATCATCCCATGAACAAGAATTTCAATCTCCCGGACGTGCTCTCCGCACCGTCCCGAAGCCTCGTGGGCGTAACCGCCTTCCGGCTCCTGGCGACGTTTCTCATCCTTTTGCAACCGATCCAGACCAGCCTGCTCCTTGCCGCCATGGCGACGGCGCCGGAGTCCGTCGGTTTGGAAGCGCACTTGAAGAAGATCACGTTTGAAAACGACCTCGTGCGCATCGGGTTGGACAAGGAAACGCCCTACCGCGTATTTTCACTTTCCGACCCGGCCAGGCTTGTCATTGAGCTGAGCAATACGGTCCATTCCGTGAAACCATACGAAGCCCAGGTCGAAAGCGACCTCCTCATACGGATCCGCTGCGCGCAGTTCAAGACCGATCCTGACATGGTGACCCGCGTCGTTTTGGACATGAAGAAAGTTTCCGCCTATGAAACGTCGAAGGACGGGAGCGACATCCTTTTGCGTTTTAAAGGAGCGGAGGCCGCGGCCGATTCCAAGCCGCCGAAGGCGGAGGCGGAGAAAGATTCCTCCGTTGATTCCCTGACGGGCAGCGATAGCGCCGAACTGACTTCCGCCGCGCCCGAGCAGGCGCCGAGCCGGTATGTCCGCCGGTCGAAGGACCTGATCGCGACGCTCGCCAAGAACCCCGTCACCATCGATTTCGAGAACGCTGACATCCGCGACGTGCTGCGCGTCCTTTCGGAGATGAGTAACATCAACATCATCCATGGTTCCGACATCAGCGGCTATCTCACCATCCACCTGGATCAAGTCCCGTTCAACCAGGCCTTCAACACCATCCTGACGATGCAGGGGCTGGTGGCGCAGCAAATGGGGGACAACATCCTGCGAATCCTGACCCCGGCAGGGCTTGCCGCCGACCGCGCCCGGGACGTCACGATCACGAAGACTTTCACCCTGAACTACGCCGTCGCCGCCGAGATGGTGTCGCAGTTGCAGTCCGTCCGGATTTCTCCGAACGCCAAAGCGAACGTGGATACCCGGACGAACTCCATCGTCGTGACGGACACCGCCGAAGGGATCGCCGGCGTGGAGCGCTTGCTTGGAGAGCTCGACCAGAAACCGCAGCAGGTCATGATCGAAACGAAGATCGTGGAAATCAGCTTGACGGACAATCTGGACCTCGGCATTCAATGGGAGTATTCGAACGTCAACCGGAACGCCAATAATACGCAGACGATCGGTATCCGGGAAACGAAGACGGGCGTGGACGCGGATGAGGGGTCCGTCGGTTTTATTAACGGCCCGGGGAATCTCAATAACCCGTCAGAGGTCGCGACCGCCAACAGCGTGTCCTCATTGGTGCCCTCAAAAAGAGGTACCGGCGTCGGCCTGCCGGGTCCCACCGCTGCGGCCATTACCTTTGGTTTCATAAACGACACCGACCTGCTCACGGCGACGCTCGGGGCGCTGGCGACGAAGGGCCTCACAAAAGTACTCTCTTCGCCTAAGGTCATCACCCTGAACAACCACCCGGCGCAGATCCAGGTGGGGTCAAAGATTCCCTATTCCACGGTCACCATCGGCGCGGGCGGCGGCGTCGCCACGCAGAACATCATTTTCCAGGACGTCGGCATCCTGTTGAGGGTCAAACCGACCATCAACGCGGACGACCGGATTCGCCTCGAAGTAAGGCCGGAGGTCAGCCTGCCCGGCCAAATCGTCGGCGGTATCCAGGGGATCGATACGCGCAACGCCGAGACCGAAGTCCTTATCAAGGACGGCGAAACGCTGGTCATCGGCGGCCTGATCAACGAGCAGACGATCAAGAACGCCCAGAAAGTCCCGCTGTTGGGCGATATCCCCGTGCTCGGCGTGTTCTTCCGAAGCACGTCGGATCAAAAACGCCGCACCGAACTTCTGATCTTCGTCACACCCCGCATCGTCCGGGACTAGCGGTCCGCGGTTCTCCGATCGGTCGCTCAAGGTGAACCCGGACAACCCCTTCTCCCCGCACGACCCCCCGTCTTCAAACCTGGACGAAGCCACTCTCCCGTTTTTTCGCCGGGCGGCCGATGCCGCACAACGCGGGGTGTGGGATGAGGCCATCTCCGCCTATCAGTCCATTCTTAAGCTGGACTCGGCTAACCCCCGCGTCCGCATGGCGTTGGGGAAAGCCTACGAGGGCAAAAGCCGCGGCGGCGATGAAAAGGCCTTCCTGGTGCTCGCCATGGAACAATACCGGCAGGCATTGCGGTTGGATCCGCAATTCATGGATGCGAATGAGGCTCTCCTCTCGACGGCATATCGCTCAGGTTCCTTGGACGACCTCATCACCGAGTACCGGCTTCGCTACAAGGCCGAACCGGACAATGTCCTGTTTCGGGATTTTGTGAAAAAAGCCGAAACCCTTTTGTCCTTGCCGAAAAAAACGGCCCAGCCTTCGAACACTTCCGTCGGACACATCTCCAACATTTTAATCAATTGGTTCCTTCCGGCGGCCTCAGCCCTCAGCATATTGTCCGCCGTGACATTCATGTTTATGGCCAAGACACGGTTCTCCGCGTTGATGATCACATCCTCCCTTCGGTCCGCGATATTTTTCGCTTTCATCTACGTCGTTTGCCGTATCCTGATTTCCCGCGCCTGATGTCCACGGTCCAACCCCGTCTAGCCATGCCCGTTGGTCGAGAATCCAATCGTCATCGTCTGGCGACGGTTTCGCTTCTGCTTTTTGTCCTTATGTTTGCGGCGCATGGGGGGAAGGCGGAGATCGTCGGCGGAGTGTTAGGCGGTTTATTATTTTTGATGGCTGCCTTGTGTTTGGCGTTATTCCCGGCAGGTAGGTGCCTGCGGCATCCGCTCGCGCCGGCCGCGGCGGGCTTCTTCGGCTGGGCGCTTATTTCGGTGTTTTTTTCACAGGATGTTTTACGCGGTTTCTTACCGCTGTTAAAAATAATCGGCTGCGGCGCGTTTTGGTTGACGGCGGGTCTTGCGTGGGGGAGAAGGCACCGAAGTGTATTCAACGGGCTCCTGTGGACCGCCGCTTCGGTCCAAGCGGTCCTGGTGTTCGCTTCCCATTTGAAAATATTGTCCTTTCCGTTCTTGATTCCCGGAAACCCCCAATACATGGCTTTCTGGATGGCCCTGGCCGCGCTTTCCGCGTTCGACAATGCAGCGAAACCGGCCGCGCCGCGCGTTCGCGCCGGCTGGGGGTTGCTGGCGGGTTGCCTGGCGCTTTCTTTGTTCGCGCTGCCGTCCCGGTCCGGATTCCTGGCCATGTCGGCCGGCGCCGCATTCCTTTCCTTCCGGCATTTTCGATGGCGCGGAATCCTTTATGGAGCGATGATCGTTCTTTTCGGCGTCGCGCTTGTTCCTGATTCCATCTGGAAAAAATCCTTCAAATTGAACGACCCGTTGGCCTGGAAACGTCTGGACATATGGACGTCGACGGCCAGAGGAATCGCCGCGAAGCCTCTCCTCGGCTGGGGACCGGGCAATTTCGAAAGTCTTTATAACGCTAAGGCGCTGCCGCAGCCTTCGTTGCCTGTGCGTTTTGACCGCTCTACGCCGTTCGCGCACAACGAATTTCTGCAGGCGGCGGCGGAATACGGCGTTCCTGCTCTGGCGTTCCTGGTTTTCGGCCTGGCATGCGCGTGGAGAAGCGGGATGGATGCCGGCAAAAAATCGATTCTGCTCGCGGCTTCCGTGTTTTCGCTTTTTAACTTTCCGTTCTTTGTCCCCGTTAACGGCTGGCTGCTCGCGGGTTTGCTCGCCGTAAATGCGGATGACCCGGAACCCGCGAATGGGCCGTCCACTCCGAAACGCTGGTTGGCCGGTTTACTGGTCCTTATGTGCCTGATATCGTTCGCCATCGCCGGCGTTCGGATGATCGGGTCGGGCGTCAACCCATGGAATGTGAATGAAAAACTCGACGCCGCCGATAAACTTCTGCATGAAACTCCTTCCCCGGGTCCGGTCAACGTTTCGGAGGCGGAAAGTATTTTGAGGCGCGCTCTGCGGTTCTCTCCCGCCAACGCGCGGGCGTGGCGGGACCTCGGACATTTGAATTCGGACCACAAAAAACCGCCGATGCTGGAAGAATCCATGGCCGCGATGGGCCGCGCCGTTGAGTTGCACCCGACTCAGGCCCTTTGGGCCCTGGAATGGGGCGAAACGGCGTTGCGGCTCGGAGACCGTAATGCCTCGTTGCGGGCCGTCCATCGCGCCCTCGCCCTGGAGCCGTCCTATGCCGGAGCTGCTTTATTGATCGGGTCCGTTTTGCGCCAATCCGGCGAAAGCGCTAAAGCCGAGGCATGGCTGAAAGGGTATCTGAGCCGCTATGAAAGCCCCAAATCTCCGTCGGGCTCCTTGTCTTCCTACGCGCGGATCATCCTGCACCTGGATGTCGACGCCTTTCGATTGGAGATCGCGCGGTGCCAATCGGCCCGGAAAGATTATTCCAATGCGTTAAACACGTTGTCTAGGATATCGTCCGATCCCGGCGGCATGCGCTCCTTCGAAGAGGCCGGGGTCCATTACGCCATGGGGAAATACCCTCTGGCCGAGCGGGCTCTGGTCCAGGCTCTGCGGGTGGACAAGGACAATCCGTTTTTTATTCGCAATTTGGATTTGGTTCGGAGAAAAAATAAGTGATAAAATGAATCCAATTTCATGACTCCCGAAATCAGCATCGTCATCCCGGTCTTTAACGAAATTGAAAGCCTGCCGCACCTTTTTGATTCCCTGGACGCTTCGTTGTCGGGCCTTTCCTGTGAGATAATCCTGGTGGATGACGGCTCCACGGATGGAGGTTCGCAGTGGCTGGAACAACGCGCCGCCCGCGACAAACGTCTGCGCATCGTCCGTTTCACCCGTAATTTCGGCCAGACCGCGGCCATGGCCGCCGGTTTTGAATCGGCCAAGGGCGAGATCATCGTCAGCCTCGATGGAGACGGCCAGAACGACCCGGCGGACATCGCCAATCTCCTGGCGGAAATCCGGAAGGGGAGCGATGTGGTCAGCGGCTGGCGCGCCGACCGTCAGGACCCCTGGCTTTCCCGCCGGCTGCCTTCCCATCTGGCCAACAGCCTCATCTCATTCGTGACCGGCGTGCCCCTCCATGATTATGGATGCACCCTCAAGGCCTTCCGCCGCGACGCCATCAAAGACATTCGACTGTACGGCGAAATGCATCGCTTCATCCCCGCCTGGTGCGCCTGGCATGGCGCGCGCGTCACTGAAATAAAGGTTCGCCACCATCCCCGCACGAGGGGGAAATCGAAATACGGCATCGGCCGCACCTTCAAGGTCGTTCTGGACCTCATCACGGCCAAGTTTTTCTTCAGCTACCTCAACAAGCCCAGCTATGTTTTGGGCGGGCTCGGCATGTCGTTCATCTTCCTGGGATTTCTCGCCGGCGTTTTTCCGTTCCTAGATAAGTTCGTTTTGGATCAATGGGGCAACCTCCGCATTCCGTTCATCATCCTCTCCGTGTTCCTCGGCCTTTTGGGGGCGCAGTTCGTGGTGTTGGGATTGCTGGCCGAGGTCCTTATCAGGATTTACTACGAAAGCAATGACAAGCGTCCCTACCGAGTGGCGAATACCTTCGAATCGAAACCATGATCCATGTTCTCCTGGCCGCTTACAACGAAGAGACGGCCCTCGGTCCGGTTTTGGAAAAGATCGGCCGGGCCCTGTCGCCGGGAACCTTCCAGGTTTGGGTCGTTGATGACGGATCGAATGACCGCACATCCGACGTCGCCGCAACCTGGCAGAAGCGGATCCCGCTGACCCTGATAAAACACAATCAAAACGCCGGCCTCGGCCGGGCGTTTAAAACTGGACTTGAGCGCATCCTGCCGGCGATGTCGGTTTCCGACGTGCTGGTCACGCTGGACGCGGACAACACGCAGCCGCCGGATTTGATTCCCGCCCTCGTCCAGCCCATCGCCGATGGACTTGCGGATATGTCGATCGCCTCCCGCTTCGTCGCGGGCGGACGGACCCTGGGCGTGCCTTTTTACCGCCGGCTGACGAGTTTGGGGGCGCGGTTCATGTTCACGGTCCTTCTACCGATTCCTTCGGTGCGGGATTACACCTGCGGCTTCCGCGCCTATTCGGGCGATCTGTTGAAGCGCGGGACGGAACGTTGGGGGGCCCTGGTGACGGAGAACGGGTTTGCCGCGGCGGTGGAATGGCTCGCCAGGCTTTCGGCGCTCAAGCCGCGCATCCGGGAAATTCCGCTTGTCCTCCGCTACGATTTCAAACCGACGCCGAGCAAGATGCCGGTCTGGAGGACCATCCAAAAGGAGATCGGCTTGATTCTAAAGTTGAGGGGGTTATTGCGTTCATGAAGATTTTCCGTTGGACAGCGGCTTTGGCTTTAAGCGTGGCCGGGCTATGGTTCGCCCTGCACGGCACGGATTGGTCCGCCGTCTGGGGCTCTTTCCAGCGGATGAGACACCCCGGCTGGCTGCTGATTTTTCCTCTGTACGGCGGATATGAGTTTGTGATGCGGACGCTCCGATGGAACATACTCTTGAGCCCTTTGAAGAAAGCCTCATTGCGGGATTTTTTCCCGGTGACGGCCGCGGCGTTTTTCCTGAACAACATCCTTCCCTTTCGCGCCGGAGAACTGGCCCGCGCTTACTGGACGCGCCGCCGGGCGGGGATACCGTTCGTCAGCACCTTGTCCATACTCGCCGTGGACCGCATATTCGACATGATCAGCCTGCTGACCGTGGTCTTCGCCCTTGTGGTGTTCAAAGCGTCGCTTTTTCCTTCCCTGAAGGCGGTCTATACTTTTGGCTTGGTCACGGGGGGCGGGCTTTTGGGTTTTTTGTTGATGGCCATATTCCCCGAGTTCCTGAGGCGATGGACCTCTCATCCCTGGGTTCCAGGGAAGATCACGACATGGGCCCATCATTTTCTGGAAGGCGCGCAGGCGCTGAAGAACCCGGTCAACATCCTTAAGTGCTATGGCGCATCCATGGCGTTTTGGGGAGCGAACATCCTATTGGTTCACTTCATCGGAGGACTTTTTTCCCTTTCCTGGGGGCCGCTCGAAGCGGCGTGGTTGGTGGTAGCGCTTTGCTTCGGCGTCATGCTGCCGTCGGCCCCGGGCTATGTGGGGACTTTCGAGGCGTCCGGGGTCGCGGCCCTGGCCATCATCGGAGTCGACAAGGCCACCGCCCTGTCGTTCGTTTTGACGATCCATCTCAACCAGATACTGTATACCGTCGTTTGGGGCGTACCTTCGCTCCTTCTGGCGGACCTGAAGCTGCCGGGACATGGAACGCCGGAAGAGGAGGCAACGCCGGAACATGCGCAAAAATAAAATCATCGCCGTCCTGCCGGCTTACAACGCGGAGAAGACGGTGGCAAAGACCATAAAGGATATTCCGCCCGGCAGCGTGGATGAGATCATACTCGTCGACGATGCCTCCCATGACCGCACCGTCGAAGCGGCACGCGAACTCGGGTTGACGGTGGTCCAGCATGAACACAACAAGGGGTACGGGGCCAACCAGAAGACCTGTTACCGGGAGGCCCTCCGCCGGGGAGCGGACATCGTGATCATGATCCATCCGGATTACCAGTACGACGCCCGTTTGACGCCGCTCATGGTGGGGTTCATCGATTTGGACGTCTGCGACATCATCTTCGGAAACCGCATCCGCACGCGGCGCGAGGCTCTTGGCGGCGGAATGCCCCTCTACAAGTATCTTTTCAACCGGACGTTGACGGTCCTCGAAAACCTGGTCCTGGGCTTGAACCTGGGGGAAACCCACAGCGGATATCGCGCCTACTCGCGAAGGACGCTGGAGACGATCCCTTGGGAACGCAATTCGGACGATTTCGTTTTCGATCAGCAGTTCATCATCCAGGCCCGGCATTTCGGTTTCAGGATGGGGGACGTTCCGGTGCCGACGCGTTACACCCAGGATTCTTCATCGATCAATTTCATACGAAGCTCGGTTTACGGGCTCGGGATCCTGTGGACTCTTTTCCGCTGGAAGCTGCACTGTTGGAAAATCATT
>CAYZXT010000055.1:0-11951 GCA_964482515.1 uncultured Elusimicrobia bacterium | reverse complement strand
GGGCCAGGCGGAGCGGAAGAAATCCCTCGGCGAACTTCACGCGGTTCTGGAACCCGCGGAAGATGGCCACGGAGCGGGCGTTCTCAATGATGGAAAGCTGTTCGACCTTGGTTTGGTAGACCTGGGATTTGTGCGCTTTGAGGAGGTCGAATTTCGTTTCCAAATGTCGGCCGATGTCCACGAACACCGAAGGGTTGAAATTGACGCTGGTCGGCACTTCATAGAAAAGCACATTGCGTGCGTATCGCGTGGCCGTGATGGTGGCTTGAGAAACATTGCGATGGTCCTGGTGCGTGTCATTATGGTAGGGGACGAAGACGAGGGTCGGTTTTATTTCCTGGATGATGGATTCTATGGCTTGTATGATCGGCTTGTCGACCGGGACCTGGGTGTCCATCCAGCGTCCCCACAACAGATTGGCTTTGAGGATTTTGGCGGCCCGTTCCTGTTCCTTTTCCCTGACGTTCGCGTGTCCGCCCATCTGTCCCTTGGTCATGATCAAGAGCGTGATTTTATGGCCGGCTTTCGAGAGCTTCGCTAAAGTTCCCCCGCAGCCGAATTCCAGGTCGTCCGGATGCGGTCCGATGGTAAGGATGTTCATGGTTGTCGATACCCCCGCGGTTTATTCATCAACCCACCAATGGGTTCCAAGTTAAGGAAAGGGTAATGGAGGAGAATGTGATTTTCAAGCGAATTTTCAATATCAATTCGTCGCCAGAAGGATCCCCCGGCTGGCCGGGCCATGGTTGAAAAGGAGATCGACGGCGGCGAGGTGTGATTGAAACCCTCGGTAGGCTTGGGCGTATTCCGGATGACGGAATTCCTGGAAAACGACTTTTATCCCGGCGCGGGCGAAGAGGTCTCCGTCCAGGTAATCGCGGGCGCCTTGTCCGGATAAGTAAACGTCCGCGCCCAACGCTTTGCAAAGGTCCACCAACCGCTGCGATTTCATGGTCGTGATGCCCAACTCCGACGAGCGCCGGAGCGGCGTGTCGATCCCGAACTGCCGCCTGTGAAAGTCAATCTGCGCCTCGCACATCTCCCCGAGTTTCGTCCAGGGACGTTTATAGAACGCTTCCAATCCGGGCGCAACGGATTGAAAATGCGCCGCCTTGGCGTAGGCGAGTTGCAGCGCGAGCCAGTGGTCGTGGGTCCATTCGGAACCGGGCTCCAACACGACGTCCCGGATGTCCTGCGTGTAATTCCCTTTCGTCATGACGGGAACCGTCAGCCATTGCCAGCCGTCCTTGGTCCGGATGCGGTTGCGGTTTTGGAATTCGCGTTTTTTATATTGGACGTCGTCCAGATAAACGAAGACGTCGCAGCGGGCCATCTTATGGAAGTATCCCAACCAGGGAAGGTATTGAGGCTGGTGCGCGGCCAGAATCATGGCGGCATTATAACAAAAATCGGCAAATTCCCTTGAAACGACGGCGCGTTTTGTACATACTTGGCATGACTCTCGCTGTCGCGTCGCCGGTGAAAAATGAAGACCAAAATCCTCTCCCGGATAATTTACTCTCTAGGACTCGTGGCCGGCTGTTTCTTCCTGGGAAAGTTTCTCTCGGAAGCGCAGAATCCGGCCACGGTCGGCATCGGCCTGAGCGTCGGCCTATTGGCCGCCGTTTTGACGTTCATACAGCCGATGGTGGGTTTGTACATCCTGTCGTTCTCCATGCTGTTGTCCCCGGAGATCCCGTTGGCCCAGTTGACGGACAGGGCCGTCATCGTGCGCGTGGACGACCTCTTGGTTGTGCTGGTCTTTTTCGCGTGGATGGCCCGCTCCGCCATCCGCAAGAACGTCAGCTTCATAAGGCATTCCGCCCTTCATCTGCCCATCTTCGCCTATTATTCCCTGATCCTGCTGGCCACGGGGTTTGGTTTGCTCCGCGGGGAAGCGACTCTTTCGGTCGCTCTTTTCTACTCGTTGAAATACGTGGAGTATGTGATTATTTTCATCTTGGCGGTGAATGTCCTCACCGGTCCCGAGCAAATAGACCGGCTGCTCAAGGCGATGTTCATCGTGGCCGGGATCGTGCTCCTGTTTTCGTACGGCGTCATTTTGTTTCAGAATGACGTGCCCTACTGCCCATTCGATATGGAGAGAGGCACGCCCGAACCGGCCACGCTGGGCGGTTACCTGGTCCTGATTATGGGCGTCGCTTGGGGGATTTTCTCCCAGAGCAAGAAAGGCCCCTGGTCTCTGTGGTTGATCACTTTCTGGGTCGCCTCCGTTCCCGTGATATTCCTCACACGCTCCCGCGCTTCCTATTTTTCTTTCGCCATGCTTTTGCTTCTGATCATCATTTTGGAGCGCCGACGGAGGTTTGTCCTGCTCTTCATGATCGCGGTGTCGGTCGTCATGATCAATTTCGCGTTCCCCAAGGTTTATGAAACGGCCCGGCAGCGCATCCTGTATACGTTTGAAGCCCAGGGCGGCCCGGTGCACCGTCTGGCCGGACGTTCCTTTCATTTGGAGCAATCCGCCCAGGGCCGGGTGGTTTTCTGGAAAAGGGCGTTCACCTACTACTTGCCGCGGCATCCGATCATCGGGCACGGCGTCAGCCCGCGCCCCGCGTTGGAGGGACAGATCCCCGTGGTCGCGTATGAAACGGGCCTGCTGGGACTGCTCTTGTTCATTTGGCTGATGTTTAAGGTCGGACGTGAATCTTTTCAACTTTATAAATTCCCCCCGAGTCCGGAGTTAAGAGGCCTGGGGATAGGGTTCTTACTGGGGTTCGCGGGAGTGCTGGTCCATAGCTTGGTGAACACCACGTTCATCATCATCCGGATCATGGAGCCATTTTGGTTGCTGGTCGGAATTATCGTCGTCGCCCGCCGCCTTCCCCGGTCCGCCGCTAATCCTTCAACGCCCCCGGAGCCGTCCCCCTGGCGGACGGAGCCTTCCGGGCCTCTTCCATGATCTCCGCTGCGACGACAGCCCATCTGGAATTGGTCCCGTGCGGACTCTGCGGCGCCGATGATTTTTCCGTCCTTTATAACTCGCCCATGCGGCTGCCGTCTTCCCAGGAAGTGGCGGACTTCATGGCTTCCACCGACCGCTTCGACCATTACGGGCAAATCGTCCGCTGCCGCAAGTGCGGGTTGGTCTATACGAACCCGCGTCCCGTCGCGAAAAAAATAGAGTCGGGCTACGAACAGGCGTCGGACGATGACTATTTGAGCGAGGATTCCAGCCGCAGCATGAACGCCCACATTTCGCTGATGACCATCAAGAAGTTCGCCCGGGGCGGGCGTTTGCTGGAGGTGGGATGTTCGGCGGGGCTGTTCCTGAACGCGGCGCGGCTGGACTTCGACGTGGCGGGTCTGGAGCTGTCCCGCTGGGCCGTGAAGCAGGCGAAGGAAAAATTGAGGCTGGACGTGGCGCAGGGCGCTTTGGATCAAACCGATCTGCCACCGGAGGGCTTCGACGTCGTCGCCCTGATCGACGTCATCGAGCATTTGACGGACCCCGCGGCTGCCCTCCGGAAAATCCAGCGGGCCCTCAAGCCGGGGGGCCTGCTGTATTTGGTGACTCCCAATATCGAAAGCTTTTCGGCCCGCGTTCTTCGCGGCAAGTGGTGGGGCCTGAGGCCGGCCCATATTTATTATTTTTCCCCGAAAACGCTGTCCGAGATCCTGGTCCGGGCCGGGTTCGAGGTCCGGCTCACGAGGTCCTATGGCCGCATATTCACCTACGGTTACTGGCTGAGCCGTCTAGTCAGCTATCCCGCCCCGGTCCGGTCCTTGATCGGATTTTTTATCCGGCTGTTCCGTTTGGAGGAAAAGATTTTGTACCTCAATACGCGCGATTCCATGGAAGTGTGCGCTCAAAAGTTGGGATCATGACCCGCCGCGCTTCGTTGTTCGCGGGCGTTATTCTGGCGCTGGCCTTCGTGTTTCTCTCCGCTCCATTTTGGTCTCACCCGATCGACACTTGGGAATGGTTGAACTTCGCCGCTTCCCAGGAAGTCGCCCGTCTCGGCGTCCCGGCCACCGGTCCTCTGCACGATGCGGATTCCATGCTCCTCCTTCATCCTCCGCTATGGGCGTATGTCGCCGGCATCGGCGCGAAGGTGATGCCCGGCAACGTGCTTCCGGTGAGGGTCATGGGGACCCTGGCCGGCCTGGCGACGCTGTTCCTTCTCTGGGGGTTCGGCAGGCTGTTTTTTGCGCCGTTCACCGATGAAAACCATAAGGCGGCCGGCGCCGCGCTCCTCTCCGCCGCCATCGCGCTGACGAACCCGGCTTTTATCCAGGGGACTCTCTACATCAGTTTTTGCGAAGGGACGTTTTTGCCCTTGATCTTCATCCTCCTCGTTTGGGCGTGGCTGAAATTCCCGTCCGGAACAACGCTCTCCTGGCGACCGGTGCTGGTCCTCGGCGCCGTTCTGGCGGCCGCTTTTTGGACCAAGATCACCACCCCACTGATCCTGCCGATCGGGATGGGCGTCGCCGTCTTGCTGCGGCACCGAATCCCTTGGGCGCCCGGCGGCAACGGTACCGGCGGGCGGAACCTTTTGAAGGGGTTGTTGTACGTTCTCCTGGTCGCTTTGAGCGGCGGCGTTATTTTTATTTTGAGTTGGATCTTCTACGCATACCGGTTATCGGAGGCCACGGCGCTTCCCTTCGGTCGACTGACGCTCATGCCGTTTGAATACCTCTTGGGACAAGGACAGGGCGGAGCGTCGGCATTCCTTTCCAGGGAAGGCTTGTCGACGTCGTTGACGACTTTCGCGCGCACGGTCCTGTACTTCGGGCCGCCGCTCTGCCTAATGGCCGCCGCGGAGGTCGGGATACGCTTGCGCGAACTATTCACGGAGAATCGGAGCGACGACCGCGATCTGGTTTATATACTCGCCGTCGGCGTGACGGCCGCCTACTTGGTCCTGCAGGGCGGCTCGGGGAGTTTCCCGAAATATCACCTGGCGATCCTTCCGTTCCTGGCCCTGTTGGCCGGACGATACATCCTAAGGTTCGCCCGGGGGTACGACAGAACGGCGCTCTTCGCCGCCGTCCTTTACGCGGCCGTCGGGGTATTTTATTATGCCTTCGCTGTGGGCGATTATTTGTTGGATTTCAACTATGTGATGCGCCGCGACGTGGTCGCCGGGATCGGCGCGCTGCCCGCTTTGACCGGTTTGGGTTTTAAGATGGCCTTGGGCGCGTTGTTTCCCCTCGCGGCATACGGGGCCCTTCGCGCCGTGAAGGTGAATGCGCCTTGGGGCGCCATTTTCGCGGCGACTTTGGTCAGTGCTCAGTTGGGGTTGGTCGCGGCGCAGGCGCGCGGCGATTATTTTCTCTTTCATTCATACGGAAGCGCTTTGAGGGACATGGATGATTTGATCGCCATCGTTCGCGCGGAAACTCCCGAGGGGTCCCCCATCATGGCCCTGCCTGAAATCGGCTATCTGACGGACCGGCCGACGGTGAAAGACCTTCGCCGCTATTCCTGGGACGACGCCCCGGCGCTGGCCGCCATGATTGAGAAGGATGAGCCGTCAGCCGTCGTCTACGGATTTCCCCTGAATACGATCGGCCAGATGAAACATGTGTTTTCAGACCCGCGGTTTATCGATGCCTTGCGGAAAAATGGATACAGTCGGAAAGCGGCCGGCGATTACTCGGTTTGGCTGGACGGTGGGGTTGAGGGCGCTCCGAAATAGAATTGCGGTTGTCAGGTTCGCGGTTTAACGAAAATCGGGTTACTCACGACGATCCCTCCGTAGGCGCGCAAGACCAATCGATAATAATCTTTCTGTCCTTCCGCCGGCTCCGGGAGCGGATAACGCGCGGTTAGTGGGAAGTTTCCTTTGAAGGTTTTCCAGATCTTGCCGTTGCGGATGATTTCCCCGTCCAACTGTCTGTATTCGGCATCGTCGCCGAGCCTCGAGTCCACAATTAAAGCCGACGCCGGGCTCCAGGCCGACTCTTCGCCGGAAACGGCCGCGCTTCGCCCGTCCGAAACTTCCCATCGTTCCAGCACCAGCCCGTTATTGATGTTGTTCTTGAACAGGTAAAAACGTCCGCGCCGGAAAGCCTCCATAACGGCGGGGACCGTTTTCTCCCGCGCCCAGATGACGTTCTGCATGCTGCCCAGGGTGAAGTCCTCGCCGTTGTCCTGGCACCAATCCAGCTCGCCGAAGGCCCAGAGAGGACGTTCCCTCTCTCCCCGCGCGTAGGCCGAAAGCGTTTGATCCCATATCCCGCCGGCGGGACCGAGAATTTTTTCCCCCTCCCAGAAATATCCGAACCCGGTGAAACGTTTCGTTTCGAAGACCGCTTCGGGATAGGGAACGGTCTGCATGGAGACGGACCGGTACATCTTTTTCGGCTCGGCGAAATTGGGCGCCTCGGGGTGCGCCCAGACCGAAATCGCGCCGCGGGACTCCGCGTAATCGATCAGGTTCTGCGCCGCATCGTACCCGTTGCGGGTGAATTGCTCGTAGGCCGGCGGCAGGCGGTACAGCGGCCGCTGGTTGATCCCCCAAAGGACCCCTAGCGCCGCCAATAAAAGCCCGGCGGGCCAGCGGATCATCAGCGCCAGGCCGGCGCAGACCAGGACCGCCGGCAGGACGAACCGCTTCCACTGGATCGTGCCGGCCGATGGATTGGAGAGGACGGGCAGTCGCTTGAGGTCCCCCGGGTCCGTCAGGCCCATGACGAGGAGGTGCCGTTGGGATTCGTGCAAGGTCAAGTTCGCCTGGAACAGGTGCCCGGTCCAATAATAGGCGGGCGAAGCCTCGACGCCGGGGATGATCAGCATCGACGGATAGTCCTTTTGCACTTTCGCGATGAGCCCGAGATATTTATCCGCTCCGAAGGTGTAAACGCAACGCCGCGCGACGGACGTTCGCAGGATGCCGGTGAGCGGCGGAATGCCGTATTCCCACCTTTCCAGAAAATGGTCGGTGGGGATCAAGATGTCGATCCCCCTTTTGCGGGCCGACGCGGCGATGGCGTGGAGGGAGTACTTTCCGTGCATGCTGATGAGGGATTGGATATGCATGGCGGTCGCGAACCGTCGATAGGGGGGCGGATCCTCGGCGCGCGCGGAGACCGCGAATGACAACGTCAGCAACAGATACGCCGCGATTGATTTTTTCGTGGGCATGTTATCGGGGCTCCAGGATTTCCGTGTAAAGGTTCTCCAAAAGCTTGGTCATGCGCGTCACGCCGAAGCGCGGGAGTCCGTCAACCTCGCCCGACGCCCAGCGCGCGGCCTGTTCTCCGAACGCCGCCCGCTTCGCCGGGGTGTTCGCCAGATCCTCGATGGCCACCGCCAGGGCCGCCGCGTCGTCCGGTGGTACGAGGATCCCCGTTCCGCCGTCCAACACGACGTCGGGGATGCCGCAGACGCGGGAGGCGACGACGGGCAGCCCCATGGCCTGGGCCTGAACCAGGGCTTTTCCCATTCCTTCGTTCAGCGACGGTTGGACGTAGATGTCCATGGCGGCAAGGAACGGCGCGGCGGGAGACCTGTGTCCGGCCATGATGACCCGTTCGGGGTTCTTCAGCGCGTCGCGGCGCCGCGCGAGGGATTCCTTTTCCGGCCCGTCTCCCACGAAAAGAAAATAGAGAGGCGGGACGACGCCGTCGACCGGCTTCAAAAGCGAGGCCGCCGCGTCGGCCAGGACGAGCGGGCCCTTGACCGTTTCCAGCCGGCCTATCATTCCCACGACGATGGCGTCCGGCGGGATTCCCAATTCCTGGCGGAGGTTTTGACGAAGCTCCTTCTTCCGGTCGAGCCAATTCGGGTCGAGCGCCACGCCGCTGTGGATGACGCGCCATTGTCTGGCATTGCCCATCCCCCAGCGCAGCGATTCCGCTTTCTCCCCTTCGGTGAGGGCCACCAGCCGTTCGGCCATGGGCGCGGCGAAACCTTCCAGGAGCGCGTAGAAGAAACTTTTGGCCCGGCCGAAATAGCCGTAGAAGACGTGTCCGTGGGGCGTGTGGACGATGTGCGGCACGCCGGCGAAGATCCCGGCCAGGCGGCCGAGGAACCCGGCCTTTGAGGAATGCGTGTGCAAGATTTCCGGACGGTAGGCGCGAAGGACGAGATGAATTTTCCGGAGCGCGCCGAAATCCCCGCGCAGCGATATTCCGCGTTGAAGGGCCGGGATGAGCAGCGGTTGGCGCTTGAGGGACTCGGTGGGATGATCGGTTTTTCCGCAGGCCAGGAACGTGCTGAAAAGCGTGGGGGCCGTTTCCTCGACGGAATGGACGACGTTCTCCGCGGAGCCGCCGCGGTCGAGCCGCGTGACGAGATGGAAGACCAGCGGCCGCGGGAACGGTTTCTGCGCCCGCGTGATGAGGTTGGACGAGAACACGCGCCGCCCCGCGGTGAGCGCGTAGGCCGCCGACGAGAATTTTTCCACGGCCATTTTGCCGAAGCGGACGCCCGCCGTCCCGAAAGATCCGCCGAGCCCGTAGGGATCGCCGGTGGTGGTCGGCGACGGAAAACTGTCCGCGTTTTGAAAACCCGCCCGATGGAGCGACCGGGCCAGCGTGGTTTCCGTGAAGCCGAAAAGATGAAAGATCCCGGGCTTGGAATTCGTCCAGGAAAGGGGCGGACGTTTTTCCCAACGCAGGACCGATGAGTGGAACCGCGCGTTGTTGCCTCGCATCCAGAGCCATCCGCCGGGTTTCAGGATGCGGTGGACCTCCTTGAAAACGGACCACGGGTCCGTCAAAAGCTCGGCCACTTCCCAAAGAGTGACAACGTCGAAATGGTCCGACGGAAAATGGGCGCTCACGAGCGTTTCCTGGCGCACGTCCAGTTTGAACGTTTCGGTGGAATAGCGCCATTCGGGGGTGGAAAGCTCCACGCCCTGCGCTTCCCACCCGTTCCTCCTGGCCAGTTCCAGGAAGAGCCCGTACCCGCTGCCGACGTCCAGCAGTTTCCCTCGCGGCGATAGTTCTTCGACGCGGTCCAGCTGCCAGGCCCGAAGTTTCTCTTTTCCGCGCCGCTGTCGCTCCACCTGTTCGGGAAAAAGCGTGCGCTCGCGCCGGAGCCCCTGCTCCACGTCTTTCGGGTCGGGAAGCGGCCAGCGGTGCATCAGCCCGCACCCGGGACAGGACAAGACGGGTTGGCCCTTGAGGATCAGGGTTTCACGCCGATCGGGATTTCCGCAGACCCAGCAGGGCGGCGGCGCGGACGTCGTCATCATGGTTTCACCGGGTTGAGAAGGTCTTCCGCGACTTGAGTGATTTTGCGGACGACGGTTTCCCAGGAATAATTCTCCCGCGCGTAACGGGCGGCGCGTTCGCGAAGCTCCGGCCATTGGTCCCGGCGGGTTAGGAACCGCGCGATGGCCGCGCCGATTTCCCGCGCGCTCGCGTCCTTCGCCAGGAACGAGGGATCGAACCCGCCGAGGATTTCCGGCGAAGCGCCCACGGGCGTTGCCACCACCGGACAGCCGCTGGCCATGGCTTCCACCGTCACCAGGCCGAACCCTTCCAGCTCCCGCGTGGGCAGCACGAACAGGTCCGCCGCCTGATAGGCGAGGGCCAAAACCTCGTCCGACACTTCGCCGAGGAACGTCACGTGTTCCTCCACGCGGCGCTCCCTGGCATGGGTTTCCAGGAACGAACGCAGGGAACCGCTGCCTATGATCGTCAGTTGAAGCGAACCGTCCTTCGTCCTGAGTTCCGCCAGGGCGTCGATCAGATTCTCCAATCCCATGCGCGGCTCCAGGTTGCGGACGGAGAGGAGATGGGTCCTTCCTTCGGGCCATCGGAGGCGCATTCGGGCGTCGGCGACAGAATTTTTCGGCGCGAAGCGTTCGACGTCGGCGCCGAGGGAAATTTGCACGATCTTCGCCGGGTCGACGGGATGTGACGTCAATAGAAGGTCCGTGATGTATTTGCTGATGGTCAGGATGCGGTCGGAACGAAGCAGCGTGCGTCGCTCCAAGGTGCTGAATCGATCGGCGATCCAGCGGTGCCAGGGCCTGGGCGTCCGGCCGAAACTTCGGCGGATCAAATATTCCAGGGGCCAGGAGGAATTGAAAAAGTAAATCATGGGGACCTTGGCGAAACGCGCCACGCGCTGGATGGCAGCGCCGGAGAACGGATGCAGTATGTAGATCACATCGATCGGACCGGTGAGGGAACGCGAGGCGGCCTCCGCGGCGCGGTAGTCCCGGAAAAAATTCCAGCGCGAGCGCACGTAGCGCAGCACGCGCATCCCTTCGACGGTTTCCTCGGTTTTGAGCCCGGGCTTGCCGCCCGCCAGCACCTGCACGCGGTGACCGGTTCCGGCGAAGCGGCGGCCGATCTCCCACACGATGCGGGAAGAACCGCCCGGTTCTTCGGAAAAGAAAATGTCGGAAACGATGAGGATGTTCATGGGACGGCGTTCTCCCGGTGCC
Organism: uncultured Elusimicrobia bacterium; assembly: GCA_964482515.1. GTDB lineage: Bacteria > Elusimicrobiota > Elusimicrobia > FEN-1173 > FEN-1173 > CAYZXT01. Next base: position 1,578 of record CAYZXT010000055.1, on the reverse strand, counting down.
ACATTTCCAGCATCAGCATCATCCAAAGCGCGTCGCCGTTGTTCTCCCGACCAAGATCGTGGGCCTCGCGCAGGCGCGACACGACCGCCGGGTCCAGGTAACCGCGCTCCTTCACCCGTTGGGGGCTGAGGGCGTCCTCCAACACGTCCTTCAAATCTTCCCGCAGCCAACGCGCCAGGGGAATGGAGAAACCGCGTTTGGGCTGGTCCAAATGTCCGGGCGGCAGGCGCGGCTCCATGATTTTCTTCAGCAAGGCTTTCAGTTTTCCTCCGGCGAGCTTCCGCTCCAAGGGAACGCGGGCCATATGCTCGACCAAAGGCAAATCCAAAAAGGGAACGCGCACCTCGAGGGAATGGGCCATGCTCATGCGGTCGCTCAAGCACAGCAGATCGTCGGGAAGGTAGGAGGATAAATCCCGCAGCGCCGCATCCGAAGGCGTCGCGGCGCCCTCACTTGCGCCCGAAGCCGCCGTACGCCATTCCGCGGGAATAAGGTCGGGCGAGAGGATCGACGTCCAGCGCGCGTATTGTTCCGCCAACGGACGTTCCGCGTCCCGCAAGAAACGTTTGATTCGGCCGGTCCAGTTGATATGGCCGCCGCGATCGGGAATGAATTCCGCCATTCGCGCGCCCAAACGGCGAAGCGACGGGGGGATCCGTTTCGCGCGTTCCGCCCACAAAAGTCCGAGGTAGCGGGGATAGCCGCCGAAAAGCTCGTCTCCCCCCACGCCCGCAAGCGCCACGGTGACGTGCTGGCGCGCTTCCCGCGAAACCAGAAAGGTCGGGACCGCGGATGAATCCGCGAAGGGTTCGTCGAAGCCGCGCGCAAGCGGCGCGATCAGGTCGCGGATGTTCGGCGTCAAGACGGCTTCGTGGTGGTCGCATCCGAAATGTTTCGCCAAATGCCGGGCCGGCTCCAGCTCGTTGTAACTTTCGTCCGGCGGCGCGTAGCCGATGGTGAACGTTTTCAGCGGGCCGTCGCTGCGGCGGCTCGCCAGGGCGGCCAGCGTGCCGGAATCCAATCCGCCGGAAAGGAAGACCCCCAAGGGCACGTCGCTAACCAACTGTTTCTCAACGGCGGCGTCGAGCAGATGTTCGATTCGGGACAGATCAACGTCGGCGGCTTCATCCGGGCGCGGAACGTCCCAATAACGTTCCACGCGAACCCCGTCCGGGGAGGCGATGAGCCGGTGGGCCGGCGGCAGTTTTTTGATGGACCGAAAGATGGACAACGGCGCGGGGATGGATCCGCGCGTGAGATAGGAGGCGACGGCTTCATGCGAAATGTCGCGCGAAAGGTCCGGAAAGGGCAGCAGCGCTTTGATTTCGGAGGTGAAGGCTAGCCGTTCCCCCATTTCGGCGTAATACAAAGGCTTGATGCCGAGCTGATCTCGGGCGAGGAGGAGTTGTTTCTTTTCGTCGTCCCAGAGCGCGAAGGCGAACATGCCGTTGAGGCGCTTGACCAAATCGACGCCCATTTCCTCGTAGAGGTGGACGAGCACTTCCGAGTCGGTGCGGGTATGAAAGATGTGCCCCTTGGCGATCAGCTCGCCGCGCAGTTCCTTGAAGTTGTAGATCT
>CAYZXT010000054.1:0-13111 GCA_964482515.1 uncultured Elusimicrobia bacterium | reverse complement strand
CGAAGACCCGGAGCGCTACAACCCCATGCCCAACGGCGACTCCAAGAACAGCGCGATCAAGCAGGTCGCCTCGGGCCGCTTCGGCGTCACGAGCAACTATTTGGTCAACGCGAAGGAACTGCAGATCAAGATGGCCCAGGGCGCGAAGCCCGGCGAGGGCGGACAGCTGCCCGGCGCGAAAGTGTATCCGCCCATCGCGAAGGTCCGCCACACCACCGCGGGCGTGGGGCTGATTTCGCCGCCGCCGCACCACGACATCTATTCCATCGAAGACCTCGCGGAACTGATCCACGATCTGAAGAACGCCAACCACAAGGCCCGCATCAGCGTGAAGCTCGTCGCCGAAGTCGGCGTGGGTACCATCGCGGCCGGCGTGGCGAAGGCCCACGCGGACGTCGTCCTGATCTCCGGCTACGACGGCGGTACCGGCGCGTCGCCCCAGTCCAGCATCAAGCACGCGGGCATCCCCTGGGAGCTCGGCCTGGCCGAGACCCATCAGACGTTGGTGTTGAACGACCTGCGCAGCCGCATCGCCGTTGAGACCGACGGTCAATTGAAGACCGGCCGCGACGTCGTCATCGCCGCGCTGCTCGGCGCCGAGGAATTCGGCTTCGCCACCGCGCCGCTGGTCGCCCTGGGCTGCGTGATGATGCGCGTCTGCCACCTGAACACCTGTCCCGTGGGCGTCGCGACCCAGGACCCCAAGCTCCGCAAGAAGTTCACCGGCGACCCGGCGCACGCCGTCAACTTCATGAAGTTCGTGGCGCAGGAAGCGCGCGAGCTCATGGCCCGGCTCGGCTTCCGCACCATCAACGAGATGATCGGCCACACGGAAGTGTTGGAGATGAAGACCGCGGTCGACCACTGGAAGGCCCGCGGCCTCGATTTCTCCGCCATCCTTTACCAGCCGGCGGCGCCCGCGAGCGTGGGCCGCTACCAGACCATCGCCCAGGACCACGGCCTGGAAAAATCCTTGGACGTCACGAAGCTGCTCGACCTTTGCAAGCCGGCCCTCGAGCGCGGCGAGAAGGTCCGCGCCACGATCCCGATCAAGAATTCCAACCGCGTCATCGGCACCATGACCGGCAGCGAGCTCACGCGTCGCCACGGTCCGAAAGGTTTGCCGGACGACACCATCCAGCTCACGCTGCAGGGTTCCGCGGGCCAGAGCGTCGGCGCGTTCATCCCGCGCGGCATGACCATGATTTTGGAAGGCGACGCCAACGACTATTTCGGCAAGGGCCTCTCCGGCGGCAAGCTGATCATCACCCCGTCCAAGAAGGCGACCTTCGTCCCCGAGGAGAACGTCATCATCGGCAACGTGGCGTTCTACGGCGCGACGTCGGGCGAAGCCTACATCCGCGGCCTCGCGGGCGAGCGCTTCGCCGTCCGCAACTCCGGCGTCCACACGGTGGTCGAAGGCGTGGGCGACCACGGCTGCGAATACATGACCGGCGGGAGGGTCGTCGTCCTCGGCCCCACCGGACGGAACTTCGCGGCCGGCATGTCCGGCGGCGTGGCCTACGTGCTCGACGAGACCGGCGCGTTCCCCAGCCTCTGCAACCAGGACATGGTGGGGCTTGAGTTGTTGGACGAGGAAGACCTCGGCATCCTGAAGCAGATGGTCCAGAAGCACGCGGACTACACGGCCAGCGGCCGCGCGAAGAAGATTTTGGCGGACTGGAAGACCTACTCCGTCAAGTTCGTGAAAGTGATGCCCAAGGACTACAAGCGGATGATCGCCTCGATCAAGGCGGTCCAGGCCGCGGGCATGACCGGCGAACAGGCGATCATGGCGGCTTTCGAAGAGAACGCGCGGGACTTGGCGCGGGTCGGGGGGAACTAACTTGTGGCGCAAATCGCAGACAGGCCTTCCGAAAAGGGAGCGCGCGTGAACGAAACGCTGAAAGACGGCGGCGCGCCCAAGCCCGTCGGCATCCCGAAGCCCCAGGGTTTCATGAAGGTCGCCCGCGAACTGCCGGTGGACCGCTCCCCGGAAGCGCGCGTCCGCGACTGGAACGAGTTCCACGACCACATGCCCGAAGACGCGCTGCGCAAGCAGGGCGCCCGCTGCATGGACTGCGGCGTTCCCTTCTGCCACACCGGCGGCATGCTGGCCGGCATGGCGACCGGCTGCCCCATCAACAACCTGATCCCCGAGTGGAACGACCTCGTCTACCGCGGCCTCTGGAACGACGCGCTCCTCCGCCTCCTCAAGACCAACAATTTCCCGGAGTTCACCGGCCGCGTCTGCCCCGCGCCCTGCGAAGGCTCCTGCGTGCTCGGCATCTCCGAGCCGCCCGTCACCATCAAGAACATCGAAGTCTCCATCATCGAGAAGGGCTTCGCCGACGGCAACGTCAAGCTCGAAGCACCGGCCAAACGCACCGGCAAGAAGGTGGCGATCATCGGCTCCGGCCCCGCGGGCCTGGCCTGCGCGGAACAGCTCAACACCGCGGGCCATACCGTCACCGTTTTTGAACGCGCCGACCGCGCGGGCGGATTGCTGATGTACGGCATCCCGAACATGAAGCTCGACAAGAAGGAAGTCGTCGTCCGCCGGCTCAAGCTCATGGAGAAGGCCGGCATCAAATTTCAGCTCAACACCGAGGTGGGGAGAAATTACCCGGCGGCGATCATGATGAAAGAGTTCGACGCCGTGGTCATCGCCACCGGCGCCACCAAGCCCCGCGACCTGCCGGTCCCCGGCCGCGAGCTCAAGGGCATCCACTTCGCCATGGAGTTCCTCACCCTCAACACCAAGAGCCTTTTGGATTCCAAGCACCTGGACGGCAGCTTCATCTCCGCCAAGAACAAGGACGTCATCGTGATCGGCGGCGGCGACACCGGCACCGACTGCGTGGGCACGTCCCTGCGCCACGGCTGCAGGAGCCTCGTGCAGTTCGAGATCCTGCCCAAGCCGCCGGACCAGCGCGCCGCGGACAACCCGTGGCCCCAGTGGCCCAAGGTCTACAAGATGGACTACGGCCAGGAAGAAGCGGCCGCCGCCTACGGCGAGGACCCGCGCAAATATCTGATCATGACCAAGAAGTTCGTCGGCGGCGCCGGCGGGCACGTGAAGGAAATCCACACGGTGAACATCGAATGGGCCAAGAACGACAAGGGCCAGTTCGTGCCGAAGGAAATCCCCGGCTCGGAAAAAGTCTGGCCCGCGCAACTCGTGCTGCTGGCCATGGGCTTCCTGGGGCCAGAAGAACAGCTTTTAAAGCAGTTGAACGTGGCGACGGACGCGCGCTCCAACGTGCAGGCCGAACACGGCAAGTTCGCCACCAGCATCCCGAAGGTCTTCGCGGCCGGCGACGCCCGCCGCGGCCAGAGCCTTGTGGTCTGGGCGATTAATGAAGGCCGTGGTTGCGCCCGAGAGATAGATAGATTTTTAATGGGGGCTACAGAGCTTCCGTGAAATTCACCGTCGCCCTCACCGGAATACCGAGGGAACGGACTAACCGAAGAATCTAAAAACGAACCCCCACTTTTCCGAAAGAGAAGTGGGGGTTTAAATTTACTTTGGTGTAAATTATGAAACTTATCAAACTGAGTATAAAAATATCCGTTCAATAAGGGTTTTATCGGTATATTTCTATTCATACAACGGAAACCGTGCCGGAGTTGACGGTTTGACTGAAGGTTGATTAGAAGGAGGCAAAAAATGGATCCGATGATCTGCACTCATTGCGGAGTCACAGGTAAGTCACGGAAACCGTGCCGGAGTTGACGGTTTGACTGAAGGTTGATTAGAAGGAGGCAAAAAATGGATCCGATGATCTGCACTCATTGCGGAGTCACAGGTAAGGGGAAACGCTTTTTGCGCGGCAATGCAGGAATAGAGTTGATCCTATGGATATTCTTCATTGTTCCCGGCGTGATCTATACCATATGGAGAGGAAATGGTCCGAAGAATGGATGTCCCTCCTGCAAACAAAATTCTATGATCAGTGCTGATTCTCCTATGGGTAAGAAATTAATCGCTGATTTAGGAAAATGATCCGGAATCCGGCGAATCCGTGCCGGGGTTGACGTGTTGTTGAATCCGCCGAATTGGAGCCACCCATGAGCTTTGACACCTCCCGCGAAATTCCCGCGACCGTGGAACAGGTCTTCGCCGCCTTTACCGATCCGGCGCGTTTGGCCCGTTGGTGGGGGCCAGCCGGGTTCACCAACACGTTCAGTCTCTGCGAGTTTAAAACGGGAGGGCGCTGGTCCTACGTCATGCACGGGCCGGACGGCAAGAACTACACCAACGAAAGCACCTTCGCGGAAGTGGAGCCCCGGAAGAAGGTCGTCATCCAGCACCTCTCGAATCCCAGGTACCGCTTGACCATCACCTTAACGCCGTCGGCGAAGGGCACGCTGGTGTCCTGGTCCCAGGCCTTCGAGAACCCCACCGTGGCCAAGGGACTGGAACACATCGTCATTCCCGCCAACGAACAGAACCTGGACCGCCTGACGGCGGAAGTCTTGCGTAAATAACTTAAAATGAGGTCATTCCGGCGAAAGCCGGAATCCAGAGAAAGCTTTCTGGCCCCCGGCTTCCGCCGGGGGGACAGAATTAAAATGAAGTTCCCGAAGCAACTTCCCTTCCATCCACTTTCTCTATTTCGCTGGAATCTCATCCCACTTCTGTTATCCTTTCCCCATGCCTAAAACGATCGTCATCGCGGACGACGAGCTCGACGCCCTGAACATACTCCGGGACATCCTGGAGTCGGAGGGCTACAAGGTCTTCGCGGTGCCCGACGGCAAGCAGGCCATCGACGCTGTCATGAAGGAAAAACCCGACCTGCTGCTGGTGGACAACTCCATGCCCGAGGTCCAGGGGATCGACGTGGTCCGACAATTGCGGCAGCACGCCGAGCTCAAGCCGATGAAGATCCTGTTCATGTCCGCCGCGGCCGCCAAGGACGACCAGGAGGCCGCCCGCGTGTCCGGCGCCGACGGCTTCCTCCCCAAACCCTTCGAGGTCGACCAATTGATCGACGCGGTCAAGAAGATACTGTAGCCCTCCCGCAAAACTTCAGAATCCCGTCACATAACCTTCAAGCGCGCCAAGTAGACTGTTCCCATGGTCATCACGCGCCTGGGAAACATCCACCGTCTCATCTATATGTTCCGCGGGCACAAGGTCATGCTGGACGTGGACCTGGCCGTCCTCTACGGCGTCTCCACGAAGAGGCTCAATGAGCAGGTCCGCCGGAACGCCAAGCGGTTCCCGTCCGATTTCATGTTCCAGTTGCTGGAGGAAGAGACGTCTTTTTTGAGGTCGCAATTTGCGACCTCAAACGCCGGCCGAGGGGGGCGACGGTATCTGCCCTACGTCTTCACCGAACAGGGCGTCGCCATGCTGTCGAGCGTGCTGAACAGCGAGCGCGCCGTCCGCGTCAACATCGCCATCATGCGGGCCTTCGTCCGCATGCGTGACATGGTCGCGTCCAACAAAGACCTCGCCCGCCGGCTCGACGCGCTCGAACGGAAGTACGATTCCAATTTCCGCGTGGTCTTCGACGCCATCCGCGACCTGATGGACCCGCCTGTCGAACCGAAAAAACGGATCGGTTTCAGATAGCTTCTAACAGTCCAAAACACCGCTATTTCCGTCTATCTCCCAATAATGTAAACTCTTGCACGTTTCGATCCCCCCAAAAAACAAGGAGCAACTTTTATGAAAAAGCGTTTTGCCGTATTTCTATCATTTTGCCTGGCCCTGGTTCTGTTGGCCGGCGCCATGCCCAATTCTGTCCACGCCAAGTCGTCCGCGAAAAAAGGAAAAAAATCATACTCTAAATCACCCGCAAAAAAATCCTCCAAATCCAAATCATCCGCTAAAAGAAAAAACCCCAATGGCCACATCCCCGGAACCAACGTTTACGGGCGGACAGGCCTGTTCTTCACGGATACTGCCGAGGCGCCGTCCGAAGGTTCCGCCAGCGTGACGGGCCATTTGCTTTACGGTTCGGGCGACGAGTTGGACACGATCCAGCTTCCGGTCGGCGTCAACCTCGGCCTCGTCGAGAACCTTGAGCTCTCCGCCGGCATCGATTACGCGCGGATAAAATTTGATTACCCCGGGACGGCGGGCAATACCGAGAGCGGACTGAACGTATTGACGGTTGGCGGGAAATACGTTATTCCGCGATTGGCCGGAGAACCTCTCAATTTGGCCGTGGGATTGGATATTTCCCACGGGCCCCTGACCAGCAAACTGGGCAATGACGGCACGGACTTCACCCTCAAGGGGATCATGTCTTACACCCTGATGCCCCAGAAAGTGTTTTTAAACGGCGGCATCGGGCTGCTCTTCCTGGACGGGCGGGACGTGGAGACCCAGGCGGTCGATCCACTTACCGGCGCGGTGAGCACCGTCAAGGCCAAGGGCGACGGGGACACCGTCTTTCAGCTGAATGGCGGAATGGGGCTCATGCTCAATCCCGACCTGATGGCGATCGCCGAGCTGGGTATCAACCAGTTGGGAGACGACAGCAGCATCCTCTCCGGCGGGCTCCGCGGCCGCGCGTCCGACAGCCTGACATGGCAGGCGCTTTTGGGCATCGGGCTGAACGACAACCCTTCGGATTTCGTCCTGGTCGGCGGCCTGACGCACCGGTTTTCGCTGCGCTGAACCGGGCGTAGTCGTCGCTTCAGCCATCCGTCTTCGCGGCAAAAGCCCATCCTTTAAACGAGGATGGGCTTTTTGTTTTTTATGGTAAAATCATCCCCATGCGTCGATGGCTCTACCTCCACGGTTTCGCTTCCGGCCCGGATTCGTCCAAAGGCGTTGCGCTGTCCAACCAGTTTCGGACCCTGGGCGTGGATTTAGTTCGCATGAACCTGCGCCTCCCTTCCCTTGAACATCTGCGCGTGAGCGCCATGATTGAAGCCGTCACCCAGGCCATCGGCGGACCCAACGACCGCTGCATCATCTTCGGCTCCAGCCTAGGCGGGCAGGTCGCCAGCCGCGTGGCCGAGGCGGACCAGCGCGTGGAGGCCCTCGTGCTGCTGGCGCCCGCGTTCCAGCTGGCGGAACTTTGGCGGAAGGAGCTCGGCGACAGCGGCCTGGAGAAATGGGAATCCACCGGCTGGCTGGAAGTGGACGATTACGCCAACAAAACCAAGACCAAGATCGATTACGGTTTTTTGAAGGACGCCCGCGCGCTGGACTGCCGCGTCGGCGGCTGGCCGGACGTCCGCGTGCCCACGCTGATCATCCACGGCAAGAAGGACGAAACCGTGGACATCTCGGGCTCCCGCACCTGGGCGCAGAACAAGGCCCACGTGAAGCTGATCGAAGTCGACGACGGCCATTCCCTGGCCGAGTCCCTGCCGCGGATCTTCCTGGAAGCCCGCAAGTTCCTGTCCCAATATTTGCCCAAGAGCGACGCCCGCAAAGTTTAAGAGAGAAAGAGGGAAAACCACCATGGACCTGAACGAATACCAGGGGTTGGCGCTGCGGACCGCGCACCAGTCCGCGACCCAGGAAGACGATCTGCTGCACGGCGCGGCCGGCGTCTGCACGGAAGCCGGCGAGCTGATGGACATCTATAAGAAGCATAAGTTCTACGGCAAACCCGTGGACTGGGTGAACGTGAAGGAAGAAGTGGGCGACGTGATGTGGTACCTGGCGCTGGTGTGCCGGTCCGCCGGGATCACGTTGGAGGACGCGGCGCGGGTCAACATCGAGAAGCTGCGCGTCCGTTATCCCGAGAAGTTCACCGCCGACGCGGCCCTGAAGCGGAACCTGGGCGCGGAACGGAAGATCCTCGAGGAGAAGGCGTAGGTGCCGTCATGAAAATCCTGGTCATCGGCGGCACGGGGATGCTGGGGCGGCCGGTGGTGCGCCGCCTCCTGAAGGACGGTTTTTCGGTGCGTGTGTTGGTTCGCTCCATCGAAAAGGCGCGGAAGATTCTTCCGCCATCGGCGGAAATCGTCGCCGGGGATTTGGAAAATGTTTCTTCGCTGGAATCCGCGGTCCGGGGCTGCGACGCGGTCTACGTTTCGGTGGAGACTTTTCCGGGATCGTCCTTCAAGCCTGAAACCGACGGCCTCCGCAACGTTGTTGTCGCGGCGAAGAAGGCCGGGAACCCCCGGTTGCTGGTTCTATCCGCGCTGGGCTCCTCGGATCTGAGAGGCGCTGCGCATCCTTGGTGGCACATCCGGGTGAAACACGAAGCCCAGTCCATCGCCCGCGGGTCCGGCCTTCCCTGGACGATCTTCGAGCCCGTCTGGTTCATGGAATCTATCCCGCTTTTCATCCGCGGCAAATCCTTTACCTGGTTTTCAGGCGCGAAACTTTCGAGCTATTGGATCAGCGCCGACGATTACGGAAGAATCGTTTCCGCGTCCCTGGCCAAGAACATCGGGATGGGGGAGATCGTCCCGGTCATGGGGAAAGAAATCCTGCCCATTGAGGACGCCGCCGCCCGGTTCATAGCGGCCTACGATTCCACGATCAAGCAAAAGCGGGCGCCGTTTTTTATATTGAGGCTGGCCGGGTTCGTTAACGCCAAGGCCAAAGAACTGTACACGCTTCTGGGCTTATACGGCCAATGGCAGGAACCTCCGCCGGACCCGGCCGTTTGGGAGCGCTTCGCCCGTCCTGAGATGGACCTTGCCGCCTACGCGCGCTACGTGAAAGACAATGGGGACTTCCCGCAGAAGAATTGATGCGGGCCGGCATGGCGCGCCGGCGGTTTTTTGTGTAATCTCGCGGGATGCGGCGTCATTTCTCTTATCGGGCGATTCTCCTCGCAGTTGTTTTAACGGCAAGTTCCGTCCCCGCGCGGGCCGCCTCCCGCTATATCGAGTTCATCCTCGACGCCTCCGGCAGCATGAACGGCCCCCTCGAAAACAACCAAACCAAGATCTCCGAAGCGAAAAAATTCCTCAGCACCATCTTCCGGGACATGTCGAAATGGAGCCATCCGCCCTTCGTGGCCATCCGCGTGTTCGGAAACGCGCCGTCCAAACCGAAAGACTGCGCCGATTCGCAGTTGATCCTGCCCTTTGGACCCGTTCCCAAACCCGAAGAACTGAAAAGAATCCTGGACGGCGTGCGTCCCCGCGGCCAAACGCCCCTGGGCCATACGGTGGACCTGACGCGGACGGATTTCCCGAAGGACATCCGCGAGCGCGAGATCTATTTGATCACGGACGGGAAGGAAACCTGCGGCGGCAGCGTGCCGGACGTGGTGAAAAACCATCGCGCCCAGGGCAAAGATATCCGGTTGTATATCGTCGCGCTCAAGCTTCCGCCGGCGGACGCGGCGGCGGTGGAGAAGATCGCCCGGGACGCGGGCGGCGAGATGTGGCGCGCCGACAGCATGGACGAGCTTCGCGCCATGGCGCAACGGTTGACGTCTACGCTCCAGATGCCCACGACCCTGGCCCATGTCCCGCTGCCCAGTTTGACGCCGGGCGTTCTGCCCGGCGCGCCCTCCGCGAAGCATCCCGACGAAAAAATCGTCAAGGACGCGCCCCGGGAAAAAGCGGCGGACGTGGCCGCGGTCCCGACGCCCGTGGCCCCGCCGAAACTGGAGCCGCCGCCGAACAAACTGACGGACGATCCGCATCCCGTGCGGCTCGCGAAGGACGGTGCCCGCGGCCGCGCCCGTCGGGCCGGGTTCCTTTCGCTGCTCGTGCCGGGCCTCGGCCAATGGGTGGAGGGGGAAAGCGTCCGCGGGCCCGTGACCTTGGTCGGCGAAGGCGGATTGGTTTTGGCCGCGTCCCTGGTTTCGGACCGCGTGGCGAAGCAGGTGGACAGACAGATGAGGGACCAATATCAATACCAGTTCGTCCGGTTCGGCGCGGGCGCGGAGTGGATTGCCCAGGCCGCGGGGACCGTCGTGCGATTTTGGCCGCACGAGCCGCGACGCGTTTCCGCCGGAGCCGCCGTCGCGAAGTCTCTGGTCGTCCCGGGCTGGGGGCTCTGGTCCTGCGGTTATTACGAGACCGCGTTGAACGTCCTGGCGTGGGAAGGGTTCTTCGCCTGGTGGGCGACCCGGGGCGTCTGGATCAACCCGGAGCATTTCAACGGCGAGCGCCAACAGCTGCTCTCCTTCAACGTCGCGGCGCTCATGGCGGTGCACGCGGCGCAGATCGTGATGACCGGCCACGCGGCCCGCAACGCGAACGATCGCCACGAGGCCTCGACGCTGTCCCTCGACGCCGCCCCCGGCCGCCTGGGCCTGCGCTGGGCTAAGCGCTTCGGAAATACCCCACCGTCACGGTAAACAAATTTCTCCCTCCCGCGTCGAAACGTGGTAATATAATTTCGATCCGCCGTTCCTCCAGGAGGAGACGATGGAACCGAGAACGATCGTAGTCGCCGACGATGAAGTGGACGTTGCCGAGGCCGTGAAGTACATTCTCGAGGGGCAGGGCTATCGCGTCGTGGCCGTGAACGACGGACGCAGCGCCATGGAAGTCATCCCGCGGATCCGCCCGGACATCGCGCTGCTCGACGTGCTGATGCCGGAAGTGGAAGGTTTCGACGTCTGCCGCTTCGTGAAGGCCCAGCAGGACCTGCGGCACATGAAGGTGATCATCATCACGTCGCTCTCGTCGGAATTCGACCTGGAGTCGGCCCGCAGCGCCGGCGCGGACTCCTTCATCACAAAACCCTTCGCCATAGACGGACTGCTGCATGAGATCGAGCGGCTCCTGTTGCCGGCGGAAAACTAACCGGCCCATTTCATCGAGCGGGACCACCAAACCCTGAGGAGGGGCGCATGACGATTCGAACCCGATTTTGGACTGTGCTTTTTGGACTGACGTTGGCTTGCGCCGCGAACGCCGGCGCCGCGGACCAGGGAACCGCGAATCTCTACCAGGGGTCCGCGGATTTTGAGCGCGTGAAGGCGTTGGTCGGCGTCTGGAAGGGCACGGCCGCCGTGGGGAACGGCGCTGAGGAGGTGACCGTCGAGTTCACGATGACGGCGGGCGGACGGAACATCGTGGAACGGATTTTTCCCGGGACCTCCCGGGAGCTGTTGAACGTCTATCACGACCAGGCCAAGAAACTGGTTTTGACGCACTACGGCGCGTTGCCGAACCGCCCGCGGCTGGGGTTGAAACAGTCGGACGGTGCGGAGATGAAATTCGTCCTGTCCAACGACCCTCTCGTCGACCCGATACGCGACACGCACATGCATTCCATGAGGCTGACGTTCACGGATGGCGACAACATCGTGGAGGAATGGGTGGTGTTCAAGCGCGGGAAATCGTCCGAAGTTTCCACGTTCAAACTGACGCGCGTCGCCGCCGCCGTCCCCGGCGTCACGCCCGCCCTGCCGGTCCCGGGGCCGGACGTGCCCGCCGAAATCCAGAAAAAATAGCGCCGGCCGGCGGGTTTTCCCTCGGGGATTGACAATTTAAAAGGAAATGGCATAATAATATTCGTAAGTTGAAGTTGGTTTCTAACGTTATCGATGTAACTGTGGATTGCATTGACCGCGTGGAGAAACAGTCCCCGCGGTTTTTTTGCGGTAAGCAATTACATTTAACGTGTGCCGCTTCAAAATTTTCTTACTGTAAGGATGGTGAATTTCACGATGAAAGGCACAGTTAAATGGTTTAACGCTTCCAAGGGCTTCGGCTTCATCGCCCAGGAAGGCGGCGAAGATGTGTTCGTCCACTACTCCGCCATTCAAGGCGACGGCTACAAGTCCTTGAACGACGGCCAGGCGGTGGAATTCGAAGTGACCAAGGGTCCCAAAGGCCTGCAGGCCACGAACGTTCGCGCCGTATAAGGTTCTCGAACCGAGCGAAATCCCCGCTGAACGACCTTCGGCGGGGATTTTTGCGTGTGTGCGGAGACCGGACCTGCCGGACCGGTCGAGCACACACCTCCCGTACTTTCTGCGGGACAGAAAGTTTCGGTATCTTCCCTGCGTATCGTCTAGAAAAATCATAAAATATGACCACAATGGCACGACACACTCTGCTCACCGATCACGAATACTTCATGGGGATCGCCATGGCCGTGCGCCAGCGGGCGAACTGCCGCGGCAACCGCGTGGGCGCCATCGCGGTGCGGGAAGGCCGCATCATCTCCACGGGCTACAACGGGACGCCCCACGACATGACCAACTGCATGGACGGCGGCTGCCGGCGCTGCCTGCACCGGGACAAATACCCGTCGGGCACGGCCTACGACCTCTGCATCTGCGTGCACGCGGAGCAGAACGTCCTGCTTTCGGCCGCGCGCTTCGGCATCGCCCTGGCGGGTTCGACTCTTTACACGACCATGCGGCCCTGTTTCGGGTGCCTCAAGGAAATGCTCCAAGTCCGCGTCGAGCGGATCGTCTATCTGCACGACTGGGTCTATCCGGACCCCGAGGTCAACCGGGAGTACCGCCACATCCAGGCGCAGTTCAGGAAAGTCATCCGGCTGGACGTCGTGGACCCGATGGCGGACTGGGCCGTGTCGTCCCGGCGGAAGAAGTGATGACGCCCGCCTGGAAGAAGTTCGAAAACGTCGTCCTCCTGGTTTTCATCGTGGCGGCCCTGGCGTGGCTGGCGGTCAATAAGATTTCGTTCGCCTCCGAAAAAAAATCCGGCGGGCCCATCAAAGTCTACTCCTGGGAAAAGAAGGAATATATCATGGTTGATAAAGTGGTCAAATCCGACGCGGAGTGGCGGAAGCAGCTGCCGCCGGAAGTCTATGAAATCACGCGCCAGAAAAGCACGGAGCGCGCCTGCAGCGGTCCTTTCTGGAACCACCACGAGAAGGGGATTTATAAGTGCGTCTGCTGCGACCAGGACCTGTTCGTGTCCGACGTGAAGTTTGAGTCCGGCACCGGCTGGCCGAGCTTCTGGCAGCCCGCCGCCAAGGAGAACATCCGGACCGAGAGCGACGACTCCCTCGGCATGCGGCGGACCGAAGTCCTCTGCAGCCGCTGCGACGCGCACCTGGGCCACGTTTTCGACGACGGCCCCGAGCCCACCGGCCTGCGCTACTGCATCAACTCCCTCGCCCTGAAATTCGAAAAGAAGCCGTAGCTTAACCCGTGGACCTGCAGAAAGAAATCGCGCGAAGGCGCACCTTCGCCATCATCTCCCATCCGGACGCGGGCAAGACCACGCTGACGGAAAAGCT
>CAYZXT010000053.1:0-13622 GCA_964482515.1 uncultured Elusimicrobia bacterium | reverse complement strand
TCTGTTCCGATGCGCCCGACTGTTTGAAGCATTTCTTTTTCAAAATAGTCCAAAGATTCCTGAGAAATTGCAACAAGCATTCCGCTATATTCCCACTCAGCAAGTTTGCGTGGGTGTCCTTCTATCACCATAAGGTCAATGAGATTTTGTTTTTCTTTTACAAGAAGATCACGTATATTATCCAGAATCCTACGCCGGCTAGAGATCGGATAATTCTTAAACTCTTTAAAAGCTCTATGTGCGGATGAGATGGCGGACCTATTTAAAGCCTCATCAGCAACGGCATATTGAGCATAGACATAAGATTCGGCCCCAACGGGATTATTCCCACGCTTAAACTGAAGAAGGTAATCCCGGGTCTTTTTGTATTCAGTAATTATTTTATCGGCATATGGAAAAAATTCATATTTTTTGGTGTCGACATCCTCATCATTTACATAGGCAAGAAAACTCTTTAAAAAAGATGGGGCGGCATGGAACGAGGTAGATAGAGACTGTATGAGTTCTTGAATATCATTGAATTCTTTGTGAAAATTCACACCACATTGTGAATTGGCATGCCACAATAATTTTGCATCCATTTTTGTGGGTAAGTCCGGACGGAGACCGTCCATATGAATAGTTACTTCGCTGTTGTTAATTAGCGGCATATCGGAACCAATGTGTAATCGTAAACCATGTCTGTTTATATTAGATGTATAACCAAGAAATATTTTGACGGAAGTATTTTCAGATTCTCGTATCTCCAGTTTAATAGGAACCCTAAGCTCGATTCGTTCTGAGCGGCGATTTTCTATCGATGATTCAGTCAACGCCGTTTCCATGCAGTTTCCTCCCATAATGACTAATAAGTGTAAAAGCGCTTGAATTGATTTTCAATGGTTTTGTGACTTTACGCACATCCCCAGACAATCTATTCAAGCGCTTGAACATTGTAACAAAAAAGTAATAAAAAAAACGTTCTCCCTAAAAAAACTTACAGACCGAAAGCGACCTCGGCCGAAAGGCCCACCTGGTAGCCGATCAGGCTGTATTTTCCGTCGACCTGGTTTCCTAGAAGGTCGGCCCTGTCGCTGTTGACGTTGCGGCTTGATTGAAAAATGCCCACAACGGGAAGCCTGAAAACCAGGGAATTACCCGCATTGTACCTTACTCCGGCTGAAACGACGTGATGGTCCCCCTCCGGGACAAGCGGGGTGTAGGTGCTTTCCCGGGTCGGCGATTTGTCGTAAAAATACCCTCCGGAGATCGCCCACTTGTCCGAGACCGCATATTCGGCGCCTGTGCGGATCACCCAGCCGTTTTTCCAGTACAACGGCGTGGATGAGTTGGGAAACAGGGCGGTCGGTTGATCCAGGTTGGCGTCAATTGTCTTGAAATCGTTCCAATTGGTCCACTGTCCCCCCACTTCCCAGGTCAACTTGTCCGTCGGACGAAAAGCATATCCGAGGGCGACGATGTCCGGGTAGCGAATGGTCAGTTGGCTGTCGGATTTATACGAGGGGCCCCCGGAGAACGCGGGCTGGACCGCGCCCGGAATGTTGCTTAAAGTCGCGTCCCCCTCATATTTGACCACCACTTGGCTGTGGTAGGTGATGCCGAGCGATTGTTTTTCGCTGGGTTGGAAACGAAGGCCGGTGGTGAAGCCATAGCCGTCGCCGGATCCTTTGACCTTGGCCGTGCTGTCCGGGGCGGCGGCCAGGGCGGGGTTTCCCAGGACCGCGGCAGCCGGCGCCCAGGAGTATTGCTGCGTCAGCTTGGCGTTGGAGAGATAATAATTGGCGCCGATCCCGATGGAGAATGCCGACGACAATTGATAAGAAACAGTGGGCTGGATGTTGATTACGTTGACCTGGCCCCCCGTCGTGATGTAGCGGAAGGAAGCGTCATCGTCATACTTTGTGGCCAGCCCGAAAGGCGTGTTCACGCCGATGCCGGCGGCCCATTGTTCCGTCAACGGCGCGGCATAATAGACGCCGAAGGGCGTAAAATAGGTTTCCTTGCTTTTTTCTTTTCGACCCGCAGGGTCGGTGTTGTCGCCGTAAAGGAACATGTTGTTGAGGTTGACGGACAGGTTGGATGATTTCAATTGATTGAGTCCGGCTGGGTTGTACCAGAGGGCGGACGAATCGCCGCCGCTGGCGATCACCGCTTCGCCGCGGGATTGGGCCTCGGCCGACAGGCCGTAAATCCGCAGCCCTTCAGCGCGCGATTGAGCCGCCGCAGTCAATAGAACCAGGGCAAAAAAAACGGCCGATCCCATTCGGCCGGCCCATCCCCGCATCATATTTTCCTCTGACTTCCCTTTTTTTTGCGTCATCAGCGTCTCCTTGTTCGTTATCGAACATTCTGTCAGACCGTAAAAACACCCCGGCGCCGGTCGCTCCGGACGCCGGGGACTTTTCGTCATATCCTATTCGAACTTAATGTCGTCCAGATAGAACGTGAGGCCGTCCGGATTGTTCGCGGAGTCCGTGGACCAGCAGAAGCCGCCTGAAATGGCGGAGAGGTCGCGGCCTTTGAGGTTGATGCTGTATTGTTTCCAATTGGAATCCAGCATGATAGGGCCGGCGACGATCTCATCCGAATCCGAATAGTTTCCCTTGATGCCGCCCACTTTTATTTCCTTGATGATTTCCCCGCCCTTTTCGCCGCGGGCCCAAAAGCTCAAACGCTCGGCGCCGCTGAGGTCGTATCCGCCGTCTTTTTCACCCCAATTGTTGGGCGGATCCTGCCAGAACACGCCGACCCATTTGGCGCCACTCGTCCCGGAGGGTTTATACATGAAACGGATACTGGTTTTGCCGGAATGTGGGCTGAGGGGCGAATCCGTGTCCATCTTCAAGCCGCTCAAATCGCCCATCCAGCCGGAGGGAGCGTAATGGTTATCAGGCGATTTATCATCCGTGTAAACGGTGAGCCCCGCAAAATCTTTCGATGAAGATGTTTTTTGCACGCCGGAAGTTGCGGGTTTTTCGTCTGCTGGCGGAAAGTATTTAGGTTTGGCTCCGGCACCGAACAGCAGGCAGGCCGCGGATAAAAATCCGGTGGTAATAAGGACGGTCTTAGGGGTTTTCATGTTTATCTCCTTTGGTCTGTTTCGTCCAAAGATTTTGCAGGACGAAATACGCTTTACGCAATTGCCTTAAAAATGGGCTATGTTTCCCATCGCCCTGGCTGGCGATGCCTAGCCATTCCTCATACATCCAGCCGTCGGGAAATGGGCCGGGCCACTGACCCACGGTGTCGTGATGGGACGGGCTGAATTGGGGAGGCGCTCCCGCTTTCCACCATTCGTCGACCCACGTGAAAACGAATCCGCCCAAAACGTTGCCGACGCCCATGCCGGCCGTGTTGTCGGCGATGTCGAGCCAGGCGTTGCTTAAATAGTTCGCTTGAAGCCTTTCCGCTTCGTCTTCCGACTTCGACTTATGACGGGCGGGGCAACCGAACTCCGTGATGACCACGGGCTTGTCTGCCACGCGCCTGACGCTGTTCCAGAGGCTTTGCCCGAAGCCGATGCTGCCGCGGTACGAGTTGCATCCGAAAATGTCGATCGCGGGAGCGTTGGCCGCGAAATGGTCGAGAAACATCGTGTCCCCGCTGGCGATCATCACGGGATGGTTTCTGTCCAAGGATTTTATCAACTCCGCGGCCTTGTTGGCAAAGGCAAAAAACTCCCTCGACTTCTGTGGGGCGTTCGTCGCGACGCCATAGACGTTTTCGTTCCCCAACGCCCACATCAAGATGGAGGGATGGTCTTTGTATTCGGTCACCATCTTGCGGACGCTTTCCAGCATATTTTTGCATTGCACGGGGTCCGTGTAATCCGTTCCCTGAAACCAATTGGCCCCCGACCCGATGGTGTAGGCCCCCAAAAGGTCTCCCATGATTACGCGAATTCCGTAGGTGGAATACAAGATGTCCAGGAATTTTCGGTCGGGACAATGGTGATATAGCTTCAGGGTGTTGACGCCCATTTGTTTCAACAGGCTCAAGTCGCCGACCGACGGCTCGTCGGAGTCTTGGCGGTTGTTTCTGTTCTTGTCCACGAAAGCGTCAAGCGGCCCGTCCGCTTTTCCATTTCGGTTAATGTCGCTCAGCATCCAATCCTGCGTGGGGTTGAGGGTGCCGTTGTCCGGAGAAAGGCCGACGCGGTTCGGCTGGTATGTCATGCCGCGGATGATGTAGGGTTTTCCGTCCACAAGGAGTTCCCAATGCTGGTTTTCGTACCGCACCAGCTTGATGGATTCGCCGCTGAAAACCACTTTGGAGGGAATTTTCGACAGGTCAACCAGCTTGACGGCCGTTTCTTCCGGCGGGACCCGGACCAGCCGGCCGGGATTACAAATCACCTTATCGTCCTTCGGATCGCTGTTATAGCCGTTGACGATTTCGACGGAAGCGTCCTCCAGCCGGAGCCCCAGTTCCGGGTGCGACTTCAATATGAACTGGATGTGGTCCAGAGCCAGCGGCCCCACGTACCAAAGCGAATCGAAGGAGGTCTTTCCGTATGTCCCCGGGAAATGGATCAGGCAAGCCTGGAAGGCCTTTACGGCCTGGTAGTGCAAACCGGCGCGCTCGAGGGCATAGGCCGAGAAGTACTGTTTGACTCCGGGGTTTTCATCGACCACGTTCCATTTGAAAAAACTTTTCTGCAGGTTCTCGGTGTAGACATAGTCCCAAGGGTTGCCTTCCAGCTCCTTGGAATAAAAGAGCTTTTGAAATTGAGGGTTGCGGCGCACGGATTCGGTGTTGGGAAAAATCCCCTCGCCCACGGCGCGCGAGAGTCCGGGAATGTCCTCAATGACGTAGACGTATTGGTCCGTGCCGACGCCCTGGAACGATCCGTATTTCGAATAGTCGACGATGGTTTCCGTTCCCGGATCGTGGAGTGAAAAAGATTTGGGGGACTTGCCTTCCTTTATTTCCGTTTTCCATCGCTGGGCCCGGGGAACGCCTTGGGCCCATGACGACGCGAATGAAATAAATATGAGGGCTCCGAAGATAACGGGGATGCGGGGAAAAAAATGACTGTTCGGGAACCCATTGGACGTCATCGGCATGTTGCCATCCTGGAATTAGCGTGTGGGCGGATTAAAGCGATTTAATTTCAGTGAAATTACTATAAAAAGCAAGGACAGACAAGGAAATTCTTATACGCTACCGGTCCTTGGAATGCCAGAGTTTCTGGATCGTAAAATAGGCCGGCCGCATGATCCGGACGAAGGGGCTTCCCTTGCCGTTGCCCTGGCTGGCGACGCCGAACCACTCCTCATAGCTCCAGCCGTCGAGGAACGGAAGGCCGAACTGCGGCACGGTGTCCTGGTTTTCCGGCTGCAAGTTTTTGTATATGCGGGATTTAGGTTTATACCAGGCCGCCCTCTGCTTCTGGACATTGTCCGGAAGGTCGGCGTTGGCCTTCCACCATTCGTCCAGGAACTCAAAAAGCACGCCACCGAGCGCATTCCCCATGCCGCGTCCGGCCATATGCGCCTCGATATCCTCCCAATTGTTGGCCAGATACATGGCTTGGTAGTCTTCCGCCTGTTTTTGCGTAAAATTTTCAGCGTAGGCGCAGGTGCCGTATTCGCTGATGAGGACGGGTTTGTCCAGCGTATCGCGCACTTCCTGGAAGAAATGCCGGCCGAAACCCTGTTCCCCATGGTAGGCGTTGGCCCCGAATACATCGATGCTCGGGCAGTATTGTTGTACCAAGTCGAGGCCGAGCAGGTCCCCGTTGGCGATGGCCACCGGCCGGGTAGGGTCCAGCTTGTGGATCAAAGCGGCGGCCTTTTCGACGAACTGATAAAAACTTTTGGGGTCCTTGCCCGCATTGGATCCGACGCCGTAGACATTCTCGTTTCCGAGCACCCACATCAGTATGTAAGGTTCATCTTTGTATTCTTCGACCATCTTGCGAACGCTCTCAAGCATGTTCCGCTGTTGCTTCGGATTGCTGTAATCCGTCCCGTTCGCCCAGGAGGCGCCGCTGCCGACGGCGTAACCGCCCAGGACGTCACCGCATAAAACCTGAAATCCGAACTCCTTGTGAAGCTGGCGGAAAAGTTCCTTATTGTAGAGGTGATGGTAGGCGCGGAGTGTGTTGACGCCGAGGTCCTTCAGTATCTTCGCGTCGCCGACAGTCGGTTCATCCTTGTCTTGTTGGTTGTTCCCGTTTTTGTCGATGAACGATTCAAAAAATCCGTCGTGCAACCCGTTCTTGTTGGTGTCGAGCATCTGCCAGTCCTTAGAGACGTCCCAGTTGCGTCGGTCGGGGCTGCGGCCCACCGGGCAGACGGAATAGGTCAGGGCGCGGACGACGAAGGGCTTGTCTTCGACGAAAAGCTTCCAGTGGCGGTTCTGATATTGCCGGACCTGCACGCGGGAACCGCCCAGGGTCTTGACCACTTTCATCTTGGCGAAGTTGACAGGTTTTTCTTTCACGCGTTTCCCCACTAACCGGCCCGGGTCGATGGAAAAGGCATCGCTGCCCGCGTTTGTGTCATGTCTTCGCTTGATGCCGATATGGCCGCCCACCAAAGACATCTTTACAGATGGATGCCGGCGCAGCAACTGTTCCACCCGATCGAGGGCGGCCGGCGCGAGGTACCAAACCGTATCGTAATAGGTGCTGGAGGATGTTTTCGGGAAATGGACGACCATGGCGTAGAAGGCCTTGACCGCCGCTTCGATCAGACCCGCCCGTTCCAGCATGACAGCCGTGTAAAACTGCTTGATGCCGGGGTCCTCGGAGGTGCCGGCCCATTTGTAGAAATTCAGCGCCGCCGTGTTGTTGTCGACGAAATCCCAATGGCTCCCTTCCAGGGATTTGAGGTTCAGCAACTCAGTATAGGTTGGGTCCTCGGTGAGGCGGGCGTAGGGAAAAACCCCCTGGCCTGCCGCTTCGCTCAAGCCTTTCATGTCCGAAATGACGTAGCGGTATTTGGATGTGCCGACATTTTCGAAGCGGCCGAATTTTTCGTAGGGGATGGGGCCTTTCTTGCCGGGGAAGGCGAGCTTGAGAACGTCGTCGTTTCCGACGGCTTCCGTCCGCGTGACGGGTCGGCGGGTCGCTTCGCCATGGGAAGGGACGAGCAAGGATAGAAGAAGGAGAGGCGTTAAAATCCGCTTGAAGATCATAGAGATTGTTGAAATATCATATACGGACGACGGGGTTTTGTCAAATCCCGGCGCCGGCCCCGCGGCGCTCTGTTTTTTGGAGGAGTGACGCTTACGCCATCTACCTTCCCGAACGTATCTGTAGGGTTTGTCCCGGATGGATATAGCGGCTGTTCTTGATCTTGTTGTCTTTTTGGATGGCGCTTACGGTGGTCCTAAACTTTTGGGCGATGGTGCTGAGGTTGTCGCCGCGCTTCACTTTGTATTTGACGAGCCCGGTTCCCGGGGTCCAGTCCTTGACCTTGGCGAGCTCGGCCATGAAGCGGTCTTTGGTCCCCGCCGGGATCTTGAGGGCGAACTCGGGGTCGTTCTTCGGCGTGCACCAAACGCGGAGAGTGGGATTCAATTCCCGCAGGGTTTCCTCCGTCGTGCCCGCGCAATCCGCCGCGACCTTCAGGTCGATGGGTTTGCCGAGGACGACCTCATCCATCTCCAGCGCCTTGGCGTTCACGATCTGAAACCCGTAGCTGGAGGCGTTGTCCGCGATGATGACGCAGGCCGCGAACTGCGGTACATACTGTTCGGTTTCGTTCGGCAGGGCCCGCCTTTGGGCCAGCTTGGAGAAATCCGGCGAGCGGCTGAACTGCATGTCGCGCTGCACGCCGTATTCCCCCCGGTTGTAGGCGGCCAGCGCTAGGTGCCAGTCGTCAAACCATTGATTCAATTGCTTAAGATAGGCGGCCGCGGCCTTGGTGGCCTTCACCGGGTCCCGCCTCTCGTCGATCCAATAGTTCACTTTCAAACCGAATCCCCGGGCCGTGTCCGGCATGAATTGCCAGAGGCCCACCGCGCCGGCCCTGGAGGTGTTGGTGTTCAGGTATTCGCTCTCCACGATCGGGAGGTAGACCAGTTCCCGCGGAAGGCCCGCCTCCTTCAATGTCTTTAGCACCATCTCCCGGTAGCGTCCCATGCGGTCGATGGCCCGCTGGATGTCGCCGCGCCTGTGTCCCGTGTAGACCGCGATGTATTTTTTAACGATGGGATCGTCGGGGTCGATGGGGACTGTATAGGTCTTTTTATCGGCGCGCGGCGGCGTGGCCACGGCGGGCGCGTTCTCCAGCTCCTGCTGGGAAACGTCCAAACCCGTGGAGCCTTCCGGTTCCTGCTCCGCCTGGCTGGCGGCGAATTGAGCTTCGAGAGATTCAAACAATGCGCCCAGGTTGTCCTGGGTCTCAAAGAATGACGCCTCCCTGGGCGCCCGGGAAAGATGCCTAAGGGCGGCGCGCGTCAATTTCTCCGCGAGTTTCTCGTCTCCTTCCTCCCGGGCCTTTTGCGCCTCGTCATAGGAAATCCGCGCCTTCTCGAGCCATTTGGGAAGCTGTCGTTCGATTTCGGGCGGGGCCGCCTCGGCTTCGCCCATAGACGGCGCGTCGGCGTTGATCGCGGCGGGCTCGGATTGCTGGGCGCTGGACGGGATGGAAAGGATGATCGGAATGAAAAGGAATATCGGCCAAGTCCGACCGCGTAATCTCATCAGCTCATCCTCGATTCGAGTTTTCCCCGCCAATCAAAGGGCGGGAGGTTCGGCAGCGCCGACAGGTAATCGTTGAAAACCTTGGCGAAGTCTTCCGCGTAGGCCCAGAACGACGAAACCGGCTGGTTGTCGTCCACCGGAAAACCGATGAGTTCCTTTTCCAGCCGCTCGGCGTTGGGGAAGCCGCGACTCTCACCGAAAACCGGCGCGATCACGGGATAGGCCACGCGTTTGAACTGAAATCCGCGGGCGGCGGCGAAATCCAAAAAGCCTTCGGCGGAGACGCCCGCGAGCCGGACCGGATAGGAGAAAAAGGAACTTCCCTCGGTGTTCAGAGGAACGATCCGGTCGTGGTGGAACGCGGTTTCGTATATTTCGGCCCGGACACGGCGCGCCTGCACGGTATCTTCCAGCCCGGCCAGTTCGTCCAGAACGATGGAACCCTCCCAGTCCGCTTCCGTCGTGCGGGCCAAGAGCACATCGCGGAACCGGTCCTGCCACGCGATCAGCGTTTCCCCTTCCGCCCATCCGCCGGCCGCCACGCGGGCGGTTTCCGTATGGAACGCTTTCATGAGCGACGCGACGCGTCCCTGATGGTTTTCCGCCAAGAGCGGCAACCCCTCCACAAATGAGCGGACTTTTCGGTCCAGGAAGGGATCGTCGGTCAAAATCGCCCCGCCCATTTCCAACGGCAGCATCTTTCGCACGAAACTGAGGCAGGATATATCGCCGAAGGAACCGGCGCGTCTGCCGTTATAGCGGGCTCCCATGGAAAGGGCCGTGTCCTCGATGATGGATACGCGATAGCGGTCGCAAAGCGATCTCAGCGAATCCATGTCTTCGGGCCGCCCGAACATGTGCAGCGGGACCACGGCCTTGGCTTTCGTTTCCAGCAGGACGCGGTCCAGGTCCGCCAGATCGAAATTCCCGCATTCAGGGGAAACGTCCGCGAAAACGGGTTTGAGGCCGGCGAAGGGTGCGGAAAATACCGGGATGGAACACATGGCTGCCGGAAACGCCACTGAAGAGCCCGGCGGGAGTTCCAGGGCGGAAAGGGCGGCGGTCAGCGCCGTCGTCCCGCGGTTCGTGAGGCAGCAAAACGTGCGATCAAAATATTCGGCTAAGGCGGATTCGATGGCGACTTTGGAAAGTGCTTTTTTTTGTTCGGAGGCTAACATGCGGAAGTTTAAATCAACCTTGGAAACAGGCGGGCGACGGCGAAACCGGCTTCGACCAGTCCTTCCCGTTCGCGCCGGGAAAAGGGCAAACGGTTCTTGATCTTCTGAAGCAAAGTCGGGATGTCGTCGTTGGAGAGGACGACTTTTCCATGGACCCGCAAGGGCTCGTTGCATTCCATGCAATCCCTGAGCAGACGCATCAATTCGTCCCGCTGCGCGGCGTAGACATCTTCAGTTTCGGCGACGGCGTCTTCGGACGGATTTGGATCTGTTTTCATAGAGTATTGTCGGAATGAGCCGTAGGTTAAGGGGTATTCTAGCGTTATGGATTGGTGGAGTCAACCGGCACAACGGGAGGCGGGTTACGGATGCCGGCCGATTTTTTCTTTTTCTTCTGGGCCGGAGGGCGTTGCATTTGCTGCGCCCGCGCGATCATCTTCTTCGACTGCGCGTGGGTGGGTTCCAATTCCAAGACCTTTTGCCATCCGGCGATGGCTTCCGCGTATTTTTTTTGGGTGAAGGCGTTCTGGGCGTCGCTGTAATAGGACTGCATGAGGCGCATCTTTTCCTCGGCTGCCGGTTCCATCGGCTGTTCCGGTGTGTTTTCCTCAACAATGGGGGTGACGGGGGTTTCAAGCACGGCGGACGGAGTCTCGACCGCAGGGGCCGCGGGTGCGGCGCGTTCGGTTTTGTCGGAGGGTGGAACGGATTTGACGGCCCCCTGCTTTCCTTTGTTGATTTCCATGAGCCGGGTCACGGCCTCATAAAATGCCCTGCCGTCCTGGTCTTTTTTCAATTTTGAGATGGCTTCCATCAACGACGGAACGGCGCTTTTGTCGCCGATCTTGCCCAGGGCTTCCGCGACGGCCGACAAGGTGGCGGGGTCTTTCTCAAAGCGGACGACGTAGGTCAGGGCGGAGAGAGACTCCTCGCTGGCCAGCGCGCCCAGCGCGGCGGCGGCGGCGTGTCGCACCAGGACTTCCTTGTCGTAGAGCGATTGGGTGAGAGGTTGCACAGAAACGCGTCCGCCGATCAGACCCAGAGCGCCCACCGCGGCCAACCTGATATTGACTTCCGAATCTTTTAGAGCGCTCGAGAGGACCGGGACGACGCTGGCGTCCCCCACCTGGCCCAACTGGTTCACCGCGACGATCCGGACGTCAGGTTTACGGTCCTCGGTGGCGGCCTTCAGCAGCGCGTTGAACGTATCCGGGCCGCCGATCCTGCCGAGCCCGGCCAGGGCCTGCAATTTGATCTTCAGTTCGGGATCGTCCGCGGCCTTGGAAAGGGCCGGGATGCAGCCGGGGTCTGCGATCTGGCAGAGCCCCTGGACGGCTGCGGAGCGGATGTCGGAAGCTTTGTCCGCGGCGGCCTTGGAAAGGCCCGGAATGACGCTTTGGGTCCCGATGGCGGTCAGGCTTTTCACGGCTTCCGCGCGGATGAACGTCTCCCGGTCGTCCAGCGCCGCGTTCAGCAACTCAATCGGCGCGGAGCCGGTCTTTTGGGAAAGGCTTTTCACGGCCTGCATTCGGACGTTTGATTTGCGGTCTTTCAAGGCCTTGCCGAGGGCGTCCACGGCGGCTGGATAGTTCATGCCGCCGAGGGCCTCCGCCGCGGCGATCCGGACTTTATCGTTCTCATCGTCCAGCGCCTGGACAAGGCGGCTCATCGACGTCTCGTCGCCGGCCGCTTGAAATTGCCTAACGGCCTCAAGGCGGTCGTTGGCCTTTTTGCTCCTCATCAGCGTTTGGGGATCGGCCGGCTCGGACGGCGCCGGTTTGGCGAAGGCGGGTACGGACAAAAGGATCGCAAGCGCGAAGTTGATGAAAGTCTTTTTCATGACATTCTCCCTGAAAACAAAAATCGGACCGGGACGAGGTTCGCCCGGACATACCCAAGTATGGGCCTTGAAGGGCGCAGATTGCAAGATGCAAACAAAAAGCCTGACTTTTGTGGTCAGGCTCGGCGAAAGTGGAGCGGGCGATGGGAATCGAACCCACGTCTAGAGCTTGGGAAGCTCCTATTCTACCATTGAACTACGCCCGCGCTAGCGGAAGTGTCGCGGGGGAGCGACCGCCCGCGTACTTCAAATTTATTTATGCGTCCCGTCCTACAAACCGGGACGTTACCTGGCGGCAACGCCCGCGCTAGCGATAACGGAATTTATTCTATCAGACTTTCCAGGAGACAACAACCGCTTGAAACAATTCTGGCGATTTATGATTTGAATCACGTTCCAATCGCGGAAGATGGATTATAATCGTTATAGGCAACGCAAAACGGCGTTTGATCATCAGGAGAGACGATGGAACCTCGCGCGCGCTTTCATAAAATCGACCGTGTCCTTTGGGAGATCATGGGGCTCAACATCATGGTCGCCGTGGCTAAAATTATTCTGGGCTACGCCACCAACACCACCAGCGTCGCCGCCGACGGGTTCCACTCCCTCTCGGACGGCCTTTCCAACGTGGTGGGATTGGTGGGGATACGCTTCGCCCGCAAACCGCAGGACGAGGACCATCCCTACGGCCATGGGCGTTATGAAACTCTCACCAGTTTCTTCATCGCCGGAATGCTTTTGTTCATCGCTTACAATTTGATCCAACGGGCCGTCGGGGCTTTCCGTTCCCCCTCCCAGCCAACGGTCAATTGGCTGAGTTGGGTTGTTATGGGCGCCTCTCTTTGCGTGAACGTCTTCGTGGTCTGGTATGAGCGGCGCGCGGGCAAAACCCTTAAAAGCGACCTACTGCTGGCGGACGCGCTGCACACGGTGAGCGATATCTATGTGACGTTGTCGGTGATGGCGGCGTTGATCGGGGTCCATTTAGGGTGGGCCTGGGCGGACCCGGCGGCGGCTCTTATCGTTTGCGCGGTGATCGTCTGGTCGGCGATACAAATTTTATGGCAAGGGACCGACGTGCTGGTCGACCATATCGTCCTGAACCCTCTGCTTGTTAAGGCTGAAGTGGAAAAAGTCCAAGGCGTCCTGGGCTGCCACGAGATACGGAGCCGCGGACGGCCTGACGCGATTTATGTGGACCTCCATATGCTGGTGGCCGACGATATGTCCGTCAAAGAAGGGCATGATCTGGCCAACGAAGTCGAAGAACGCATCAAATCTGTTTTTTCGGGCGTGCAGGACGTGATCGTGCACATCGAGCCCGCATCCCACCCCCACTGATCTCATCGTCATTCAGACAATAAAAAGGGACCCCTTTCGAGGTCCCTTTTTCTTTTACCGGGATATTATTAGAGTGTGACGATTTTGTTTTTGTCTTTGACGTTTTTGGCCGCGTTGCGTGAATCGACCACCAGGGCCGCGTTCTTGACGATGCTGTGCATGTCGAAACAGGAGTGGTCCGTGGTGATGACGACGCAGTCCTGGGATTTGACCAGCTTGTCCGTCAGCGGGACCGACGACATGTGGATGTCGGCGATGCGCAACTTGTGGACATAGGGATCGTGATAGCGTAGGTTGGCGCCCTTGTGTTTCAGCAGCTCCAGAACGTCCAGCGCCGGCGACTCGCGCACGTCGTTGATGTCTTTTTTATAAGCGACGCCGAGGACGAGGATGTCGGCGCCTTTGATGGATTTGCCGTGTCCGTTGAGCGCGTCGCCGATCTTGGCCACGAGGTATTCCGGCATCTTGGAGTTGATTTCTCCGGCCAGCTCGATGAAGCGCGCGTAGAAGTTGAGGGTCTTCAGTTTCCAGGAAAGGTAGTAGGGGTCGAGCGGGATGCAATGGCCGCCGATGCCGGGGCCGGGATAGAAAGGCATGAAGCCGAAGG
>CAYZXT010000052.1:0-14237 GCA_964482515.1 uncultured Elusimicrobia bacterium | reverse complement strand
TGGCCCTGGACTTTTCACTTTAAACCTATGCTCAGCCACTTCCGGTCCCACCATCTCATCGTGCTGGCCCTGTTATTGGGCCTGCTGCTCCCGCCCGGCTGGCTGTCGGCCCTCACCTGGGAATTGGGCGTCCGCTGGGTTTTCGTCCTCATCATCGCCTTCCTTCTGTCGTTCCTCATGACGCCGTTTTGCATCGCCCTCGGTTTCCGCTGGGGAGTCCTGGACGTTCCCTCGGCGAGAAAGATCCACAACAAGCCGATTCCGCGGATGGGAGGCATGGCGATCTTCCTTTCCGTGATATTTTCCGTCGGCCGAAACCTGCAGTTTTCCAGGGAACTGACCGGACTGGTTATCGCCGCGGGCTTGGTCTTTTTGGTCGGGCTGTGGGACGATTCCCGCGGGCTGGCGGCCGGGAAGCGGATTTTCGCGCAAATCGTCGCCGCCCTCATCCTCGTGGCCTCCGGCGTCCACGTCACATTTATTCCAAAAATTCCAGGCGAAATGTTTCTGGAAACGCTTATAACGGTCATATGGATGGTAGGGATAACCAACGCCATCAATTTTCTGGACGGGGTGGACGGATTGGCTTCCGGCATGGGGGCGCTTTGCGCGCTCCTTTTCTTGGCGATAACCTGGCCGACGCGCCAGAGCCATGTCTCGTTCTTCACCGTCGCCTTGGCCGGCGCTTGTCTGGGGTATCTGCCTTACAACTGGAACCCCGCCAGGATTTTCCTGGGTGACGCCGGTTCAACGTTCATCGGTTTTTCGCTGGCGGGGCTGGCGATCATGGGAACATGGGCCCACAGCAATCCGCTCATCGCCATGACGACGCCGCTGTTGATCCTATCGATCCCCATCTTCGATATGATCTATACCACCGTTTCGCGGGTCAGAAACGGACTGGTGCATAACGTCAAGGAATGGCTCGAGTATACCGGAAAGGACCATTTTCATCACCGGCTCATGAACCTAGGATTGAACGTACCGCAGACCGTTGGATTTATTTTAATGGTGAACCTATCTTTGGGACTGGCATCGGTGACCGTCAGGCAAATGGCGACGCCGCTGGGTGCCGCGCTTTTATTGGGGCAGGCCTTTCTGATTTTTCTCATGATCGTCGTTTTGATGCTGATGGGACGACGCACAGCGCCATGAAAATTGTTTGTAAATTCGGGAAAAAACCTTGAAAAACATTCGCGCCCAGTTTATACTGAACTGCTTGAAAATACAGACTATTTTCATGGTTGGCAAAAACCGCGCCAGAAACGGCTCTCTTAAAATATTTTCCCTCGAAGAGGGAACCCGTACCCGGCGCGGCTGTTGTGATGGGGATTGGAAGCGTCATGGAGTATTGTTTCACGTTAAAGCAGCCTGAAGGGAGAACGAACTGCCTTGCCTTCGAACTCATTGCCTGACATCATGAAAATGCGCCAATTCCCGCAATCAGCCCGTTGTGAACGGCTCATCCTGTCCTCCTCCCGCGGACTGGCACTCCTTTTGTCATGCGTGTTAATAGGAGAGAGCGCGGCCTTTTCCGCGAACCGCGCCCGCCCGGACAACCTTACACGCGTATACACTTTTGAATTTTCGCCCAACAAAACCGATAAAACCTTTAAAGATTACCTGGAATACTCCCGCGGCACCGTGCAAGGATTGGAAGCCCTCAAGGCCCAATACCTGGTGGCGGAGCTGTACATGTTCCACGGCGACTACAAGACCGCCTCGAAAATCCTGCAGGACGTCGCCGCCGTGGTTTTGGACGATGAATTTTTCAACATCAGCATTCTCCAGCGGCTGGCCGACTGCTACATGCATTTGGGGCTTTTCGAACAAGCCTCCCAAGCCTATTCCAGCGTCAGCAAAAGCGACCTCAAGGCCGTTGTGCCCGAATCCATTTTAGGGTTGGCCGTCACGGCCCTGGCCCTGGGCGACCGCGACCAAGCTTACCTGCGCTTTCAAGAACTGATTTCCTTTTACCCCGCCTACAAGAACGACGTCCAATCAATGCTGCCCCTGGGCCTGATCCAATGGGAAAACGGGAAATACGCCGACGCGATGGAATACTTCATGAAAGACGAAAAAAACCCGGCGTGCCTGTATTTCTCCGGTCTTTGCTTGCGGGCCAATAAAAAGCCCGTGGAGGCCATGGGATACTTCAAGCGGGTCGTCAACGAGCACCCGAAGACGGTCTGGGCGGAGCGGGCCAAGTTTGAAACGGGCGAAACCTTTTATCAGCAGAAGGATTATCCCTTGGCCATGCAGTCTTTCAATCAAGTACTGGAGGATTATCCCAAGAGCATCTGGCAGAACATCGCCCTATACCGACTGGCCACCAGCGATTTCCAGGTCAAACAGTGGAAACCCGCCGACCAAAAATTCACGGGGCTCTACAGGAACCTGAGCGACACGCACGAACTCAGGCCCAACGTCACTTACCTCCTGACCGAAACCCTGGCCCAGGAAAACAAGATGCAGGAAGTCGTCCGTCTCCTGGAAAAAGAAGCCAAGGGGAAAAGCCGGACGTCCGACACGGTTTTCCGTTTGATTTGGTCGTACGCCGCCGTGGGGCGATACCAACAGGCCATCGATCTGTCCAACGAATTCCTTTCCAACTATTGGGACAGGGAACTCACGCCCAAGACCCTCTTGGTCCAGGGATACGCATTCGGCAAAATGAAGCAATACCCCAACGCCGTCGCCAGCTATCAGTTGCTGGTGGACCGTTTCCCGAACACCGGCTTCGCGCCGACCGCGCTGCACCTGATGGCGCTGGACTATTTCCGGTCGCAGCAATACGGCTCCGTCGTGACCCAGGTTTTCCATCAATGGAACAGCCTGGAGCCTGAAATACGTAACGAGCATCCCGAAGCCCTTTATTGGATCGGCGAGGCCCACTTGAAACTGCATAACGGTCCGGAAGCCAGGGCGTCCTATCAGAGGTTCATTGACTTGGCAAAGGCCGACAACCCGCTCATCGGCCAGGCGCTTCTGGGCCAAGGCGTCTCCTACACCTTGGACAAGGATTTCGACACAGCCATCCTGACTCTGCAGAGGTCCTACGCCAACGCGCAGGAAAAGAACGACAAATCCATGATGGCCCTGCTGATGCTCGGCATGGGCGATATTTTCTTCAACGCGAAGAATTATGAGAACGCGGCCGCTTCCTACCGGAACTTCGAAACCATCGACCCCAAGCATCCCGAGATGGCCCGGGCGATCTACCAGGAAGGACTCGCCCTTCACCGTGCGGAATATTACACCGACGCGATCACTGCGTGGGAACGGATGGCCAAAGCGTACCCGAAAAACGAAAAAGCGCCGGATGCCCTTTTCCGCGTGGCCAAAACCGAGTTCGACATGGGGAAATACCCGGAAGCGGTCAAAAGCTACGAAGGTCTGATCAGATCCTATTCCGATAACGCGCTTGCCAAGGACGCCCGGCTGCAGATAGCCCAGTGTTATTACAACGCCGGAGATTTCAACAACGCCATCGCGCGCTACACCGATTTCCTCGACCGTTATCCGAACGACGAACAGGTGCCCAACGTCCTTCAACTGCTGCAGACCTGTTATTTCCAGGCGAAGAAATCGCCGGAAGAAATCGAGAAACTGACCAAGGACCAGCCCAAGAGCGGCGTGCTGGCGGACATCTATTGGGAAGAGGGCGCCAAGCTTTACAACGACAAGAACTACGACAAAGCCCGCCAGTACTTCCAAATGATCCTATACGATTTTCCCGTCTCTTCCGTGGCGCCCCAGGCGGCCTTCTACCGTGCCGAGTCGCTATACCTGCAGGAAAAATACGTCGAGGCGGTCCCGGCCTATGAGAACTTCATAAACGCCTATCCGACCGACCCGCAGATGAGCCTGGCCAAATTCCACCTGGCCATCAGCCTCTTCAACCAGAGCAAGTTTTCCGACAGCGCCCAGGCCTTCGCCGAATTCGCGAATAGTTTTCCGGACGACCCCATGGCCAAGAACGCGGCGCTCAACGTGGCCGTGTGTTACGCGAAGGCCAACGAGAACGAGAACGCGCTGGAAGCCTATCAGAACTATATCAGGGCCTATCCGGACTCCGAGGACATCGGCGCTACCTATATACAGATGGGCGCCTTGCTGGAGAAATCGGGGCAGGACGAACGCGCCGCGGAAGTTTATAAGTCCGTGCCGTCGAACATGAAGGAACGCGCCGAGGCGCTATTCAACGCGGGCCGCTGCTACCGGAAGCTCAATTCCACCGAAAGCGAGAAGCAGGTCTACCAGCAGCTGCAGAACGTCGCCGATAAGGCGGACCCCTACCGCATCTCCGGCCTCCTGCAGCTGGCGGAAATCTATTTGGTGAAAAACGATTACAACAACGCCCGCAATGTCTATCAGGATGTGATCCAAAACGCGTCGGATCAACAGAGCGTGGCGGCGGCACAACAAGGACTACAGTCTATTCCGCAATAGGAGGGATTTGCGATGCATGAAATGACATTTATGGAGATGATGAGGATCAGCCTTGTCATGCCGGTGCTGATTTTCCTGTCGATCATTTTAATAACCGTGCTTTTTGAGCGCATGCTTTTTTTCTCCAAGAACGCCTCGATCGACGCGAAACTTTTCAAGGACATCAAGACCGCCATCCTCGCCGGGAAAATCCAGGACGCGCAGCAGATCGCCAGCGAAGGGAGCGGCCTCATCGGCCAAACCCTGGAAGCCCTCCTTATCGCTTCAAAGTCCAAGAAAACGGCGAACCTGGACAATATCCTCGGCCTGTATTACCAGCGCATCCAATCTCTGTTGGGCCGGCGTCTCGGCGTATTCGGAACCATCAGCTTCATATCGCCGTTGCTCGGACTGCTGGGAACCGTGCTGGGCGTTATGACGGCCTTCCGCGATTTGGCCCTTTCCGGCTCCGGCGGACCCATGGTGGTGGCGGCCGGTATTTCTGAAGCCCTTATAGCCACCGCGGCGGGTATTGCCGTGGCCGTGACCGCGGCCCTGATCTACAACTATTTCAATTTCAAATTGAAGCATGTGCTCAACAGCGTGAACATTTTCGGCCAAGAGATCATTCTGATGCTGGAGTCCGGGCAAGACATTTAGGATTGTTGCGGGGACAAGGAAACCATGAACGATCCAACGAACGAAGACCAATCGGAAACCGAGACCATCAACGTCGTCCCATTGGCGGATCTGACGCTGGTGCTGCTCATCGTTCTCATGGTTCTTTCGCCCATGATCAGCCAGTCCATGATCCACGTGGCGACGCCGACGGTCAAGTCGGACAAGAATATCGAGCAGAAACCGGAGGATGACAAGAAACCGGTGGAACCTCTCATCATCAACATAACGCTTCAGGGTTATGCATTGAACAATACGCCGGCCGATAGCCTTGAGCAGATCATGACGGCCCTGAAAGCCCGGATGGAAGAAACGCCGGATCGCCCCGTCTTGGTGACGGCGGACAACGTTGTGACCGTGGGAAAAGTGGTGGAGGTTTTGGATTTGGCCAAGATGAACGGCGCAAAAAAGGTGTCTCTGCTCAAGAAAGCCGAACCGAACGCACAGGCCGGGGAAGAGGGCGCGCCGCTATGAAAGCCAAAGTCCGCGTCATGAGCGACGGAGCCATCTCAGGCGTCAACATCGTGCCCGTCATCGACCTTTGTTTGGTGCTGTTGGTCGTCCTCCTTATTGTTTCTCCCATGCTGGACAAGCCGCCGGTGGAAGTGAAACTTCCGGTCGCCACGACCACGGAGGAGAAAGAGAACAATATCGCGATCACCATCGACCCGGCAGGAAAGATCGCGTTGAACACGGACATCGTGACCAGGGAAGATTTGCCCAGGACGTTAAGCATGCTGATCAGGGAACAGGGCGAGGATGTGCTAGTGATCATCCGCTCCGACACCAATGTGCAATACGGACAGTTGACGGAATTGTTGAAAGTGGCCAAGACCGCCGGGGCGAAAAAAATTTCGCTCGGAACGGAACAGCCTAAAGGGAAGAAATAGGTATGCGACAGTGGGAAATGCTTTATCAGCGCCAACCCTTGCATCTGGACGTGGCCCTTCTCATTCTGGCGCTGGCGTTGCACTCCCCTTTGGCCCTTATCCATATGAAGGCTCCCCCTAAAAAGGGGAAAGTTTCGCGTTTGGTGAACATCGATTACATTGAACAGCAGATCCAAAAGCGGAAAGAGAAGCCCGTGGCGCTGCCGCCCCAGGCGCCGACGAAAAAAATCGAGACCATGATGAAAAAGGTGGAAGAGAAGGTCAAAAAGGAAGTGAAGCAGACCGTTTTCAAACGGTCTCTTCCGCCGCCTCCGCCGCCCGCGCAGAAGATCC
The DNA here is from genome assembly GCA_964482515.1 of uncultured Elusimicrobia bacterium. Taxonomy (GTDB): domain Bacteria; phylum Elusimicrobiota; class Elusimicrobia; order FEN-1173; family FEN-1173; genus CAYZXT01. The sequence continues at coordinate 7,905 of CAYZXT010000052.1, read as the reverse complement.
CCGACCAGTTGATCAAAGGGCCGGAAGCGGCCAAGCTGGATGCGAAGCGCCTCCAGGACAAACTGGACCAGGACAAAAAGGTCCTCCAGGGCAAAGCCGGCTTTCAGGCGCGCGACATGAAACTGGCCAACCCGGACGCTAACAGAGATTTGAAGATAGGCGGCGCGGCCTCCACCATTCAAGCCAATTCGCGGCTCGGCGGCGTATCCGGGCCACAGGGCGCCACGCTGCAGGGAAAGAGCGGCTTCCAGGTTTCGAAGGACGCCATGCCCATGTCCATCGGAGGCGACAGCGACGGCGGATTGAAAATGGGCGGGGAATCCAATATCGTGGTCGTGCCCGTGGGCGCCCGGGCCAGGGCGGACTCGTCGATTTTGTCTCCGACGGTGAAAAACAAAGGCTCGCTTCAGTCTTCGGGCCCGGAAATGGCCATGGGATCGGGCAGCGGCTCGGCTCCCGGGTTGGCGGGCGGCGGGGGATCTTCCGCCATCGCCATCGGCGGATCGGGACGAGGTCCGGCCGTCGCGGTCCCGGGCCCCGCCGTCAAGTCGGGGAAAAAGCTGGATGAAAACGCTCTGAGCAGCGCCGCCTCGGAAGTCTCGCGTTCTCCGTCGCCTTCGGCCATGTCCGGCCTGCCTGTGATCCCTCGCCGGGCGCCCAAGGTCCAGAAACCCATGTTCCAGATCACGGGACCGCTGGCGAACCGCCAGGTGCTGACGCGCGAGGTCCCCCAGTATCCGGACTGGGCCCGTTCCAAGGGCATCGAAGCCGCCGTGGTCCTGCAATTCACGGTGGCACCGGAGGGCCAGGTGAAAGACAATATCTTCGTGATCCGGACCTCGGGATATCCTCAGATGGACGATTTGGCGGTCCAGGCTTTAAAGAAATGGAAGTTCGCGGCGCTGCCGCTCGATCAATATCGCGACGAAGTCGGCTCCATCACGTTTAACTTCTCGGTGAGATGATTATGATAAAGCGAACCCTTTTGTCACTTCCCATTTTCGCCTTCATCGTCCTGATGGCGCTTCCCGCCGCGAGGGCCGAAGAGCCGCAGACCGCCACCCCGGCGGAAGAGCAGGATCAGCAGACCGCCCCGGCGCCCCGTGGAGACGCGGCCGCGGCTTTCGCCGCCTCCACCGGCACGGCAAAAGCGGACGACCTGGACGTGACCGTCACGGGCGAAGCCAAGGACGAAGTCCCCATCGTCAAGCAGCCGCCGTCTCTGGACGTTCCTTTCCCCGAAATTACGACCCTGGCGCGAGAGGGACAAACGGAACGGATACTCGCGGAACAGGTGCAGCACATGACTGCCGAACAGCAGGTCAAGTTGATCGAGCTTGATTCGCGCCAAACCGTTTCACCGTCCATGGTGAAGCTGGCCATGCCGCCCTTCTTCCGGACGGAAATGCCCGCCGCGCTCGCGAACCTTTTCCCAACCAACGCGCCCTCCGGCAAAAGCGCCACCTGGGAATATCAGATCCTCGACCAAAACAACCACGTCGTCCACAGCGTCCAGGGCCTGGAGTGGCCGACCAAGCTTTTGGAATGGGACGGCTTCGACAACAGCGCCATGATCGTGAAAGTCGGCCCGTCCTACAACCCGAAAATCCTCATCCGTCAGCCCAACGATAAAATCCAGCAGTTCTATGGGGATGCCATCCAGCTGAGCGCCATGACCTACATTCAGGACGGCCTCATGCACATAGAATTCAGCAACGACCGTTTGTACGAACGCGGCGTCTCGGACTTCTCGCCGGACATGGAACTGACCCTGCAGGCCGCGCTGGACGCCATGCGGCTACGGGTGGGGACTCCCGTGCGGATCATCGTCTACGAATCACCGTCCTCCAACGCCTTGGCGAAGAAGCGCCTCGACCGCTGGAAGAACCTGCTGCAGGACAAGCTCATGATCAGCGGGGACGACCTAACGTTGCTCACCATGCCGCCCACGGACAGAGGAAACATTACGACGGTCATGATGCTGGAGAAACCATGAAGAAACTACGCCGGTTGAACCTTTTGTTGGTACTCTTCGCCGCTTTCGGGTTCTGGCTCGCCGCGGGAAGCTCGCCCGCCTGGGCCGCGGACGTCAACAGGCTTTTGCGCGACGCCATGAAGTTTTACGAGCGGGGCAACTATGACAAGGCGATGAAGCAGTTCATCAAGGTCCTTGAGATGGACCCCGACCAATCCATGGCACGGGAATACATGATGCTTTGCAGCCAGAAAATCGTGGAACAAAAACTCGGCACTCCCGCTTCAGAAACCGTGGAAAAGCAGGTCGCCGTGGAAAAACAGATCCAGGAGATGGGGCTGGAGCTCAAATCCACCACCACGGCCAACGCCTACGATTACGAAGACGACATCTCCACTGCGCCTATCGCCATGGACCTTCCTTCTGTCCTCGCCAGTGCTCCTGCCCAGCCGACCGAGGCCACCGATATCATGATGCAGCGGGACAACGTTTCGGAGGAACTGCGCCGCCGCAACCTGGGCATCGGCAACATCGTCGAGCTGAGTGAAAGCGGCGGCGAGATCGAGGCCACTTTCTACATGAACCGTCTTTTCCTTCCCTACTCCGAAGTGTTGCGCGATGAGGCGTTCCCGGTCCTCAACCACGTCATCGCGCGCATCAAAGCCATGCCGCAGCGCAAGGTGGTCTTCAAAGCCGTGGACCTCCCCAGCGCTCAGATTCAGAACGCCATGCCCGAGCTGAGCAACCGGCGATGCGTCACGCTCTTCTCCTATCTTCTCTACAGCACCTATCGTCCGGACAGGGAAAACATCCTGGCGTCCGCCGATAACATTCCCTCGAAATAACCCCGCTTCGATCGTTTTTTCGCCAAAACCGGTACGTTTGAAATGCCGTTTTAAATGTAGTACATTGGACACATGAAAAAATTTCTTGCGCTGTTCGCCGTTCTCGCCATCTCCTTCTCTCCGCTTCACGCACGGATCAACCTCCTCGAGCCATGGGCGCCGGGTGTTGATTTCTCCATCCCGGTCAAAGAATGGACCCACGGAGCCGATCTTCGATGGGGTTCCGCCAAGTCGGATCTTTTTCAAGCCGATTATTTTCTGAGCCGCTCCCTCGACCAGGACTGGGAAGTGGGCGGGACGCTGGGGTACGTGTCCACCAGCGGCGGCCTGAACAACGGCAACGGCCATTCGGGATTCAACGACCTGACCGTCGCGGCCCAATACAAATTCCCGACGGCGATGTCGCCCGGAGACATGCAGCTGATCGGCGAAGGGGGAATTTCTCTTCCCACCGGGAATCCGGACAACGGCATCGGCGCGGGCGGCGTCGGAGCGCTGCTCGGCTGGGGCATGCAGGTTCCTGTGCAAGCCGTGACGGGATACGCGCATTTGGGCCTTAAGTTTTTCACCGAAGGGGGGGACACGAAGTTTGGGACCGTCTTTTCCTACATTTTGGGAGCTCAGTATGAACTGGAACCGGAATTGTCGCTGACCCTGGACCTGCGGGGGTTCAACCACGGCAAGGACAAGATCAACGGCGTCCGCTTCCATGAGACGCGCCAGGAGGTTTATCTCGCTCCCGGCGCCCTCTGGCACCCGGCGAAGATGCCTCTCCAATTTCTTGGAAGCTTCCTGATCGGCCTCTCTGACGACGCTTACGACGTCGGCCTCATGGTGGGCGCAAAATATTAGGCTCCTCCAATCCCCGCTGACCTCGCGCGGGACGCTTCGCTTTCCCTCATGACGATAACCTGCGACCTTCACACGCACAGCACCTTTTCAGACGGGACCCTCACGCCCTCAGAGCTGGTCCGCGCCGCCAAGGCCGCGCGGCTGGACATCATCGCGCTGACGGACCACGACACCACTGACGGCGTCCCGGAGGCCGTCGCGGAGGGCAAACGCCTCGGGCTCGAGGTCATCGCGGGTATCGAGCTTTCCTCCTCGGTTTCCAGCCCGACGGGACAGGAATCGGAACTGCACATCCTCGGCTATTTCCTACGCTTTGAGGACGTTCATTTTCAAAAACTTTTGACGCTGTTCCGGCAGGAAAGGCTGGGGAGAGGGAAAAAAATCCTCGCGAAGCTTTCCGAGTTGGGCATGCCGATCGACAGCGCCGACATACAGGAATTCGCGGAAGGGAAGTCCTTCGGCCGCCCGCACATCGCCCGGGCGCTGGTCAAGGCGCGTTACGTGGGCACCGTCCAGGAGGCGTTCAACCGCTTCCTTAAGGACGGCAAACCCGCCTACGTGCCGAAACCCATGCCGTCGCCGGCCGAATGCATCAAGATGATCCGCCGCGTCGGCGGACTCGCCGTCCTGGCCCATCCCACTTTCGGCGCCCCGCGCCAGCGGCAAGGATGGGAAGCGCTGATCAAAGCCGGACTCAACGGCATCGAAGCCTATCATTCCCAGCACACGCCGACCCAAATCCGCGAGTTCGTCAAGCTGGCCAAAGACCTGAACCTGCTGGTCACCGGCGGATCCGACTTCCACGCTTTCGACGGATCCAAACGAGGCCAGCTGGGGGAAGTCCATCTATCGGAAGAGATCCTGCAAACTCTCCGCCAGAAGAAACTGGAACTGGACGCCCAAAACCAAACCATCTTTTAAACCGCCGACGGAAACCCCGGGGAAAATCCTTGACACCCCGGGGCAAATGCTTTTTAATATGTCGCTGATAAACCATTCGGCGGTGTAACTCGCCAAACCCAACGGAGATCAAACAATTTCAATGCGCCAGGACCAAGCCCCGATCTTTGAAACCCTCCTCACCCACTCCAAAAACAAGGTGGTCTCATTTCACACCCCCGGCCATAAGAACGGCCGCGGCATCGACAAGCGCCTGCGCGACTTCACGGGCAACAACATGTATACCATGGACCTGACGGTGTTCCCGGAGGTCGATTCCCTCCACGACCCCGTGGGGCCCATCAAAAAGGCGCAGCAGCTCATGGCCCAGGCTTACGGCGTGGAGCATTCGTTTTTCCTGGTGAACGGCTCGTCGGTGGGAAATATGATCATGCTGATGACCGCCTGCAACCCCGGCGACTCCGTGATCGTCTCCCGCAACGCCCACAAGTCCGCCATGTCGGGCATCATCCTCGCCGGCGTCTGGCCGATCTGGATCCAACCCAAGGTCGATCAAAACCTCGACATTTTGTTCGACTCGAGCCCAGATCAAATCAGGGAAGCGCTCGACCGTTATCCGGAAGCGAAGGCCGTCTTCGTGACAAGCCCGACGTACAACGGCATCACCACGGACTTGGTGCAGATCGCCGAGATATGCCATGAGCGTGGTAAAGCCCTGCTCGTGGACGAGGCCCACGGGCCGCACCTCAAGTTCCACAAGGATCTCCCTGTTTCCGCCGTGGAAGCCGGCGCCGACCTCTGCGTGCAATCCACGCATAAGATCCTGTCGGCCCTCTCCCAGGGGTCGGTGATCCACTTCCAGTCGGATTTGGTGGACGTGACCCGCCTGAAGAGGATGGTATCTCTGCTTCAGACCACCAGCCCGAACTACCTGACGCTGGCCAGCCTGGACTTGGCGCGCCAGCAGGCCGTGCTGCACGGCGAAAAAATGTTGGACAAGGTCATGCGTTGGGGGGAATACGGCCGCAAACGGATCAACCAGTTGAAGAATTTCACCTGCTTCACGCGCAAGGAGATCAACGGGCGCGGTTATGATTTGGACGTCACCAAGCTGACGATCAACGTCACGCGTTCCGGCTTTTCGGGGCATGAGATCGAGGAAATCCTCGCCAAGGAGTATAAAGTCCAGGTGGACGCGGCGGACCTTTTCAACCTGATCGCCATCATGGGCATCGGATCGGACAAGTCCGACGTCAACCGGCTGGTGGGCGCGCTGGAGGAGATCGATGAAAAGTACCACGGCGCGGCGCAGAACTGGATCCTTCAAATCCCGTCCCTCTCGACGGAAATGGTGATGGTCCCCCGGGACGTCTCGCTCCTCTACAAAACGAAGCGCGTCCCCTTGGCCAAGGCGGCGGGGCAGATCGCGGCCCAGACCCTCACGCCCTACCCGCCCGGCATCCCGGTCCTGATCCCCGGAGAACGGATCACCCAGGCCATCGTGGATTACCTCGGAGACCTCGCGGAAAAGGACATTCGCGTCGTCGGTCAAGAAGGCGACATGCTGCGGACAATTAAAGTTGTCGCCTTGCACTAACCGCCTTTAAATTTTCTATCATTTGTATTCGATTTAGCGGACACAGGAGATTCCCATGACACCACAAAAGAAAAAGACCAAGACAGAAAAAACGATTTCCGCCGACAAACAACAGCCCGGCACGCAAATGTATGAAAAACGCCTCACGGAAATGCGGGGCGATATCATGGAGCTCGTCCACCACAAGCAGGAAACCGAATTGACCGACCAGGAAGTGGGAGACGAGGCCGACGCCGCCACGCAGTCCGCAGAACGGGAGCTGCTTTTTGAACTTTCCGACAACGAACGCCAAATGCTGGACGCCATCGAGGCCGCCCTCCGCAAGATCAAGCAGGGGAACTACGGCCTTTGCGAATCCTGCCATAAAAAAATCCCCAAAGAACGCCTCAAATTCATTCCCCACGCGCGCTACTGCGTCGCGTGCCAAACCCGCTTCGAGCGACCCCGCTAAGCTGTTGGGTGATTCTCCGCGGCCTTTATGCAGACATGCCGGCTGGATTCGCCCAGCTCGGCCGTCTTTCGTTGATTCCCTCCGCCCGCCGCAGCGTCCCGTTAAGCCCGGGAATCCGCCGGTTAAAGCCGCTTTTTAGAAAGTATAATATGCCTTCTGACAGACATTCACCCGACCGATCTTTGGATGCACGCGGGGCAATGTGCCCCATCCCCACAGTTAAGGCTTCCATGGCGCTGGAAGAAATGGAACCCGGCGAGATATTGGAGATCCGGGCCGACGATCCCGTCACGAAACGCGATTTGCCGGGTTGGAGCAGAGAAATGGGCCATCAAATATTGGCCATTATCGAAGCGGAATCACACTTCATAATATACTTGCAGAAAAATAGGTAAACCATTATGAATCATATACTATTCAATTCAAATTTTGATGCAAAATCCCCTGCGGTCGTCATTGTGTTTAAGAAAGACGACGGCCTCATGTGGGCCCAGGCCCAATCCGGATTCCCTAAAAATATTTTAACACAAGCCCAGGAAGACGGACTGAAGGGTTCGATCGGTTCCCGGCTCCTTGTCCGCCCAGACCAGGGCAAATCGGCCTCGCGTCTCCTCCTGATCAGCGCCGGACCCCGAAAAGAGGCAGATCTCCATGTTTTGCGCCGCCTGGCCGCCAAGGCCGCCCACTGGGCCCTGGAAGCCAAGCCGAATGCACTTGCCTTCCTCCTGCCCAACGAACTGGGATCCTATGCGGAAGAAGCCCAGGCCGTCGCCGAAGGGCTGATTCTGGGCGGTTATCGCTTCCAGAAGCACAAGAGCAAAGCCGATCCCGCCGCCCTCCCGCCGAAAATTATTATTGTCGCCCCCGCCCTCGCCCGGAAGTCGGTCGAAGAAGGCATCCGCCGTGGGGAAATCTTCGCCCAGGCCGCCAATTTCTCCCGCGACCTGATCAACGAGCCTCCCAGCCTCAAAACCCCGGAAACCCTCGGCCGGATCGCCAGGTCCCTGGCCGGGAAAGGCATCAGCGCGACCGTTTTCAATAAAGCGCAACTGAAACGAATGGGGATGAACGCGCTCCTCGGCGTGAATCGCGGCAGCGCCCATCCGCCGGTGCTGGTCCATCTGCACTACAAGCCTTCCGGAAAAGCCCGCAAGCGCATCGCCGTCGTCGGAAAGGGGATCACCTTCGACTCGGGCGGTCTGTCTTTGAAGACCGCGGACGGCATGATGACCATGAAATACGATATGGCGGGCTCGTCCATCGTGTTCGCCGTCTTCCGCGCCCT
>CAYZXT010000051.1:0-16473 GCA_964482515.1 uncultured Elusimicrobia bacterium | reverse complement strand
GTCGGAAGTGACGACGGCGTAGTCGGATTTTTTCGTCGCCATCTCGCCCATAAGCGGACGCTTCGTCCGGTCGCGGTCGCCGCCGCAGCCGAACACGGTGATCAGCCGCCCGGCGGTCAGAGGCCGCAAAGTGTCCAGGACGTTGCGCAAGGCGTCGTCGGTGTGGGCGTAATCGACGAACACCTGGAACGGCAAAGGCTTCGGCCCGGTCACGCGCTCCAGCCGGCCCGGAATGCCCGGCAATTCTTCCAGGCCTTTTTGGACGGCCTCCATGGAAACCCCGAGGGAAAGGGCCGCGCCCGCCGCCGCCAATGCGTTGTAGATGTTGTGCATGCCCACGGTCTTCAAACGGAAAGGGAAACGGCCTTTCGCGCTGATGAGCGAGAAAACCGTCCCCGTGGCGTCGAGTTTCAGGTCCGCAGCGCTCAGGGGAGAAAGGGTTTTCAAACCGTAGGTCATGGATTCCGTCGTCACCCGCGCCAAAATTTTGTCCGCCCAGGCGTCATCGCGGTTGATTATAGCACATTTGTTTTTCGCTCCTCCGACGGAGGACCCCAACCGGTCGAACAGCTGCGCCTTGGCGGAAAAATAGTCCTCCATGGTCTTATGGAAATCCATGTGATCGCGCGTCAGGTTGGTGAAGACGGCGGAAGAGAAGCAGACATCGTCCACGCGGTCCAGCACGAGGGAGTGGCTGGAAACTTCCATCGCGACGTGCGTCACGCCTTCCGAATTCATCCGGTAAAGCATTTGCTGGAGTTCCAGGGCCAGCGGCGTCGTGTTGGGCGCTTTCTCAACGGTGTTCTTCCAACGATAATTGATGGTGCCCATCACGCCCGCGGAACGGCCGTCCGCGCTGAAAATGGATTCCAGCATGTAGGTGATGGTGGTCTTCCCGTTGGTTCCGGTGACGCCGATGACGGTCATGCCGCGGGAGGGATGGCGATAGAACCGCGCGGCCAAAGGGGACAAGGCCTTTTGAGTCGATGCAACCACGGCGACGGGAACGTCGAGATCCAGGTCCCGCTCCGCCACCACAGCCGAAGCGCCGGACCGGACGGCTTCCTCGGCCTTGTCGTGGCCGTCGTGCTTAATGCCCTTCAGCGCCACGAAAAGGTCGCCGGGCTTCACTTTACGCGAATCGTGGGCCACGCCGGTGATCATCAGCGCTTCCGCCGGCCTGTTGAACCGATGCGGCATACCCTCAAAAAGCTCGCGCGCCGATATGGGAGGAACGGGTTCTTTCATAGAAGAGAATTCCTGGGAAGCCGCCGCGTTAAAGCGACTTATTCTTTTTTTTGGCGGGCCGGGCCGCCACGGGTGCTTCCTGGTCAGGCGGGACTCCCATATATGTCAGCGCATGCCACGCCACATTCTTGAACACAGGACCGGCGTTATACCCGCCGTAGGAAACACCCTGCGGTTCATTATATATAACCACGATGGTGAGTTTGGGGTTTTTCGCCGGGGCAAACCCGCAGAAAGAAGCGATGAACTTGTTCTCGGAATACAGTTTCGTGCGGGGGTCCATCTTCTGCGCAGTGCCGGTTTTTCCGGCCACGCTCCATCCTTCCAGCCGCGCGGGTTCCCCCGTCCCGCGGTCAACCACGCCCTGCAAAATCTTCCTCAAACTCGCCGCAGTCTCCGGCGAAATGACGCGGCGAACCAGGGAGGACGCTTCCCAGCGGCGCTCCTCCCCCTTCTGATCGCGCATTCCCAAAAAGATCCGGGGTTCGAACAGGAGGCCGCCATTGGCGATAGCGCTATAGGCGCAGGCCAGCTGCAGCGCGGTCACGCCCACTTCCTGTCCGAAGGAGATCACGGGCACGGACACGCCGCTCCATCGGGAAGGAGGCCTGAGCAGCCCCGCGCTCTCGCCCGGGATTTCCGAACCGGTGCGCGCGCCGAAACCGAAAGCGCGTATGTAGTCGTAAAGCTTGATCTTTCCCAGCCGCAGGCCGACTTTGGCCGTGCCGATGTTGGAGGAACGCTCGATCACCTGGGCGAAGGTCAGGATGCCTTCCGGTTCGTGGTCGTGGATCTTCATGTCAGCGTATTTCCAATGGCCGTTCTCGCAATTGAACGTTTCTGAAGGGCGCACGAGCCCTTCCTCGATCGCCGCCGCCGCCGTCACCACCTTGAATGTGGAGCCCGGCTCAAAGACCCATTGGACGGCGGGAATCGACAGTTCCTCGGCGGCTTTCGGTCGGTCGGCGCCCAGATTCAAGTTCGGACGGCTGGCCATCGCCAGCACTTCCCCCGTGTGGGAATCCTGCACCACGATGATCCCACTCTTGGCGCGGGAGCGTTTCATTCCCCATTCCAGCTCCCGCTCCGCGATGAACTGGATCGTTCGATCGATGGAAAGCTTCACCCATGTCCGGTCCTCATCGCCCGTATCCACGAATCGGTCGCTGACGCCCGTGCCGCGTCCGTCCCTCAGGGCGCGGCGGGGGGGCCGCGTATCGATCAAGCACTCGTTGGCCACACGCTCCACTCCGGAAAGGCCCTGGCCGTCCGTGCCGATCATTCCCAAAAGATGGCCGGCTAAATTTCCATTGGGATAATCCCTGCGGTATTCCCAGCTCAGACCGATACCCAGCATGTTCAATTTCCGCACGGCTTCGGCGCGATCGACGGGAAGAAAGCGCTTCAGCCACACGAAAGAGCCGTCTTCATTTTTAATTTTTTGGGAGATCGCGGACGCGGGCAAATCGAGGATGGGAGCCAAAAGACGGGCGTATTTGTCGGGTTGGCGGATCATCGTGGGATCGGCGTAGCAAGAGGCGACGCGGACGGATTCGGTCAATATGCGGCCGTCGCGGTCGAGGATGGGTCCGCGCCGGGGAGCATCCTTGATGATCCGCTCGAATTGATGCTCCGCGCGACGGGTTAAATCGTCATGGCACCAAAGCTGGAGATACGCTAAACGCGCCCAAACAGCGAAAAAACCGAGACAGAAAAAGAGTTGGACGAGTTTAAAGCGCAGCCGCAGCATGAGGCGGGGTCATGTATCGGCGAGAAGGACGATTTGCGACGGAGCCGGAACTTGAAGCCTGAATTTCTTCCTCGCGAGATCATCCAAATGAGAGAGGGATAATGCGCCTTGCAGGCGCAGGTCCAGCGTTTGCTCTTTTTTCTCGGCCTCATCGATTTTCACTCGCAGGGTCTGGACGCGATAACCCCAACGAACGGCCTGGATTTGAAACCATGCCGTGGACAGCAGAACGAAGAAGACCGCAGCCAGACAAACGGAAACGAATATGGGGAACTTTTTATTCTTACTCACCGATTCTCCTTGATTGATCGTCCGAGACGACGAACCCCGGGGAGGACCGGCAGCATTGTAATACCCGTCCCCCCTTGTTGTCCTTCTTCGACCTCGGATTTAAAGAGCCTCGCACCATTCCCGGCTGAACCGTTCAAATCGGTATGGGCGTCCCGCCGAGTGAGACGCCCAACCGAAATCCGTACGCCCTCAGGCCACTTCAAAACCGCGGAGTGGGCTTTCCCTTTGAAAGCATTCCGTGGTTAAAAAATGGTGTGAGCGCCCCGCCGAGTGAGACGCCCACCCCAAATCGGTCAAATTTTTTCAAATACCCGCAACTTGGCGCTGCGGCTCCGCGGGTTTTTCCTTTCTTCCTCGGTTCCCGGCACCACCGGGTTACGAAAGACCGTCTGCATCCCCGTTTCTCTTTCTTCCAGAAACCTTTTTACTATCCGGTCCTCGGTTGAATGGAACGAAATGATCGCCAATCGCCCGCCCGGTTTCAGCGCTCCCGGTACCTTCTTTAAAAATTCCCGCAAACTTTCCATTTCCGCGTTCACCGCCATTCGCAAAGCGAGGAACACTCTTGTAGCCGGGTTGCTTTTGCCGCGCCGGGGAAGTATCTTTTCGATCGCCTGCGCCATTTCCCCCGTGTCTTTCCACGCTTTGTGGTTTTCCAGGAGAAACCGGGCCACCTTTCGAGAGAACCGCTCTTCCCCCGCTTCCCGCAGCCGATCCTCCAACTCTTCGGGGAGCACCCGATCCAGATACCCTGAAACCGTTTCCGGGTGGGATTCGTCCATGCGCATGTCCATGGGGCCCGGCCGCTGAAAACTGAATCCGCGTTCCGCGTCGTCCATCTGCATGGATGACACGCCCAAATCAGCTAGAACCCCGTCAAAATTACCCGGGTTTATCGAATGAACAAGCTCATCGAAACGAGCGAAATTTCCTTGTACCAGTGAGACGCGTTCTCCAAATTCGGCCAGTCTTTCGGAAGCTCGGGCCAAAGCTTTAGCGTCGCGGTCGATACCGATGAGCCGTCCCCCGGGCGCGCTTCGCCGAAGGATCTCACGGCCATGTCCCGCGAGGCCGATAGTTGCATCAAGGTAGATACCTCCGTCTCGCACCCGGAGGGCTTCGATCGTTTCGTCCAGAAGGACCGGAACATGTTCGAAGGCCTCACTCAAAGATATGATCGTCCGGTAAAAAAGACGGATCTATTGAAACGTTACCGAGCTGCAGGATGCTGGAACCGTCCCGGCATGCCTCGTCCGAAAACACCCAACCGGCGTAAACGCGAGGGCTGGCGCCGGTTTGCGTTGCGAAAACGGATTGTGATTCTGAAATTTTCTCAAAGACCTTTGGTTTCATGGTGTTTCCCTCCCGAGTTACAAATCGATCTGCTCCGCAATCTTCGAAGCGTCTTTCTCCGCCATCCGACGGTACGTGTTCCATTTTTCCAGCGCCCAAATCTCAATGTGCGTGTCCATTCCGATGATCATGACGTCCTTTCGGATGTTGGCGTAACGCCCTAACGATTCGGGGACCAAGAGGCGCCCCTGCCCATCGACTTCCGTAGAAGTCGCCCCAGAAATCAAAAGTCGTTTGAAAGCGCGGGCTTGGGTCTTGTTGGCCACCGGCAAGTCCTGAAGCTTGGCGAGCATTTTTCTCCATGATCCCTCCGTGTAGAGCGACAGACATCCTTCCAAACCGCGCGTCATCACGAACGTCTTCTCGGAACCTCGCAACCGGGCCGGGAGAAAAACGCGGCGCTTGCCGTCCAATCCATGCTGATGCTCGCCGCCCAGGAACATTTTTTCTCCCCCACTCTCCAACACATTTCTCCACAATCCACCACTTTCCACCACCGACTAAAATATATACGACCGCGCCAAATTTGTCAACGCTTATTTTGTTTAAATGGAGGATTTTTTTATTGGGCCTGCGAGCGCTTATTTTCCGTCGGAGAATTCAACCACGAAAGGAATTCAGGCATAAATAAAAGGGGCCATCGGACGTTTGTCCGATGACCCCGTGGGCGTCCCGACAACCTATACACCGAGTTCTGTCCTTCGCGCGCGGGCGCGAAGCAGGATCATTTCTCTAGCCCCGGCCTTGCGGCCGGGGTCAAGCGACCTACCTGAGGCGGCGAACCGGACCTGTTCGGCCCTCGCGTTTTGCGCAAGGACGCCTCTGTTCGGTCTTGCTCCCGGTGGGGTTTGCCTTCCCCTGCCTCACGGCGGGGGAACGTGAGCTCTTACCTCGCGTTTTCACCCTTACTCCGGCGGTTTCCCGTCGAAGCGGTGTGTTTTCTGTGGCACTTTCCACGCCCCCTGACGCTCGAGGGCTCCGCGCGTTACGCGGCACCGCGGTCCATTGGAGCTCGGACTTTCCTCTCCGCCCATGAACGGCGGAGCGATCCTTCGGTTGTCGAAATCTATAAACGATCCAGAGCCTCGTTCGCCAGCCGGTCCACCAGGACATTGTTCGGATGCGACGAACGGAAGATATGGATCACCTGCAGCGATTTGAAATCTTTCTGGATATCCCGCACACGCGCCATGAGCGCTTTCATGCGGGCGTCCTTCACCCGGTATTCGCCGGAGAACTGCTTTGTGACGAACTGCGAATCCGTGAAAACATTCGCCCTCTCGGCACCCATGACCCGAAGCTCCTGCAACGCCCGTATCAGCGCCTCATACTCCGCGACCTGGTTCGTGTTGATGCCGATGGCCTGCTTAATTTCCTTGACGACGGTTCCCGACGGATCGACGATGGCGACACCGTAAGAAGCTGGGCCGGGGTTGCCGCGGGAAGCGCCGTCGCAAAAAGCTTCCCAGATTCCGGACGCCGATGATGGTTTGGGAGTCAAACGGGTTGAGGAAAAATCTGGAGCGGATCAGGAACCCTGCGTCGGAACAACAGAACCCTGTACCGCGTTGCCCTCAGCCGAAACGGGAGCATCCGAGGCGGCTTTCGGGAGAATATATAGGATGCGGGTGCAGCTTTCGCAGGAAACCAGATCGCCCTTCTTCAAAACCTGGTTTACGACGTTGGGCGTCAGAATCATGCGGCAACCGCCGCAGGTGTTCCCGGCCTTAATCGGCACCAAAACCTGCATGCCGCGCCGGCCGCGCCGGGTCGATTCGTAAAGATCACGGATGTCCGCCGGAAGGGATTGAGCGAACTCGTCTCGCGATTTCTTGCGGCCGTCCAGTTCCCCCTTTAGCCGGGCCTCCTCCGCGTCCAACTCCGCGGATTTTTGGTCGAACACGGCCTTGTCCTGGACCAACTTCTTCTCGGCGTCCTTCGACTGTTTCTGAAGGCCGTCCATCTTCTCCATCAACTCCAGGACCTTGTCCTCCAGCTCGCTCTTGGCTTTCTTGCCGTCCTCGATCTGGGTCAACAGCGCCTTGTAAGCGTCGTTGCTTTTGACGGAGTTCAACTCCGCGCTGGATTTACGGACAGCTTGCTCCTTGGCCTCGATGTCCAGTTCCAGATTCTTGCGGTCAACCTGCGCCTGCGTGAACGCTTTTTTCGCTTCCTCGGCTTGGGCCTGGAGGGCGGCGAACTCCTTTTTCAATTGTTCCCTCTTGGGCGCCAGCTGGGCCTGAAGGTTGACGTCCTTATCCAACTCCAAATCTATCTCTTGAAGTTTGAGCAGCGACGTTATTTTCTCATTCATGGTGTGGATAGCCCCGCGTCCGGATTGGATGAAAATCATGTCCTATGTGGGCGGTACAGGGATTGAACCTGTGGCCCTTCGCGTGTGAGGCGAATGCTCTGCCGCTGAGCTAACCGCCCACACAGGACAGAAATATTTTGGATACTCCCAAATTTGGGCCCTGGTGGATTTGAACCACCGACCAACCCGTTATGAGCGGGGCGCTCTAACCGCTGAGCTAAGGGCCCGACCGGCCCCCATCTTACAATTAATCCAGATATTCCCGCAATTGACGGCTGCGCGACGGATGCCGCAGCTTCCGGATGGCCTTGGCTTCGATCTGCCGCACGCGCTCGCGCGTCACGTTGAAGATACGGCCCAACTCTTCCAAAGTGCGCGGATAACCGGTGCCGATACCAAATCGAAGTTTGATGATCTGCGCTTCGCGGTCGCTCAGCGTGGTCAGCGCGCGCTCCACTTCCTGCTGCCGCAGAATTTCCGTGGCGGAGCGGGACGGAGACGCGCCCTGACGGTCCTCGATAAAATCCTCGAGGCACGAATCGTCCTCTTCTCCCACCGGCGTCGTGAGAGAGATGGGCTCCTGCATGATCTTCAGTATCTGCCGGACCTTGTCTGTGGAAAGGCGCAGCGCCTGGGAATATTCCTCGATCGTCGGATCGCGGCCCTGCTCCTGGCGATAGCGCCGCGAAACCTTGGACAACTTCGAAATGATTTCCTTCATGTGCACCGGGATGCGGATGGTTCGGGCCTGGTCAGCGATGGCGCGGTTGATGGACTGCCGAATCCACCACGTCGCATAGGTGGAAAACTTAAAGCCGCGTTTCCACTCAAACTTCTCGACGGCCTTGATAAGTCCCAGCCCGCCTTCTTGGATCAAGTCCGCCAGCTCCAAGTTCGAACCCACGTGCTTTTTGGCGATGGACACGACCAGCCGGAGGTTCGCCTTGATGAGCTGCAGCTTGTCCTTGAGGATGGCTTCTTCCAGCTCGCGTACGCGGCTGTTCAGCGTGATCAATTGATCAAGCGAAACGGGCAACATCTTTACCATCCGGTGCAACCGCAGCTGAACGTGCTCGATGTTCTGCATGGTCGACTCGATGCCCGTGATGGTATAGCCCGTCACGCGACGGAAAGCCGTCGGGGACATCTGCTTGTTGATCGTCTTGATATAAAGCTTTTTGAGTTCGGCGTAGGGAAGCTTGATGCGCTTTTCGTAGCGCTGGACTTCATCCTGGAACTCGTTCACCTTCGCGCCCAACGTTTTGATCTTGTTGGTGAGCCGTTTGATCTTGTCCTGGTTGAGGTTCAGGCTGACGATGCGGTTGACGATGTCCTTGCGCTCCCGGTCGATATGCGCGCGCACGTCCTTGCGGCGGTCGTCCGTCATCTTGCCCTTGGCTTTTTCTTCCAAGACCATGATCTTCTTTTCGCTTTTGCTGATGGAGGCGGCGACTGTCTTCACGCGACGGCGCATGCCCGACAGCTCCGACGCGGTGCGCCGGCCGCGGGGCATCAGCTCCTTGGGCGTCATTTCGTCCTGTTCGAGCAGCGCTTCCCAGTTCCGGATCTCGCGATGGGTTATGGGCGACTCAAGGACGACGAGCTTCAAAACCTTTTCGTTCTCCTTGATGCTTCTCGCAAGAGCGACTTCCTGCTCGCGGGAAAGCAGCGGCACTTTCCCCATCTCGGAAAGATACATGCGGATGGAGTTCTGCGTGTCCAGTTCAATATCAGGAACGCCGATCTCCTCCACCGGAGAATCGGTCGAGCGGACGCGGCCCACGTCTTCGCTGCGCTCCACGACTTCGATACCCATCTCTTCCAGCGTGCCGAAAAGGGAATCCAACTCCTCGGCGGTCAAATGGGTTTCAGGCAGCTTCTGGGAGATTTCCTCGTAGGTCAGAAATCCGGCTTCTTTACCATGCTCGATCAATCCGCGAAGAACCTCTGGGTAACTCATGCTGGATATTTCTCCTCTGGCGATATGATGTGGTGTCCCGACGCCGACGGATATTAAGAAAACGGGCGACGCTTACGTCCTGACCTTAAGCATTTTGGTCAATTCCCGGAAACGGTTGACCTTCGCTTCATCGCGGGGAATCCGCCCCTCGGTCATCAGCAAAATCTCTTTTTCCAAACTCTTCCGTTCAACATCGGCGCAAAGCAGCTCAATGGTATGAAGCCGCTGGGTCAACGCCGCCGCCGGGTCGGTGAAAGTCTTTTCCTCAAGGAGCAGCGAGGACAACCAGTTTGCGTCCGACGCGTTCAATTCCGCGGAGAGCGCGGCCAAATCGAAACGGCCCAGTTTCTCCTTCTGAAATTTCAATCGTTCCACCACGCTCCGGCAACGCAAATCCCGGAACAACTCCGAACGAAGCGGCGATTCCCCCCAGGCTTCGGGGGACTGGCTTAAAATCTGAATGATCTCTTCTTCCACGCTGCGGACCGGCGTGGGGATCGACGTCTGGGCCGACGGTTTCAAGAGCGTGTTATGCGCCGGCTGGTTCGACGGGCGATTCGAATTATTTGATACCGCCGCCCGGGCGCCGGACACCACCATCTTCTGCATTTCCCGCGTCAACGCGCCCTTGTCCAGGGCCAGCCGCTGCGACGAACGGCTCAGCCATTCTTCCCGCAAAAGCTCGTTGGGAACGTCCTTGATGAACGTCAAAAGCTTTTCCGCCCGCTGCAGCCGGACGTTTAAGGGGTCCAAATTCTGCTGGGGCTGGGCGATGCGGTCCAGCCAAAAATCCACGACGTCCTGCGCCCGACGGATCACATCGTCCAAAGCATCCATGCCGTTCTTCAAAATCAGTTCGTCCGGGTCCAGTCCGCCGGGGATCGAAGCCACGCGCAAAAAAATGTCCGCCTGGACCAGCACCGGGGCGCTGCGCCACGCCGCGCGCAAGCCCGCGTCGTCCGGATCAAAGAGCAACACCACTTCCTGGACGTAGCGCCGCAAAAGCTTCGCCTGCTCCGCCGTGAACGCCGTGCCGAGGGGCGCCACCGCGTGATCCGCGCCGGCCTGGTGGCAGCCGATCACATCCATGTAGCCTTCCACCAAAAGCCCCTGTCCTCGAGTGCGCAAACCTTGACGGCCCTGGTACAAACCGTAGAGGTGGCGGCTCTTGGAATAGACCGGCGTTTCCGGCGAGTTAATGTATTTCGGCGCGTCCGTTCCCTCTTCGAGAACGCGTCCGCCGAAACCGACAACCCGGCCGTAGGAATCCGAAATGGGAAAGATCAACCGGTTCCACAGCGGGTCGTGATACCGGCCGGATTTCGACGACTTCACGGCGAGGCCGGCCTTCAATAAATCTTCGATGTTGGCGCCCTTGCGCAGCGCCAGGTCCAGAAAACCGTTCCGCAGCGGCGCGTATCCCAACTGAAAAGAGTCGATGGTCTCGGGCTTGATCTGCCGTTTGGCCAGGTGGCGACGGGCGGGCTCCGCTTCGGGAAGCTTCTTGAGCGCGTCCTTATAAAAAACGGCCGCTTCCGTCAAAAGTTCCAGAAGGCGGTCACGCTCCTGAGCCTCGCGGGAAGCGACCTCGGTCCGCTCGTACTGCAGCTTGATCCCGGCCTTGTCCGCCAGCTTGCGGAGAGCTTCGGGGAACGTCAAGTTGTCGTACTTCATGACGAACTTGAAGATGTCCCCGCCTTCCTGGCAGGCCCCGAAACAGTGCCAGAGGCCCTTCTCCGGCATGAAAAAGAACGACGGCGTCCGCTCGTTGTGGAAGGGACAGTTCCCCTTCCAGCGCTGGCCCGACGACTTAAGGGTCGGCACCGCCTCCTTGATGATATCAAGAGGATCGATGGCCTGGCGAATCTGCTCTACTTGATTGCTGGATGAACCCATCACGAAACCCCTTCTCTTGTCGTCATTCCGGCATGCCGTTGGCCGGAATCCATGATTAAGATTTGAAGGGAAGATTTACAGCATGGATCCCGGACAGAAACAATCCAATGTCGCTAGACATTGTCCCAGCTTGTGGAATGGGACGGGATGACGACTTAAAATTCCTAGCCTCCGAGAGCGGCCTTCACCAACTGGTTGACGATCTTTCCGTCCGCGCGGCCCTTCACTTTGGGCATGAGCGCGCCCATCACTTTCCCCATATCCCTAGGCGACGCGGCGCCCGTGGAACTGACCGCTTCCTGGACCAACGCGGCGACTTCCGCTTCGGTCAACTGCGCGGGAAGGTAGGCGGACAGAATGGCGATTTCATCCGCCTCTTTTTTCGCCAGTTCGGTCCGGCCGGCTTTCTCATATTCCGACACTGATTCACGACGGCGCTTCACTTCGGCGGACAAAACATCCAACACGTCCGCTTCGGAGAGTTCCTTGCCGGTTTGCATTTCTTTATATTTCAGAGCCGAGCGGACCATCCGGATGGCCGAAACCTTCAAGGCCTCGCCCGCTTTGAGCGAGGCCTTGAGGTCCGAATCCAAACGATCCAATAGGGGAAGAGACAATCGTTATCCCTTAGCGCGGACGCGTATGACGCATCATACGGCGACGGATTTTACGGCGGAGCTCCGCTTGCTTTTTCTTGCGGCGGACCGAAGGGGACTCATAATATTCCCGCTTCTTGATCTCCTGCATAATACCGTTGCGCTCGCATTCGCGCTTGAAACGGCGCAGGGCTTCCTCGATGGATTCGCCCTCGCGCACTTTGACTAGAACCATGACATATCACTCGCCTTCCTGTTATGGATAAAAAAAAGACTAAACGGCCCTCCCTCCGGCAAAAGACCGGAAAGAAGCCATTAAATTTAAATTTGTTTTGAATCTAGCCCGGAGGCCAGCCCAGCTTGCGTCCGCCGAGCAGATGATAATGGAAATGGTCCACGGCTTGGCCCGCGTGCGCACCGTTGTTCGTCACCAGGCGGAAACCCGTCTCCGCCACGCCTTCGGTCTTGGCGATCTGCTGCGCCGCCGCGTGAATCTTGGCCATCAAAACGATATCTTCCGACGAGAAATCCATCAACTTCGCCACATGTTTCTTGGGGATGATCAAAATGTGGACCGGCGCCTTGGGATCGATGTCCTTGAAGGCCAGAATGTCCCCGTCTTCATGCAGGATCGCGGAAGGAATTTCCTTATTAACGATACGGCAAAAAATACATTGGGCCATTTGAATCGTGATTATAGTATTTTTATGAGTATGGAGCGGTAAAATCTTTAAAGAATGGACGTTTGGACCAACTGCCCGGGGTGGCTGTCGGCCGGGACCTTCACCCGGATATAATTGTCCGTCCAGCCATCGCCCGAGGGTTCGGCGATGGCCGTCCGGCGGGTGCCGATGAACCGGTGGCGGAACTTGTGCTCCATCTTTTCGGAAAGGCTGATCAAACGGGCGGCCCGGTCGCGGATGACCTCGGGCGGCAGGGGCGGCAGCTTCGCGGCTTCGGTCCCCGGGCGCTGGGAATAGCGGAACACGTGGAGTCCGGTCATTTCGAGGGATTCGATCCGCCGCAAAGTGTTCGCGAACATGGCTTCGGTTTCCCCCGGATAACCCACCATCACGTCCGCGGTGATGGCGCAGTCCGGCAGATGCTTGCGTATGAAATTCACGCGCTCCTCGTATTGGGCGAAACGGTACCAGCGGCCCATGGCCTTGAGCACGTCGTCGTCCGCGGACTGCATGGGGATGTGGAAATGGCGGCATATTTTCTCCGACTGCGTCGCGAGCAAAATGATTTCGTCCGGCACTTCCGTGACTTCGAGGGACGACAGCCGGACGCGGAAATCCTTGGGAATCTCGATCAACCGTTTCATCAGTCCGTCCAGCTTGACGTTTTCCCCATTCTCCGTCGCATGGTATAAACCCAATCGAATCCCGGTGAACACCACTTCGCCGTGGCCCTCGTCCACCAGGGCGCTGACTTCTTTTACGACCTGTTCCACGGGTTTGTTCCAGAAATTGGGGCGGGTCTGGGGGATGATGCAATATTTGCAGGGCGCCTGGCAGCCGTCCTGGATTTTGACGAAGGCGCGCACGCGGGTGGAAAAACGGCTCAGGCCAAAAACTTCCGGGGCCACTTCGAAACCGAGGCAGGCCGGGAGCTCGTTCTTCTCTTCGTTGGAATAGACTTCGACGCGGGGCGAAAGCTTGCGCAGCTGGTCCGGCGCGTGGGTGGCGTAGCAGCCGGTCACGATAACGCGGGCGTGGTCGTTCTCCCGCAAAACCTTGCGCACGAACTGGCGGCATTCCTTGTCCGCCACGGCCGTCACTGAGCAGGAGTTCACCACGCAGATGTCCGCCTCCGCGAAGTCCTGCGTGCTCGCGCCGCCCGCGCTTTCCATCTTGGTGCGCAGCAGCTCCGTATCGTATTGGTTGGCCTTACAGCCGAATGTTTGGAAAAAGAGTTTCATTTCGTCCTTTGCAGCCTCATGTCCTGCATCCAGGCGCCGGCGAGGGCGCCGAGGACGCACATGCCGCAGGCCACGACGCTGGCCGGGATGAGCAGGCGCCAATAATCGGGCTCCATCAGGAGGTTGGAAAGCGTCGGGTAGTCCTGGACCGCGCGATGGGTCAGCTGCGCGATGCCGTAGGGCAGGCCCACGATGACGCCGCTGAGCCAGCCGTGGCGGCGCGCGAACCAGCCGGCGAGGGCGCCGAAGAAAAATTCCGCGATCAAAAGCTCCAGGGCGTCGGCCTGCCAGAATATTCCCACCAGCAAGGCGATGACGGCGACGACGACGGACGATGTCAAAATGCGCGGCCAGCTGCTTTTCATGCGGCGACTCCTTGAGTGGTTTCATACACCAGCGCCGAGGCGACGAAGAGCCCGGCGGTTTCGGTGCGGAGGATGGCGGGGCCGAGCGAGACGGTGACGGCGCCGGCTGTCTGGGCCCGCGCCACTTCGTCCATGGAAAACCCGCCCTCCGGCCCGATGAAGATATTGATCGTTTTTCCCCGCGAATCTTTCAGCCGCGATTGCAGGATTTCCCGTAGCGACACGTTCTTTTCCCCTTCCCAGGGAAACAAGGTCAGATCGTTCTTGCCGCAGAGCGCCAGGGCCTCGTCCAAAGTCACGGGCGCCCGGACCGACGGCACGGACGCGCGTCCGGATTGTTTCGACGCCGACAGCAAGATCTTCTTCCAGCGCTCCAGGCGCGCCGGGATTTTTTCCTTCGCCAAATGCGCCACGCAGCGCTCCACATGCATGGGGACGATCTCGGCCGCGCCGAGTTCCGTCATCTTTTCCAGGATCCAATCGAACTTGTCGCCCTTGGGCAGGCCCTGGAACAAACGCATGGTCAAATCAAGGGCGGGCTGGGTTTCCGCGGACAGGATGCGCCCCGTTACTGAACCCTCGCCGACGACATCGATGCGGGCGCGGTAAAGGCGGCCCTGGCCGTCGAACAGATTCACTTCGTCGCCGGGTTTTTTGCGCAGGACCTTCGCGAGGTGGCGGCTTTCGTCCGCCGCCAGCGTGAACTTTTCATCTTGGACTGCCTCGGGCGGAACGAAAAAATGCGGCATGGCGGGCAGGATTACGAACCGAACACTTTTTTGAAGATGCCGTCGTTGGCATCCACGTCTTCGCCCATGGTCTTGGCGAGGTCCATGAAGAGTTTTTTCTGTTCTTTGGTGGGTTTTGCGGGTATGTCGACGAGGACGCGGATCTTCAGGTCGCCCCGTCCGTTGGAGCCGAGGCGTGGCATACCGGCGCCCTTCACGCGGAACGTGGTGCCGGACTGGGTCCCGGCCGGAACGTTGATGCGGACGGTTTTATCCAGTGTCTCAACGCTGACTTCCCCGCCGAGCACGGCCATCGGGATGGAGATGCGGCGTTCGGCCAAAAGGTCGTCGCCGTCGCGGACGAAACGGCCGTCCTCCCGCACCTGGATGACGACGTACAGATCGCCCGCGGGAGCCCCCCGCTCGCCCGCCTCCCCGGCGTTGGGGACGCGGAGCGCGGTGCCGTCCTCCACGCCCGCGGGGATGCGGACCGTGATGTTTTCCGTCGACCGGAGACGCCCCTGTCCGCGGCAATTGGAGCAGGGGTCCGAAACGATCTGGCCCTCGCCGCGGCACTTCGGGCAGGTCTGTGCCATGGTGAAAAAGCCGCGGGTGACGCGGACCTGTCCCGCGCCCCGGCAATCGGTGCAGGTCTTTTGGGAAGTGCCGGGCTTTGCGCCGGATCCGTGGCACTGCGGGCAGGCGGCCTGGCGGTTGACGCGGAGGGTGGATTGGGTGCCGGTGAAAGCCTCGGCCAAAGTGACCGTGTGGTCGTAGCGGAGGTCGGCGCCCTTGCGCGCGCGCTGGCGTCCGCCGGCGCCGCGGCCGCCGCCGAAAACCTCGCCGAAAATTTCGCCGAACACGTCGCCAAAGTTGCCGCCCTCAAAACCCTGGAACCCCTCGAACCCGCCGCCGGGCCCCGCGGGGCCGCCCTGTTGCACGCCCGCATGCCCGTATTGGTCGTAGGCTGCACGCTTCTGCTGGTTGGAAAGGACTTCGTAGGCTTCGTTGATTTCCTTGAACTTGTCTTCGGCGCCCTTGTTGCCGGGGTTGCGGTCCGGATGGAACTGCAGCGCCAGCTTCCGGTAGGCGGCCTTCATCTCGTCAGCGGTCGCCCCTTTGGAAACGCCCAGGATTTCATAGTAGTCGCGCTTGGTGGCCATCCTATTCCTTCGTCCTTACCAGCGAAGCCGGGAGAGGGCTTTCACCGCGTCTCCCAGGATTTGGCCTTTCTTGGAATGGAACAACTCAAAAATCACGTCCTTCTGTTCGGGATCCGAAAAAAAGAACGTCTGGCTGAAGTCGCGCCCTTTCTCTTTCACGCGCAGAAACATTTCATGGCTCTTTTCGAAGACCTCATCGATCGTCGAATGCATGACGTCGCGGGGCGTTTGCCGCTGCGCGTCCGAATAGCTGCCCATCCATTTGTGGGGGGCCTTCAGGGACGCCAGCGTTTCGGTCACGCACACCGCCTGTTTCTGCGCGTTGCGCATCATTTTTTGCCTTCTTCTTCCTTCACGACTTCGGCGTCGACGACCTTGCCTTCGGCACCGTTCTCCGCGTTGGGGGCCGAAGAGCCGCCCACGTCGGGACCCGCGCCCGCCGCGCCCTGGGCCGATTGCGCCTGGGCGTTCTTGTACATCTCCTCGGCGAGCTTGTGCGACGCTTTCAGCAGCGCTTCCTTGGCGGACTTAATTTTCTCCAGGTCCGTGCCTTTCAGGGCTTCCTTGGCGTCGGTGATGGCGCGCTCGATGGCCATGCGTTCTTCCTGGCTCACTTTGCTGCCGTAATCTTTCAGGGCTTTTTCCGTCGAATAGACCACGGTGTCGGCCTCATTCTTGACTTCGATTTCTTCTTTCTTCTTTTTATCATCTTCCGCGAATTGCTCGGCTTCCTTGATGAACTTTTCCACTTCTTCTTTGTTGAGCTTGTTCTTCGCCTGGATGGAAATGTGCTGGCTCTTGTTGGTGCCGAGGTCCTTGGCGGACACGTTCAGGATGCCGTTGGCGTCGATGTCGAAGGTGACCTCGATCTGCGGCATGCCGCGC
>CAYZXT010000050.1:0-17411 GCA_964482515.1 uncultured Elusimicrobia bacterium | reverse complement strand
TGCCGTCGGCCAGCGACTCGCGGCAGCCGTAGAGATTGTCGAACTTCGACTTCGTGACGGAATCGTTGACGTTGATGGCGGGGACGAGGAGCTCTTTCTTCTCCATCATCTGATAGAGGCGATGCACGCCGGTGGTGGTCTCTTCCGAGACGCCCTTCCATTCCTTCACGAAGCGGGACCATATGCCGGGGGTTTCCTTCAATGTCTTCTTGAGGACGGCGTAGAGTTCCCTCTCATCCTCGCTATCGGCCTTCTTGTCGAGAACGGAAGCGTCGGACTCCGCCTTCAGACCCAAGTGCATCATGAGGGTGGCGTCGCCGCCGTCATCGACGATGAGCTGGGGGCCGCTCCCGTCGGGCCAAGTGAGGGCCGCGAGGGTGCACTCCCAATATTCCTTGAGCGTCTCGCCCTTCCAGGCGAAGACCGGTATGCCGGCGGAGGCGATGGCCGCGGCGGCGTGGTCCTGGGTGGAGAAGATGTTGCACGAGCACCAGCGGACGTCGGCCCCGAGCTCTTTCAGCGTCTCAATGAGCACGGCCGTCTCGATGGTCATGTGAAGGGAACCCATCACGCGAACGCCTTTCAGGGGCTTCTCGGGGCCGTATTTCTTGCGGATCCCCATCAGGCCGGGCATCTCTTGCTCGGAGACGGTAATGGTCTTGCGGCCCCAATCGGCCAGAGATATATCGGCGACTTTGAAGTCGGGCGTTCTCGTTTTAACGGTGGTTGTGCTCATAAAGCCCCCAGGAATTTTTGGCAATTTCCTTCTGTTTTTATTCTAAATGCCGGCCTTCTTGCGAAGTTCCGCGGCCTTGTTCGTTTTCTCCCAATAGAAGTCCGAATCGTTGCGGCCGAAATGGCCGTAGGACGCGGTCTTCTGATAGAAGGCCCGGCGGAGTTTCAGATAGTCGATGATGCCGCGCGGCGTCAACGGGAACGATTTGCGGACCAGGAGCGTGAGCTCTTCTTCCGGCAAACGGCCTGTGCCGTGGGTGTCGACCATGACGCTGACAGGTTCGACCACGCCGATGGCGTAGGCGAGCTGCACTGTGCATTGCTTGGCCAAACCCGCCGCGATGATGTTCTTCGCCACGTGGCGCGCCATGTAGCAGGCGGAGCGGTCGACCTTCGTCGGATCCTTTCCGGAGAAAGCGCCGCCGCCGTGGGGCGCCCAGCCGCCGTAGGTGTCGACGATGATCTTGCGTCCGGTCACGCCGGTATCGCTTTCCGGTCCCCCCACCACGAACTTGCCGGTCGGGTTCACGTAGAACTTGGTGTCCTTGTCGATCATGTCTTTCGGCAGGACCGCGAGGGCGACTTTCTGGATGATTTCTTCCCGGGACTTGTTGGTGATCTTGTGTCCGGATTTATCCAGGATGTCGGTGGTGTGCTGGCTGCTCAAAACGACGGTGTCGATGCGTTTCGGCCGGCCTCCTTCGTATTCGATGGTGACCTGGGACTTGCCGTCCGGCCCAAGGTATTTCAGGATTTTCTTTTTGCGGACTTCGGCCAGCCGGCGGGTCAGCCGGTGGGCGAAGACGATCGGGGTCGGCATCAATTCCTCGGTCTCATCGCAGGCGAAACCCACCATGAGGCCCTGGTCCCCGGCGCCGCCCGTGTCCACGCCCTGGGCGATGTCCGGGCTCTGCCGGCCGATGGCGTTCAATATTCCGCAACCGGCGGCGTCGAAGCCGAATTCCTTGTTCGTGTAGCCGATCTCCGAAACCACGCGGCGGACGAGGTTGGGGACGTCCACCCAGGTCTTCGTGGTGATTTCACCGCCGACGACGACCAGGCCCGTGGTGCAGAAAGTCTCGCAGGCCACGCGGCCCGTGGGGTCGTCCTTCAAAACCGCATCCAATACTGCATCCGAAATCTGGTCGCATACCTTGTCGGGATGGCCTTCGGTGACGGACTCTGATGTAAACACATAACGATCGCGACGCATGTTTCAACCCTCCTTAAGGGTGATACCTATATAAGTAGAGACGGTTGGCCGTCCGGTTAGACTAGACTAAAGGTTGGGAATATCATCCGGCGCCATGCAGACGCCGCCGCAAAAAATCGTTCCCCGCGAAATCGTAACGTCGTTTCCAACGATCAAATCATACAGCCGCACGTTCGGTTCCAGATTGACCCGGTTCCATAAAATCGATTCCTGCACGATGCAGCCCCGGGCGATCTTGACGCCGTCCCCCAGTACGGTCATGGGCCCGACCTGGGCCTGGGCCGCGATGTGGACGTTCGCGCCGATCACGCAGGGCGCCGTGACGCGGGCCAACGGGTGGATGACGCTTCCGTCCTCGACCCATACGCCGGGCCGCAGTTCGCGGCCCTTGGGCCGCACGTTCTGCATGATCCCGGAAAGGGCGTCGCGCTGGCCCCGCCGGTATTCGTTCAAATTCCCGATGTCGCACCAATAATCGTCGGAAATATACCCGAAGATCGGCAGGCGCGCCTTGAAAAGCGCGGGCCACACCTGTTTGCCGAAATCGTAGGGAATTCCGCAGGGAATATACTTAAAAATTCCCGGCTCGAAGATATAGACGCCCGTGTTCACGGTGTCGGCGAACACGTCGGACCAGGAAGGCTTTTCGATGAACTTTTTGATGCGGCCGCCGGTATCCGTCAAGGTGACGCCGTATTCAAATTTGGAGGACACGCGCTTCAACACCATGGTGGCGAAGGATTTTTTCCGCCGGTGGAACTCCACGGCCGCCGTCAGATCGATCTCGCTCAAGCCGTCGCCCGAAAGGATGAGGAACGTGCCGCCGTTCAGGTATTTCTCCATCTTCTTGACGCCGCCCGCGGTCCCCATCAGGCGGGTTTCGATGGAATACTTTAGATTAAGGCCCCAGGCGGACCCGTCGCCGAAATAACGCTGCACGCGGTCGGCCCTGTGATAAAGGTTCACCGCGATGTCGCGCAGGCCGTGGCTGGCCGCGTTTTCCAGCGCATGTTCCATCACGGGCTTGTTCAGGACGGGCACCATCGGCTTCGGATAGGAATAGGTGAGCGGACGAAGACGGGTGCCCTCGCCGGCGGCCATCATCATGGCGCGCATGCCGGTCAAAGAACTCATTTAAGAGGCCCTCATTGTAGCAATTTCCTGCGCCTTCGCTAAAAGCCGGCGGGTTTTTTCCGCGGTCGGCGCCTCGGCGTAGGTCCGAAGCAGCGGCTCCGTGCCACTGGGCCGCATGAGGACCCAGGAATCGTCCGACATGATGATCTTTAACCCGTCCAAAGCGTTGACCTCGCGGACCGCCGTGTCGCCGATTTTGTGGGGGATCCTCGCTTTAAGGGATTCCGTCCATTTGTCCTTATCCGTGATCGGCGCCTTCAGGTGAAAATCATTCCGGAGAAAGACGGAAACGCCGAACCGGGATTCCATTTCTTTCCGGATGGCGGACAGCGGCTTTCCCCGCGCCAGGACCATTTCCAGAAGCAGGAGACCGGAAAGCAAACCGTCGCGCTCGGGCGCCCAGGTGCCGACGCCGTATCCGCCGGATTCCTCGCCGCCCAGAAGAACCTTCGACTGCATCATCTCCTGTACCACATGCTTGAAGCCGATGGGGACCACCGTCATCTCGATCCCGAAGTGCTGGGCGATGCGCTGGGAAACGTATCCCAGCGAGAACGCCTGCACCACTTTCCCCTTCAGCCTCCGGTTCTCGATCAGGTGCAGCAGGAGCAGCGGAAAAATCTGGTGCGGCGACAGATAAACGCCCTTCTCGTCCACGGCGCCGAGGCGGTCCGCGTCCCCGTCCACCGACAGGCCGAGCGCCGCCTTTTCCTTCAAAACGGCCTGCGACAGCGCGGCCAGGTTCACCTCGATCGGCTCGGGCGAAACCCCGCCGAAGAGCGGGTCGCGGTTCGCGCGGATCACCGAACCTTTGATCTTCAGGTCCTTATAAATCTTCTGCCAAAGGATGCCTCCGTAGCCGTACATGCCGTCGGCCACGACTTTTTGCGGGACTTTTTTCCAGAGCTTTTTGTCCAGCTTCGAGTACATGAACTTCGTGTATGCGTCGTCGGGCGAATAGGGCTTGGACGGGAAATCCAGCGAAACGGCCGGGACTTCGGTCTGGAGGGAATCCTGGATCATCTTGGTGAACTCCGGATCGGCGGAGCAGCCTTCGGCGGCCTTCACCTTGAACCCGTTGAACAGGGGCGGATTGTGGCTGGCCGTGATCATGACGCCGACGCGCGCGCGGAGCTGCCGGACGCTGAAGGACAGAGCGGGCGACGTGGTGGCGTGGGACAGGAGCGTTATCCTGTGCTTTTGGGAGGCGAGCACCGCCCCGGCCTGCCGGGCGAAATTTTCCGAGTGGAAGCGGTGATCGTAACCGATGACGACCGGGGACTTCTCCGGCAGGAGCCGGCCGAGGGACTCGGCCACACGGCGGACGTTCGCGTAGGTAAACTCCTCCGCTATGAGGGCGCGCCAGCCGTCCGTTCCGAAAGTGATCTCGCTCATGAAAAGGCTCCGAAAATTCTAGTTGCTGTCCGGCGGGCGGACCAAACCCGCCACCTGTCGCGAATAGGAATTCAACACCGACCTGTTGGCCAGGACTTCGTTGGGTCCGACGTGGCAGTTGTCGCCGATGACGCAGCGCTCGCCCACCAGGCAATTCTCCAACTGCGCGTCGTGGTCGATCACCGTGCCGTCCTGCACAACGCAGTCCGTCAGATGGACGTTCTCTCCGATGACGCAGCGCGCGCCCACGCAGACCCGCCCGCGGAAGACCACGTTGGCGGACACGCGGCAGCGGTCGCCCAGCAAAACGGTCCCCTGGACCTTGATGGCGTTATGCAGCTTGGCGCCCCTGCCGGCCCATAGGTTTTCCCGCACCCTCTTGACGCCCGCCGGCGGCTCGGACTCAAATTGGTCCATAAGGTCCATGTGGGTTTCCCAATAGGACTTCAGCGTGCCTATATCCGACCAATATCCCTGGTGGAGGTAACCGCCAAGAGTGTAACCGTTTTTCAGGAGTTTGGGGAACACATCACGCTCAATGGAGACCGGCTGGTTTTCCGGGATGAAGCGCATGACGGGAAGTTCGAAGAAATAAAAACCCGCGTTGATGGTATTGACGGTCATCTCCTCGGGTGATGGCTTCTCGATGAACTTACGGATTCGCCCGGACCGGTCGGTTTCGATCAACCCATACGCGCTCGGGTCCTTCACCGCCACCAGGGCCAGAGTTCCGTCGGCTTTTTTCTTCTTGTGCGCGTCCAGCAACTTCCCCAAATCGATATTGCACAACACGTCGCCGTTCAAGATGAACGTCCCCCCCGTCAAATGGCCATAAGCCTTGCGGATGGCGCCGCCCGTGCCCAGGGGATTTTTTTCCTGCGAATAAACGAACCGCATGCCCCACTTACGTCCGTCGCCCAGGTGCCGGCGGAAATGGGCGGCTTGATACCCGAGTGCCAGGATTACGTCGCGCACGCCGAACTTCTTCAACTGGCCCAACTGATAGGAAAAGAAGGGTTTGTTCAGCACCGGCAGGAGCGGCTTGGGCTTTTCGAGGGTGAAGGGCCGCAGCCGCGTGCCCAACCCGCCTAAAAGGATGAGCGCTTTCACGGCCGCTCCCTGCCGCGGAAAAAGTCGATGGTGTCCTTGAGCCCCTGCGCCAGGGTGAAGCGCGGACGCCAACCCAGGACGCGTCTGGTCTTGCCGATGTCCACGCAGCTTCGGATGAGCTCGCCGGGGCGGGCGGGTTTGTAGATGGGCTTATGCTCGTAGCCTGTGATGCGCTTCATCTCCCGGAAGAGGTCGTTGACGCTGGACGCTTTCTGCGTGCCGATGTTGAACACGTCGTTATGGCCGCGTTTCAGGGCCAGCACGCTCGCCTGCGCCACATCCTTGACGAAAACGTAGTCGCGCTGCTGGCGGCCGTCGCCGAAAATGGTGAGCGGCTCTTCGGCGAGCATGCGCTGGCTGAAAATCGCCACAACGCCGGCTTCGCCGTGCGGGTCCTGACGCGGACCGTAGACGTTGCCGTAACGCAGGATGGTGAAGTTCAACCCGTGCAAAGCGTGGTAGGCGCGGATGTAATATTCGCTCGCCATCTTCGTGATCCCGTAGGGCGACAATGGCCGCGGGAAATCCGTCTCCCGCCCCGGCCGAGTGCATTCGCCGTAATAGGTCCCGCCGGAAGAGGAGAAAATGATCTTCTTGACGCCGGTGGCGCGGCTCAACTCCAAAATATTTAAAAGACCCAGAATGTTGACGCGGGCGTCGAAAGCGGGATCGGTGACGGACTTGCGGACGTCGATCTGCGCGGCGTGGTGGTTCACGACGTCGAACTTGGAGCGC
The DNA here is from genome assembly GCA_964482515.1 of uncultured Elusimicrobia bacterium. GTDB lineage: Bacteria > Elusimicrobiota > Elusimicrobia > FEN-1173 > FEN-1173 > CAYZXT01. The sequence goes on along the minus strand of CAYZXT010000050.1, from coordinate 11,089 downwards.
GCGAAGAGCGCCTTCAGAGTGGGCGCTTGGACGTCCCCTTTGACGACGACGGCCTTGCGGTTCAAGTTCGCTTTCCGTCCGGACGAAAAATTATCCAGGACCGTGACCCGGTGGCCGAGGGAGATATAGGCGTCCACGATGTGCGAACCGATGAAACCGGCTCCGCCGGTAACCAGAATTTTCATTATCAGTAAGCTCCTTTGCTCATCAAGATCGTCGGGATGGTCTTCAACAGTATCCGCAAGTCCAAACCGGGAGACCAATGCTCGATATAATAGACATCCAAATCGATCATCTGCTCATAGGACAACTGCGCGCGCCCGCTGACCTGCCACAGCCCCGTGATGCCCGGAAGGACGTTCAGCCGCTTCTTGGCCCATTCGTCGTAGGCGGACGCTTCCCACAAAACCTGGGGCCGCGGCCCGACCAGGCTCATCTGCCCCTGCAGCACGTTGATGATCTGAGGCACTTCGTCCAAGCTGAACTTCCGCATCCACTTGCCGATGCGCGTCACGCGCGGATCGTCCTTCATTTTAAAAACCGGTCCGGAGCGCTCGCTTTTCTTCTTCAACAATTCCAGGTAAACATCCGCGTTGGCCACCATCGTCCGGAACTTGAAGAAGGGAAACACGCGGCGCTTATGGCCCATGCGGGGCTGGCGGAAGAAAACCGGGCCGTCGGAATCGATCCAGATGAGGATCGACATGAAGATGAAAGGGACGATGGTGAACGACAGCAAAAGCGTCGAAAAGACCACGTCGAACAACCGTTTGTAAAAATAGGTCCAGCCGTGCAGGGATACGGGCTTCACCCGGAAAGTCGGCAGGCCGAGTGAGTCGTCGAAAATGACCTCGCCCATGCGCAGTTCCAAAACGTCGGGAACGATCTTGAAAGGAACGTCAAACTCGTCGCAAACGTCCGACATCGCCACCAACGTCATGTGATCCAAATCCGGTTCCGCCACGAACACTTCGCGGATCGGGGTTTCCCGCAGGAATTGCCGTAACTGGTGCGGGTCGCGGGTGCTCTTGTGAACGAGCGAAATCTCCCTGTGCCAGCTCAAGACCCGCTGGATGGACCGGGACATCCGCCCGCTCCCGAGGATCAAGACGGTATGGGGCTCCCACCACTTGGCCGCGCCCCGGTCGTACAACCATTTCATCACTTCGCGGAAAACAAAAACGAACAAACTGGCATAAATGCCGCTCAACAACATCACTAGCCGGGAGTACTCCACCCCGCGATACAGGAAAGTGGCGGCCAGCACGATGATCCAACCGACGAATACGCCCCGGACGATGCGTATGACCTCATCCAGGATGTCGAGGTTGATGCGCTGATAAAATCCCATGACCCAGAAAACCATCATCCAAACGCCCAAAGCCGTCCCTTGCAAAGGGAAATAGATGACGGGGTTCGGCAGGCCTTTGACGATGGGAAATATTTCTATGAACGGTTCAAAGTGAAAACGCGTCACAAACGACAACCGCAAAGCCATGGCCACGCAGAAGGCGTCTCCCATGAACAAGACGGTTCGGTACAGTATGCGGCGGGTTTTTATGTCCGTAAAAATGATCTTTCCCATAAGCAGAAATTTTATTCGATCGCGACCTTTAAATCAAGGAATGATTTACGTCGAGAAGTCGGCTAAACCCCATTCCTGGAGGAGGGCCCTGAACCGCACGTAAAATTGCGCCCGGTCGAAACGCAAAGCGTGGCGGCGGATGGTTTGCGGGTCGAAAGACAGGGTTTCAAACCCGAGCACCGCTTCCATGAGCGATTCCGGGGTCTGAAACTCGAAAAGAACGCCCGTGGCGCCGTCCAACACTGTCTCGGCGGCCCCGCCGCGCCCGTAGGCGATCACCGGCCTGCCGGCGGCCATGGCTTCCACGGGGACGATGCCGAAATCCTCCTCCCCCGGAAATATCAAGGCGCGGCAGCGGGAGTAATGGCTTTTCAGTTCCTCGGACGACGTCCATCCTTTAAACTCGACGAGCGGCCCGGCCATCGCGCGCAGGCGTTTTTCCTCCTGCCCGGAACCAATGACGACGAGTCTTTTCTTGAGCCGGCGGAACGCCTCCAACGCGATGTCCACGCGCTTGTAAGGCGCGAAGGCCGACACGATCAAGTAAAAATCCTCCGGAGGCGCGTCGCTCAGCGTGAAAAGGCCCGTTTCCACCGGCGGATAGACCACCTTCGCCTCCCGTTCATAGAAACGCGCGATGCGGCGGCGGACGTTCTCGGAATTGGCGACGAAATGCGTCACCCCCGCGGCCGTCTTGACGTCCCACAGGCGCAACGCCGGCGCCAGGACCGACATCGCCGCCCGGACCGGCCAGGAAGCGCGCCCGGGGCCGAAATAATCGGGGAACTGGTCCCACACGTAGCGCATCGGCGTGTGGGAATAACAGATGTGCGGCACGCCCGCCGGCACCTTGACCCCCTTGGCCACGCAATGGCTGGACGACACGACCAGGTCATAGCCGGACAGATCGAGGGTCCCGATGGCCCAGGGCATGAAAGGGAGGTAATGGCGGTACCGCTTTTCCACCGACGGGAAGCTCTGCAAAGCGGAGGATGTGATTTTATGCGACTCAATCGTCTTGGAAACGGACCCCGGGACGTGGACGAGCGTGAAAATATCCGACTTCAGGAACATCTCGCACAGGCACTCGAGGACTTTTTCCCCTCCCCGCATGCCCGTCAGCCAATCGTGGATCAGCGCGACTTTCATGTAAGTTTCCGCCGCGCCGAAACGAAATAATAGCACCCGAAAACCCGTCCCAGAAAACCACCCTCCAAAAACGTCCAAAAGGGCTTCAGGGCGAAAATGATCTGACGAAAGGGCGGACGCCGCGTGAGCCCGTAGGGCGGCAGGACGCCGGCGCCCAGCAACCGGACATCTTCCAGCCGGCCGGAGGCGCCAAGCCATTGCCGGATGTCGGATGGACCATAGGCGCCTTCGAAGACATGTTCGCCGCCGATCTCCAGCGGCTTCCGGTAACTCGTCAACCGGAAGATGGAAAACTTATGCGGCACCACGTCGGAATAAAAACATCCGCCCGGCTTGAGCACCCGGGCCATCTCCCCAACGATCGGAGCGGGGTCCTCGAAGTGTTCCAGCAGGCCGGTGGACAGGACCACGTCGAAAGTTCCGTCGGCGAAGGGAAGCCTGAACGCGTCCCCCTGGACGAAAGCCATGGGCTCCGCCTTTCGGCGCGCCAGAAGGAGGGCGTTCCAGGCATAATCCAGACCGACGACCTCGTATCCCCGCCCGGCGAAATAGGACGAAAGGCGCGCCGATCCGCAGCCGATTTCCAACACGCGCCCGCGCGGCGGCACCAGTTTCACGAGGCGCTCCATCTTGATTCGGTCGATGAGCTGCCAACCGTCCGGCCCGCCTTCATGGACCAATTCGTTTTCCCAGGACTTGTTCCAGGCCGTTAAATCCTTATTCCTGCCGTCGTTGATCATATCGCCAAAGCCTCGTCGTAAATGCGGAACACGGCCTGCGCCGTCGCGCGCCAGGAAAAGCGCCCCGCCTGTTCCCGCCCGCGCCGCGATAAATCGGCGCGCAAACCGCTGTCGGTCAGCGCGCGCTCCATACCGTCGGCGATGGAGCCGGCGTCGTCCGGGTCCACGGTCAGAGCCGCGTCGCCCAGCACTTCGGGAAGCGACCCGGCGCCGGAGGCGACGACCGGGCAACCACAGGCCATGGCTTCCAGCGGCGGCAAACCGAAACCTTCATAAAGGGACGGAAAAACGAACAAACCGGCCGCGCTGTACAGGGCGGGCAAATCCTCCGAAGCGATTTCCCCGGGAAACTTTATGGAGGGATCGGAACGCCATGCCGCCGATTCGCGCGACATCTGGTCGCGCCCCGCCAGGACCAGCGGAGGAACATCAGGACGGCGGCGGCGCAACAGCGCGTAAGCTTCCACTAAACGTGGGATGTTTTTAATCGGCCGAAGGTTCCCCACGTACAGCAAATACCCCGGCGTCAAACCATAACGGCCGACGCGCTTCGCGGCTTCCGCCGGGTCCACGGGCCGGAACCGGCCGTCCACGGCGAGCGGAACGACCCGTATCTTCTTATCGGAGAAACCGAAGCGGACCAGATCGCGTTTGGTGCACTCCGAATCCGCCATCACCAGCGCGGTCCTGGCGGCCACGCGCGAAAGCATGAAGCGGGCGTAGACGGCGGCGAAGCGGGCACGGGAAAACTGCGGAAACAACAGGTGAATGACGTCGTGGATCGTCACCACGAGCGGCCCGGGGTAAGCCAGCGGAATATTGAAATGCGGCACATGCAGCAAAGAGGGAGCGATCTTCCGCAACCGGCGGGGCATCGCCCATTGTTCCCGCCAGCCGTAGATCGGCTCCGAGGCGGGCAAAACGCCGGCGGCCGGCGGCAGCGCCTCAGGGGGCCCCATCAAAACGATCCGGTCCAGCTCCTCTTTAGAAAAACCGGACAGCAGCCCTCGCAAATAACTGCCGATCCCGGAATGGCGCACCATGCGCGCGTCGAGGGCGATCATCGCACCGCTTCGTGGAACAGGTCCAACATGCGCCGGGCCGTATGGGACCACTGAAACCGCGAAACCCATTTGATGCCCTTCTGGACCAGCTCATCGTTAAACGCCCGATCGGTCAATATCCGTTCCATGGCCATGGACATGGCCGCGTCGTTGAGAGGATCAACGAAGACGGCGGCGTTGCCCAGTATTTCGGGCAGGCAGGACCGGTTGGAGGAGATCACCGGCGTGCCGCAGGCCATCGCCTCCAACGGCGGCAAACCGAACCCCTCGTAAAGGGACGGAAACAGGAACAGATCCGAAGCCGCATAGAGGTCGGGCATCAAGTCCCGCGGGACGTAACCGAGCCATCGAACGCGAACGTTGACGCCGTGGTTTTGCACTTTCTTCAAAATCCCCTTCATCTTCCATCCCGGAGGGCCCACCACGCAAAGCACGTGCGGGGAACGGTCCGTCAAACGGGAGAACGCCGACAAACACCCGATGAGGTTCTTCCGCGGCTCCATCGTGCCCACCGTGAGGAGGAACGGTTCGTCCTGGGACAATTTCTCACGGATTGTTTTCTTCGCGGAAACCTTGTCGATGAAGCGGTAGTCCTTTTCAACGCCCAGATGGACCACGTGGAGGTTTTTGGGGTCGATCCGCATGAGATCGATGACGTCCCGGGCCGTCCAGGCGGAATCCGTCGCGATGATGTCGGCGCGGCGTATGGACGGGCCAATCATGGCGCGGTTGATCCAAAGGTTCTTGATTTCCATCGTCTGCGGCATGCGGAGATAGATCAGGTCGTGGACGGTCAAGACCATCTTCACCCGGCGCGGCGACGGGAGCGGGAGGATGTGCTGCGTTCCCCAGAAGACATCGATTTTGTCCTGCTGGATCCAAAAGGGAACGACTGTCTGCATCCAGACCGTCCCGTACACCTTGGTCCCGACGTGCTTGCTCCAGCGAAAACCGGGCGCTCCCTGCCAATTGAAATCCCTGTGGGCGTACAGGACGTATTCATTCTGATGGTCGATCTCGCTCAACGCGTGAAGGAGACAACGCAGATAGGTGGGGATGCCGCTGGCTTGCTCGATGCAAAGCGGACGTGCGTCAACCGCGATTCGCATATTCTTCCCTTGTCACCATCCAAGAATCCCGGATCGCCCATAGCGCCGCCACGGTCAGAAGAAACAACAAGGTTTCCGCACCGACGACGGCCGAGGCGGCGCCCGCAGCGCCAAACCGGGGAATCAGGAAATAACTCATGACCGCGCAGGCGGAAAGGACCGCCAACTCGTTCAGCGCGTGGCGACGGAGCTGGTTGAGAACCACGAGAAACGTGGTCAACAGATAATTCACAAATACGAGGGCGTTGGCAATGATCAATATTCGCAGCAACGGGACCGCGGGAGCATAGTCCCCCCCGAAAACAAGCCGGACGACGTAATGGGCGGACAGTTCACCGCCGACCAACCACAGCGCCGAAAGGGCCACGACGAACTTGCCGGCGCGCCCGGCGATGCGCCGAAGGGTCGCCGGATGTTCGTTCAAGGCGCGGGAAAAATGCGGCATGGCGATTGTGACGAAAGCCATGGGGATCATGTAGCCCGCCTCAAAAATCTTTTGCGCAGCGCCGTAAAAACCCACTTCGCCCTGAAACTTCAACCACGGCAGCATTAAAATGCCGAGGCGTAAATAAGCCGACCCAAAAATATTCGCCAGGGCCAACGGAAAGGAAACCTTCAGCCAGTTCCACCACCGGATCGAATTACGCACGAAACGGAGGTTCAACCCCAAGCGGCGATGTATCGTCCAGAGCGAGAGGGCGGCCCCCAAAACACTGCCCGCGCACAGCCCCCACGCCACCGAAGGAAGGGAACGGTAGGTCAGGACGGCGGCGCCGCCCAAAACGAGACAGAGCCCGCGGTGAAGGACCATCACCACCCCGCTGATCTCCACGCGATGCAGGGCGTTGCAGGCCTGGTGAAAAAAATCGACAAGGCTGTTCCCCATCATCCAACCGACCATGGCCACCAGGACGAAGGGGTTCTCCCAGGGCCAGACCCAATAGGAGCACAGGGACACGGCCAGTCCGACGGAAAAAGTGAGGACGACCTTGAGACCGAAAAACTCTTCCCAGACCGCCAGGACATCGCCGTTCGCCGCGGCCGGCCCCGCGCCGGAAGCGGGCGAGACGCGGCCCATTTCCCGCAGGAAAACCAAATGCGTCCCGCACTCCGTGAAGTAATAGGCCAGGTTGACGACGGAAATGGCGAAGGCGATCTGTCCGAATCCCTCCACGCCCAGGAGCCGCGCGAAGAAAACCGTCAGGACCAGCATGGCGACGCGCCCGAAAGCGTCGATCGCGAAGCGCAGGACGAAAGATTTTTTCATGCCGCTTCCCCGCGCCAGAGCAGGGCGACGCTCAGCCAGAAAAGCAGGTTCACTTCGATCCTCAGCAAGTGGCTACCGAAATTAAGGGCCAAAAGCATACCGCAAAAACCGGCGAAGACGAACACGCGTCCGGAATTGGAATCATATCGAGCGGCCCGGCCCCCCCGCACAAGAGTCGCCGACAACAGGAGAATGAATGCGGCCAGACCGGCAAGTCCCGTCTCCTGCCACACCTGAAGATAATAATTCCCGGCGTTGTCGTTCAAAGTGGGAAGCGCCGGACCGGACTTATTCAACCGGCCTTCAATGATATAGGTTCCCACGCCGTTCCCGAACCAAGGCCTCGAACGGATCAGGGTCCAGGCGCGCTCCCAAATGGCCCATCGCCCGCCCTGGATTTTTCTCCATCCATCGATTGAGACCGGCACCTGGGACAAGGCTTGCCTTGCCTCTACGATCCGGCTGAAAACAGGAAACCGGCTTGCCCCGTACGGCGTCAGCAGCAGGGCGGTCAGCACAAGGGCGACCGCGCCAAGCTTCAACAGCGGGCGGCGTAAATCCGTCCGAAAAAACGAACATCCCGCCAAAACCGCGGCGCACCCGGCCAAACTGATGAAAGCCGACCGCGTCCCGGTGAGAAAAAGCAATATGACCATGATGGACGTCAGCGCTCCGCCGGCGTTGACCCATGCTTTCTTCTGAGGAAGCGTCCGGTTCCATTCCCATAACTGTCCCGCGGCCCAGGGGAGAAGAAAACAGAGCGTCATGGCGAAGGCGTTGGGATCGATGAACGCCCCATTGATTCTTCCCGAATTAATGAACGTCGGCGCCGAGGAAAGATATCCCGAGTGAAAAAAGAACTGGAGCGCCCCAAGGGGAATGGAAGGGAGCAAGCCCAAACCCAAGGGCAGGAAAATCTGGCCGATGGAAAGCCGTCCGGGGACCTCCTTCAAAAGGAAAACAGCCAACAACCATCCGCCGGACATGACAGCAAGTCCAAGCAGGACCCAACCTGCGGCATTCTGAAGTTTTAACGAATTGCCCCAATCCCCGTCCCTTTCGATCAATGGCTTTTCATAGTTGGGCCAGATCGAGGAAGCATATCGCAAAAACGCCTCGATGGAAGGGGCCATAGACAGGACGAACATGACCGCAAAGACGACCATCAAGAACTTGGGCAACGGTTTCGCCGTCCCGCTTTTTAACAGGAGAAAAGCCATCGCCACGCTCCATCCCGCCAAGGGGCCGAGAAGGAATGGAATGGCCTGGGATTTCAGGAATAAATTATCCAACGCGCCAAGGCAAGGAAGAAGGAAGAGCAGCGTTTGAGTGCCGAGCATGGGTTGAAAATATGAGTACGCGCCGATCGCCGCGCCAAAGACCGCGAGGACGACGCCCGGAATTCCCCGCATCCCAAGGAGCCCCAGGGAAACGGCCGAAAAGGAGAGGGAAGCGACGACAAGAAACGGAACAGGGTGGGCCAGGTGGCGGCGCATGACGGAATTGTCAGCCCTTCAAGACTTCCAACTCCACCTGAATTTCGTTGGCGGGAAAAAGAAAAGCCAAAAAGCGTTCATACAGGATAGGGAACCGGTTCGCCAGCCACTCGATGCCGATCCAGCGGAACGGTACGAACCCGACGGCGTCATGCAGCGGCCAGAACGTCAGCCGGCGGCTCGCCAGGCGAAGGCGGACCGGCGAAGCCTCGTTCGCTCCCATCTGGGACATATAGTCCTGGTAGGAGTTCTTAGGGTCGACCGTTCCATTGTAGAGAGAAATGTTGCGGAAGACATGCAAGGAAAAAGCGTGCCGGTGCGTGAAATCGGAATAGACGTTCATGGATGAGAAATGCGGGGTCAAGATGCGGATTCGGCCGCCCGCCCGGACGATGCGCGAGACCTCCCTCAAAACCGCGATGGGGTCGTCGAAATGCTCGATGCAGTGGCTCAGGACCGCTCCGTCCGCGGAATCATCTTTGAAAGGATAGGGGAACTTTTCCAAATCCCAAACCACGTCGACGCCCGCGAAAGCGACTTTATCGACGCCGATGGCGCCCGGCGTTTTCTTGGGCCCGCAGCCAAAATCAAGGATGGTCATGGTTCGTTTTCTCCGAACGGCGGAATAGATGGACTTTCACGATCTCACAGACGGTGAGGGCCAGGAATTCCCCGTTGCTTAGAAAATAGCGCCGCCAAAGCCGCCCTGGCTCCTGCATGAAACGGTGGAACCACTCGAAACCCAGGACCTGTATCCAGCGCGGCGCGCGCTTCCGGGTGCCGGCCATGAAGTCAAAGGCCGCGCCGATGCCCACGACGACCTTGCACTTGAGCCGCGAAAGATGGCGGTCGGTCCACTTTTCCTGCTTCGGGGCGGTCAGCCCTACCCAAAGGATGTCCGGCGCCGCCGCGTTTACCGCGCCGATCATGGCGTCCGAATCCTCGGCGGAAAACTCTTTCCGCATGGGAGGTGAATAGACCCCGGCGATGGCCAATCGGGGAAACCGTTCCAACAAGCGGGACCGGATCATATCAAGGACCGCCGGCGACGATCCCAGAAAAAAAACGGAGTGACCCTTCTCTTCCGCCAAACGGCAAACCGCTTCGCAAAAATCAGGCCCGGCCACGCGCTGGGGAAAAGGCTGGCCGAACAGCCGGGACAGCCGGACGACCGGAAAACTGTCGGGTAAAACCAAATCGGAATTCTCTATCGCCCGCAAAAAATCCGGGTCGCGCCGGGCGACGATGATGGAATGCGCGTTGACGACCGATACCTGGCGCGGCTTATCGCCCCGGACCCATTCTTCCACCTGCGCCAACGCGCCGTCCCATGTCAAAGCGTGGAGCGGGACGCCAAAGACCCTGCGGACCGGAAAACCGCCCATTCAAACGCTGCGGCCCTTGGAAAAATAGGCCAGGTCCGCCTCAACCATGTCCCTCACGAGTGTCTGGAACGAACCGCCGTAAACCCAGCCAAGCTTCTCCCGCGCTTTGGACGTGTTTCCCACCAACAAAGTATCGTCGGCCGGCCGGAGGAACTGAGGATTGGACTTCACGTACTTCCGGTAGTCCAACCCGACATGGGAAAACGCAGCGTCCAGGAACTCTCTGACGGAATGGGTCTCCCCGGTGGCGACGACGTAGTCGTCCCCTTGGGGCTGCTGCAGCATCAGCCAGATGACCTTCACGTATTCGCGGGCGTCGCCCCAATCCCGCCGCGCATCCAGATCCCCCAAAGAAAGGCTGTCGGCCAGCCCGAGCTTGATCCTGGCCGCGTGGGACGTGATCTTCCGCGTCACGAACTCGAACCCGCGTCGCGGTGATTCGTGGTTATAAAGGATCCCGCAGGAAGCGTGCATCTTGTGGGTCTCGCGGTAAATCCGGGTCAATTCATATCCCGCCATTTTTGAAATACCGTAGGCGGAACGGGGGCGGAACTTCGTGTTCTCGTTCTGGGGGGATTCCTGGGCGAGGCCGAACATCTCGCTGGAGGTCGCGAAATAGAACCGGCATTGCGGAATTATCTGATGGACCGCCGCCAGGATATTGTGCGTCCCTTTGATGTTGGTGTCGAGAGTCTCGGCCGCATCCTCGAAGGAATAGCTGACGTAGCTGTAAGCGGCCATGTGATAGCATTCGTCGGGTTTGACAGTTTGAATGACTTTGGAAATGCTGTGGAAATTTTCGATGGAAGCGGGGTGCAGCGTCAGGCGGTCCAACAGATGGCGGATCCGGATGAGTTTGTGCTCCTGGTCCTCCAGCGCGACGCGGCGGACGATCCCGTGGACCTGATAACCCTTTTCCAGAAGCAGCTCCGCCAGGTAAGACCCATCCTGACCGGTGATGCCGGAGATAAGGGCTTTTTTACTCATGCCCGGACGGACGTCGACTCTCGCGCCTTGGCGTACCAGTCAATGGTGCGCCGCAACCCCTCCTCAAAAGATGTCTGGGCGGTGAAACCGAATTTCTTCTGCGCGCGCGTCACGTCCAACATGCGGCGCGGCTGTCCGTCCGGGCGACTTCCTCGCGCAGAAAGTCGGCCGCCGTGTAGGAATCCGTGCGGCGTTCGACCATCATCGTCGAAGGCCGCGCGGCCGCCATTTCCAGCGACCACGTTGCCGGTTCGAGCATGACGCCCGGCAGCGCCGGAACGACTCGCGCGACGTTCCACAGGGCCGC
>CAYZXT010000049.1:1370-17634 GCA_964482515.1 uncultured Elusimicrobia bacterium | reverse complement strand
GGTTCATGGCGATGGCCAGGGACTCGTGGGCTTCCTGGGAGATCGATCCGTAGGACATGGCGCCGGACTTAAAGCGCTTGCAGATGTCGTCCACCGATTCCACTTCGTCGATGGGGACGGGCTTCCGGTCCTGCTTGAATTCCATCAGGCCGCGCAGCGTGCAGTAGTTCTTGGACTGGTCGTCGACCGCCTTGGAATATTCCTGGAACGTTTTATAGTTGCCGGCGCGGACCGCGTACTGCAGCTTGTGCACGGTCTCCGGGTTGAAGAGGTGGAACTCGCCTTCCTTGCGCCATTGATAATTGCCGCCCACGTCCAGCGTGTGGCCGTTGACCCGGCGGTCCGGGAAAGCGTGCTCGTGCCGGCGGCGGACTTCCTCGGCGATGACGCCGATGTCGACGCCGCCGATGCGGGAAGGCGTCCAGCTGAAATATTTGTCGATGACGTCCTTGGAGAGGCCGAGGGCCTCGAAGATCTGGGCGCCGCGGTAGCTCTGGATCGTGGAAAGGCCCATCTTGGAGATGGTCTTCACCACGCCCTTGAAGGCGGCCTTGGAATATTTCTTCACCGCGTCCCGGTAGCTGATGTCCAGCAGCATGTTCTGCCGGATCATGTCGTCCAGGGACTCGAAGGCGAGATAGGGGTTGATGGCCGCGCAGCCGTAGCCGATGAGCGCGGCGAAGTGGTGCACGCTCCGCGGCTCGCCGGACTCCAGCACCAGGCCGACCTTCGTGCGCGTGCCGTTGCGGATCAAGTGGTGGTGCAGGCCCGATACCGCGAGCATGGCGGGGATCGGCGCCTTGGTCTCGTTGACGCCCACGTCGGAGAGGATCAGGATGTTGGCGCCGTTCTTGATCTCCTTGTCCGCGGCCGCGAACAATTGGTCGAGGGCCTTCTCCAGGCCCTTGCCGCCGGACTTGGGGTCGAAATGGATCGGCAGCGTGACGGACTTGAAGCCCTCGCGCTTCACGCGGCGGAGCTTCTCCAGCTCCTCGTTGCCGAGGATCGGCGAGTGGAGCTCGATCATCCGGCAGCTTTCCGGCGTCGGGTTCAGCAGGTTCCCTTCGGAGCCGATCGTGGTCTCGCCGGAGGTGATGATCTCCTCGCGGATGCAATCGATGGGCGGGTTGGTGACCTGCGCGAACAGCTGGTGGAAATAGTTGTAGAGCAGGTGGGGCTTGTTGGACAGGACGGCCAGGGGCGTGTCCGTGCCCATGGAACCGACGGGCTCCACGCCGCTCTTCGCCATGGGCTCCAGCAGCACGCGCTGGTCCTCGAAGGTGTAGCCGAAGGCCTGTTGCTGCTGCAGGATCTTGTCGTGGTCCGTTTCCGGGTGCATCTCAGGGATCCGAGGGAGCTTGTCCATGGGGATGCGGTCTTTGTCGAGCCATTCCCGGTACGGATGCTCCCGGGCGATCTTTTCCTTGATCTCCTCGTCGGAAACGATGCGGCCTTCCTTGGTGTCGATCAAAAGCATGCGGCCCGGCTGCAGGCGGCCCTTGTAGAGGATGCGCTCCGGCGGGATGTCCAGCACGCCGACTTCCGAGGCGAGGACAACCACGTCGTCCTTGGTCACGTAATAGCGCGAGGGCCGCAGGCCGTTGCGGTCCAGCGTGGCGCCGACCATGGTGCCGTCCGTGAAGCCGATGGACGCGGGGCCGTCCCAGGGCTCCATCAGGCAGGAATGGTATTCGTAGAAGGCTTTCTTCTCGTCCGACATCTGCTGGTGGTTCTCCCAGGGCTCGGGGATCATCATCATCATGGCGTGGGGCAGCGAGCGGCCGGTCAGCACGAGGAATTCCAAGACGTTGTCGAACATGGATGAGTCGGAGCCGTCGGTGTCCACCACGGGGAGGATGCGCTTCAAGTCCTCGCCGAAGAGCGGAGACTCGCAGAGCGCCTGCCGCGCGTGCATCCAGTTGATGTTGCCGCGGAGCGTGTTGATCTCGCCGTTGTGGATGATGTAGCGGTACGGGTGGGCGCGGTTCCAGTTCGGGAAAGTGTTCGTCGAAAAACGGGAATGGACCAAAGCCAGGGCGGACTCCAGGTCCTTGTCCTTCAGGTCCGGGTAATAGGGGTTCATCTGCTCGGAGAGCAGCATTCCTTTGTAGACGATGGTCCGGCTGGAAAGGCTCGGAACGTAGAACTGGTTGGAGCCGTTGGCGTCCATCACCCTGATGGAGTGTTCGGCCAGCTTGCGGATGACGTAAAGCTTGCGCTCGAAGGCGAGGTCATCTTTCAGAACGGCGCTCTTGCCGATGAAAATCTGGCGGATGAACGGCTCACCGGCCTTGGCGGTGTTGCCGAGGGAGGAGTTGTCGGTCGGCACGGTGCGCCAGCCCAGAACCGTCTGGCCTTCCTGTTTGATGATGGCTTCGAACTTCTTCTCGGAGTCCGCGCGCGCCGCCGCGTCCTTGGGCAGGTAGATCATGCCGACGCCGTATTGTCCCGGCTCGGGCAGCTTGATGTTGTCCTTGGGCGCGACCTTCAGGAAAAACTTGTGGGGGATCTGGAACAGGATGCCCGCGCCGTCGCCCGTGTTGGATTCGCAGCCGCAGGCGCCGCGGTGGGTGAGGTTTTCCAGGACGGTGATGGCGTTCGACACGATATCATGGGACTTCTTTCCCTTGATATTGACGACGAAGCCGATGCCGCAGGCGTCTTTTTCGTATAAGGGGTCGTACAGACCCTGTTTGGGAGGCTGCTCTTTCATGTCGTCCTTTTAGATATGACGGTACATCCCCAGTGCTGCCACCGCGTCATTGAGGTGGGTCGCCCAGCGAGGTTTCATGTAGAGAATTGCCAGAGATTATAACAAATTTTCCGGCGATGAAAAGGAATTCGCTCCTATTTAAGCGGGGGTTTTGGCGGCCCTCGCCGCCCGCGCGCGGAGCCTGCCGACCACCGCTTCCGATTCCAGCTCCCGCAGGGCGTCCGCCGCGATCCAGCGTCCGGCCCTGGACCCGTCCTTCCGGATCGCTTCCGCCGTTTTAACCGCGCGGGCGCGCAAAGCCACGTTCCGTTTGCCGATCTGCCGCAGCGCCCAGTTCACGGCCTTCCGCACGAAGTTCCGGTCGTCGTCCGCGCCTTCCCGGATCCGCGCCAGGAAGGGAAGGAAGCGTTCGTCCGCCGACTTCTTGTCGTGGACGGCCAGGGCCGCCATCATCACGTACCCCGCGCGCCGGACGAACTCTTCCTCCCGCCGGCTCCACTCCATGGCTTTGGCGTGGGCGAAGGGCGTCGGATCGAAGAGGTTGCTGCAGACCTGGTCGCAGATGTCCCAGGAGTTGAAGTCCTTCGCCCAGCGGTCCATCTGGCGCTCCGTGACCCGCGCGGGATCGCCGATGAACCCGGCCAACAGCCGGGCCTCGTGAACGCCGGTGCTCCAAAGCTCAAGCGAGAGCGCCTGGTCCCGCCCGATCTCCTTCGCCATGCCGCGCAACACGGGGATCGGCACGCCGAAACATTTCTCCGTGTCTATGCCGAACCGCGCCATGCCCGCAATGTTCCGGGGATTGCGCAGTTCCTTGAAGCGGGCGAGGATTTCCCGGACGGTGAAACGTGGTGAGGCGGGAGATTTCTTTACGGAAGGTCTTTCCATCGCTTCACCGCTTCCGCGGCCACGCCGAATCGCTTGAAGCGGGACGCTGCGCTTTCCGGACGGCGGACCCATTCGGCCAGCGTCCGTTCGTAGGGAAGCTTTTCGCGGACAGCCGCGCGGACCGCCTGTCCCAGAAATCTCTCCGCGGCCACGTCCTCGCCCCACTCTTTTCCAACGCAGGCCAACCCCAAAAGTGCCATCACTTCGCCGCGGGCGTCCTTCACCTGACGGAAAATCCCAAGCGCCTGCTTGTAGCGCGCCGCCGCCAGGGAAAACTTTTTCAAGCGGCGCAGGCTTCCGCCCATTCCCCACAGCGCGAAGGCCAAACTCCCTTCGTCGCCCACCTTGCGGTAGAGGTCGTGGGATTTTTTGTAGAGCGGCAGGGCGCGGGCGGCGTCGCCGTAGGCGCGGAGGGAATTCCCCATGCCGCAATAGCCGTAGGCCTGGCCGAAGGGATCGCCCGTGCGGCGGAATATTTGATGGGCGCGCCGATATTTTTTGAAAGAGCTTTTCCCGTCGCCCAGGATGCGCAGGCACCCGGCCTGGCCGCAGAGCGCGTAAGCCTCGCCCGACGGATCTTTCAGCCGCCGCGCCAGCGTTTCCGCCCGTTGATAGGCGGCGAGGGCCGCGCGGTAATTCCCGAGGAAGCGCTCCGTCCCCCCGAGGGCCCACCAGACGTGGCGCAGCGTTTCCACGTCGCCGGTTTTTTTCAGGCCGCGCAGACATTTCAAGAGGATCGCCCGCGCCCCGGCCAACCGCCCGGCGCCGCGTTCCACAAGAGCGCGTTCCAGTCGGATTTCTTCCGGCGAGGGATCGGCTTGTTTGAAAAAATCCATCCGGGAAACGTCCCGCCACATCCGCGCCGCCTCGTCGAAGCGTCCCAAGATCCGGAGACAGCCGCTCGCGCCGAGCAACGTCCGCAACCGCTCGCTGCCGACGCCGCACAACCGGTAAAGCTTGTGCGCCGCCCAGTAATCCGCCAGGGCCGTACGGAATTCCCCCAGCGCGCGCAGGGACTCGGCGCGCTTCCAAAGGATTTCGGCGCGGAGGAAGCGATCAGGGTTGGAACGCAGGGACTTGGTCAATAAAGGGAGGGCCCGTGCAGGCTGGTCGCGCTGCAAATGATTTTCCGCGGCTTGAAGGTAAGAGAGGGAAGATCGAGACATGTTTTACAGTTGCTGTCCCCGCCAACTACGCAGGGATGTTTGTACCCGGTCGGTCCAGCAGGTCCGACCTCCGTGCAAACGAAAAAGCCGTGGGTCGATTTCTCGTCCCACGGCTTTCATTGAAACCTGTTCGATTATCGCTTGGAATGCTGATAGCGACGGCGCGCTTTGGGCTGGCCGTACTTTTTGCGCTCGACCATGCGGTCGTCGCGGGTCATGAACCCTTCCTTGCGCATCGGGGACCGGAGCTTCGGGTCCATCTCCACGAAGGCGCGGGCAAGACCCAAGCGAATCGCTTCCGCCTGGCCGGTGACTCCGCCGCCCTGGGTGCTGATGAAAACGTCGTAGCTCGCCGCGTTGATGCTGGTCGCGACCTTGAACGGCGCCATGGCCGAGGCCTTCTGCCGGTGGTTGCCGCCGAAAAAATCATCGATGGTCTTGGAGTTGACGATCACGCGGCCTTCGCCGGGAACCAGGCGAACGCGGACAGATGCGGTCTTGCGCCGGCCGGTGGCCCAAATGGGGTTTTGACGAGTGGGTGTGGATCCTGCGTTGGTCATAGAAATATCACGCTTTCGTGCCGGCGGCCGATTGAATCACGTAGGGACCGCCGGATTTAGTTTTGGAATTGGAAAAGTCAATCACGTGGGCGCCTTTATAGGATATGGCCCCTTCCGCTCCGCGGAAAACCTTCAGGCGGCGCATGAAACGGGAGCGGAGGCGGTTCTTCGGCAACATGCCGGAAACGGCCAGCTCAACGACGCGCTCGGGTTTTTCCTGGATCATCTTGCCATAGCTCGTATAGGTTTGGCCGCCGGGATAACGGGACGCGCGGAAATCAATCTTCTGCACCAGCTTATTCCCGGTCAAGCGGACCTTCTCGGCGTTGATGACGACCACGCCGTCGCCGCCGTCCATGTGGGCGGAATAGGTGGATTTGCCTTTGCCGCGCAGGAGGTTCGCCGCCATCGTGGCCAAACGACCCAAGACGACGCCGTCCGCGTTGATGAGGAACCAGGTGCGCTGGATCTCTTTGACCTTCAAATGAGGGGTTTGCGTTAAAGTCATGAGGGTGAACTCTATAATAAATTATTTCCGGCGTCAAACAATAACTGCCCGGATGGGTAAAAAAAACACGCCCCTCCGCCGATGGTGCCTGGAGGGCGCGTCTTGTCGACTGGGACAACTATAGCAAATTTTTTGGATTTAGACAGCGGCGGGAACAAAAAATACGGCGGTTATATATCCAGCGCCAGGCCTTCGTAGGCGGCCATGACTTTAAGGGGACTCTTCCGCTTCACCACGAAATCCTGGCAGCGTTTGACGATCTCGTCCAGTTCTTTGTCGTGGCGCATCGGGTCGTGGTGGAACAGGACCAATTGCTTCACCTGGGCCTGCATGGCGATCTCCATGGCGAATTCATAGAAGCTGTGGCCCCAGCTTAACTTGGCTTTGTATTCCTCGATCGTGTACTGCGCGTCGTGGACAAGGACATCCACCCCTTTGATGAACTCCACGAGGTTCTTGTCCTCCCGCTCCAACTCCACCCTGCCGGAGTCCAAGTCGTCGTAGATGGGATTCAAACTCCCTTGGTGACGTAAAAGGTAACGGAACGGCTCGTTGTCCGTGACGTAGGCCACTTTTTTCGGACCGGCTTCCAGCCGGTAACCCAACGCCAGGCCGGGATGGTTCACGTAGGTCGGATAAACGGTCCAGCCGTTCACCTGGACGGGACGCGTGGTGAGCTGGACGAACTTCATCTCCGCGGGCATCTCCTTCAGCGTGACCGGAAAATATTCCGGCGCCATTTGGCCCACGAAAATGTTTTCCAACTTCTTGCCCGCGCCCTCGCAGCCGTAAATCGTGAAGGCGTTTCCCGACACGTAGACCGGGGTGAAAAAAGGGAATCCCTGGATGTGGTCCAGGTGGAAGTGGGAGATGAAGATATGGCCGCGGATGGGCGTTCCCTTGGGGAACCGCTTCTGCAAGTCCATCCCGAGAGGACGTATGCCGGTGCCGGCGTCGAAAATGACCAGGGTCTTCCCGTCGGAAACTTCCACGCAGGACGTGTTGCCGCCGTATTTGACGGTGTCCATGCCCGGCGTGGCGATGGAGCCACGGGTCCCCCAGAACTTAATTTTCATCGTGTTTGACCTTTCGAACCACATCCAACAACCGCGAATCAATTATTGAACAAACACCCAACTTCGTCAATACGAATCGAAAAATAGCGCTCATTTGGTCACGATCGTGTAGACGCCGTCCCAGTTCTCTTTGGGCGGATTCAATTTGAGTTGCTGAACCCGCGCCAGGTAGAGCTGGCTGGGGCCGTCGCCGGGCAGGAGCAACTGGACCTGGCGGAACAAGTTTTCCGCCCGGGACCAGTCCCTCAGCAAATAAAATCGCCGCGCGGTCTGAAAAATCTGGAAGGCCTCCGAAGCCACCGTGGGAGACTGCCACGGATCCCACAATTCCAGGACCCGGAGCGCGTTGGGCAGCCCCTTCACGCGGATCCGGTCCAATTCGCGGAACTGAAACTCTTTCCGGCTGGCCGCCTGGGTGAACTCGCTGACCAAACAATTCACGTTGTACATGCGGGCCAGGCCCTCCAAGCGCACCGCCAGGTTGACCGCGTCGCCCATCACCGAATAGCGCCGTTCGCCCTCGGGCCCGAAAGCGCCGGCGATGACCGGGCCGGTGTTCAGGCCCAGGTTGATGCGCAACTCGGGTTTTCCCTCCCACGCCCGGCGATAATTAAACTCCTTCAAAGAGGTGATGATGTCCTGGGCGCACTGCAAGGCGTTGTCGGTATCGTCGGAACGGGGGACCGGCGCGCCGAAGACCGCCAGCATTGCATCGCCCACGCTCCGGTCCATGGTCCCGTGGTTGTTCCCCACCGCGTGATAGAGGCGCGTGAGGTGCTCGTTGATCAGCGAGACCAGCTGCCCGGGATCCAGCGCGTCCACCAGGCCCGTGAACTCCCGGATGTCGGAAAACATCAATGTCACCGTGCGGACTTCCGCCGCCGAAGAACCCAGCATCGCCGCCGACGGCTTATCGCCCGAAGGCTTGATCGACGGGGAATGGAACGCGCCCCAGGTCCCCGGAGAGGGACGCAGGTGCTGGATCATCTTGTTGAAAGCCTCCGCCAAACTCCCCAGCTCATCGCGACGGTTGAGAGAAAGCCGTCGTCCGTGACGGCCCTGCCGGACATAGTCCATCTCACGGATAAGCGTTTCGAGCGGCTTGGCCAGGGAGCGCGCGAAGAAGATCCCCGCGCCGATGGTCAAAGCCAAAACGCCCAGCGACCACAGAAGCATTCCATTCTTCACCTTCCGCCAAAAAGCGGATTCCCGTTCCACGGACTGATGCAGGACTAATTGGGCGTCCTGTCCCAGGGATGTCCGGGACTCCAGAAAATTCATTCCGGCCAAAGTCGTCAGTTGCAACTCCTCTTTATCCAAGCCGGCGCGGCGCTGTTTTAAATCGGGCCAGAACGCGCTGTCCAACGTCGAGGAGGCCAACCCGGAATGGGAAAGCAGGGAAAGATCGGTCCCGACGTATTTCTTCAGTTCCTCCAGCGTCGGCGCGCCGAGGAGGCGGGCTTCCATGATGACGCCCAGGATTTCCGGTTCAATCAGCACGGGCGACGCGGCCCATTGGTAGAGCCGCCCGCCGTCGTTCCAGGTGCCGTGGGATTCTTCCCCGTTGAGGACAGACCAGAAGGGCGCTTCCTTGGGGAGATCGGCGTAGGGCGGATAAAGGCGCTCGGTGTCGATCAACGCGCGGCCGCCTTCGTCCAGAATCAAAATCCGGTCCGCGCTGAACTCGTCCGGACGGTTTCTCAGAAAAGACCGCAGCACGTTCCGGTCCTGCCGCTGCAATCCCTGTTTCAGCTCGGCGGACTCCGCGTCGTGCCGCGCCTCTTCCATCAGGCGGTCGCCGCGGAGAGCCAGCCATTTCTTCGCCACCGGACGGGCCGTGTCCAGGCCCGACCCGGCGCGCGCGAGGGCGAGACGCTCCAGGGCCCCGTTATAAATCCAAAGAGCCGGCGCCAGCCCCAAAAGGGCGGACCCGGCCACCAGCAACACAGTTTGAAAACGCAACCCGCTCAGTCGCGCCCGAAAATCGGAAGGTCCCATCGGATCCTTTCCCATCGAAAGCGAATCTTTTTTCGTCTCGGTAACCATCAACTCTTGACCTTTGGAGTATAGGGGAGGTCCGGCCCGTTTTCAATGGTTACTTCCACTATTATTATGGGCATATGATCGACCTGGACATTTGCTTTAGGATGGGCTCGGGATGGGTGTT
The DNA here is from genome assembly GCA_964482515.1 of uncultured Elusimicrobia bacterium. Classification (GTDB taxonomy): domain Bacteria; phylum Elusimicrobiota; class Elusimicrobia; order FEN-1173; family FEN-1173; genus CAYZXT01. Next base: position 8,556 of record CAYZXT010000049.1, on the reverse strand, counting down.
TTTCCAGGTGAGTTTAAGCACATTCGGCAGATTAAACTTTCTTTATCCTCGCAAACAACGCGAAGGCGAAGATGCACAAAAAAAAGGCCTGCCCCGGATTCGGGACAGGCCTTCTGTTAAGAAACTTATTCGCGCAGCTTCAGCTTATACGGCCGCCGGGACGGACTTTTTCACCACGTATTGGACCAGGTCCACCACGCGGTTCGAATAGCCCCACTCGTTGTCGTACCAGCTCACGAGCTTGAAGAAGCGCTTGTTCAGCTCGATGCCCGAGCCCTTGTCATAGACGGAAGAGGCTTTGGAGTGGATGAAGTCGGAGCTGACCACTTCGTCTTCCGTGTATTCCAAGATGCCCTTGAGATAGGTCTCGCTGGCCTTCTTCATCAGCGCCGAGATTTCGGCGTAGCTGGTGTCGCGGGTGGAGCGGAAGGTCAGGTCGACGACCGAAACCGTCTGGGTCGGCACGCGGAACGACATGCCGGTGAGCTTGCCCTTCACTTCCGGGATCACCAGGGCCGCGGCTTTGGCCGCGCCGGTGCTCGACGGGATGATGTTCTGAGCCGCGGTGCGCCCGCCCTTCCAGTCTTTCTTGGAAGGACCGTCCACGGTTTTCTGGGTGGCAGTATAGGAATGCACGGTGGTCATGAGGCCTTCCTCGATGCCGATGCCCTCTTTCAGGAGGACGTGAACCAGGGGGACCAGGCAGTTCGTGGTGCAGGAGGCGTTGGAAATGATGTTGTGCTTGGAGACGTCGATCTTCTCGTGGTTGACGCCCATCACGACGGTGATGTCTTCGTTCTTCGCCGGAGCGGAGATGATGACTTTTTTTGCGCCGGCCGCGATGTGGCCTTTGGCTTTCTCGGCGTCCGTGAAGAGACCGGTGGACTCGATCACGAGCTCCACGCCCATCTGCTTCCAGGGCAGGCCCGAAGGGTCCTTCGCGCTGACGACCTGGATGTCGTGGCCGTTGACGACCAACACATCGTCTTCGGCTTTGTCCGCGGATGATTTCTTGGAAGACACGGTGCCGTTGAAGCGGCCCTGGGCGGTGTCATACTTCAAAAGGTAAGCGAGGTTGTCCGCGGGAACGATATCACCGACGGCCACCACTTCCAACTGTTTCCCCAACAATCCTTGTTCCACGAGGGCGCGGAAAACCAACCGGCCAATACGTCCAAAACCATTGATCGCAATGCGCACTGCCATGATGACTGCCTCCTCAAACGAATTTACAAATTTGAAAGGAAATCTTAGCTTTTTCGGGGAAACCCGTCAATAAACGGGCTAAGAAAGCCGCCTGGGCGGCGCGGAAGGATTCGGATTCACATATTCCTTCCAGAAATGAAGAACGGTAAGCCAGGGATGGCGAAACAGCATACGCGGCCCGGCCCGGCGCATCACGATTTTGATCTTTTCCTTCATGTCGGGTTTGTAGCAATGGATCGGGCATTTGACGCAGGTGGGCTTGTCGTCCCCGTAGGGGCATTTGGTCAACCGGAGATGGGCGTAATCAAGCAGGGATCGGCAATCCGCGCAGAGGTCGGACGCGGCGCCGTGCTCCACTTTGCAGTAGATCCGCGTCATGGCGGCGACGGTTTTCTTTTCCAGCGCGATTTGAGACCGGATCAGACGCATGGCCCTAGGCCGATCGGACGGCCGCCGCCGCGGGAATGTAACCGCAAAGCGGGTCTTCCGCCAAGTGATCGCCGGTCATGGCGTAGGCCCGGGCGCGGGAACCGCCGCAGAGTTTTTTGTACTCGCAGGCGCCGCAGCGGCCCTTCAATTTATTGGGATCGCGCAGGTCCCGGAAAACCTCCGCGTTCCGGTAGATTTCCCCCAGCGGCGACTGGCGCACGTTGCCGCCTTTGATAGGCAGGAACCCGCTGGGATAGACGTCGCCGGTGTGGGAGATGAAAACAAACCCCTTGGCGTCGTTGATCCCCGGGATATTGGGAATGACGTCCCCCTTGGCCTGCCACACGATCCGCCGGTAGTGGGGCGCCTCGGTCGTCTTGATGGCGAAGCGCACGCGGCGGGAAATCCCGGCCAGCCGCGAAAGCAAATCCTCCGACTCATCCGCCGAAACCTGCCCTTGATCGGCACCTCTCCCCGTGGGAACGAGGAAAAACACGCTCCATAAAATCACGCCGAGCCGCTCCACCAACTCCGCCATTTTCTCCAGGTCGTTCATGTTGTGCCGGGTGATCGTGGTGCCGATTTGCAGCGGAAGGCCCATCTCCCTGGCCCAGCCCGCGATGTCCATGGTCCGCCTGAAACTCCCGCCCACGCCGCGAAATTTGTCATGAACGACGGAATCGTGGCTGTCCAAACTCACCGCCACGCGGTGCAGGCCGGCTTTTTTGAGGGACTCAATTCCTTCACGCGTCACCTTCGCCGTCGCGCTGGGAGATAGTCCCACGTTCAAACCGCTCGCCACGCCCTCCGCCACGAGTTCCGGCAGATCGGGACGTTCCATGGGGTCGCCACCGGTCAAGACCAGCAGCGGCTTGTCCAGGGAGGCGATATGGCGGATCAGAGACCGTCCCTCTTCGGTGGACAGTTCACCGGCGTCGCGCCAGGGCCGCGCTTCGGCCCGGCAATGAACGCAGGCCAGGGCGCAGGCTTGCGTCACTTCCCAGATCACGACGGCCGGGGTCTGATTGAAATCGCGCACGGGATTCCCCTAACAGTTGTCCGCTTTGATGTTCCGGAACGGCGTCTGGTGCGGCGGATCGGCTTTCGGCCAAAGTCGCGGGATCGCGTAGCCGAGCCAAACCGCCGCGGCCAAAACCCAGAAACCCGACGCCGTGTGGATGAACGATTTGTATTGGAACGGAAAGAAGTCCGCCGCGAACCGCGTCCCCAGCGCCAGCAGGACGAAGACGCCGACGATCCAAAGCGGGACCAGCCGCGTATTGATGAGGGCGGCTTTGCCCGAATGGCTCAGAATGATGATCATCCCGAAGGAAAAAATCATCAGGCTGAACCCGCCGATGAAAATGATGTGCAGGGCCGCGATGCGGTGGACCGGCAGCAGGAAGGCCGTCCAGAGCCCGACCGGAATCGCCCAGCAGGAAAGATAGAAGAAGAACGCCGGGACGGATTTCCGTTTCAGCGGACGCCAGATGCGGGCATAGATCATCATGTGGGCCGCCACTAAGAAAGCGCGCAACCCGGCCGCCCAGTGCAGGCGGTCCTCATAATGGGGATTGAAGAAGAAACTCGCGAGGATCAGCGCGCCCACGACGCCGTGGATGGCGACGGCGGTGAGCCCGTTCCGCCAGGCTTTCTTGCCCGCTTCCTCCTGGCCGGGCTCTTCGGCGTATCCCAGGAGAAAAGGCGCCAGATGCCCGGCGACGCCGAGCACGGCGCAGAGGAGAAATCCCAGCTGCAGCATCTGGCGGCCGGTCTCAAACAGCGCGTAGTTTTTGGTCCCCATCCCGCTCAGGAGGATGAGGAACGGGCCCAGGATCGACTGGAGGAGTCCGAACCCGATCAGGAGAAAGGAGGGCGGCGGATTTTTCGTGCGGGACGTCGCCCGCGTACGGGCGAAATGAAAGAGCACGCCCATCAATCCCAGGAACGAAAGCTCGGCGGCGAACCATTTCCCCATCAGAGAGAATACGAGGAACAGGAGCGCGGCGGCCAGCGACAAAGCCAAGTCTCCGGCGCCGGCGATGCGCGTTCCCGAAAAGCGCGGAAACGCCGTCATCAGGAACCCGACCACGAAGCAGGCGAGGAACCCCTGGGTCTGGAACATCGCGTGGGCGAACCCGGGGCTTTCCGGGATCCAGCCGATGCTCCAGAAGACCCAGTGCCCGACGCCGATCAACCCGAACAGGATCCCCAGGGGAAAGAATACGCGATAGGGTCCCGTTTTGATGGTTTCAATGTTCATAGGCATGTCACCATTTAATCCTATTTTTCCGTTTGAGCATAGATGGGGATCGCCAAGGCTTCCGGAAGAACTTCCGGCTCCGGGTCGGACGAAACAGGCCGGGGTGCTCCCGGATAGACGGTCCGCACCAAAGCCGGATGCTGGAAGAGGTTGAAGCGGAGCTTCACCGACGTCCAAAGGGCGAGGCCCACGGCGCCGACGCTGAACAGTCTTTCGACCCAGCTCGGCTTCCCCAGCGTTCCGTGGATTTCCTTTTGAAGTTGTCCGACCCAGGCGCGGATTTTTTTGTTGGGGCCCAGCAACCGCCCCGCCAGGAACACGGGGTAGGACTTCCGGATTTCCCGGGCGAACCACGCGGCCTTGGCGCGCAGCGACGGATTTTCCGAACCGATCAGCCTCTTATATCCCAGGAACCAGGTTTCGATCGTCCGGTAGATGGACGGGCCCAGCGTCTGGAAATCGTCCGCGAAACATTTTCGCTGGAGGGCCTCGATCTCTTCCGGCGCCAGCGTGGGATGCTTCACCATGGCCGCGAAGCCGTCGCATTTCCTGTAATACTTTTCCCGGTCGTCCGCCAAATCCTGATGCAGCAGGCCTTCCTTCATGATCCGGTCGTAGAACGGCGTGCCCGGCGTGGGGCCGTAGATCAGGAACTGGCCCAGCGTGGGCTTCAGCGCCATCAGACCGTTGAATTCCTCCTGGACGATCTCCGGCGTCTGGTAGGGGAAGCCGACGATCATGGAAGCCAGGATCATGATGCCGTGCTCCCGGAACTCACGGAAGAGTTCGTCCACGGGCCGGCCGTTCTGCTTCGCGAAACCGGAGCGCGTGCCTTCGTAGCCGATCCAGAACCCGTCGATCCCCATTTCCAGGATTTCCTCCACCTTGAACTGGCTGATGGCCCGGATGCTGGAGAACACGAAGATGGACGGCATCTTTCCGCTCGCGCGGACCGCGTCGCGGAATTCCAGCGCCCGTTTCTTGTTCAGCAGGAAATCCTCGTCCAGGATGACGATCGCCGTTTCCGGGTCCAACTCCATGTAGCGCTCGACCACCGCGTAGATGTCCTTCCCCGTCGGAAGCAGCCGCACGTGCTTGCGCTTGAAGAAATAGGACGTGCAGCAGAAATCGCAGCCGTTGGGGCAGCCCAGGCCGGCGAAGACCATGCCGGTCTTGGACACGGGCGCGGAAAATATCTTGAGGCGGCTGACGATGGCCGGGTGGCGGTAGGGCATGGGGATTTCCGGTTCCCCGAGCAACCGCCGCATGAAGCCGACGCCTTCCTCGCGGCAGATGTAATCGCCGTAGGGCGCGAGGACTTCGTCCGACAAGACCGTCCCGTAACCGCCCAGGATGATCTTGGAGGACGGCGAATATTTCCGGACCAGCGCCACGACGTCCTTCAATTTATGGAACACCGCCAGCAGAAACGACACGCCGACGTAGTCGTAGCCTTTTTTCAGTTCGCGGATCAGTTCCGCGCGCGAGGGATACTGCAGGACGACCGCCGGCGCGTCCAGGTTCTCGGCGATGTACTCAAGCGCGAAATGCAGATGCAGCGCCCGCGGGCTGAAGAGCCCCTGGGCCCGCGTGACCTGCCGGAACAAAAGCTCGTAGCCCACGCTCGGCGCATCGCCGTACTCCGGGCCCATGGGACGGCAAACGCTGGTGAAGAGAATCTTCTTGGTTGACATTAAATCCCCTTTTCTTGATGAAGGTTCATAGGCTTGACGGAAGGCGCACTTTCGGAGCGTCAGAACGGTGTCGTTCCATTTCCAAAGACAGCCTTTCCAACCCCGCGTCGCCCAGCAATTTCTGAGAAGCGGGAAAAAGTTCCTCCTCCTCTTTCCGCATGTGCGAACTCAGGCCGTGGAAAAAAGCCGCGAAGGCTTGGGGCCAGGCCCCCGCGGGGTCCGACTTCACTTCCCGCTCGAGCCGGTCCAGATATCCGTCTATCGCTTTATGTTCCTCCTCCAGCGTGCGCATGTAAGCGTCGGTGAGGGGCGACATGCGGCCGTTCAGGAAGGTCTCCCGCATGGCCGGGTAGTAGAATTCATCCTCGAACCAGGAATGGATGACCAGATGATGCCGGAGAAGTTCCGTCAGGCGAACGAGCTTTTTCTGGTCCCGCTCCGCCGCCGGCGTTTCCGCGATGGCGCGGATGTCCCCCATCATTTTCCGGAAGGTCTTATGGTCGCCGATGAAACGGTCCGTGATCTTCATCAGGCCACCTCCCGGCGGTCCCCTTCGGCGGCGGTCTTTGGCCCGAAGGCGTCTTTCATCACTTCGTCAAGGACCCGCTCCGTCTCTTCCGGATCGGGATCGACGTGCTGCCGCTTGCGCACGCCGAACTTGCTCAACGTGTAATGGTGGGTTGGCCGGACGTTGTGGCGGGCCAAGCAATGCTTGGCGCATTGGAGCGGACAGCCGTCCAGGACGATGATGTCGCGCCCGGACTTGGCCAGGTTCACCAGCGGCGCCACATCCCCTCCGACGCCGGCGATGCAGGACATCTCCGCCGCGCCCCGGCGGTCCATCGCGATGGCGACATCGTTCGCGACCTGCGCCGCGCTGGAACAGCCGGAGCAGGAATATACAATGGGAAGCTGATTTTTGGATGATGACCCTTCCGTCATGACCGCTGATCCTCCCTGTCCTGATTTACTTCACCGATTTATAAATCTCCGGCGCTTCGGGGCCGACCACGCGCAGAGTCCCGACCGCGCCCTTCTCGATGCGGAAGATGGAATGGTCCACGAAGGTGTAATCGCCCGGGACCTGGAGCTTGAAGTCCGCCACGCTGGCGCCGCCCGCGGGGACAAGCGTCGTCTGCACGCCCATGAGCGGATCGGAGGCCAAGGCCCCCTGGTTATACAAGCGGTCGAAGATCACGCCGATGATATGCCAGGAGGAGACCAGGTTCGGTCCGGCGTTGCCGAAATACACGCGGACCTTGTCGCCCGCTTTGGCCTGAAGGGCGTTCTTTTCCTGGAGGCCGCCCATCTTGCCGTTGAAAACGATGTAGGTGGGTTTCTCGTCCGCCGCTTTCTCCGCGTCGAAGCTCTGCAGCCCTTCCGCTCCGAACTCGCCCTTGGTGTAGAACTCGCTCTGCAGGACGTAGAACTCCTTGTCCGCGGGAGGAAGCCCCTTGGCCGGCTCCACCAGGATCAGGCCGTACATCCCGTTGGCGATGTGCTCGGTGACGGGCGGCGCCGCGCAGTGATAAACATAGAGTCCGGGCTGCAGAAGCTTGAAGCGGGCCGTTTTTTCCTCGCCGGGTTTGGCGAG
>CAYZXT010000049.1:0-1360 GCA_964482515.1 uncultured Elusimicrobia bacterium | reverse complement strand
GGACCGGTCACCGCGTGCAGGTCGATGTTGTGCGGCATCGTGCTTTCCTTCGGGTTCGCCAGCGTCAGATCCAGCGTGTCGCCTTCGCGGGCCCGGATGAACGGTCCCGGCACCTGGCCGTTGAAGGTCCAAAAGACGTACTTCGTCCCCTCATCGAACCCTTCCATCAGGAGGCCTTCCTTCTCCTGGGTCTCCAGCCGCACCTTCACCAGGGCCGGGCTCTTGCGCTTGATGGCGGGCGGCACGTTCGGAGCGAAGGTCAGGACCGCCTGCTCTTCCGGAAGCCCCGCCGCCTGCGAGGGGACCATCCCCGCCAACCCGGAAACATAAAAAACCGACGTCATAACGACGGTCCAGAACCTCGAACGATGGATATTCATACACCCTCCCCTATTGGTATCGATGCTTGTACTTCTGCGGATAACGGCGGGCGAATTCCTCAAGCAGTTCGCGGCGCCGTTTTTGCCATTCCCCGGCCCGGGGGCCGGTCTTCCGTTGAATGGAATCGTAAACCAGGAACTCCCACACGTCTTTGGAATCTTCCTGCGTCATCACCGGACAGGCGCCGCAGCAGGGCGGGCGCATCTTCATCCGCTTGATGTAGCGCTTCCAAACGTCCTTGTCCGCCCGCAGGACTTGCGGGTCCGACAAAAGCCCGGGATGGTCGCGCCGCAGCCCGGACAGGGAAGACTCGTCCATTTCCAGAAACTCGGCGTTCACCGCCCTCGCCGCGCCGTGGCAGACGGAGCAAAGGGGCAGGAACTTCTCCCGGTAGATGGCCTGCATTCGCGCCGGGTAATCCGACACGTCGATTTCCGACGGGCCGATGTCGTTGGCGAAGTCCGGCTCCCGCGACGGTCCGCCCGCCCACAGGGACAGGGCGAACCCCGTCGCGAGGAGGAAGGAAATCCCGCCTCTTATTTTTTGTCCGCGCTGCCGGTCCGGCATAGTTCTCTCACGCTCAGGGAGAACACGAAATAGACCAAGGCGACGGCGCCGAGGGCGAACAACGTGTCGCCCGGAACGCGCATCCAGCGGAGCTTGTGCATGAGCGGCGTCTGCAGGAACTCCGCGCTCCGCGCGTACCAATACCCGTACTCCACCGACGCCCAGGTCTGCATCAACCCCACGGGCAGGAGGCTCAGGAGGAGCATCGCCATCAGCCCGCCGTTGAGCGCCCAGAAGGAGAAGGACAGCAGCTTGTCGTTCCAAACCGCCTCCGGCTTCATGGCCTTCAGGCAGAAGAGCATCAGCCCGATGCCGAGCATCCCGTAGACGCCGAAGAGCGCGGCGTGCCCGTGCAGGGGGGTGGTGTTCAGGCCCTGCATGTAGTAGAGCGCGATGGGCGGATTGATCATGA
>CAYZXT010000048.1:11792-17660 GCA_964482515.1 uncultured Elusimicrobia bacterium | reverse complement strand
GTGAAAAAATCCTGCCGCTGGGAGTGTTCGCCGTGCGCGTTCACCTTCCGGACGGGAAAACCCGCGGAGGGATGTGTAATGTCGGATTCCATCCGACCGTGGGCCGAAGCGCCGATCTTTCCGTGGAGGTTAATCTTTTTAATTACAAGGCAAAACTCGTGGGAAAAAACCTGAGGATCTATTTTGTGAAAAGGATCCGCGCCGAGAAAAAGTTCGCGTCCCTGGAGGAACTGTCAAAGCAATTGAGGAAAGACGAATCCGCCGCAAAACGAATCCTCAGGACCGTTTCAGGGGTCGATTGAAAACCCAGGCTAGGCGAATCGGCGCAGCAGGTCTAATAATGTGCGCTATGGCCCTGAATTTGCGTTTAAAGGCCGCATCGGAACCGGAATACCCATCGCTCCAATCCCCGCATTTTATCCTGTCTTACGAGGCTCCTCGCCCTCCTGCGGGCATTCTGAACGACCTGGAGGGATTGCGCGCGAAGCTGCTTCTCGATCTCGTTTCGTTTGCTCCCTGGGCGAAGGAAGAGAAAATCAGAATAATCCTGTACAAAGACCAGGAGAGCTACCATCGTCAATCATCCGTCGCCACTTGGGCCGACGGTCACGTGGACCTGGCCAACCGGACGATCCATTGCTATGACAATCAGCGCTTGCGAAGGACCCTGGCCCATGAAATGGCGCATCTCTTTTTCGACGATTATTTCCACAGCCGGCGAACGCGCTCGCCCGTCTGGCTCACCGAAGGAGTGGCGGCGGTCATGGAATGGGACTACGGCCTGGAAGAAAGCCGTCCACGGGAGGAACACATCCTGCTGCGGGAGCCCATTCCACTGGGCGATTTTTTATTTTTAGATTATGGCGGAGGGGAACAGGGGGATCACGTCGCGAAATGGTACTTGCAGGCATACAGCCTCACGAAATTCCTCATGCGACGGTTTTCCCATGGGCAATTTGTCGAGTTTTCCCGGATGTTGGCAACAGGCCATTCCATGGAAGCGGCCTTGACGCAGGGATACGGCATGCAGATGAAAAATGTCCGAGATATGGAAAGTTTATGGAGACGGGATCTGCTTGCGCGGTCCAGGGGCGATTAGAGATGCCACCATCTCTCTTCTTGAATGGCCCGGAGAGCTATGCTAGAATCCCTTCTGATCAAATTTTGGCGGGGTAGCTCAGCTGGTTAGAGCGTGCGCTTCATAAGCGTAAGGTCGGCGGTTCAATCCCGCCCCCCGCTACCATTTTAGAATACCTACAAAAGCCGTCCTAATGGGACGGCTTTTCTGTTTTTACAGAAAAATTCCCTCCTCTTGATTTCCAGGACAACCTGATCTTGCCTTAAACTATTGTCTTTCAATCATTTTGTCGACGGAAAACGCACGAGGATGCGTTTTATTGCCCGTTTGGGCGGTTCCTGGAGGGTTTCTACTATGTGGTGTAATCACGGGTTATTCAATAATCAAGCTTCGATATTGGTCGTCATAATTGGCTTGGTTGTGAATAGGACACAACCGCTTCTGCTGAGGTTGGGATAAGAAGATTAGAAGGATAGAACGAGAGAGGGTTTAATGGTGTTTTAACGAATCAGAAATCCGAGCAAAAAATCAGCGGGGAAATTCCCAAAGTCGGTACGAAAAAATCAAAAATCAATAAAAATTTAGTCATCGTCGCTGTCTTGAGAGTGATAGATGCAAATCAATCAGATTAAATATTAAAGTTAATAATAAAACTTCTGTAGATTAATCATTTTAGTTAAATACCTAATCTTATTTTTAGATAATTAAAGCTGGGCTTGTTGCGGTGTATATTTAACATAATATATGTTATCGGAAGAAAAAAACTCCGAGAATCCGGGGCTTTGACACCCTGGATTCTGGCAAGGTTTTGCATCACTTGGGGATGTGAGCGGTCCAGCGCTCAAGTTTTCAGCACGGCCTCGTAAGGCACCGGGGGACACCGGCTCCGTGCTGAAATCGATAGAAAGGTTAACTGGTAGGTTTGTTTTGCAAGATGCTCCCCCTGGAATAGCTTGCCTTACGAGTGATTTCATTATACACCCCGCGAGATTTATGTCAACAGTTTTTTCAGTGACTTTGAGGGGAGGAAGGACACCTTGCGCCGTGGCCGCGTGGCGACCCGCTGGCCCTGGAAGTTCTGGACGATCCGGGATCCGCGCTGTTTGGCCCGGAAGGTGCCCAGGCCCCGGAAGGTGATGGATGATCCGGCCTGGACTTCGTTGCGGATCGTGCGGACCACGCTTTTAAGGATCCGCGCGATCTGGTAGCGCGGCAGATCGTTGCGTTCCGAAAGATAGGCGATCAAGGTTCCGAATTTCATGGGAAAAGAGGACGGCCCGGCGGCCCCCACGGTCGCCGGGCCGTTCCTTCGCGCTGGACCGCTAGTGGACGTGCGCTTTAGCTTCGAGCGCGGCGCAGCGTTCTTCCGTTTTGATCACCCGCTTGGTCAATTCCTGGAAGGTGGAAGCGATATCGTGATAGGCCGCAATCACGTCTTCCGAGAGTTTCGGGGTTGAAGCCTTGTCTTCCCCCTCGGCGGGGATTTCCGGGGCTGTTTGGGGCGTTTCCTTGGCGCTGGATGCGTTCTGTTTAGACATGGGAATTATCTCCTTTTCATTAACAGCATGGCACCGATCCCGGCGGCGGCCAGGGCGATGATCAGAGTGGTGTTGGATCCGCCCGCGTCACCCGTTTGGATGATCGTGGGTTCTTGGGCCGGTTCCGTGCGGATCTCCACACGGTCCGCGCCGGATCCGCCCATCGGGACGTTCGAATCGATGCCGTCTTGCCCCGCGCCCCGGAACCGCTGCAAAATATCGGATCCGAAAAAATCGGATGGCAGATCCAGGTTCCCCAGGTCCGTCATATCCGGGGACGCGGACCCATCGCCGCCGCCCCCCTTTTTCAGGAAGGAAAGAAGGTTCGAGTTTTTGGCGAAGGAAAGGCCCTTCGAAAACAGGGTTGACTTCCCGAGCCCGGCCAGCCCGGTTTTCGCGGCGCCCAGGCCGTGGACCGCTGCCGGGGCGACAAACGCCAGCGCCGCGGCGTCCAGCGTGTAGCCGCCGACCCGCGCGGCTTGCATCCAGGACCGTTTGGCGTTGGCGGATTTCACCGGCGCGGTTTTGTCGATGATCCGATTTGCCACACCGCGAAGCCCGACCGCGTTGGCGGCGGACGCCGTTGCAACCGTAAACGGCGTGGCGGCCACCTTCGCCACTTGGCCCACCGATTTGGTCACTTTCTTAAAAGCTTTTTTTAGTCCCATGATCTTTCACCCCTTTATAAAATGCGGCCGCGCGCCAGAAACATCAGCCCGACAAGGGCCACGGCGATCAGGGCCAGCGGAAAATTTTTGACTTCGGTCCCGGCCTTCGGCGTGACCAGGCCGTAGAGGTCCCCAGGATCCACGGATTTGCCGGAAGAATCCCGGACCTCAAAATGGACGTGCGGGCCGGTGACCTTCCCGGTTTTCCCCACGGTGCCGAGCGCCAGGCGCACCGGGACGCGCAGGCCGATTTTACGCTGGAAGATGGTGTCCATGTGCCAGTAGTGGGATTCATGTCCGTCGTCGTGCTGGATGATGATGAAATTCCCCCGGACGGTGTTGTAGCCGACTTCCTTGATCGTCCCCTCCCGAGCGTTCAGGATCACAGTCCCCACTTCCGCCGCGATATCGATCCCATGATGAAAGGATTGAACTTTGTCCACAGGATGGACGCGCGGGCCGTAGGGAGATGTGACCCTGCCGCCGGTGACGGGAACGGAATAGAGGATCATGCGACCGGGACCCCTTGGCCCACGCGCTGCCGCCAGGACGTCCAGCCGGAAAACACAGCGTAAAGGCCCGCCGTGATCTTCGTCTGATCCCCTTCCTGATAGCCGTTTATGGCGAGAGCCACGCCCGCGAGGACCTTCCCCACGGCCCCCCAAAATGTGCCCGACTGGTACCATTTCTTTCCTTCCATGACCATCACCTCCGTTTTATTTTCTTCCCGCATCATCGACGTTTTGCCGTAGCATTCAAGACAATAGAGATCCGCGCCTTCCGGCACAGGAGAGCCGCACCCGTCGCAATTAATTTCCGGCACCACTTCCACCATGCGGACCTTGCGACCATAGTGGCCCATTACTTGCCCGGAACCTTCATGAACAGATCCTCCACGCGCATCAGCCGGGCCTGAATGTCGCGCACGAAAAACCCGAGCACCGCCACGAAAACCATCGTCACCACGTTGACCAGTAAAACCAGCGTTTCCTTATCCATTGATCCCCCTCATTGAATGACGCCCCCCACGATGCCCCAGGAAGCCGAAGACCCCAGGCCGAAGTTGATCGGGTAAGTCCCGGCGGCAAGCCCGCCGCCGGATCCCCGGTCCTCCAGCGCGATGGGCATAAACGAATCGGATTCCTCCTCCTGACGGATCGTAAAACTCGTCCCCGCGTTGATCGCAATCGTTGATCCAATGTGCGCGACCACGCCGATCAACATCTGATCCGCCGCCGTGGTCGTCACGTTCCCGGTGGTGGGCGAATTGTTTGATCCCACCGCGTTGGCGGCCTGGACTATCGGATTGGTTGTTGAAGCCCCGGAATATTCCGCGATAGCAAGGGAAATGCTCGTCCCGCCCGCGTCCGAGTAAACGCTCACATTGACCGGGCCGCCGGCCACGTTTTGCGCCCGCCACAGGTAAACGGCAGAGGGAGCGCCTATTGTCCGGCTTGAAACCAGGACGTAGGTATTATCCGCATCCGTTGGCGTTACCAGGCCGCAACCGCCCGCCCTATAACAAGAGCCTCCGACGAAAATAATATTACCCGCCGTCGAATCCGACGGCAGAGCCACGGTTTCAATTAAATCGCTGCCCACCCGCGCCAGATTAGACTGGATGTACGTTTTCACAGATCCGCCGCCACCGCCGCCCGCCACAGGCTTGGCCGGTTGCATCATCATCTGGACAGACACCGGCGCGGCTTGCAGAGCCCCGGCGATCAGCAGAACGAAAAACACGATCAAACTACTGCGTCGAATGTCCATAAAGTAAAAGCCTCATGCCCCGCGTCAGGCCGGAAATACCGCCGGACTTCGGGACGAAATAAATAAAGTTTCCAGCCGCCGCCGTGTTGTTGGCAAAAGAAGTCACCGGGATCCCGGCCACCGTCGCGCTTGAATATGTCCCGTTGAAAATAGCCGTGCCGGTCGCATCTTCCGCCACGCCCGCCGCCCGGATTTCGAGAGAATAATTGATTGTTGATCCGGCCACGCCGAAGGCGATGGATTTATGATCCACGGCGTCCAGAATCAAGGGCGCATCCTTCGGGGCGCGTCCAATCGGGAAGGCGTACCCCTGCGCGAAAACGTCCGTGGAAATGTCCACAAAATAAAGAGGGAGCGGCGTTGACTTCGCGACGGCGTAACCGTTGGCGTCGAAGTAGCGGACGGCGTTCATGGATGAAACCCCTACCACATGATTTCCGGCCAGGTTCAAATTTTGCGTGGCGGTATGGTTCCCCAGGTTATCAGCCGCGCCGCTCGGTGCGGCCCATGTCCCATCGCCACGGGCAAACGTGGTGCCGTCCGGCGTCCCGGTGAAGTTCATTTGAGCCACGCCCACGGCGCTGGCCGCCACGCTCGAGGCGATCACGTTCGTCGGCAGGGATCCCGGCGCGACGTTGGAAGACTGGATCACGATGCCGGGGAAGGATCCCGGCGCGGTTTTGTCGGAGGTTACGGCCAGGTTCGCCAGGTCCGTGGTCCCCACCGCGCCCGCCGCGATCTGCGCGGATCCCACGGCGTTGGCCGCCACGCTCGAGGCGATCACGTTCGTCGGCAGGGATCCCGGCGCGACGTT
>CAYZXT010000048.1:0-11692 GCA_964482515.1 uncultured Elusimicrobia bacterium | reverse complement strand
CCGCCGCGATCTGCGCGGATCCCACGGCGTTGGCCGCCACGCTCGAGGCGATCACATCCCCGGCGAGCGTCCCCCCCGTGATGTTGGCCGCCGGGACCGTCCCGGATCCTGCCGCCGCCGTTGCTTGCGAGGTTCCATCCGGGAAATAAAGCGGGACGCCGAGAGCGACGGAAGTGCCGTTGACCTTAAAAATATCCGTGGTCCCGGTGGACACATTAAAAGAAGTCCCCGACGCGCCCGCCGACCGCGAAACAGAAAGCGGCCCGGTCATGGTGTCGCCCGTTTTTAGGACTTTGGTGGGATCGTTGGTGCCGCCCTTCGGCGCGTACCAACCGGCGTTAAGGGTTAGAGGGAAAAGGAAGGATAAAAAAAAAAGGCGCGGCGGATCATGGTTTAGCCAGCTCAATCAAAATTAGAGACGACGCTAAATTGCTAGAAGAACCAAATGCGCTCGAAGAAACAAGTTTATTCAACGTATAAGTATGGACCCCGGGAGCTGCATCATAATCGACGGTCATAATCTGCATGTTAATATTGTGATCCTGTTGGTTCCCGCCGTTGTTCAGCAAAAATTCCGTATTTCCCCCATCGATGCCGAACCCATCCCGGCAAACGTACATAGAGCCACTGGCAACACCGCCCGACGTTGTTCTGTACGTCTGAACCAATGTCGTCAGGACCATCACAGGCCCGCCGGTGGTGGTGATATTCAAGGTCCGTACAAGTTCACCAGGACACGCGGCCGAAAAATCCTGCCCGACGGTGGTTGAGTGAGTAATATTATAAACGCCGTTCACGTTCAAAGAAGATACGGCCACGGTTTGCGGTGAAATTGTTCCTGTGATCGCCGGGTTCACCAGCGCCCCGCCGTCGCCCGCCGCCGAGGTGTGGCCGTGCGGCGTTGTTTTCCCGCCGTAAAAACCCGCGTATGAACAGGACGCGCAGGCGAGAAGACCGGCCAGGACCAACCAGCGTTTAAAAGTCATAGAAGTGGATCTCCGTTGTGACCGTGGCGTAAAAATCATCGGCGGGATCAGAAACGGGGTTCCCCGCGAGGTCTTCGGTTACATCGCGTTCCGCGATGATTTCAAGCAAAGAACCCTGCTGAATTTCGATGGGCACCGGCAGGCGGTAAGGGTTTTCCGGCGGCCCCCATTGGTCCACCGTCTTAAAATAACTTTTGATCGGAGTACGGTCCACCAGGATAGTGAAGCGGATCCAGCTTTCCGCACCAGCGGAAACACCGTTGCCAAGCGCGACGATGGCCGGACGGGTTCGGATATTTAGCCGCTTCGAAAGAAGCGTTACTTTTCCATTTTGTGGGATTAGTTTTGTGACGGTTGTTTTTTCGAAATCAACAACACGCCCGCTGTCTATGCGGACCGAATCAGACATTTTTTACCCCCGAGGAGGGCGGAACATCGCCCAGAGGTACAATCCAGCGAGAAGAACGATGACGAAAACTCCCATAGAAAAGCCGGACTTGATTCCGGCCCCGGCGGACGTGGCCGCGTTCGCCACGCTCTCCCCGGCAGACTTCACGCCCTCCGACGTGTTGGCCGCCACCTTTTTGGCGGCTGACACGACAGGGGCACCGCCGGGTACGATGATGTTTGCGAGGCTAAACGGCGTGTTGATGGCGTCGGCTGCCGCTGATTTGACAACCGACGCCCCGCTCTCTATTGCCCGCCGTGCCCACGAGAAAACGCTCATGGGATTCTAGCGGAGTGCGCCTTCGGGGATGGCCTGGACGCCCTTGTAGACCACGACCAGCTGGCGGTTCGCCACATAGGTCACGGGCACTTCCAGGACGCATTTCCCCTGCGGAGTGCCGAAGGCGTCGAGCCAATGGGACATAAGGCCGAGCTTGTCGAAGTCGATGGGCACCCAGGCCGTGGGTTTGGCTTCCAGGCTCTTGTGCCCCTTCCAATCCGACATAAGGAGATCGATCCGCGCCCGGTCCACGACGTGTTGAGCGTCGTTGCGGAGCGTGATTTCCCCTTTCGTGTCGAGGATGTCCGTGACCTCCAGCAGCGTGTCGGAAGCCTGCTGCATGAGGAAGATCTGCGTATAGGCCCGGTCCCCGGAAGGGATTTCGATCTGCCGGGTTTCCGTGGCGGTGATCGGGATCACCGTTTTCCCGAACCAGGGCTGCCGGATCGGGAAATCGCCGAGCTTGGCGAGATCGTAGGCCGCACCGATGGCGCGGGAATCGCCCGCCGGGTTCATGCCGTAGATGCCTTCGACGCGCACCCGAAGATTGATGATTTCCGGCGCGGTGCCGCCGGTGAAAATGTCCGTGACGATGCCGAACTGGATCTGCAATTCCAGGTTCGTGTTGAGCATGTCCAGGATCGTGTCGTTTTCCCGGTACTTCGAATGATCGCGGGCGAACGGGATTCGGTACGTCATATCGAACGTCGCGCCGTCGTTCGCGTTGGCCGGGGCCGTGTAGTCCGGCCTGGTGCCGCGTTCGAAACTTTCGACGCGGTGCGCCACGATACCGGGGATGGAATCCCACAGCAGTTTATGCTTCAGGGAGAAGACGCGGAGGGATCGGACGAATTTCTGGATGCCGTCCGTGATCACGGCGGACCCGTTGGCCGAGGCGTTGAATTCGCCCGAAATGAAAACGCGAAGCTCGTAGAGCAGTTCGTTGCCGCCGGGGATGTTGATCACCGTCGGCGGCTGTTGCGCTGCGCCGATACCCGTTCCGGCGCTGGTGCCGGACACGATCCCATCAAAAATCCTACGCGGTGGTAAAAGTCTCATCTGTGTTTCCTCCGAAAATTTTAAGTGGCCCTACAAAAAATCAAAAAAAATCCTGCCCCGTGTAGCTTAGGGCAGGAATTTGCGAACGTTATCGGGGATGGGAAGGAATCCCATGACCAGGCGGACCGCCGCCACCACCGCGATGACCTTGACCGCGAACCGCAAAAAGCTTTTGATCTCCATGTTCGAATCCTCCGGGGTTAAATTACAGCCAACACCCGGAAAATTATCACGTTGATTTTTTTTTGAAAAGCTTTTTTAGTTCCGCATTTGTCGGAACACCTACAACAACATCCCTCCTCCCCCACGATAAAACCGTGTAGAATTTCCCGTTGCCGCCACGCTTATGATGAATCCGCGCACAGAGGAAATCTTTCCCCCGGCGTGTTTCCTCGATAACCCATAATTGCGGGATCCCTGCGCTCATGCCCCCACCTCCGACAGATTTTTGATCACAGCGCCTTTCCCCTTCTCCCACTCGATAAACTCAAACTTCTGCAACAGAGGGCATTTTTCTTCCCACTCCTTTCCGATCAATTTTCCCAACCATTCCTTGTCCGCCGGTTCCGCTTGGTTGAAAATAATCATGTGCGTGGCCTGCCGACGTACATCAATGGGGATCTGCATCGGATTTTGTGTCACCACCGAGAGGGAAACCCCCTGCCAGCGGCCATAGTGACGGCCCCGCGCCACCAGATCCATGAATGCCGGATCCACGCGGCCCGGAATCAAATAACGGTCCGCCTCATCGACAAACAAAGCGCAATCCCCGGCCACCTTCGCCCATTCACAGATAAACGGGAAATCTTCCGGGCGGGCGGCGATCCGCGCCCGGAAAAGCCCGTTCATGTTTTTCATCATGTAATCATCGAAGGTGGAGAGATCGGGAAGAAGGATCCCCGGATATTGGTCCGGCTCGTCCGGGAAATCCCCCTCCACGATGATGGCGCGGGAAAACTTCGCCAGATATCGACGGTTGTACCGCGTTTTTCCGTAGCCGACAGGCCCGAAAATACAATGCAGGTAACGCTCATTTTTTTGGCTCATCGGCCTGCGCGTCCCCTTCCTTTTCCTTTTTCTCGGCGTCGGCTTTTGCCTTCGCTTTCGCCGCGCGGTTGATTTGGAGAGATACCACCGCCGGGGCAACGAAGATTTCCCCCGCCACCGCGATGATGGCCGTGTAGCAGAGCGAATTGACCAGCGCGATCTGGGCCGCTTCCGGCATTCGCGCAATAAGGTCCACCATCGTCCGAGCGCCCGCTTCCACGCGTTCAGCGCTGATAGCTTTCCAGTGAGCGTGACCCGTGAGGAAATAACCCACGTTTCGATAGCCGTTAATTGCGTCCATGCAACGAAGGTTAAGAATGCCAGCCAGGTCCACACCGGGACCGCCCGCGCCGCCGCCAGCTGGCGGAGCGTCCCCCGCAGCGCGTCCCGCGTTGTTTTCAGGAGGAATAATTTCCGTCGGTTGTACGCCAGACGGTTTTCCAGGCCGTCCGGGACGCTTTGCCCTTTTAATACGTCCAGAGAGCGCCACAGCTGCGTCCCGCCGAGGATCAGCGCCTGTATTCTTTGGTTGTTCATTGGTCATGGGTCCCCCTAATCCTCGTCGAAGAAACACTTTTTAGGTGTCGGCTTCGGATCGTCCTTTTTTGGTTCCGGCTGTTTGTCGTCCGGCTTAGGTTCCGGCTTCGAGCGTAGCGCGGTCAGTTCCTTTTCCAGCACGGCGATGCGTTCTTCCATCTTTTCGCGGGCCGCCGGGCTCTTGAGTTTTTCCATATCATCGCGCAGGCTCAAAATCGCCTGCTCCAGTTGGTCCTGGCGGGCGCGGATCTCCGCGTTCGGATCGTCCTCGTTTGTTTGGTTCGGTTTTTTTTCAGCCACGTTCTGATTCCTCCCATTTCTTTTTTGTGAGCTGCCATAGATGAAAAAGCGCCCGGCCCACCTTGCACAGTAGCGCCGACGTTTCCAGGGCCGGGGTTTCCAAGGACGCGCATTTAAAGCAGCGCGACCTATGCCGTTCAAACAGGCCGTTTGCCTGCTGGATCCGCTCGTTCACGGGATCAGGTGCGAAAAATGCGTCCATGCGACTTGCTCGAAAAGCGCCGTCTTATCCCCGGCCAACGGAATGGTGAAACCGTGCACCCGGAGATCCTGGACAAAATTGTCCACCACTTTCCAGACGCGATTGGCGCGGTCCTTTTTTTTCGCCCGTTCGTCGATCAGGTCATTCATCGCCCAGGCTTCGGCATACGCCGCCGCGAAGCTCAACCGATCCGGCAGTTCCAAGCTACTGACACAGTTCCGCATTTTTTCCTCCTAGAATGGCGGCGGATCAGGGTCCGCCGCCCGATTTTTTACAAAGTCGCCCGCCTCCGATTTCGACATAAGGCCCACCACCGTCCATAGGCCGTCCCCACATGTGCACGGCACTTGCTCAATGCCGCGATGCGTGAACGGGTCCACGTTCCAGTTGCGGGGATTTTCCCGGTTTTCTTTCGGAGGCTTGAAATTGTAGGAGGTGCCGAACGTGATGATCTGGCGGTGACGGTGCGCGGCGTCGAGAAATTCCCCGATCTTCTCCGGGCTGTCCATAAAATCGTAGACCTTGGTGATATATTTAATCAGCTCCCGGAGGCCGCGCTCCCGGCGCTGCGCTTGCGGTAAGTGTTTAAATTTAGGGTGATCGTCCACCGATTGGACCTTGACCACGGACGCGCCTTTTATCATCCGAACATAAGCCCATTCATCATCCGTCCACGTCTCGAAGACCTCGGCGTCCTTTTTCAGCCGCGCCAGCAGCCGGGGATGGTCGGCCGCGATGCGGAAGGTGTACGGCTCGTCCGGCGTGGTGATCTCCCGCCATTTGTCCGACACCTTGGATTTGTTTTTTTCGTCCAGATATTCCCCGTCAAAAATGATGTGAAAGTGAGGGTGCCAGGTTTTCGACGTGGTGTTGTAGGTAATTTCCGTGGCGCGGATCCCGCCGCCGAGCATCTGGCCGAAGGTCCGGCCCCCGACCTTCCGGCGGCCCTCTTTCTTCGGGGGTTCGTACCAGGATTTTAGGAACCGCTTCCAGCAGTCCCCCATCCAGGCGAAATACTCCGGGGTGATCTCCGGGACGTTGATAAATGTGAGGGTGAGAAACCGGGGCTTTTTGTAGGACTGGACCAGGGGGGTATACTTCTGGACGTACTGCCAGCGCCGCCACCCGGCGCACTTCGGGCAAAGCTTATGCCCGCATTTGAACCGGACGGCCTTATGATCCCCGCAGCAGTAGGCTTTCAGGCCCAGGAATGACCCACAAGCCCCCACCCTTTGCGCGGTTTCCATCTGGAATTGATCGGTTAATGCGTTTTGAAGGTTTGCCGCTATTTTTTGCGCTGTTTGATGCTTATATTTAAGATACCCCTGAAACGAACTCCGATCACTTATCTGTATATAGGGTTCTTCGAACCCTATATCAAGTGTAGTAGGGGCCACGGCCGGGGTACCATGTAACGGCTTTTCCGCGCCGGCGTCGTTCTGTATGGCATTCCCTATATGTTTGGAGGGTTCAGAGGACGCGCCAGGACCACCGCCAGACGCGCCAGAATGGGCCAGTGAGCCGTCTTTATTGTGTGTCCAAGCCAATTTACACCCGTTCCGCGTCTTGGCCTGTTAAATCGTTTTCTGCCTGCCGGGAGCGGCGACGGCGACACCCTGAACAAATAGCGGATCCACTCCCGCGCTTCATCCTACGGCCACAAAGGACACAACAAAAGCGGCCGCGCTGATCAGGACAGCCGCCACCATCCCCTAAGGGTGATGGGCCGTGTCCGCAGCATGGATAATCCTCGCAACGTGTCATCGCCGGTCCTCGATCCACTCATTATTAGGCGACGGCGGCGGCCAGGCGTTTGTTGTGATCAGGACGCGCCCAGATTCGTTGGTGAGCTGGATGGTCTGGACGGACACACACCCGGAGAAGCAGAGCGCGACCAGGGCGGCCAGGAACAGCAGCGGTTCCGCCCGGCGGCGGCGATATCGGCGGTTCGCCATTGCTTGGAGGATCGTATAGATGCACATCCCGGCGAAGAACCCACCGGCCCCCACCATCAGCGACCAGAAATCCCCCAGGCCGAGCGCCCGGCAAAACATCCAATCCGTCCCGCCGATCAGGAACCCCATCACCATCATTTCTATGAACGTCATGATTTTTTCCCCCTTCATTCGATTGAAATAAAAAGAGGGCGGCCCCCTGTCCTCCGAGGGCCGCCCTTCGTTGCCTTGTTTCCCGCTATGCTACGCGGCTTTTTTTGTGTGTTCCTCTTGGTTAAAATCCGTCCGATCTCCATCAGCGCTTTCGCCGTAGAGAGCTTCCAGGGCCAGGACACGCGCCCGGAAGACGATCTCGACGGCTTCGTGCTCATGGAACTTCGCTTGAGCGAGCTTTTCCCGCCGCATAGCGAGATCGTTATAAGCGGCGTCCGGGGAGTGAACCCGGAGATTGGCCCGCGCCGACCATCTGGCGACGTCCGCGCCGTGTTCACACGCGGCACAGTATTCTTCCCCCGCCGATGGTTTCCCGCAGATCCGACAGCGCTTCTTTTGATGCTTCAAACAAAGCCCGATAGTTCCCCCGGGCCGTCGGATATTCACTCTCAAACACAGTTTGCAGTCCATTGCCCCACCCCCATGTAATGACCTTGAATTCCCCCGCCAGCGCATTCCGGCTAGGGGAATTGTCCCATGTGGACCCTGAAGATAATCTGTGTAATTTGTGAAGTTTGGGTAAATTTTGGGGGATTGCTGCTTTTAAACGGGTTGTAACTTTACATCGGAAAATGCTTGATATTCCGTCGGTGATTCTCCGAAAACCGTTGATTTTGTATATGTTATCGGAAGAAAAAAACTCCGAGAATCCGGGGCTTTGACACCCTGGATTCTGGCAAGGTTTTGCATCACTTGGGGATGTGAGCGGTCCAGCGCTCAAGTTTTCAGCACGGCCTCGTAAGGCACCGGGGGACACCGGCTCCGTGCTGAAATCGATAGAAAGGTTAACTGGTAGGTTTGTTTTGCAAGATGCTCCCCCTGGAATAGCTTGCCTTACGAGTGATTTCATTATACACCCCGCGAGATTTATGTCAACAGTTTTTTCAGTGACTTTGAGGGGAGGAAGGACACCTTGCGCCGTGGCCGCGTGGCGACCCGCTGGCCCTGGAAGTTCTGGACGATCCGGGATCCGCGCTGTTTGGCCCGGAAGGTGCCCAGGCCCCGGAAGGTGATGGATGATCCGGCCTGGACTTCGTTGCGGATCGTGCGGACCACGCTTTTAAGGATCCGCGCGATCTGGTAGCGCGGCAGATCGTTGCGTTCCGAAAGATAGGCGATCAAGGTTCCGAATTTCATGGGAAAAGAGGACGGCCCGGCGGCCCCCACGGTCGCCGGGCCGTTCCTTCGCGCTGGACCGCTAGTGGACGTGCGCTTTAGCTTCGAGCGCGGCGCAGCGTTCTTCCGTTTTGATCACCCGCTTGGTCAATTCCTGGAAGGTGGAAGCGATATCGTGATAGGCCGCAATCACGTCTTCCGAGAGTTTCGGGGTTGAAGCCTTGTCTTCCCCCTCGGCGGGGATTTCCGGGGCTGTTTGGGGCGTTTCCTTGGCGCTGGATGCGTTCTGTTTAGACATGGGAATTATCTCCTTTTCATTAACAGCATGGCACCGATCCCGGCGGCGGCCAGGGCGATGATCAGAGTGGTGTTGGATCCGCCCGCGTCACCCGTTTGGATGATCGTGGGTTCTTGGGCCGGTTCCGTGCGGATCTCCACACGGTCCGCGCCGGATCCGCCCATCGGGACGTTCGAATCGATGCCGTCTTGCCCCGCGCCCCGGAACCGCTGCAAAATATCGGATCCGAAAAAATCGGATGGCAGATCCAGGTTCCCCAGGTCCGTCATATCCGGGGACGCGGACCCATCGCCGCCGCCCCCCTTTTTCAGGAAGGAAAGAAGGTTCGAGTTTTTGGCGAAGGAAAGGCCCTTCGAAAACAGGGTTGACTTCCCGAGCCCGGCCAGCCCGGTTTTCGCGGCGCCCAGGCCGTGGACCGCTGCCGGGGCGACAAACGCCAGCGCCGCGGCGTCCAGCGTGTAGCCGCCGACCCGCGCGGCTTGCATCCAGGACCGTTTGGCGTTGGCGGATTTCACCGGCGCGGTTTTGTCGATGATCCGATTTGCCACACCGCGAAGCCCGACCGCGTTGGCGGCGGACGCCGTTGCAACCGTAAACGGCGTGGCGGCCACCTTCGCCACTTGGCCCACCGATTTGGTCACTTTCTTAAAAGCTTTTTTTAGTCCCATGATCTTTCACCCCTTTATAAAATGCGGCCGCGCGCCAGAAACATCAGCCCGACAAGGGCCACGGCGATCAGGGCCAGCGGAAAATTTTTGACTTCGGTCCCGGCCTTCGGCGTGACCAGGCCGTAGAGGTCCCCAGGATCCACGGATTTGCCGGAAGAATCCCGGACCTCAAAATGGACGTGCGGGCCGGTGACCTTCCCGGTTTTCCCCACGGTGCCGAGCGCCAGGCGCACCGGGACGCGCAGGCCGATTTTACGCTGGAAGATGGTGTCCATGTGCCAGTAGTGGGATTCATGTCCGTCGTCGTGCTGGATGATGATGAAATTCCCCCGGACGGTGTTGTAGCCGACTTCCTTGATCGTCCCCTCCCGAGCGTTCAGGATCACAGTCCCCACTTCCGCCGCGATATCGATCCCATGATGAAAGGATTGAACTTTGTCCACAGGATGGACGCGCGGGCCGTAGGGAGATGTGACCCTGCCGCCGGTGACGGGAACGGAATAGAGGATCATGCGACCGGGACCCCTTGGCCCACGCGCTGCCGCCAGGACGTCCAGCCGGAAAACACAGCGTAAAGGCCCGCCGTGATCTTCGTCTGATCCCCTTCCTGATAGCCGTTTATGGCGAGAGCCACGCCCGCGAGGACCTTCCCCACGGCCCCCCAAAATGTGCCCGACTGGTACCATTTCTTTCCTTCCATGACCATCACCTCCGTTTTATTTTCTTCCCGCATCATCGACGTTTTGCCGTAGCATTCAAGACAATAGAGATCCGCGCCTTCCGGCACAGGAGAGCCGCACCCGTCGCAATTAATTTCCGGCACCACTTCCACCATGCGGACCTTGCGACCATAGTGGCCCATTACTTGCCCGGAACCTTCATGAACAGATCCTCCACGCGCATCAGCCGGGCCTGAATGTCGCGCACGAAAAACCCGAGCACCGCCACGAAAACCATCGTCACCACGTTGACCAGTAAAACCAGCGTTTCCTTATCCATTGATCCCCCTCATTGAATGACGCCCCCCACGATGCCCCAGGAAGCCGAAGACCCCAGGCCGAAGTTGATCGGGTAAGTCCCGGCGGCAAGCCCGCCGCCGGATCCCCGGTCCTCCAGCGCGATGGGCATAAACGAATCGGATTCCTCCTCCTGACGGATCGTAAAACTCGTCCCCGCGTTGATCGCAATCGTTGATCCAATGTGCGCGACCACGCCGATCAACATCTGATCCGCCGCCGTGGTCGTCACGTTCCCGGTGGTGGGCGAATTGTTTGATCCCACCGCGTTGGCGGCCTGGACTATCGGATTGGTTGTTGAAGCCCCGGAATATTCCGCGATAGCAAGGGAAATGCTCGTCCCGCCCGCGTCCGAGTAAACGCTCACATTGACCGGGCCGCCGGCCACGTTTTGCGCCCGCCACAGGTAAACGGCAGAGGGAGCGCCTATTGTCCGGCTTGAAACCAGGACGTAGGTATTATCCGCATCCGTTGGCGTTACCAGGCCGCAACCGCCCGCCCTATAACAAGAGCCTCCGACGAAAATAATATTACCCGCCGTCGAATCCGACGGCAGAGCCACGGTTTCAATTAAATCGCTGCCCACCCGCGCCAGATTAGACTGGATGTACGTTTTCACAGATCCGCCGCCACCGCCGCCCGCCACAGGCTTGGCCGGTTGCATCATCATCTGGACAGACACCGGCGCGGCTTGCAGAGCCCCGGCGATCAGCAGAACGAAAAACACGATCAAACTACTGCGTCGAATGTCCATAAAGTAAAAGCCTCATGCCCCGCGTCAGGCCGGAAATACCGCCGGACTTCGGGACGAAATAAATAAAGTTTCCAGCCGCCGCCGTGTTGTTGGCAAAAGAAGTCACCGGGATCCCGGCCACCGTCGCGCTTGAATATGTCCCGTTGAAAATAGCCGTGCCGGTCGCATCTTCCGCCACGCCCGCCGCCCGGATTTCGAGAGAATAATTGATTGTTGATCCGGCCACGCCGAAGGCGATGGATTTATGATCCACGGCGTCCAGAATCAAGGGCGCATCCTTCGGGGCGCGTCCAATCGGGAAGGCGTACCCCTGCGCGAAAACGTCCGTGGAAATGTCCACAAAATAAAGAGGGAGCGGCGTTGACTTCGCGACGGCGTAACCGTTGGCGTCGAAGTAGCGGACGGCGTTCATGGATGAAACCCCTACCACATGATTTCCGGCCAGGTTCAAATTTTGCGTGGCGGTATGGTTCCCCAGGTTATCAGCCGCGCCGCTCGGTGCGGCCCATGTCCCATCGCCACGGGCAAACGTGGTGCCGTCCGGCGTCCCGGTGAAGTTCATTTGAGCCACGCCCACGGCGCTGGCCGCCACGCTCGAGGCGATCACGTTCGTCGGCAGGGATCCCGGCGCGACGTTGGAAGACTGGATCACGATGCCGGGGAAGGATCCCGGCGCGGTTTTGTCGGAGGTTACGGCCAGGTTCGCCAGGTCCGTGGTCCCCACCGCGCCCGCCGCGATCTGCGCGGATCCCACGGCGTTGGCCGCCACGCTCGAGGCGATCACGTTCGTCGGCAGGGATCCCGGCGCGACGTT
>CAYZXT010000047.1:0-17721 GCA_964482515.1 uncultured Elusimicrobia bacterium | reverse complement strand
ATTCGATGCCACTTGTTCGACGCCAAGCCCTCCTGATCCTCTACGGGGGGCTGGCGGCCCTTCTGTCCGCCGCCTATTTCCTTCATTATCCCATCCCCGGTCTGCTGGCGCGTTTGCGGGAGGCCGTTTCGGTCCTGCTCTTCGCCCTTATCGCCCTCGGGACCGGCTTGAAACTGTTCCGAAGATTCCGTTTGGACGCGTCCGTCTCCGGGGAGCTTTTGTGGTCTTTCGGGTTGGGCGTTCCGCTGTTTTCGCTTTCCTTGCTGGCGCTGGGCCTGGCCGGTTTTTTCCGCCCGATCGTTTTCCTTTCCGTCGCCGCGGCGGCGGCGATCGTCTGCCGTCAGGAACTCAGCCGGATCGTGCTGGAAATCCCGCCGCTGGTCCGGAAACTCTTCGGCTTAAACTTTAATTTCTCGTCGGCATTGTTGCTCGGCGCGGCGGCCGCCGTTTCCGGGACGGCGATTTTATGCGCCTTCTCGCCGCCCACATATTACGACAGCCTGGTCTACCATTTGGCCCTCCCCGCGAAATACCTCATGCGCGGCCGGATCGATTTCGTTCCGTTCAACCACTACAGCCATTTCCCGCAGAACATGGAATTGATCTTCGGCTGGTTCCTCGGATTGAGCGGCGATGTCTCCGCCCAGCTTTTCTGCGTCTTGCTCGCCGCCATGACCGCCGCGGCGATCTGGTATTTTGGACGGACCCATTTGAACATGGACGGATTTCGATGGGACCTCCTGCTTTTTATTTCCGCGCCCTGCGTCATTCTCCTTTCCTCCGAAACTTATGTGGAGATCGGCATGGCCTTCTGGACGACCCTGTCCGTGATCGCTGGATTGGAGGGGATACGGCGCTCGGACCGGCGCTGGCTCCTGCTGTCCGGACTGTTGGCGGGATACGCGACGGGTATCAAATACACGGGGATATTGACGCCCGCGATCCTTTGCCTCCAAATCCTTATTTGGCCGCGCGAGCGGAGCTGGCGGCAGCGGGCTGCGGACGTTTTGGTCATCGGCGGATCGGCGGCCGCGGTATTTTTGCCGTGGATGGCGAAGAACGCCTGGCTGACCGGGGGGAATCCGGTTTTCCCGTTCCTTCCGGGCCTCTTCCCGGCTAAGAACGTTTTCATGTCCAAGGAATCGGCGGGAGCCTACTTCCAGGTCCTGCAGGAATACGGCGGAACGAGTCCGCTCCTGGTGGAGATTTTCATGATGCCGTTCCGTTTGGCAACCCGGGCCACCAGCTTCGGCGGCGGCTTTGACGTGACAGGCGATCTCGGATGGATCTTCCCTATCCTTTTGTTGCCCGCGGTGTTCTTTTCGGTGAAGGACCATCCTTTCCGCGCCATGGTCCTGTTCTATTTGGCCGGCCATGCGCTGATCTGGGCGAGCCTCCGGCCCGTGCTGCGTTTCCTGTTCCCGGTATTTCCGTTGCTTTGCCTGGCCGCCGGCTGGGGATGGAAGGAACTCATTGAACGGCTTCCGCGTCCGGGCCGCTGGACCGTCGGACTTCTGGCGGCGGGATTCATCCTTTCCAACGCGGTCTTGTTTTACTGGGTGGAACGGGTGCGCGACCCGTTTCCCGAGGCCTTCGGGTTCATGGACCGCGATTCTTATCTTCGGCGCAAGATCGATTCCTACGCGGCGCTATCCTATCTGAACGCGAACCTGCCCATGGACAGCAACGTGCTCATGATCGGCGACCAGCGGGGATACTATTTGCGACGCCACTATCTGGCGCCCATGGCGTTGTTGCCGACGCCCTTGAAGGGGTGGGCCGACGGTTCTCCCGATGGCGAAGGGTTGCGAAAAAAACTGGTAGAATCGGGCTACACCCATTTGTTTTTCAACCGCCGCGAGGCGGAGCGATTGAAAGGCTACGGCGTTTTGGATTTGACGGAGCGCGGACGCGCGGTCTGGGAAGATATGCTCGGACGCTTGCCGCGTTTTTGGGATTCCGGCGACATATTGGTTTTTCCGCTTGTTGGAGAACATCATGGTTAACTTTCATTACGGGATAGCTTTTTTCATGGCGGCCGGCATCACCTTTCTATTAACTCCGGTTTTGCGCCTGTTGGCTCTGCGCTTTAAAATCCTTGACCACCCGTCCACCCCCGTCAAGACGCATCAGCACCCCACCCCCTATTTGGGTGGTTTGGCCGTCTATATAGGTATAGCGGTGACGCTGCTCCTGCTGCGTTTCTTCACGCATTTTCCGACGGGAACCCTGCGTTCCCTCCGGGGGATCCTCATCGGTTCCGGTTTCATGGTGGCCGTCGGCCTGATCGATGACCTGACGCCGGGCGGATTGAAGTTCCAGTGGAAATTCTTCTTCCAGTTCATTGGAGCTCTCCTGCTCATCTATTTCGACGTCCGGATCCACTTCATTCAGCCGGAGTGGCTGTCCTTATTGCTGACGGTTTTGTGGACCGTTGGCGTCACCAACGCTTTCAACCTCATCGACATCATGGACGGACTGGCCTGCTCCCAGATATTCGTCGCCAGCATGGGCTTTCTCTTCATTTCGATCCCCACCGAAGACGTTTACGTGAATTTCGCCGCCGCGGCCGTCGCGGGTTCGGCCCTGGCCTTCATTCCGTACAATATTTCCAGCCGTCTGAAGATTTTCATGGGCGACACCGGAAGCCTGAGCTTGGGTTTTTTCATGGCGGCACTATCCATGGGGACTTCCTACACGCGCGTCAGCGAGATCGGCGTATTCTCGCCGCTGCTTATCCTGGGTTTACCGCTTTATGACACCTTGTTCGTCTCCATCATGCGGATCAAACAGGGAAAATCTCCTTTCCTGGGCTCGAAGGACCACTTGGCGCTCAAACTGAGGGCCCTGGGATTGAGTAATCGGCGGGTCGTGTTCGTGATGGCGATCGCCGCTGCATTTTGCTCTTTCTGCGCGTTCTACATCACCTGGGCCCCTCTGTATATTTCCATCGTCGTTTTCGCCAAGTTGGGTTTGTTCGGCTATTCGGTTATGCGGAAATTGCAGGCCGTGCACGTCCCATGACAAAAGCCCGAAAAAGCACTCCTGAGGCCGGTATGCCGGACAACGATTTCCCCGACACACAGCCCGACCGTAAGACGCCCGTCGTGGTAGTCGGCGGGGGGCTGGCTGGAATATCTGCCGCTTATCACCTTCCCTACCCCACCATTCTTTGCGAACGCGAAAACGAGGTAGGCGGTACGGCGCGAACCTACCAGGTGAACGGTTTCACTTTCGACCATACGGGCCACCTCCTGCATCTCCATGAGAATTACACGGAACGACTGGTGCGCCGCCTCCTCAAGGGGAATATCTTCGAATGCAAGCGCAACGCCTGGATCTATTCCCAGGACGTCTATACGCGCTATCCCTTCCAAGCGAACCTCTACGGCCTTCCGTCGAAGACGGTGGAGGAATGTTTCCTGGGGTTATGGAAATCCAAGCGGCGCTACGGGGCGGACCCGGTCCGAGACGACCACACTCTGAATTTCCGGGAATGGAGCGACCGTCTTTTCGGCGAAGGGATTTCAAAGCATTTCATGCTTCCCTATAACGAGAAACTGTGGTCCGTTCCGCCGGAGGAGATGACGCCGGATTGGTGCGGCGGTTTCGTCCCGCAGCCCAAGCTGGAGGATGTCTTGGTCGGGTCGCTGTCCGACCAAACGAAGTCCTTCGGCTACAATGCCACTTTCCTTTATCCGCAACGCGGGGGGATCCAGATGCTCGCGCAGGCTTTCGCGCGTGATTTGCCCGACGTCCGTCTCGGTGTTTCTCTGGAAAAGGTCCGTTGGAAACAACGCAAAGCCAAATTCAGCTCCGGCGACCTTTTGTCCTATGTGCACCTGATCTCCACCATCCCGTTGCCGGAACTGCTGAAACGGTTGGATCCCTTTCCGCCCGAATTGCGCGAGGCGGCGGACAAGCTGCGCTGGACGTCCGTCCTTTGTTTGAACATCGGCGTGAAGCGGGAGAAAATTTCGGACAAATCGTGGATATACTTTCCCGAGAACAAATATGTTTTCTACCGCGTCGGTTTTCCCATGAACTTCACGCCGCACGTTGTTCCCGAAGGATGTTCCTCCATGTATGTCGAAGTGTCCCATCGCCCAGACCAATCCCTGGACCAGGCGGCTGTACTGCGTAAGGTCCGCGCCGGGTTGGAAGATTGCGGCATCCTGAAGCGCGGCGATGAGTTCGCTGTGGCCAGTTTCCTGCCCATCCGCTACGCCTACGTCATATACGACGATTCCCGCGCGGCGGCCGTGGAAAAAATATTTTTCTGGCTGCGGGAATATGCCGGCATCAGCAGCATCGGGCGGTACGGTGCGTGGAAGTACTCATTTATGGAAGAAGCCATCCTGGACGGAAAGAAGACGGCGGAATCATTGAAGCAGGTGCTGGTCCTCTGAGAGGCCTTTGTCCATAATGACGGATTCCGACGCCGCAAGACGTTTTCCAACTCCTGTAAAAGTCCTCCTTCTGACGGTCCTGTTCGTCCAACCGTTTTTGCGCGCAGGCTGGGACCTCTGGGCGCAGTTGACGGTATATGCGCTCGTCTCGGCGCTCGCCGTCGTTCTATTGATAAAAAAACATTTTTCTCCAGAAGAGCCTGTCGTCTCCAGAGGGACGAGCCCGCTCCTCGTCCCGCTCGGGATTTATGCGGCGGCGGGCGTCCTCTCGATTTCATTGTCGGCCTTTCCCCACAGCGCCTATCGCGCGCTGATGTCGGACGCCGCCGGCCTGATCTTCTTCTTCCTGGGGATCGGGATCGCGCGGCAGGAGTTCCATACCTATATAAAAACCGTCATTGGGAGCGCAGTCGTTGTTTGCCTGGCGTCGCTGGCCATGGTTTGGCCCCGCCCCGGGCCGCTAAGTGGACCGTTGATCAACCCCAACGTTCTCGGGGGATTCATCATCCTGCTTCTGCCGTCGGCTTTTCAACTGGTTCGCCGGGAAACCGGACCGCCGCGTATCTTCTGGCTCGCCATGGCCGTCGTGTTGACGGTAGGCGCTTTCCTGACAAGGTCTCCCTCCTGCGCGGCGGTCGTTGTTTTCCTGTTGATCGTGGAGATCACGGAGGACCGGCCTTTGTTTCGCCGGTGGGCCGTCGCGCTTTGGATCATAGGGGTTGGAATCTGGTTCTTTGCCGGCGGCGGGAATGAACTATGGCGACAGGATGCGGACCGATTGGTTTGGTGGAAAACCTCACTGCGAATGTGGTTGAACAACCCTATTTGGGGCGCGGGTCCCGGGGCCTTCGGTGAAGCCTACCCCGGTTACCGCTCGACCCTTTGGGACCAGAACAGCCTCTACGCCCACAACTGGTTTCTGGAAATGCTTTCCGAGCGCGGGGTCGCCGGCGCGGGCGGATTTTTGTTGTGGTTGCTCCTCCTGGGCAGACGCGTCAGGGCGAAGAACGACGTCCGCGCTTCTTCGCTGTGGTTCGGCATCGCCGCTTTTTTGATTTATAATCTTCTGCACATCGGTTTTTCTTTTCCGGCGGTGGCGTGGACGTTTTGGTTCCTGGGCGGAATGCTGTGGGCGATGACGGCTGAAGGGGAGGAAACGGACGGTCCCCTTCTGCCCCGGCGGTTCCGGCCGGTTTTAATCGTCGGACCGGCGGCGGTTTTAATTCTCGTCGGGTCGTTCGGACTCAGGGTTTTCCGGGCGGACCAGTATGCGATGCGGGCCCGGTATCTTTTGACAAAGGGGGACATGGTCGAGGCTGAACAACTCGTCAAGCGGGGGCTGGCGTGGAACCCTCGCGAACCGGAACTGTACGCTCTGCAGTCGCAGATCTTGACGAAAAGCGGGCGGAGCGCGGAAGCGGACGTCAGCGCGCAGACGGCCATCCGTTATTTTCCAACCAGTGCGGATTCACACGTGTTGGCCGGCGACATTAAACTCGAATTGGGACAGCCGGCGGCTGCCATGGAGCATTTCGCGCAGGCGGGTCGTTTGATGCCTTTGAATATTCTGCCCTGGGTCCGGCAGGCCCAATTGCTTGAAAGCCAAGGGAAACTGTCCGAGTCTCTGGCTTTCTACGCTCAAGCCGAAGAGTCGATCATTAAACGGTCGTTCGCCTACGGAGGTCTGTCCAACCAAACGGAGATGGAGAAAATGCGCATCGTTAAGGACTCCATGGAACGGGTGCGGGGGAAAATTGCAGCCTCGAAACGATAGAGTCAAAGTCGCCCATATCGTGACGCTGCTGGAATTGGGCGGCGCGCAGCAAAATACTTTATATACCGTGCAAACGATGGACCCGGCGCGGTTCGAGACCATTCTGCTCTGCGGCCGGGGCGCGTTCCTGGACAAGGAAGCCTCTTCAAACGATTTTCCCGTTTTTTTCGTGAACAGCTTGGTCCGTCCCGTTCGCCCCGTGCAGGACCTCTTGGCCGTCTTCGAAATGATGCTGATCCTCCGTCGGGAGAAACCGGACGTCGTCCACACTCATTCGTCGAAAGCCGGCATTCTGGGCCGATTGGCTGCCTGGCTGGCGAGGGTTCCCGTCATCGTCCACACTTACCACGGATTCGGGTTTACCCGGGAACAGAAATGGCTGACTCGTTTCATCTACGTCCTCCTGGAGAAATTGACCGCGCCTCTGTCGACGGCGCTTATCACGGTGTCTAAAGCGAATCGATCGGAAGCACGCGATCTCGGCATCGGGCGCCCCGACCAGTACCACCTCATCCGCAGCGGCGTTCCTTTGGGCTTGTATCGTTCGATCGCACGTCGGCCCAACGCGCCGGAAGGAATTCCGATCAAACCCGAACACCGGCTGATCACGACCATCGGACCCTTCAAGCCCCAAAAGAACCTGGCGGATTTCGTCGCGGCGGCGGCTTTGGTCCATGAAAAGTCGCCGCAAACCCGGTTCCTCATTGTGGGCGACGGGGAGCAGCGCCCCGAACTGGAATCATTGATCCGCCAAAAGGGGTTGTCCGACATCGTGTTCCTGGCCGGATGGCGGCGCGACGTGCCCGCGATCCTGATGCGGACCTTCGCCTTCGCCATGACCTCTCTTTGGGAAGGATTGCCGCGCGCCCTGGTGGAGGCCATGGCCGCGGGTCTGCCTTCCGTGTGCAACGCCGTGGACGGCGTCCAAGACATCCTGGCGGATGGGGAGAACGGTTATCTTATCCCGCCAAAACGCCCGGACCTGACCGCCCAGAAGATACTCCAACTGCTGGATAATCCGGAAACGGCCATCCAGATGGGGCGCAGGGCGCGCGAAAGCGTCGACAAGGAATTCGACATCGACCATATGGTTTGGCAGCAAGAAAACCTTTACGAGCAGCTGCTTCGGTCAATAAAACCCCGGCCGTCCGGCGGCGCGGCTTGACATCGGCCCGTAAATTCTCTAAACTGCCCAAGCCACAATTTGAACGTTTGAGTCGGTTCTTTCCATCTCGGAGGGAAAATGAGGCTGTGTATCCAGGATATCGGGGAAAACAATGTTTGGGAAGCCGTTTTGTCCGTCCCGCTTTCCGACATCACCTTGGATTTGCCGGACGGGCCGGTGATCGTAGCGCCCGTGGACGTGAAGGTCCGCGCCGAATCCTCCAAAGAAGAAGTGATTGTGTTGGGGGAAGTTCGCGCCCGCATCCGCATGAGCTGCAGCCGGTGCCTGAACGATTTTGAAACCGCCGTCACCAATACCATAGAAATCATCACTCCGCTCCGACAGGAATCCATCGAGATCTCCGATGAACTGCGGCAATCCCTCCTTCTGGCCCTTCCGTTGAAACCGCTTTGCCAGGCGGAATGCCGGGGCCTTTGCACGCGATGCGGATCGAATTTGAACCAAGCGACTTGCGCTTGCGTCAATCGGCCGGCTGACACCAACGCTGAGAATCATTTCGTTGCGGTTTTGAAAAAAAGCTGGCTACATTAACCATATCAACGACGATAGGAAAAGCAAACCATGCCTAACCCAAAGAAAAAACATACCCCAAGCCGCCGCGATAGCCGGCGCTCCCAAAACTGGAAACTGGAGCTTGGCTCCCTTTCCCGCTGCGCCCAATGCGGCGCCGCCCGTCCGCCTCACAGGATCTGCCCCGCCTGCGGTTATTACGGCGGGGAGCTCGTGATGGCCCCCAAGACCAAGAAAAAGGACAATAAGGACAATAAATAGGTTCGCGCTTTTCGAAATGCGGAATTTCGGACCGGCTACAATCCTATGACTTGTCGAATCGCTCTGGATGCCATGGGCGGCGATTACGGTCTTTCCGTCACCGTGGAGGGGGCCCTCGCCGCCAAACGCGAACTGGACGTGGACGTCATCCTCGTCGGTGACCGTACGCTTTTAGAGCAAGAGCTCGCGCACCATAACGCCACGAACGCTTTCCTGATACAGCATACACCCACCGTCGTCGGCATGCATGAAAAACCCGCTGAAGCCTGCCGCGCCAAGAAAGATTCCTCCATAATGGTTTGCGCCCAGATGGTCTCCGAGGGCAAGGCGGAGGCTTACGTCTCCGCCGGCAACTCAGGCGCCACGATGACCGCGGCCCTTTGGCATCTGCGGCGGCTCTCGGGCGTCTCGCGGCCCGCCATCGTCACTCTGATGCCCACGCTGGAAGGCACATCCCTCATCCTGGACGTGGGCGCGAACGTGGACTGCAAACCCAAACACCTGCTTCAGTTCGCCATCATGGGTAGTATCTACGCCGAAGCCATTCTAAGCCGGCCGAACCCCAAGGTCGGTCTGTTGACAATTGGGGAGGAGGAAGGAAAAGGGAACGAGTTGACTCAGGCGACCCACGAGCTTTTGAAGGGCAGTGGATTGAATTACATCGGAAACGTGGAAGGCCGGGACATCCCCAAGGGCAAGGCGGACGTCTTTGTGTGCGACGGTTTCGTTGGGAACGTCATTTTGAAGTTTGGAGAAGGTTTGTCCGATGCGATCCTGCGGTTGATCAAGACCGAAATGAAGAAACACCCGTTGGCCATCGTCGCGAAGCTTCTGCTTAAAGGAGTGTTCAAGGACATAAAAAAGAAGACCGACCCCTCGGAATATGGCGGCGCCCCTCTGCTCGGCGTGAACGGCGTGGCCATCATCAGCCACGGCGGCTCCAACGCCAAGGCGATCAAGAACGCCATCAGGGCGGCGGCACGTTTCGTGGAATTGGACATCAACCGCCAAATCAGCGATAAGCTCCACCGCCTCAACGCCCCGCTTATCCCCGTCAAGTTATGGGCTTAAGGAGCCCGCGCCCATGAGCCTCGGCTTGAAATTTCTCGGCACCGGTTCGGCCCTGCCCGCGAAAGTGCTCACCAACGCGGAACTGGAGACCATGGTCGCCACTTCCGACCAATGGATTACGGAGCGGACCGGCATTAAGGAACGTCGGATCGCCGGCCCGCTGGAAGCCACCTCGGATTTTTCCACGCAAGCTGCGCGGAGAGCCATCGAAAACGCCGGCTTATCGCCCCGGGACATTGATTTGATCGTCGTCTCCACATGTACCCCCGACCATTTGTTTCCTTCCGTCGCCTGTCTCGTTCAAAGGAACCTCGACATCCCCAACGCCATGGCTTTCGATGTGTCCGCCGCCTGTTCAGGGTTTATCTATGGATTGGCCGCGGTTCGCGGTTTTCTGGAGTCGGGCATGGCCAAGACCGCGCTCCTGATCGGCGCCGACACTTTAAGCAAATTCACCGACTGGACTGACCGCGGCACCTGCGTGCTGTTCGGCGACGGCGCGGGCGCGATCGTCGTTCGGGCGGAGGAGACGACCAGCCACCTTTTGTCCATCCACCTGGGCGCCGACGGCGGGCGTTCCGACTTGTTAAAGATCCCCGGCGGCGGCTCCCGCCATCCGATGGGGGAGAACGGAAACCGCGAGCACTTCCCGCCGTTCATTCAGATGGACGGCAAGGAAGTGTTCAAGAGCGCGGTCCATCGCATGCTGGAGGTGGCGGTCAAGGCCCTGGAGTCGGCGGGGAAATCGCCGCGCGACCTGGCGCTCCTGATCCCACACCAGGCCAACCTCCGCATCATCGACGCCATCGCCAAACGCTTGGACATCGACGACGGCAAGGTGTTCCGCAACGTGCACAAATATGGAAACATGTCCGCCGCCACGACGATCATCGCTCTGGACGAAGCGCAGCGGGAAGGCCGCATCAAGCGCGGCGATCTGGTGGAATTGATCGCTTTCGGCGCGGGGTTCACTTGGGCGGCGGCGGTGCTGAAATGGTAAAAACGGTTTTCCTTTTTCCCGGACAGGGATCCCAGTACGTGGGCATGGGGAAAGAATTGGCCGGTTCGTTTCCCGCCGCCAAACAGATTTTCGACCAGGCCGCGGCGCACCTCGGCGCGGAATACGTGGACGTGATTTTCAACGGGCCGGAAGAGAAGCTCCGCCAGACCCGTTTCACCCAGCCCGCCTTGTTCATCATGAGCGCCGCCGCACTGGAAATCCTTAAAAACTCCCGCATACAACCTATATACACGGCCGGCCACAGCCTCGGCGAATATTCCGCCCTTTACGCGGCGGGGGCCTTCGATTTCAAGACGGGCTTGGAACTGGTCAAAGTGCGGGGCGAAGCCATCGAGGACGCCTCCCACAAGATTCCGGGAACCATGGCCGCCATCATCGGGCTCGACCGCGCCAAAGTGACGGAAATTTGCCAACAGGCTTCATCCAGGGGCGTTTGCGAACCCGTGAACCTGAACGGCGCTGGGCAAATCGTCATCGCCGGCGCCGTCGATGCGGTAGAGGAAGCCGTCCGGCTGGCCCAGGCCGCGGGCGCGCTCAAGGCTTTGAAGCTCAGCGTCTCGGGGCCGTTCCACTCTTCACTTATGAAACCCGCGGCGGACCGCATGGCCGTGGTCTTGGAAAAAGCGGCGATCCGGGATAGCGCTATCCCCGTGATAACGAATTGCGATGCCCAACCGACGCGCTCGGCAGCTGATATCCGCCAAAAGCTCGTCAAACAGATTGACCACGCGGTGTTGTGGGAGGACAGCCTAAACTTCCTTTTGGCCAACGGGGCCGACACGTTCATTGAAGTGGGTCCCGGCCGCGTTTTATCGGGCATCCTCAAGCGAATCGACAAATCGAAGAAGCTTTTGAACGTCGAAGATAAAAAGAGCGCGGACGCCCTCGCGGCCCAGCTCGCCGGCGCATAAAAGGAGAATCCATGAAACTCAAAGACCAAGTCGCTCTCATCACCGGCGGCGCCCAGGGAATCGGACGCGCCATCGCCGAGACCTACGCCAAGGAAGGCTGCAAGATATCCATCTGCGACGTCAACGAGCCCGTCGCCCAGGCCACGGCGGAGGAAATCAAAAAAGCGTACAACGTCGACACCTTCGCCATGAAGGTGAACGTCACGGTTTTTGAGGAATGCGAGAAATGGGTCCAGGCCACAATTGACAAGCTGGGCCGAATTGATGTATTAGTGAACAACGCTGGCATCACAAAAGACAATTTGGTGATGCGCATGTCGGACGCGGAGTGGGACGCGGTCATCGCGGTCAACCTGAAGGGGCCGTTCAATTGCACGAAGGCGGTCACGCGGCCGTTGTTCAAGCAGCGCTCCGGACGGATCATTAACATCGCCTCCATCGTGGGCCTGATGGGGAACGCTGGGCAAATCAACTATTCCGCGACCAAGGGCGGCCTGATCGCCATGACCAAGACCTGTGCTCGCGAGTTCGCGAGCCGCAACGTCCTGGTGAATGCCATCGCCCCGGGCTTCATCCGCACGGCCATGACGGACAAGTTGTCGGACGACCAAAAGAAAGCCCTTTCCGCCCAGATCCCCCTGGAACGTTTAGGCGAGGCGCAGGACGTGGCCAACGCGGCATTGTTCCTGGCGTCGGACCTCAGCAGCTACATCACCGGCCTCGTGGTATCTGTCAACGGCGGGATGTACATGTAATTTTGTTTCATCTTCCCTCGGGAAGAAATCAAACAACAAGACGGAAGGATCAAGGAGTGACGCCCCGTTAGCGCGGGGTGGAGGAAATAGGAAGCACTCTTTCATCAATCCGCCTCTTAGGAGGAAATAATGTCTGCAGAAATCGAACAAAAAGTGAAAGAAATCATCGTGGAGCAGCTGGGCGTGGACGCCGGCGAAGTGAAGCCGGAAGCGTCCTTCGTCAACGACCTTGGGGCGGATTCCCTCGATACTGTCGAACTCGTCATGGCGCTGGAAGAAGCTTTCAACATCGAAATTCCCGATGAAGAAGCGGAGAAGATCCAGAGCGTCGGGCAAGCCATCGACTACATCCAAAAACACAAGAAATAAGATCGTTTTTCAATTCCGGGTTCCGGGCGACGGCACACGGCCGTCGTCCCGGAATTCGGTATTTTGTCTTTGCGGGTCTAATTTGCGTTTATCTCTAGAATGAGGTGTCGCTTTGAAGAAACGAGTTGTCATTACGGGTATCGGAATCGTCAGCCCCATCGGAATCGGGAAAGCGGCCTATTGGGATTCGTTGAAGAACGGGCGCAACGGTTTCGGCAAGATCAGCTTTTTCGATCCCAGCGAGCATCAATGCCACATCGACGCGGAAGTCCGCGAATTCAATCCCGAAACTTTTATCGATAAGAAAAAAGCCCGCCGAATGGACCGGTTCACCCAGTTCGCGGTGGCCGCCGCCAAAATGGCCATGGAAGACTCCAAGCTTGATTTGTCAAAGGAAAACCCGGAACGTTGCGGCGTCATCATGGGTTCCGGCATTGGCGGGCTGATGACCATCGAGTCCGAGCACAAGGTTCTCATCGAAAAAGGCCCCCGGCGCGTGTCCCCTTTTCTCATCCCGATGCTGATCACCAACATCGCCCCGGGCGAAATCGCCATCGAGTACGGTTTCACCGGCCCCAACTATTCCGTTTCCTCCGCCTGCGCCACCTCCAACCACGCCATCGGCGAGGCCCTTCGCCATTTGCGGTTTGGCGACGCCGACGTGCTTTTGACCGGCGGCACCGAGTCCGCCATTACGCCGTTGGGCGTGGCCGGCTTCTGTCAATCCCGCGCCTTGACGTCCGATTTCAACGATAATCCCGGCAAGGCTTCAAGACCCTTTGATGCGAACAGGTCTGGCTTCGTTATGGGCGAAGGCGCGGGAATGATCGTGCTTGAAACGTTGGAACACGCCCAGGCCCGAGGCGCCCATATTTACGGTGAACTCGTGGGTTATGGTGCCACGGACGACGCCTACCACATCACCGCCCCGCACCCGGAAGGACATGCCGCCGTCCGCGCCATGCAGATCGCGTTGGCCGACGGGGATGTCAAGCTGGAAGAAGTCGACTATATCAACGCCCACGGCACATCCACCCCGCTCAACGACAAGACCGAAACCCTCGCCATTAAACGGGTGTTCGGCGACCGCGCGAAACAAATCCCCATATCCTCCACGAAATCCATGACTGGGCACCTGCTCGGCGCGGCGGGCGCGGCGGAACTGATCGCCACCCTGCTCTGCATGGAAAATAAACTCATCCATCCCACCATAAACTACGAGACGCCAGACCCCGAATGCGACTTGGATTACGTGCCCAACAAGGCGCGCCCCGGCGAAATCACCTGTGCGCTATCGAACTCTCTGGGGTTCGGCGGGCACAACGCGGTGCTCGTCGTCAGAAAGTTCAACGGCTAGAAATGCCGCAGGCGGAGATCGAAGGCCTCGAAAAGAAAATCCGCTTTAAGTTCAAGAACCGCAAACTGCTCGAAGAAGCTCTCACCCACAAATCCTACGCCATGGAGCGCGGAACCAAACTGTTCAACGAGCGGCTGGAGTTTCTCGGCGACAGCATCGTCAACGCGGTCGTCGCCCATTACTTCTTCAAACGCTTTCCGACGAATGACGAAGGCCGTCTTTCCAAGATCAAATCCCAGATGGTGGCGCGCCCGGCCCTGGCCGTCTGGGCCCGGCAGATCGACCTCGGCTCCTACCTCATGATGAGCGGGGGGGAAGAGGCCACGGGCGGACGCGACCGCGACAGCCTTCTCTCCAATACGTTCGAGGCCCTGGTCGGCGCCATATTTTTGGAGGCCGGTTTTCCCAAAGCCCAGAGGTTCATCGTCCGACTGCTCTCCAAACACAAGCGCATCGTCGAAACCGATTACAAGAGCAAGCTCCAGGAACTCATCCAAAAAAAATACAAGATGCCGCCGACCTACACGGTGACGTCCGAGAGCGGCCCGGACCACGCGAAGACCTTCAACATGGAAGTCCGCATCCGGCGGCGGCTTCTCGGCACGGGTTCAGGGCCTTCCAAAAAACAGGCGGAGCAGGCGTCCGCTTACATGGCTTTGAAGAAAATCAGGTTGCACGAAAAAAAGAAGAAGAAAACGCAAGAGTAGGACACTCCAGGAGGCATCAATGAACTATTTTCTGACGGAAGAACAGCAGGCCATCGTAGAGATCGCTCGGGAAATCGCCGAAAAAAAGATCAAGCCGGTCCGCGCCAAACACGACGAGGAGGATAGCTTTCCCTGGGAGATCGTCGAAGAACTGCGCAAGGCGGACCTCTTCGGCGTCTACATCCATTCGAATTACGGGGGCACCAGCGGCGGAGGGTTTGAGCTGTCGCTTGTGGTGGAGGAACTCTCCAAGGCCTGCGGCGGGATCGCGCTCTGCCTCGCGGCCACGGCCCTCGGAACTTACCCCATCATACTTTTCGGAACGCCGGAACAGAAAAAACGCTGGTTGCCGGACCTGGCCAGCGGCAAACGCATCGGCGCCTTCGCCATTACGGAGCCGGAAGCCGGATCCGACGCCACGGCCACGAAAGCCACGGCGAAAAAGGAAGGGGATTATTACATCCTCAACGGCACCAAGAGTTTCTGCACCAACGGCGAGTCCGCTGAAATCTATTCCACCTTCGCCGCCACGGACCCGAAGCGCGGCGCCCGCGGCATCTCCGCCTTCGTCGTGGAGAAAGGCACCAAAGGATTCACCTTCGGCAAGAAGGAACACAAAATGGGCATCCGCGCCAGCACGACCTACGAACTGGTGTTCGATAATTGCAAGATCCCGGCGTCCAACCTGCTCGGGAAAGAGGGCATGGGGTTGTTCGTGGCGCAGGGGACCTTCGATTACTCCCGCCCCGGCGTGGCGGCCCAGGCCCTCGGCATCGGGACCGGCGCGTTGAACGAAGCCTTGTCCTATGCCCGGGCTCGCCGGCAGTTCGGCCAGTCGATCCTTTCTTTCCAATCGTCCCAGCACATCGTCGCCGACATGGCGACGAAGCTGGAGGCGTCGCGCGCCCTGCTCTATTCGGTGGCGCGGGCCATGGATGTGGATTTCAAGGCCGCGGTGGAAAACTCCGAAACCTCCGGAAAGACCGTTTACGAGGAACTCAAGAAAGTGGCGACCCAGCGCTGGACGAAATATTCCGGCATGGTGAAATTGTTCTGCTCGGACACGGCCTTCTGGGCCGCGGACAGCGCCATCCAACTCTGCGGCGGCATCGGCTACATGCGCGACTTCCCCGTCGAGAAATATCT
The DNA here is from genome assembly GCA_964482515.1 of uncultured Elusimicrobia bacterium. Classification (GTDB taxonomy): domain Bacteria; phylum Elusimicrobiota; class Elusimicrobia; order FEN-1173; family FEN-1173; genus CAYZXT01. The sequence goes on along the minus strand of CAYZXT010000047.1, from coordinate 2,244 downwards.
CCGCGACGCCAAGATCACGCAGATATACGAAGGCACCAACCAGATCCAGCGCAACGAGATCGGGATGATGATCACCAAGGAACTGGCCGCGGCGGAATAGATAGTTATTGGCACTCTTCCGACAAGCAGAGTGCCATGTCTGCGGATCGGCCCTATTCCGACAAACATAGGGCCACGCCTATCGGTATCGAGGCCCTCTTCCTACAAACAGAGGGCCATGACTATCCCGTCCGACAAACCGGGACCTTGCCTAGCGGCAAAGGCGTCAAGGCAACCGTGCTGCGGTCGTAAGACTGTTCGCTAAGCTGATATAATCTAAATCTGAGGAACTTACATGGGAATCCACATCGTCGTTTGCGTCAAACAAACTCCGGCTTCCGGCGCCATCCAGCTGGACCCGGCCACCGGCGTCCTGAAGACCCAGGGCGCTTCCATGGCCGTGAACCCCTTCGACGAATACGCCGTGGAGGAAGCCGTCAGCCTGAAGGAAAAGCTTCCGGGCTCGACCGTGTCCGTCCTCACGTTGGGGCAGGCGAACGCGGATGAAGTCCTGCGCGAAGCCATCGCCCGCGGCGCGGACCAGGGTTTCCATATTTGCTCTCCGGCCTTCGACGGTTCGGACACATTGGCGGTTTCCTACGCCTTGGCCAAGGGGATAGAGAAGATCGCCAAAGACAAAGGCCCGGTCCACCTCGTTATCAACGGCAAACAGACCAACGACGGCGACACGGGCCAAGTCGGTCCGGGCGTGGCCGCCTGGCTGGATTGGCCGAACGTGGCTTTCGTGCGCAAGGTGGAATCCGTCGATGATAAAAAGATCGTCGTGCACCGCATGATGGAAGACGGCGTCGACGTACTGGAGATGGAACTGCCGGCCGCCATCGCCGTGGTGAAGGAAATCAACACGCCCCGCGTCGCTTCCCTGAAGGGGAAGATGGCCGCGAAGAAAGCCGTCATCGCCAAATGGACGGAGGCGGATCTCGGCTGCGCTCCCGCGGCCATCGGTTCCGCCGGATCGCCCACCCGCGTCGTCAAAACCTTTTCCCCGCCGGCCCGTCCCGCGGGACAAACCATCGACGGCGCCACCGCCGCCGACAAAGCCAAGAAGCTGGTCGACAAGCTGCAAGAGATGAAACTCATCTAGGCCGAGGAAACCATGACGCTCGAACCCACAACCGCATCCGATATCTCCCAGTACAAAGGCCTCTGGTGCTTCGCCGAGGTCCGGCACGGCAAACTCACGCCCACGATTTTCGAATTGATCTCTGCCGCCAGGAAAGCCGCCGCCGTGGTCCAGGAACCCATCTCCGCCGTGCTCGCGGGAAAAGGCGTTTCCGCCATGGCGCAGGAACTGATCGACGCGGGCGCGGACCAGGTTTACGTTATGGATAACGCGCTTTTTGAAAGCGTGGTGGACGAGACCTACGCCCAGGCGCTGCGCGACCTCGTCAATAAGGAAAAACCCGCCAAGTTTTTATTTCCGGCCACGACCCTCGGCCGGTCCATCGCCGCGCGTCTGGCCGTGCTGCTTCAAACGGGGTTGATGGCAGACGCCACGGAGCTTTCCGTCGATCCACAAACGAAGTCGCTTCAGGCCACGCGGCCATACTTCAGCGGGACTTTCATGGGGGTGGTCGCCTGCGAAAAGCGCCGGCCGGAATTGGTGACGGTGCGGCCCATGTGCTTCCCGCGCGCGGAAAAGCAGTCCGGGCGGCAGGGCAAGATCGTGAACGCGGATCTGAATCCGTCGGGTTGGACGCAAAAAACCAAGTTCGTCCGTTTCGAGGAAGACAAGAGCGGCGTGAAGGACATCGGCGGCGCGGAAGTGATCGTTTCCGGCGGGCGCGGCGTGGGCGGCGCGGAAGGGTTCAAGCCTTTGGAAGAGTTGGCCCAGCTGTTGGGCGCGGCGGTCGGCGCGAGCCGCGCGGCCGTGGACGCGGGGTGGATCCCCTATCGACACCAAGTCGGTCTCACGGGAAGGACCGTCCGGCCGAAACTTTATATCGCCGCCGGCATTTCCGGGCAGATCCAGCATTTGGCCGGCATGAACTCCAGCGACGTGATCGTCTGCCTGAACAAGGACCCGGAGGCGCCGCTCATGAAAATGGCCACGATTTCCGTGGTCGGCGATCTGTTCGAACTGATTCCTGCCATCACCGCGGAGATCAAAAAACGCCGCGGATGAAGTTTTGTTTTGATGGTTTTTAATGAGCCCCGGGACAATCGTCCCGGGGTTTTTCATTT
>CAYZXT010000046.1:0-17940 GCA_964482515.1 uncultured Elusimicrobia bacterium | reverse complement strand
CCGCGAAGGCGGCCATACCGTCGGCGCAGGCGTCGTCACCGAAATTACGGCTTAATCTGAATCGAGCTAATCGAAGCGAGGAGAGCGGTTGCCTTTAAGCAATCCGAAATAAAACATGGCTAACGATCGTTTTGTTTATATGCTGGCTTGCACCGTCTGCGACAACCGGAATTACCATTATGTCCGGGGCCGGCGCAAAGACAAGAAATTGGAACTGAAAAAGTTCTGCGAAGCGTGCGGCAAACACACGCTTCATAAGGAAACGAAATAAAAACAGAGAATGTTTTGTTAGGGTGCACCCTCGCAGAGTTTCGGGTGCCGATGCCGCTAGGTATCGTCCTATAGTGTTGGATGGGGCAGCGGTGAATTTAGCAGGGCCCTCACGTGGAACTTTGAGGGCCACAGGCGCGCCAGAGGCGCGACTACTCCTGTGGGAGCGTCGGTTAACTGGTAAACCACCGGTCTCCAAAACCGGGACTGAAGGTTCGAGTCCTTCCGCTCCTGCCATTTTGAAAGCAAAGGGCGGATCCCGGTAAATTCATTGACGTTATGGCGCAAATTAATTATAATCTCGTGCCTTCCTTAAGAAGTTTCGCAGGAATCCAACCACCTTCGGGTCTCAATTTCCGTGTGGAGATGTCTTGTTAAGAGAAGGAACAGCCCGCTGGTTCGGGGAATAGGAAAACTCGCATGGCTGCACTCATACAATTTATAAAAGAGGCCTACGAGGAGTTGAAAAAGGTGACGTGGCTCACCCGTCCGCAAATGATCGCATCCACCTGGCTTGTGATCCTACTGGTGATTGTCATGTCGGTTTACGTGGGATTTGTCGATTTCGTCATCGCCCGCGTTTTCGGATTGCTCGTCTAAATTTTTCGGAGGTTCCATGGGGCGCAGTTGGTATGTGATTCACACGTATTCCGGTCATGAGGATAAAGTGAAAGCTTCAATCGAGAAGACCGTGGCGGTGCAGGGGATGTCGGAAGTCGTGAAGCAAGTCCTCATTCCCACGGAAGACGTCGTTGAGCTTCGCCGCAACAAGAAGCTGGTCAAGAAGCGCAAATTTTTCCCGGGTTACGTACTCGTGGACATGACGATCGACAATCAGACCTATTGGCTGATCCGCAACACTCCCGGCGTGACGGGTTTCCTGGGCGGCGTGAAGCCGGTGCCGCTCCCTGATTCCGAAATTGAAAGTCTTTTGCAATTGACCACCGCTCCGTCGACCACCAAGCCGCGCCCCGCCGTGTTGTTCGAAAAGGGCGAGAACGTCCGAATCAATGACGGTCCTTTCCGCCACTTCATCGGTGTCGTGGAAGAGGTGAACGAAGATCGGGCCAAGCTCAAGGTCACCGTGTCCATCTTCGGCCGCGCGACGCCGGTCGAACTGGATTATCTGCAGGTCGAAAAACTTTAGAAAATTAGATAAAAGGAAATCGTTTCATGGCGAAGAAAATAAAAACACAAATTAAAATTCAAATCCCGGCGGGCGCGGCAAATCCGGCTCCTCCCGTGGGCCCGGCCCTCGGCCAGCACGGCGTCAACATCATGGATTTCTGCCGGCAGTTTAATGAGCGGACCAAGCCGATGGAAGCGGGGATGATCATTCCCGCCGTCATCACGGTTTTTGAAGACCGTTCATTTACTTTCATCACCAAAATGCCACCCATGTCCGCGTTGCTGAAGAAAGCCGCGGGTCTGGCGAAGGCGAGCTCCGAGCCGAATAAGACCAAAGTGGGCAAGATCACCAAGGCCCAGGCCGAAGAGATCGCCAAAACGAAAATGCCGGACCTGAACGCTAACAGTCTGGAAGCCGCCGTGCAAATGGTTCGCGGCACAGCCCGCAGCATGGGTATCGAAGTTGGCCAATAATTTAGGATAAGGGGAGACACTGTGAGCCGCCGTCTAATGGAAGTCGAAAAGCTGGTTGATAGAACGAAAAAATACACCTTGGCCGAGGCCGTAGCCCTGGTGAAAAAGACCGCCAAAGCCAAATTTGACGAGACCGTGGAAATCCATATCCGCCTCAACGTCGACCCGAAAAAGTCCGAGCAAAGCGTGCGCGGGACTGTCGTCATGCCCCACGGGTTGGGGAAGACGAAGCGCGTCGTCGTCGTTGCCAAGGGCGAAAAACAGCGCGAAGCCAAAGAGGCGGGCGCCGATGAAGCCGGTGACGCCGAGTTGATCGAAAAGCTTTCCAAAGGCTGGCTGGAATTTGATGTGTTGGTTGCTACGCCGGACGCGATGAAAGACCTGACGAAGCTCGGTAAAGTGCTCGGTCCCAAGGGCCTGATGCCGAACCCTAAGTCCGGTACCGTGACATTCGAAGTGGCGCGGGCCGTGAAGGAACTGAAGGCCGGACGCGTGGAATACAAAGTGGACGAATACGGAATCATCCATTCGATCCTCGGCAAGGTCTCGTTCCCCGAGAAAAACCTCCAGGCCAACGCGCAGGCGTTGATCGACGCGGTATTGGCGGCCAAACCCGCCACGGTGAAGGGTGGTTACGTACGCAGCGTGTCGCTGTCTTCGACCATGGGCCCCGGAATCCCGGTCCAAAACGAAGGACTCAAGTCCGAATAAAGTCAATCGAATGAATTCAATTAAACCCTTCCTCGTTGAGGAAGGGTTTTTTGTTTTTAAGGGGAAGGATTCAGTTTGGGGAATTTATGAATTTGAGGATTTTCGCCCGTTCGGCGCATTTATTGCAACGCTTGCAGGGATTTAAGCCGCGGGGATTGAGACAGGAGAAGCTGAGTTGAAGCGGCAATCCGCGACCGCGCCGCACAACCTGTGATTTGGAAAGGCGGCGAAAAGGAGCGTGGATCAATATCTTGCTCTGGAGGCCTTTGTTCAGGGCTGCCTCCATGGTGCGAAAGAAATCGGGCGTGCCGTCCGGGAAAGGATTCCCCTTCAGCGTTCCGATCATGATTTCGGGGATTCCTCGAAGGGCGCAGAAGACGGCGGCTTTAGAAAGCAGGAATATGTTTCGTCCGGGCAGATAAACAGCGTCATCCGCTGATCGGTGTCCCGGGACCTTTCGCCGGCTGACGCTCCAGTGTCCGCCATACAAGTCCGCGGTTGGAAGGGAAACCACGGTCAGGGGTTGCAGTCCGGGCCGGCGGACGGTCATCAGGAATTTTTTGAGCCAGTGTATTTCCGCCTTTTCCCAGGCGAGGCCGCAACGAATGAAAAGTGGATGGACGCGCCGGCGGGTTTTTATGGCTTCCCCGAGAAGGACGGCACTGTCCGTGCCCCCGGACGCCAGGACGCAAACGGATTTGGATCGGACCATAGCGTCTCACTCTAGCAAATTCGTTCGATCGTTTGGCGGAGCCCCCACCCGTTTCGGCTCGTGTTTGATGGAGGACTTGCATTTTCACGCCGCCAGGGGTAGGCTTGCTCTGAAGACGCAGCCGTTGGTCAATCGATTGACGCAAACGAGGGAAACCGTTATACTTTCACGATGTCAAAAGTTCTGATTGCAGAAGACGATCCAAGCACGCAGGAACTCCTCAAGCACATCATTTCATCCGAGGGGTTCGATGTTACCGTTGCTTCGGACGGCCAGGAGGCCCTGAAAGCCATCCTGGGCCAGCAGCCCGACTTGGTGGTCCTGGACATCATGCTCCCGGAAATCCACGGGTTTTCCATCTGCCATCAGATCAAAAGCAACGACGTCCTGAAAACCATCAAAGTTCTCATGTTGTCCGCCAAAGCTTTTCCGGCCGATAAGCGCCAGGCCGAGGAGGTCGGCGCGGACGCCTTCTTAAGCAAACCCGTCAATCCCATGGAGCTGGTGAACAAGATCAAGTCGCTGCTGGCCTCCTGAACCGCCGCGTCTTTTCAATCGAAGCTTCCTTACCCTCTGCTCAGGCGGGTGTTACGCATGGAAGACGCGCAACCCATATTTCACATATTTCTCGTACATAAGCCCGTCCGCTCCCTTACCCATGGTTTGAGGCGGGCTTGGCGGGATTTCCTCCCATGACTCCACCGCGACTTCGCCCCCTTCTTGCCGCACTGTTCGTTTCCTGCGGACTGGCTACTCTTGCGGTGGTCCTCAATCTTTTTTCATCGTTTTCCGTGGCGCGAACTTTGCTGTGGATCGCCGTTTCGGCGAGTGTTTTGGCCATGGTCATGTCGCTCGTGGTTTTTCAAAAGCTGAATCAGTGGCTTCGCTTCATTGATGAGGCGCTGACCCGGATGCGGGAGGGGCAATGGGATGAAAATATTCCGGTGCGGCCCGGCGATGAGCTGGCTTCCCTCTGCGACGGTATGAACCGCCTGGCGAAGAAATGGAAGGAAAGGCAGGTCCTCTCGGAGGCTTTCCGCCGCTATGTCGATCCCTCCTTGGCGGACCACATCCTTCGCCAGGGGCTGAAACTCGGCGGTGAAACATTCCAAGCGACGATCCTGTTCGCGGACATGCGGGATTTTACGGAACTTTCGGAGCTGATGACGCCGCAGGAAATGGTAGGGCTCCTCAATCAATATTTCAGCCTGGTCGAACCGATCATCCACCATGAAGGCGGGTGGGTGAATAAATTCGGTGGAGACAGCTTGCTGGCGATTTTCGGCGCGCCCGTCGTCTTCCCCGATCATGTGGAACGTGCTGTTCGCGCCGGAACCCGGATGCGCGACGCTATCCTGGACTTCAATATACGGCAGAGGCAAGTCGGCGGGCCCGTTCTTCGCGTCGGCATGGGGATCCATTGCGGCGAAGTCGTGGTCGGGCACGTTGGCGGTGCCAAGCGGATGGAGTACACCGTTATCGGCGACGCGGTGAACATGGCTTCGCGGATTCAGGCGCTGCACCGGAAATATGGAAAGAGTCTTTTGCTGAGCGCCGACGCCTATAGGGTTGTGCAAGACTCGCATCCGGCCACATCGACGCTACCCCTGCTTATCGTTCAAGGAAAATCCGATCCCATCCAGGTTTACGCCCTCGATTAAACTTCCTGCCTTTTTCCGCTGAAAAATCAATAAGTTATGGCAAAAACCCGCAAGTTGATATAGCTTTGGGGAGGACAAAATGTGAAAACTCCTCGAATTCTCGCCATTCTTGCGATAGTACTCGCGATCACGAGCGCCGCGCCCGCTTGGGCGTCCGGTGTCGTCGTGCTTTTAAGCAAGGAGAACCGGATATATCAGTTAATTCTCAAAGGAATGGCCGGGAGGTTGGCGTCGGAGCCTGAAGTCGTTCAGATGAGTGTCGCCGAACAATCCGCGGTGTTAAAAAAATCGCTCCAAGGAAAGGGGCCGGATGTTTTGGTGGCCGTCGGAGACGAGGCGGCAAGATGGGCCATGGCGGAATGGAAAGATTCGCCGTTGCTTCTGGCGGGTGTCGTTGAAACGATGCTCCCGGTCAACAGCAAAAAAACCGCGGGGGTCGCGCTCAATCTTCCTCCCGATATCTATTTCAAGGCGATCCGCGATTATCTCCCGTCTGTCCGCCGCGTGGGGACAATCTATAGCCCGTTGATCCAGCATGGGCTGGCGAAATCCCTGCAGGCCTCCGCCGCGCGACACGGGCTTCAGGTCGACGCCGCACCCGCCGGCACCAACCGCGAGTTCGTCGTTTCCCTCCAAAAGATGGAACATCAGATCGATGCGTTTCTCGTCATGTTCGATCCGTTGGTCCTCACGCCGGAGGCTTTTCAACACCTCGCTCAATTTTCCCTCTCGCAGGATGTCCCGTTGGTCGTTCCGGCGTTCGTTTTGTTGAAGTCCGGAGGAGTTCTTTCGTTGGAGGTCGATTACGAGGCGTTGGGCCGGCAGGCCGCCGGTTTGGCCGGGGAAATTTTATCCGGAGCCGCGCCGGGCGCGGAGCGAACGATCTCTCCGCCGGAACGTTGGCAGGTGGGCGTGAACATGAAGGTCGGCCGCGCGTTGAACGTCTCCATCCCGCCGGGCGCGGTGAGAAAGGCGGATCGCGTCTATGAGTAAGAAGAGCCTTTTCGCCTTGGCGCGCACCCGCTCGTTCAGCATACAAACCAGGTCTCTATTTTACCTTCTCTCTTTGGGCATCATGCTGAGCGTGCTGCTGACGTGGCGCGGGACGCTGCAGCAAAAATCGATGGTCTATGACGAACTGCAAAAGCGCGCGGTGCTCATGACCAACAATTTAGCGGAGGCGTGCGTCCGCCCGCTCATCCTCGAGGATAACGACGAAATCAACGGGCTGCTTGAAAAGTACAGGAAGCAAGAAGACGTAATGTATATCTCTCTCATGGATAAGAACGGCAGCGTCCTGGTGGAAATGTCGGACATGGGGCCGATCCATCTGGACGCGGACATGGAGGCGGTCGCTGAGCCGGTCGTCAAGTGGATATCCGGCTCACTTCACGTGGTGGGACCGGTGGTGAGGGAGCACCGCCGCCGTGCGGACGCGGCGGAACTGCTGTCGGGACATATTGAAGCTCGTTCGGAGAAGGCCGTCAGGGAGCGAGAGGTCTTGGGGATGGTGCACATCGGGTTGTCCACGCGTCGCGCGTCGGAGTCCATCCGCCGGTTCGTGTGGCAGAGCGCCGCCGGGACGACCGGCATCCTGGCTTTGGGCGGCTTACTGATGTTTATCCTTTTCAACAGGACGATCATCCGACCGTTGTACACTCTCGTGGAAGTGACGCGCGAGGTGAGCCGCGGAAATTTGAACCAGCAAATCGAGAAGCTCGGTAACGGGATGGAGTTCACCCTGTTGGCGTCCTCGTTCAACAAGATGGTGATAGATTTGAAGCGCGTGAAGGACGAGCTCGTGAGCGTGAACCAGGACCTGGAAGAGCGTGTGCGCGATAGGACCCACGCCATGGAGATGGCCAACAACGACTTACTCAAAGCCAACGTCCATTTGAAGGAACTCATTGAGATGAAATCCCGTTTCGTCTCCATGGTTTCACACGAGCTGCGGACTCCCATTACGTCGATCAAAGGGTTCGTGCTCACGATCCAGCGGTACAAGGATCGGCTCACCAGCGAACAGATAGACAAATATCTCAAGATCATACACCAGGAGTCTGAGCGCCTGGCCCGTTTGATCGAGGAGCTCCTGGACATTTCCCGGATCCAGGAAGGTAAGATCGAAATTCATCCGCAGACCATCGATTTGGCCGAGATGATACACCGTATCTTCGACCGCTACCATTTGAAAACGAACCGCGTGAATTTCGTGTTGAAAGCCGAAGGCGAACGCTGCGAAGCCTATGCGGATCCCGACAAGGTGGAACAAGTCCTCATCAACCTTTTGGACAATGCCCTGCGTTATTCGCCCGACGGCGGGAACGTCACCATCCACATGTTCAACCAGAGCAACTCGGTCGTGCTGGAGATTTTGGACGAGGGTCCGGGTCTTCCGGATGAATACGTCGAGAAGGTTTTTGAACCGTTTTACAGGGTGGACAACGAGATCAACACGCGGAATCCCGGGACGGGATTGGGCCTCCCCATCAGCCGTTCACTCAGCGAGGCCATGGGCGGGCACCTTTGGGCGGGCAACCGCGAGCCGCGCGGCGCCTGCTTCGCCTTCATTTTGCCGCGTTCGGCGCCGACGGAGGCCGCATGACGCCCCGCGCCGCGCTCTTCGGAGGATCCCATGGCATTTAAGATTCTGGTCGTGGACGACGAGGAGGGGCTGGTCCTGCTCATGCAGACCAACCTGGAGTTCGAAGGCTACAACGTCGTGACGGCTTTCGACGGTGAAGAGGCCATCAGCCAGGTCAAGGCGGAAAATCCCGATCTGATCCTGCTGGACATCCGCATGCCCAGGAAAAACGGCTGGGATGTGTGCAAAGAGCTGAAGGGCGATCCGTCCACTCGGCACATTCCCATTATTTTTCTTTCGGCCTACGCACAGAGGGAAGACGTGGCCAAGGGGCTGGCCCTGGGGGCGGAGAAATACATGACGAAACCCGCCGATCCCAGGGAAGTCGCCAATACCGTGGCGGCCATATTGGCGCGCCGATCCGGCGGTTCGCCGGATAATACAAAGGGGGCTTTGTGATAATTCATGACCGCTTATCGATGAATTCCGGGGCCAAGTTCGCCGGCCTCCTGTTCGCGGGATTGTTGTTCCTGAGCAGCGGCGGGATGCTTTTTTCCGCCCAGGAGCAAGAAGTGACGTTGGAGGATATATTTGGGTTAATGCCCAAGCACGTTGTCATGACAGCGGCGCGGCATCCGCAACCGGTGAAGGACTCCCCCGCTTCCATCACCGTCATCACCGGGGACGAAATCCGCGAGTCCGGCGCGACGAGCGTTCCGCAATTGCTCCGCAGCGTTGCGGGTTTGAACGTGGTGCAGGCTTCCGCTTCGGAGTGGGCGGTAACTGCGCATGAAAACGCCGAGTTCCCGGGGAGCGGAGTCCTCACGCTCATCGACGGGCGAGTCGCTTCTCTGGACATTTTTTCCATCGTTCCCTGGCAGGCGCTGCCGATAAACCTCGATGATATCTCCCGGATCGAAGTGGTGAAGAGCCCCAGCTCTGCGCTCTGGGGGGCCAACGCCATGAACGGCATCATTAATATTGTCACGAAATCGCCGGACGAGGCGGCCGGCACCCGCGCGAGCGCCCGGCTGGGGGGGATGGGAGACCAAATCCACGCCTTCTCCCGGGCCGGCTTTGCCGGCGTATGGGGATATCGGCTGAGCGCGGGCTACGCGACGCACAACCAATTCTTCAATCCGCTCATTGCAAGGTCGGGCGCTGCGCCGACGGCAAGGCGGGAGAACGGGGCGGTTTTGCTGGAACGGAATTTCTCCGATGACAATCGGCTGGAAATCCGGACGGGCGGCTCTCGCAGCGACGGGGAAATATTGACGGCGCTGGGGCAATACAACCGAGAAGGCGTCATCGCTTATTTGCAGGCCACCCAGCAATGGGGCGGTTGGCGTTGGAACTTGTATTTCAACGAAACCGCGGCGGACGTCTCATTTCCGGGAGCCGCTCCCGCCGTCACGGACATGCGGACCCTCGTGGGCGAGGTTCAGGATTCCGTGCCATTATGGGAGAAACATCTTGTGACCTGGGGAATGGACGGGCGCTACAACATTTCTCACGCTCCGCGGTTCGTCGGCAACGATAAAGCCGAGCGGCGGTGGGCCCTCTTCCTCCAGGAAGAATATCAGCCCTGGAACTTTCTCAGGTTTTCAGTCGGCGGCCGGTACGACTACTTCTCGGAAATACGTGACCTTTGGAGCGGAAATTTCGGCGCGGTTCTGGCGCCGTCGGAAGGGCATACGTTCCGGGCGTCGGCGGGCCGTTCCTTCAATAAGCCCGATACCATAGGGCTGTTTGCCGATTTGACGATCCCGGCGAACCTGCGCGATTTGAATCCGGCCCTGCCCTCCGTCCCGTTCAGTTTCAATTTGAATGGGAACCGGGATTTGGCGCCTGAGCGCGTGGACGCCGTGGAGGTGGGATATTTGAACACGCTGTGGGACCGGTTCTCCCTGCAGCTAAACGCCTATTTGAAACGGCAGCGGGACGACGTTGCCCCCGTAATCATCGCCTATTATCCCGCCAATGCCCTTTTTCCCGGCTCCCCGCCCAACACCATCCCGCTGAGCATCGTTGAAAGCAATTATGGATACAATCACACATGGGGAGGCGAAGTGGGAATGGACTGGTTCATGGCGCGCGGCGCCACGGTTTTCACGAACTATTCACTCCAGCGCGAAAGCGGTTCTTCCCTCGGGCAACTGGGCCCCGAGAACAGGGCCAATTTCGGTGTGCGCTATCGTCACAAGCGGCTTTCTCTTTACGGCGTGGCGCACTACGTGGACATTCGGCGCTTTCAACTGGCCACAAAGCCGAGCTTTCCGAAGGGTCCGCTCACAGTGCCTGCTTACCACACCGTGGACGCGCGGTTGGGATTCGAACTCACTCCGCGGATCGAGCTTTCCATCGCCGGGAGCAATATCTTCAACCACGTGCACCGGGAGTACGTCGATACGGATTATATCGAACGTCGCGTTCTCGTCGGCGTCTCGGTCGAGTTTTAAAGCCCGCCTGCCGGACCTTCAGCCATGTCATGGGGTGACATAATTTATTAGTATATTGCCGTGACGCTGGTTACGGTCCCTGTTTGTAGGTTGGGACGGAAAAGCAAAAAGAACAGGCGCGCGGGCCAGGTGGTAAAATTTATCACGCCGCCCTTTTCGCAGCGCGAAAAGGACAGGCAAGCGCGCCGTAGGATTTTGAATTACGATGCCGCCCTCTTTGCAGAGCAAAGAGGACAGGCAAGCGCGCCATAGGCGCGACTACCCTTGCCGAGATAGCTCAGCTGGTAGAGCATCCGCCTTGTAAGCGGAAGGTCACGGGTTCGATCCCCGTTCTCGGCTGATTTTGAAACGCAATCAAGCGGACTTTGTGGACGCGGCTTATCGGGGGAATCAAATGGGAGGAAGAATTATGCGCTACTGGTCTTTGGCGGTGATGGGGGTGTTAAGCGTGGGCTGCGCTTCAATCATGCTCGATCCGGCCACGGCCGAAACGCCCCCCTCTTCATTCGCGCAAGGGCGTGTCGCAGACGCCGACGTATCGCCCCGCCTAATCGCGCTCCTCGAAGACAGCAAGCTGCGGCCGTCGACCCAGGATTTCCAGCAAACAGCCCTCAAAAGCCTCATCACCCTCACCACGCCCGCCGGCTACCGCCTCAAGAACCGCTATCTGGAATTGGGCGTGCCCCTGGCCCAGGCGCTCTCGTCGTCCCAGGACAGGCTGGTCCTGCAGCGTTTGGTGGAGGCCGCTCGTTGGACGTCCAGCCCGCGGGCGCGCTCCGAGGCGCTGGTCGCGCTGGCGACTTTCCGGGACGTCGGCCATGTGAAATTTTTCCACGAGGCGCTTCTGGACCGCGACGTGTCGGTCCAGTTCGCCGCCGTCGAGTCCATGCAGATTTCCGGCCTGCCGGATTTCCTTCCCATCCTCCTGAACGCGGCGGACAACAATTGGTCGCCGCTCATCCGCGTTTATTCGGCGCAGGCCGCGCTGCGGCTCGGCGACGCCCGGGGCCGCGATAAGCTGTTGACCTTTCTGACGGACAACAACTGGCTGGTGCGGGCCATGGCCGCGCGCTATCTGGGCGATCTCGGCAAACCCCAGGACGCGGACGTTTTATTGGGCCGGATCGGCCCCGAAGACCAGCGGAATCCCTTTGTTCTGGCCGAAGTCTGCATCGCCGCCATGAAGCTCGGCGCTTTACGCGCGCCCGGCGGAGCCGCTTCAGTGTCTCCGGCGGTGGTTCGAAAACCCGCCGCCACGCCGGCGCTGGCCCGCGGCAGCGCCGTGCTGGAATTGGAGCCGCTGGTCGTCAGCGCGCCGCGCCTCAGGATGAACACCTTCACATCGGTGGACGTGCGGATCGACAATTTCCTGACGCAGTTGTTGGAAAAAGTCGCCAGCATGCCTCCTCCCGACCAGCAATTGCTGGCGCCTGAACTCCAGGACGTCAACAACCTGGTGACGCCCGCGGGCTTCGCCCTCAAAGTCCGCTATTCCGATCTCAGCTTTCTCCTGACGGAAGGCCTGTCCGGGACGCGGGACCTTCTTCTGGTCCAGCGGCTGGAAAGCTTCGCGAAAGAAAATCCCAACCCCCGCATCCGTGCGCTGGCGCTCATCTCCCTGGCCTATTCCCCGGCCGCGAACAATATTTTCCTCTACCAGTCGGCCCTTCGGGAATCCGATTTGGCCGTTCGCTTCGGCGCCGTGGAAGCGCTGGAGGCGGTGGGCGGTTCCCAGGTCCAAGGGCCCTTGGCCGATACGGCGGACCGGGACGGCTCCATGGCCCTGCGCGTCTACGCGGCCGAAGCGCTGGGCCGTACCGGCGACCCCCAGGGGCGCGAATTCCTTCTGCGATATATGGGCGACCAGGATTGGGTGATCCGCGCCATGGCCATCCGCGCTTTGGGCGAACTCGGCCAGGCGCAGGATTATTACACCATCTCGTCCCGGCTCAATACCGAGACCAACGATTTCGTCATTGCGGAAGCGTGCTACGCGATGCTGCGTTTGGCGCCGCAGTAAAAAAAATCTGTAAATCTCTATCGGCCTCTCCTTGGCCCCATTCCACAAAACTGGGGCCATGCCTAGCGGCAAGGGGCCACATCTAGCGACGAGGTCTAAATGGAAAATATTGGTGCGTTGAAAGTCTTGGCTTTATCCGGCGGCGAATGGGTGGTGTGGCTTCTCCTGGCCTGCTCCGTGCTGATCGTCGCGGTGATGGCCGAGCGATGGTGGATGCTCCGCCAGGAACAGCGGTCGCTTCAGGTCTTGGAAGACGAGGCCCTCCCCCAAATCGAAAAGGGGGATATGGACGCGGCGGCCAAGACGGCCCAGGGCGCGCCCGGCGCGGCGGCGAACATCCTCCTGGCCGGTCTGAAACATATGAACGCGGGTCTGGCTTCCCTGGAAGAGCTCGTCACCGTGGCGCGGCTGCAGGAAAAGAAGCGCCTGGAAAACAGGCTTTTGATCCTCGGAACCCTGGGCAACAACGCGCCCTTCATCGGCCTCTTCGGCACGGTGCTGGGCATCATCAAGGCGTTTCACGACCTGGCCAACCAGGTCGGCGCGGGCCCGGAGGTGGTGATGCAGGGGCTTTCCGAGGCGCTGATCGCCACGGCCGTGGGGCTTTTGGTCGCCATCCCCGCCGTGGTGTCCTTCAACTTTTTTCAGAAGCGCGTGAACGACCTGCTGGTGGAAGCCGAGGCGCTGGCGCGGATCCTCATCGCGCACCTGAAGGACGAATCGAAAGCCAGCGGCATGCGGCGGCGCGCGGGAGAATAACATGGCGGGCGGACCCACGGAAAACAACCAGCCCATCACCAGCATCAACGTCACGCCGCTGGTGGACATCGTCCTGGTGCTCCTGATCATCTTCATGGCCACGGCGCCGCTGATCCAAAAGCGCGCCCTGAACATCAACGTGCCGCGCGCGGCCCACACCGAGACGCGGGCCACGGAGACCCTGCAGGTCCAGTTCACCTCCGAGCGAAACATCATCATCGACAAGACCCGCTATTCCCAGGAGCAGTTGTCGGGGGAATTGGCGTCGAGGCTCCGCTTCGATCCCAACCTGCACGTGTCGCTTGCCGCGGACCAGACGATCCCCTACGGCGAAGTGGTGAACGTCCTGGACGTGATCCGCGGCGCCGGCGTCAAAAAAGTCGCCTTGGACATCAAACAGAAAAAGCTGTGAACCTCACCGAGTCTTCCCGCTTCGAAGCCGCCGTCCTCTTTTCGCTCCTCCTCCATGTCCTGTTCTGGCAAGGCCTGTCCTGGCAGGACCGGCGGAAAGCCGCCCGCGACGCGGAAATCTCTCCGTTGGAAATCGATCTGACCCGGCCGTTCCGCCTCACGTCCAACCCCCTGCTGGCCCGCAAGGCCGAAAACCCCGGGACAGGCGCGCCGGTGGTGAAATTTCCGTCGACCGCCGAAAAGCCCGCCGCCCCGAACGCCAACAGCCTGTTGGGCGACAAACCCACCACCGAGCCGCCCAAGGAATGGGTCCTGCCCGGCCCCAGCACCCAGGTCCTGGAGAAGCCCGGGGACGAGGAAGGCGGCATGTCCTCCGGGCTCGGCGGCCTGGGCGACGGCACGGGCACCGGCGAGGTGGATTGGATATACCTCACGGACCTGCCAAAGATTTTGAACCGCGAGGATTTGGCCAAATACCTCCGGAAGTTTTACCCCGAGGCCGAACGTCGCGCGGGAAAGGAAGGCGCCGTCGGGTTGGATATCCACCTGGACGCGTCCGGAAAGATCGTCAAAGTGAGCGTCGTCCAGTCCTCCGGGGAGGCTTTCGATGAGGCCGCCCGGAAAGTGATCGCCGAGGCCCGTTTCTCCCCGGCCAAGGTCAAGACCCGGGCGGTGGCCGTCAAAATCCGGCAAACCATCACATTCCGTTTAGAGGATTGACTTGTTTGCCGTAAAACAGATAAAATTCCCATGCTTAACCTCAAACCTGTCTCCCGAGGCTTTTTCCGGATGGAAAGCGCCGGCAATGTCCTGGCGGGACAGGAGCTCATCTTCCGGGTTTCCCATCCCACATTGGACTTTTGATTTTTTGGCGTTATAGGCGAAGGCGCCTATACAGACGGTGAACAGAACAGGTAGACAAAGATGTCTAGGAGGAATCAGTTGAAAAAACGCGCAGTTGTTTGCGGGATGCTGGCCGCCATGATCGTTGCACAGGGTATTTCCGCCCGCGCTGAGACCCCGGCGTCCACCCCGGCCAAGCCGAAATCCCAGGCCCCGAAAGCGGTCCATGATCCGGTCAAGGCCCAGCCTCCCGCGCCGTCCTCCCAAAAACCGAAAACTTCCGCCAAACCCGCGTCGTCGAAGGAATTAAGCCCGCTGGCGAAACAGATGAACGCTTTGAAATCCGATAAAGTGGACGATCGCCGCATGGCCGTGGAAGAACTTTCCCAGATGAAGGACCCCCACGCCACGCCCGCCTTGATCGTGGCCCTGTCCGACCGGGACATCCAGGTTCGCGCCGGGGCCGCCCGCGCCCTCGGATTGATGCGTGCCGCCGACGCCGTGAAAGAATTGGGCCGGGTGGTGAAAGACGATCCGGACCCGCAGGTGACGCAGTCCGCCGCCATGGCCCTCGGCTTCATCTCCGACCCGGCCGCCGTCGAACCTTTGGTGGAAGCATTGAAGAAGGGCGCTCCGGGCACCCGCCTCTCGGCCTGCCAGGCCTTGGCCAATTTGAAGTCTCCCGCCGCGATCCCCGCCCTCCGCGAGACCCTGAAGGACCCTTCGCCCCAGATGCGGCGGATGGCGCTCCAGACGTTGGGGGAGATCGGCGACCCGGCGGCCATTCCGGACATCCGGCCGCTCCTGCGCGACAAGGATTTTTCGCTCCAGGTGGCGGCGGTCCTCTCGCTCGGAAAACTCCAGGACAAGGACAAGGGGACCGTCTCGACCCTCAAAAAATATTTGGACAAGAAAAATCCCACCGAACTGCGCGCCGCCGCGGCCCAGGCGTTGGCGTCGCAAGGCGATAAGCACGGCAAGTCCGTGGCGCTGGACATATTGGGCGACAAAACGGTAGAAGCGCGCGTGCGGGTGATGGCGGCCCAGGCCCTGGGCGACATGGCCGATCCGTCCCTGGCTCCCGCGCTCAGGAAGATTTCGGACCAAGAACCGCCGGGATTCGTGAAGCAATACACGGATTCACTTTTGCAGAGGATCGCCGTCAACCAACAATGATAAAAAAAACCAAGCTCCTGATCTCCCTCCTTTTGTTGCCGATCGTTTGTTCGGCTGTTCGCGCAGAAAAACTCATGACCGATTTGACCGACATTCCCACCGCCGAGGTCGTCGACCATTACGGCTACAACGTCAACTTCCGTTTTTACACGGGCGGCGGCGTGCTCGCCAAAACGGCCTTCGGCGTTTTCCCGCGCCTCAACATCGGCTTCGGCCTGGACACCGAACAGCTCATCGGCAACCAGACCGCGGACATCAACCGCCCCACACTCAACGTCAAGTTCCGGATCTTCGACGGCAAACGTTCTTTGCCCGCCCTGGCGCTCGGTTATGACGGCCAGGGTTATTTTTTCAACGACGTGACCGACAAATACATCCAGCGGGAGAAGGGGCTTTTCCTCGTCGGCTCGGGGGAAGTCTTCGTGCCGAACCTGACGCTGCACGGTGGCGCCAACGTTTACGATTTTCATGACGACAAGTATTTTGCGTTCACGGGCATCAACTATTTGATCGAGGACCTGGTGGGCCTCAGTTTTGAGTGGGACAACATCCGCGTGGCCCGGAACAGCCGCATGTCGGCCGGGCTCCGTTATTACGTGACTCCGAGTTTCTCAGTCCAGTTGGCGGGCCGCGACCTGGGCGCCGCCGGCCGCAAAGCGGAACGCATCGTCCGCCTCGAATACTTCGGCAGCTTCTAATTTATGTCAGCGGGGGCGACCATGACAGCAGAGACGTCTTCGTTCAAGGGGTATGATTTTGAAAAGCCCATCTTGGACCTGGAGCAGAAGATCGTCGAACTCCAAGAAATGTCCGCGGCCAACGGCGCGGAAATGACCGACGAGATCAAGGGCCTCCAGGACCGCTGCGAGGAATTGAAGAAAGAGATTTACGGCAAGCTCACTCCCTGGCAGCGCGTGCAGCTGGCCCGCCATCCCCGCCGCCCCTATACGCTGGACTACGTCCAACGGATCTTCAAGGATTTCACGGAACTGCACGGCGACCGGCATTTCGCCGAAGATAAAGCCATCGTCGGCGGTTTGGCGTATTTGGACGACCAGCCTGTGCTGGTCCTCGGCCACCAGAAGGGCCGCACTCTCCAGGAGTCCATGGCGCGAAACTTCGGCATGCCGCATCCCGAGGGCTACCGCAAGGCGCTCCGACTGATGCGCATGGCTGGACGCTTCGGGATGCCCATCATCACTTTCATCGACACCGCCGGCGCCTATCCGGGCATCGGCGCCGAGGAGCGCGGCCAGGCCACGGCCATCGCGGAAAACCTGCGCGAGATGTCGATGTTCCCCGTGCCCATCATCTGCTGCGTGATCGGCGAAGGCGGTTCCGGCGGCGCGTTGGCCATCGGCGTGGGCGACAAATTTTTGATGCTGGACAACGCCTGGTATTCGGTGATCTCGCCCGAGGGCTGCGCCTCTATTTTGTACCGCGACGCGTCCAAGGCGGCGGACGCGGCCCAGGCCCTCAAGCTGACGGCGGTGGATTTGAAGGGCCTCGAGATCATCGACGAAGTGATCCCCGAACCCCTGGGCGGCGCCCATCGCGATCCGGACGCCCTGGCGGCGCGCATGAAAGAGACTCTGCTGGCCCATTTGAAGGAATTACAGCAGTTGCCCGTTGAGGAGTTGCTGGAGAAGCGTTATGAGAAGCTGCGCTGCATCGGCCGTTTTGAGGATCAACAAAAGAAACAATTGAAACCGCCGACCCGTCGGAAAAAAGCCAAAGTCTAAAGCTGGCAAATCCGCTGCGTATCGTTTCTTAAAGCCTTCGTGAGTCGTACCCCTCTCTCGCTCACACCTTTGAACCGGTTTTTCGCCCGTCCCGGGTGACGTTGGCTGCCCGCGGCGAGGCTTCGTTATAGCAGTCACTTCAATGGAGGAAGAAATCCGATGAACAAGAAAATCGTAGAGTTGCTCGGCAAAGACGCCGATAATTTGTTGAACCACAAGGCCAAAGTTCCGGCGAAGGGTTTTCTGATGCCGAGCCCCGATTACGTGGACCAGGCTTATGGCCTGTCCGACCGCCCCACGCCCGTCTTGAAGAGCCTGCAGGCCATGCTCGGCCACGGCCGCCTGGCGAACACGGGTTACGTGTCCATCCTGCCGGTCGACCAGGGCATCGAGCACTCCGCCGGCGCGTCCTTCGCCCCGAACCCGGAATATTTCAACCCCGAAAACATCGTGAAGCTCGCCATCGAGGGCGGATGCAACGCCGTCGCCTCCACCTACGGCGTGCTCGGTTCCGTGGCGCGCAAATACGCCCACAAGATCCCCTTCATGGTGAAGATCAACCATAACGAATTCCTCACCTACCCGAACAAGTTCGACCAAATCATGTTCGGCACGGTCAAGCAGGCGTGGGACATGGGCGCGGTCGCCGTCGGCGCCACGATCTATTTCGGCTCCGCCGAATCCGCCCGCCAGATCATCGAAGTCAGCCAGGCCTTCAAGATGGCCCACGACCTCGGCATGGCCACGGTCCTCTGGTGCTACATCCGCAACAACGCCTTCAAGACCGCGGAAAAAGACTTCCACACGTCGGCCGACCTCACCAGCCAGGCCAACCACCTGGGCGTGACGATCGAAGCCGACATCATCAAACAGAAGCTCCCCACGAACAACGGCGGCTACAAGGCCGTGAAGTTCGGCAAGACCCACGAGAAGGTCTACACGGACCTCTCGACGGACCATCCCATCGACCTGACCCGCTACCAGGTCCTG
>CAYZXT010000045.1:0-18466 GCA_964482515.1 uncultured Elusimicrobia bacterium | reverse complement strand
GGTTTTGACGTTGCGCTGAGTGGCGGGATGGGTCCACATGGGTTCGTGCATGGCCGGTGCGATGAAGACCGGCGCCCGGGTGGCCAGGACGGCGGCGGAAAGAAGATTGTCCGAGGTCCCGGCCGCGAACTGCGCCAGGAGGTCCGCGGTGCAGGGGGCTATCAAGACCGCGTCGGCGGATTTTGCCAGGGACAGGTGGGCCATGCCCCACTCGTTTTCATTCAGGACATCCTGGCTTGCGGGCCGTCCGCTCAGGGCGGCGAGGGTGAGCGGGGTGATGAATTTCGTGGCCGATGGCGTCAGCACGCAACTGACGCCGGCTCCCTCTTGGCGGAAGAGCCGGACCAGCTCCGCGGCTTTGTACGCCGCGATGCTGGCGGAAACGCCCAGAAGAATTTCCCGGCCCTTCAGGTTTCCGGCCATCGAATTGGTCCGAACTTACTTCTCTTTGCTTTCTTTCGCGGCCTTGGAAGGTTTCTCAGGCTTCTCGTCGGCATCCAGGTCGCCTTCGATGGGTTTCACGGCCTCGAGCAGCTTGGGTTCGACTTTCACCGGCGGCGGAAGTTTTTCGATGGATTCCAAAGTCACTTCACCGTTGAGGATTTCCTTCAGGGCCTTGCTGACGATTTCCTGGGTCGGCTCGGTGCTCTGGTCGCGGACCTTGATTTCCTGCGCCCAGCGCATGGCCAAATGGACCAGGCGGTATTTGTCGTGGGAGCGTTCCAGCATCAGTTGGCTTAAGGGTGCATCGTTCTTTGCGGCGTTGGATGGCATTTGTTCCTACCTTTGTTCTGTTATTTTCTTCAGCGCGGACAAGCTTTTTAATTCCGTGGAAAGTCGTGCAAGCCTTCTGTGTTCCGCGCGGAGAATGGCTGATAAATCGTCGACGGCGTCGGTCAGCTTCTTGTTCAGGACCAGGTAATCGTACCGGGGGAGGAACGTCATTTCCTTCCGGGCGTTGGCCAGCCGTTTCATAATCGTTTTCTCATCGTCCTGGGCGCGCGAACGGAGGCGCTGTTCAAGCGAATCCCAGGAAGGCGCCGTTACGAAGACGCAGACGGTGTCCGGATATTTTTTCTTAAGCGCCAGAGCGCCTTGGGTGTCCAGATCCATGACAACGTCCAATCCGCGCTTTAAATTATCAAAAACCGGTTTCTTCAAGGTGCCGTAATAGCGGTCGTGGACCCGGGCCCATTCCAGGAAATTGTTCGCCTTGACGCGGCGATTGAACTCCTCTTCCGAGAGGAAAACGTAATCCCGCCCGTTGACTTCTCCGGGACGCGGCGCGCGGGTGGTGCAAGACACGGAATATCGAACCGAGCGGTTCTTTTTTTCCATGGCCCGACATAGAGTGGTTTTGCCGGCCCCTGAAGGCGCCGACAGAACGAAAAGGATGCCTTTTGACATAGGATTTATGGGAACGCGAATTATATCTTTTTAATGCTCTTTTTCCAACCCCAGGATTTTAAAAGCTTTTCAAAATCCGGGGGCACCGGGGCCGTCCATTTATGTCGCTTTTTGGTCACGGGATGGTTCAATTCCAGCGAAAGGGCGTGAAGCATGGGCCGTTCCGGCGCGATTTCTTCTTCCGCTCCATAGGTTTTGTCTCCGACCAGGGGGTTGCCGAGGGCTGACAACTGAACCCGGATTTGATGGGTTCTTCCTGTGAGCGGCCGGACCTCAACCAACGCCGCGCCCTTCAACCCTTGTTTGGGGAAGCGGGCCAGCACGAGGAATTCCGTTTCCGCATTCCGCCCCAGCCCTGAAACCGACATTCTATGCGGCTCGCGGCGAGAGCGCCCAACGACCGAGCGGATGACGCCGGAGTCGGTGAAGAAAGTGCCCCAGGCCAGCGCCCAATAGGTTTTCTTGACCGATCGTTCGGCGAACTGTTCGCTCAATTTTTTAGCGGCCCCGGGCGTTTTGGCGATGATCATGACCCTTTGTCCAACCGGTGGACGACGCCAGGACGCAAGTCGATGGATTTTCCACCCTTCACTTTGCCCGCCCATTGGGGAGCGAGTTTGGGCCAGAGCCGCTGCAAAAGCGTGTCTTCCTGGTGCGGACCGGCGGGGTGGACCACCAGTCCGGAGGGTTTGTTGACGACGAGGATGTGATCGTCCTCGAAAATGACGGGGACGCTGTCCGCCGCTGACGAAGGGAGCCGCGAAAAATCAGGGAGCACGATCTGCACGCGTTCGCCGGGGGTCAAAAGGTATCGTGCCGCCTGGGCCGCGCCGCCGACGGTCACGCTGCCCTTTTCAATCATGCGCTGCAGGCGCGTGCGGGAGAAGTCCGGCATTCGCTTCGCCAAGAATTTATCAAGGCGGTCGGCGTCGCCTTTGAAAATGAATTCGCGGGTTTCAGGCATGGAACGTCCTTTTGAGTTGAATCGAGCGCCGGGCCCACCAGGCCGCCGCCAATAAAAACGTCATGGCCGCCACCCACTGCGTGGCCGTCAGGGAAAGAAAAAGCGGGCCGCGCTCGTCGCCGCGCGTGAATTCCACGGCAAGCCGGATCAGGCTGTAGCCGAGAACGTACGACGCCGCCACCCGGCCGGTCCCAATCTCGTCTTTTCTCCGGGCGGCATGGTTTAAAATGAGGAACAACAGAAAATTCAGGCCGGCTTCGTAGAGTTGCGACGGATGAAGGGCGGCGTCGCGGGGGGCCAACGTCCCGGGATGACGAAACGTCACGGCCCAGGCAAGGTCGCAGGCGCGGCCGTAGCAGCACCCCGCCGCGAAACAACCCAGCCGGCCGAAGGCGTGCGCCAGGGCCAATCCGGGCGCCACGATGTCGGCGATCAAGGCGGGTGAAAGTTTCCGGCGGCGGACCCAGACGATGCCTGTCACGCTGGCCAGGATCAATCCGCCGTAAAACACCAGGCCGCCTTGCCACAGTTTGACGATTTCCATCGGGGCGGACATGAAATAGTCCCAGTTGAACGCGACGTAAAGCAGCCGGGCGCCGATGATCCCGGAGAGCAGGAGCACCCAGCATAAATCCAAGACCGTGTCCTGGGAGATGTTTCGCGTTTTCGCGAGCTTGACGGTCCAGCCGTAGCCTGCCAGGAAGCCGACGGCCACGAAAACGCCGTAGGTGTGAAGACTGAAGGAGCCGAAATCAACCAGGATGGGCCACATGGGTTAGGGAGCGGGGGAAGTGTTTTGCGGCGACGGTTGAGCGAGGTCTCGGATGGCCAAAAGAAATATCCCGACGCAGATGGCCGTATCGGCCACGTTGAAGACCGGCCAGTGCCAGCCCTTCCAAAAGAAATCCAAAAAGTCCGTGACGCTGCCGAAGCGTATGCGGTCCAAGAGGTTCCCCAACGCGCCGCCCCAAAGCAGCCCCAACCCCATCGCCGTCCATCGGTCCCGCCGGGCAAGCTTCGTGTGCGAGAAGCTGAGGAGCGCCAGCACGATGACCATGATGACGATGAAAAAAGCGTTGGCGCCCGGCAGGATCCCGAAGGCCGCGCCCGTGTTGCGGACGTAGGTGAAGGAAAAAAACGGCAGGACGGAAATGGACTCGTTCAGGGGAATGGATTGCATCGCGAGGCTTTTGGTGATTTGGTCCAACAGGAGGACGACTGCGGCCAGCACAGGAACCAGCGGTTTCAAGGGGTTACCGATAATTGGGCACGGACGGCCTTGGCGCAGCGGGCGCAGACCGTCGGATGTTCAGCGTCCCGTCCAATGTCCTCGCGGACGATCCAGCAGCGCTCACACTTGGCGCCGGAGGCTTTTTCCACGGTGATGGATAGTTCCTTCCCGTCCTCCGCGTCAATCTGAAATTTGGATACGCCCATGTAGGCGGTCAGTTTTCCGGAATAGCTTTTGGCGAACGGCTTTCCTGAATATTTGACGACGGCGTCGTTGGACCCCTTGACCGCGCCTTTTTGGCGCTCCTTCTCCAAGGTGAGGTTGATCGCTTTTTTGAGTTCCATGAGCGCCGCCAGCGGTTCGCCGTCCGGGAATTTGACGCCGCGCGGCGCGGGGAAAGGATTAAGGAAGACGCTCTCTTCCTTATCGGTGGATGCCTTCAGCAGGTTCTGCGCGCGCAGGGTTTGCCATACCTCTTCGGCCGTGAAGGACAACATCGGCGCCATCATGCGGGCGAGGTCCTTGGCGATGTGGAGCAACGCTGTCTGCGCGCTGCGGCGGCGCGGAGAGTTTTGCTCATCGCAGTAGAGGATGTCCTTTTGCACGTCCAAGTAATAGCCGGAAAGGGCGTTGATGCAGAGGTCGTTGCACACGCTGTCCGAAACCAGGTGGAACTGGGATCCGTCGTAATGTTTTTTCACGTCGTTGATGATCCCGTCCAAATACCCCAGGACTTCCTGGTCGATGGCTTCCATCTTTTCAAAAGGGACGGCGTCCTTGGCGGGATCGAAATCGGCCAGGTTGCCGACGAGGAACCTCAGCGTGTTGCGGATCTTGCGATAGGTGTCCACCACGTGGTTGAGGATTTCCTGGGACAGCCGCACGTCCTCCCGGTAATCGCTCATGGCGACCCAGAGGCGGATGACGTCCGCGCCGTATTTTTCCAGGATTTCCTGCGGGGCGATGACGTTGCCGAGAGATTTGGACATTTTCCGGCCGCCGCCGTCCACGACGAAGCCGTGGGTGAGGACTTTTTGATAGGGCGGCTCGCCGGTGAGGGCGACCGAAGGCAGCATGGATGTCTGGAACCAGCCGCGGTGTTGGTCCGATCCCTCGAGGTACATGACGTCCTTACGTTCCGTGACGCTCAAGCGCCCGCGCAGCACGGAGACCCAGGAGACCCCCGAATCGAACCAGACGTCGAGGATGTCCTCTTCCTTCTTGAAACCTGTCTTGCCGCATTTGGCGCACTTCGCGCCGGCGGGCAGCAATCCGGCGGAGTCTTTTTCGAACCAGATATTGCTGCCGTGCTTGCGGAACAAATCCGTCACGTGTGAAAAAACTTTCTCGTCCTTAAGCGGTTCGCGGCAGCCTTCGCAAAAGAACATGGGGATGGGCGCGCCCCAAAGACGCTGGCGTGACACGCACCAGTCGGGCCGCGTCTTCAGCATGCCCAGGATGCGCTCCTTGCCGTATTCGGGGATCCATTCCACCCGGTCGACCTGCTCGAGGAGTCTTTTTCGAAAGGCGTCGTCCACGCGCAGGAACCATTGTTCCGTGGCGCGAAAAAGGATGGGGTTCTTGCAGCGCCAGCAATGGGGATAGGAATGCGAGATCGCGACTTCCTCGACGAGCATATGCGACGCGGTCAAAAGCTGGATGATGGCCTTGTTCGCCTCCCAGACGGACATTCCGGCCAGCGAGTTGGGGAGGACTTCCGGAGTGAAATGTCCGCGTTCGTCCACGGGAGATTGGACGGGAAGTCCGTATTCGCGGCTCGCTATGTAATCGTCCTGGCCGTGGCCGGGAGCGATGTGCACGACGCCGGTGCCGTCTTCGCTGGAAACGAATTCCGCCAGGATCCCCGAGGAAGCGTTGTTGTTGAGGGGGTTTTTGCAGAGCAGTCCTTCGAGCTCCAGTCCGGAGATTTGCGTGTCCGTGTTGGATTCCTTGCCGAACTTTTTCTCGAGGACCTTGAGGCCCGGCGCCCCGACGATGAACTTCTCGTTGGTCGATTTGGATTCCCAAAGGTAATAGGTTTGTTCCGGATGGAACGCGAGCGCCACGTTCGCGGGCAAAGTCCAGGGCGTCGTCGTCCAGACGAGGACCGACACGCGTTTGCCCGCGGCCTTCGCCACGTTTTGCGCCGTTTCGTTGTTCGGCCATTCCTGGATGGGAAACTTGATGAAGATCGACGCGTCGGTCTTGTCCGCGTATTCGATTTCGGCTTCCGCCAGCGCGGTTTCATCAAACAGGCACCAGTAGACGGGTTTCTTTTCCCGATAGATGAATCCTTTTTCGAAAAGATCATAAAACGTGCGGGCGATCCCCGCTTCATAATCAGGCGTCAATGTTTTGTAGGGGTTGTCCCAGTCGGCGAAGACGCCGAGGCGCTTGAACTCCTGCCGTTGGATGTTGACGAAATTTTCCGCGTATCGCGTGGCTTCCTGGCGGAACATGACACGGCCGACCTTCCGTTTGTCCCACTTCTTCTCTTTCATCAGCTGGTGTTCGATGGGCAGGCCGTGGCAGTCCCAGCCCGGGACATAGGGGGAATAATAGCCAAGGGAGGATTTGAATTTGACGATGATGTCCTTCAGGATTTTATTGAGCGCGTGGCCCATGTGGAGGTGTCCGTTGGCATAAGGAGGGCCGTCGTGAAGGACGAATCGCTTGTCTGCTTTACCGGTTGAATTCCGCTCCAGTACTTTGTGGTAGATGTCCAGCTTCTCCCATTGGGACAGGAATTCCGGTTCGCGCTTGGGGAGATCCGCTTTCATGGGGAAATCGGTCTTCGGTAAAAAGACGGTTTCGGAATACTTGATGGGTTTTTGCGTTGTCATGGTTTCGTATTTTACTGAATCCGGGTTGGCGCGGAAAGGACTTTACCGCTTGCTGGAAAGCTTGCTTAAGTTTTCATCAAAAGGCGCGCGTACGACGCCGCTCTCGGTGATGATGGCGGAAATCAATTCATGCGGCGTTGCGTCGAAAGCCGGGTGGCGCGCTTTTGCTTTCGTCGGCGCTAAACGGCGGCCGTTGATGAAAAGCACCTCGTCGGCCGAACGCTCTTCGATGACGATGTGGTCGCCGTCCGGCGTTTTGAGGTCGATGGTTGAAAACGGTGCAGCCACGTAAAAGGGAATGCCGTGATGTTTGGCGAGGACGGCCAGGGAATACGTCCCGATCTTGTTGGCCGTGTCGCCGTTGGCCGCGATCCGGTCCGCCCCGACGACGATGGCGGAGATCTTTTCCGTCTTCATGAAGTGGCCGGCCATGTTGTCCGTGATGATTTCGTAGGGGATGCCTTCCTGTTCCAGTTCCCAGGCCGTCAGTCTCGCGCCCTGGAGATAGGGGCGGGTTTCATCCACAAAAACCTTCGCCACCTTCCCCTGCCTATGGGCCGACCGAACGACGCCGAGGGCCGTGCCGTAACCCGCCGTTGCCAGGGCGCCTGCGTTGCAATGGGTGAGGATGACGCTTTTGGGTCCGAAAAGCGAGGCGCCAAAATCCCCGATCCGGCGGCAGCTCTCGATGTCTTCCTTGTCGATACGGCGCGCGCCGTCTTCAAGGCGCTCCATCAGAGCCGAAGGAGATTCGTCTTGTATCGGCGGGGCTTGCCATATCCGGCGCATCTGCTCCAGCGCCCAAAACAGGTTCACCGCAGTGGGGCGGGTGGCCGCCAGGACTTCGCGGGTATGTTCAAGATGGCGGATGAGATCGGCGGTTGACCGGAATTTTCTTTCGCGGGAGGCGAGAACGATGCCGTAGGCGGCGACGCAGCCGATGGCCGGCGCGCCCCGGACGGACATCTGGCGTATGGAGTCCGCCGTTTGCTGGTGTGTGCGGCAGGAAATGTATCGGACCGAATGGGGAAGTTCACGTTGTTCCAGGACCAACAGCCTTTGTCCCGTCCAACGGAAGGCGTTGACTTTTGAGGCTGGTTCGGAAAGGTGAGACTTCCGTCTCCGTCCCGCAGAGCGTGAAAGCGCCCTGTGGGCGGAGGCGGATAACGTCAAGGAATAGTCTCCATCACGTCCTCGAGTTCTTCTTCGGGACGGCCGAAAATTTCCACGGTCTTTTCTTTTCCTTTTTGGCCGCGGACGATCTTGACTCCGCGGTTGCGAACCTCGAAGAACTCGCTCAGGAAGTCCACGAGTTCGGCGTTCGCCTTGCCGTCAATGGCGGGGGCGGCCACCTTCACTCGGACAGTGGAGCCGATGCGTCCAACCACCTCATTGCGGCTCGCGTTGGGAATGACTCTGACTCGGATGATCATTCGTCGTTCTCCTCTGGTTCTCTTCAGCCGCCGGATAATTCCCGGGATCGCCGGGACGCGGCCGTAAGAGCATTTTTAAAGATGGTTCTCATCTGTTGATCTTCCAAAACCTTAAGCGCCGCGGCTGTCGTGCCGCCGGGGGAGGTCACGCGTTCCCGAAGGACGGCGGCTTCTTCCGCGCTCTGTGACAGCATCAATCCTGCGCCGTAAACCGTTTGCCGGGCCAACTCTTCGGACAATGAATCGGCCAGTCCCAACTGTTTGCCGGCTTCCGTCAAACATTCAGCCAAAAAGAAGACGTAGGCCGGGCCGGAGCCGGAGAGGGCCGTCACCGCGTCCATTTGTTCTTCCCCGGTCCTCCAGACTTTCCCGGCCGCGGAGAGTATGGCGACGGCCAACTTATGGTGGATCGCTTTCGCGTTCGGTCCCGTGCAATAGACCAAAGCGCCCGCTCTCAGCAGGGCCGGCGTGTTGGGCATCACCCGGACCACGGGCGATCCTGCGGGCAGCCGCTCCTGAATGAAATTGATTCGAATGCCGGCCGCAATGGAAATGATCAAGGTTTTACGGGACAGATGACCGCGAAGTTCTTCCAGCACTTGCGACATTTGCTGGGGCTTCACGCAGAGCAACGCGATGTCCGCATCTTTCATGGCGCCGCGGTTGTCCGGACTGGTGCGAACGCCGTGACGCTTTTTCAAAGATTTCAGGATTTCAGGGCGAACGTCCGTCACCGTGATTTGGGACGGTTTGACGCGGCCCGATGACAAGAGTCCGGAAACCAACGCCGCGCCCATATTTCCGCCGCCGATCAGGGCGACGCGTTTCTTATTTAAGATATTGGCGCTGGCCAAAGAGAGCCGTCCCAATGCGGATCAAATGGGTTCCTTCTTCAATCGCCGCCTCGAAATCATGGGACATTCCCATGGAAAGGCGGGGGGATTCGTTATGAAATCGATCACGGTGTTTTTCAAGAAGCTCCCGGGTCTGCCGGAAAAAAGGCCGCGCTTTTTCCGGGTCGTCGTTATAGGGTGCAACTGTCATCAAACCTTCAAGGATTAGATGAGGACATCGTTCGGTCGTTACATCCAATAACCTCTCCAGTTCATTGGGATCCAGTCCCTGTTTGGACGGTTCGGGGGAGGTTTTGATCTCCACAAAACAACGGACTTTTTTGTTCCGCTCCGCCGCCAGCCGCTCCAAATGTTCCGCCAAACGAAGGCTGTCCACGGATTCAATGACGTCAAAGATATCCAGGGCCTTCTTCGCCTTGTTTGTTTGAAGGTGTCCGATCAAATGCCATTCCGTCCCGGGCCATTTTGAAGCGGACAGCTTGCTTTCGGCTTCCTGGATACGGCTTTCCCCAAAAAATCTTAGGCCCGCCTTCCAAGCTTCACCTATATGTTGAGCGGACATATTCTTGCTCACGGCCAGTAGCGTAATGTCCGAAGGATCGCGTCCGGCGCGCCGAGCCGCCCTGTGAAGGCGTTCTTGTAAAAGATCCAGGTTCTTGCGTATATCAAACTTGATATCAGTCATTTAACGATCAAATCACTGATTTAAATGTATTTTAGCATAATCCCGGTCGGCTGACAACATAGCAAAAGCTGTGTTTCCTTGGAAAAAGATGGCATCGGATGGAAAGTTTTTTAACCGGTTTGTAAATAATTTTCACCAATTAGGGTCAGCTGGAAACAACTTGGATCTTCGGGTCCACCATCCTCTGCAGTAAGTTTTGAATCGCGGACAAGGTTCCGGCGCTGGCGCTGGGGCAACTGCCGCAGGCTCCCTGATAATGAACGGTCAGCACGTAATCCTGATAATCCAAAATTTCCAAACCGCCGCCGTCTCCCGCCAGGGCGGGACGAACGCTTTGATCCAGGACCAAATGAATCCGGGACAGGATATCATCAGACACCGCTGCCTGTCCGGTCGCCGTGGTTTCATCTTGAATGGAATCCGCGGTGGTTTGGATCGCTTCGATGACTTGTGCTTGCAAACCGTTCCACTCAACGCCGGGCACTTTGCTGACAGTCACAAATCGATCCATATAAAAGACGGAACGGACGGCTTTGAGGGAAAACAAGGCTTTGGCGAGGGAATCATTTTTGCCGGCGGAGGGATCGTCAAAGGACTTTGCGCCGGAAGCCAATATCTTTTGATCTACAATGAATTTCAAGGCATCCGGGTTCGGGGTAGCTTCAACATGAAGGACTTTAACCAAGGGGGCGTCTCCTCAAAAACGATCGATATACTTTGATTTTTGATCGATTAAATTATACTAAATTAACATGGTTTCGACTAGGCCGGATTCCTCCCTAAAATCTATCCCTGCCGCCGAGCCTCCCCCGTTGGAGGCTTTTCAAAAATCCGTCCAATATTTGAAGGGCGTCGGGCCCAAGCGCGCCGAAAAACTGGAGAAGTTGGGCATCCGGACGGTGTGGGATTTGATCCACCATTTTCCGCGCCGTCATGACGACCGAACCGACCGCGTGGCCATCGGTCGTGTGCAGCCCGGCACGGTCAAAACGCTCCAAGGGACGGTGGAGGATTTTGACGTGGTCCGCGCGGGACGCCACTTGTCCATCGGCCGGGCGCTCCTCAAAGACGAAACCGGTTCCATTACAGCGTCCTGGTTCCGCCACGCGTCCCCGCGCTGGGATGTTTTCGCCGGTCTCCGAAAACAGCTTGCGAAAGGCGCGACCGTTTTGGTGCACGGGCCCATTGAGCGTGTGCGGAATGAGTATCAGATGCGGGTGGAGGAATATGAGCTTGCCGGTCCGGGCGCCTTGCCGATCCACGTCGGTCGGTTGGTCCCCATTTATGATTTGACGGAAGGCGTGGACGCGCGGTGGCTGCGGGAGCTCGTCTGGTCTTGTCTTCAGTCTTGTGGCCATTTGCTTTCGGAAAACCTTCCGGCCGATTTCATGGCGGAACACAAGCTCGCGCCGCACGCGCGCTCCGTAGTGTCATTTCATTTTCCATCCGATCGGGCGTCCCTGGCGGAAGCGCGCCGCCGGCTGGCGTTCGAGGAATTCTTCTTCCTGGAAATGGCCCTGGCCGCGGCACGGGAACAGAAAAAACAGGGCCCGCCTGCGACGATATGCCGTCCGACCCGGAGGCATTTGACGCCCTTTCGGGAAAAATTGGGTTTTGATTTTACGCCTGCCCAGAAACACGTCATCAATGAGATATTCTCGGAAATGGCCGATCCTCATCCCATGAACCGTTTGTTGCAGGGCGATGTGGGCTCTGGCAAAACCGTCGTGGCCTTGTCCGCCATGCTCTTGGCGGCGGAGAACGGTTTGCAGTCCGTTTTGATGGCGCCGACCGAAATCCTGGCGGAGCAGCACGCGTTGACGCTGGAGAAATTCCTGAAGGATGTTCCTTTGCGCTGGGCCATGTTTACGGGGAGCCGTTCCAAAAAACAACGCCAGGTCCTCTTGGAACAGTTGGCGAAGGGAGAATTGGACATTGCGGTGGGGACGCACGCTCTCCTGGAGGATGAGGTCCGCTTCAAACGGCTGGGTCTGATCGTGATCGACGAACAACACCGTTTCGGTGTTGACCAGCGGGCGAAGCTGCAGGGAAAATCCCCGGTGGCGGAATCCCAATCCGCCCATTCCCTGGTGATGACGGCCACGCCCATTCCGCGGACTTTGGCCATGACCTATTACGGCGATCTGTCCGTGTCGACCATCCGCCAGTTGCCTCCCGGGCGACCGCCTCTGACGACTCATTGGACCTTGGAGGCCAACGCCATGGAGGCCGTCCGCCGCGCCACGGCCGCCGGAGAACAGGCATATATCGTTTTTCCATTGGTGGAGGAATCGGACAAGCTCGATCTCCGCGCCGCGATCAAGGAGTGGGAGCGCCTCTTGCGGTTCTTCGCACCGTTATCTGTCGGGCTTTTACATGGACGGATGAAATCCGCGGAAAAAAAGGAAGTCATGGACAAGTTTAGCCGGGGAGAAACGAAAATCCTGGTGGCGACGCCGGTGATCGAAGTGGGCATCGACGTGCCGAACGCCACCGTCATGGTGATCATGCACGGGGAACGCTTCGGCCTGGCCCAGCTCCATCAGCTGCGCGGGAGGGTCGGCCGAGGCCGGGCACCGTCCCATTGCTACTTGGTTTCCGACGCCAAATCACCGGAGGCCGCGGCGCGTTTGGACCTGTTGTGCCGCACGCGGGACGGATTCGTGCTGGCCGAGGAGGATTTGAAACAGCGCGGACCGGGGGAGTTCCTCGGCGAGGCCCAGCATGGCGTGCTGCCATTCAAGGTGGGGGATTTGATCCAGGACGGCGTCTTGATCGCCGAAGCCAGGAGCGCCGCTTTTAAAATTTTGGAAATTGATCCATCGCTTCAGAAAACCGAGCATCGACTGTTCCAGGGTGAATTGCGGCGACGGTTTTCACATCGGCTGCGCTTTGGGCAGGTGGCCTGAGCGGCTTATCGGTTTGATTTCATTGACAGGTTTCAGGAGATGAATTAACATTTTCCCATGGCCCACAAAAAACGCATCGCCGTCTACCCCGGAACGTTCGACCCGGTCACCAACGGTCATTTGGATATCATACACCGCGCCGGAAGCCTCTTCGATCATGTCATCGTCGCCCTCGCTGTGAACGCCCAGAAGTCACCCATTTTCACCGTCCATGAACGGCGGACCATGCTGGAAACGGCGTTGCGCCCGCTCATCCGAAAGGGGCTGGTGTCCATTGACGCCTTCGACGGCCTTCTGGCGCACTACGCCCTTAAGCGCAAGGCGGTCGCCATCGTCCGCGGACTGCGCGCCGTGTCCGACTTCGAATACGAGTTTCAGATGGCGCTCATGAACCGCCACCAATCGACGAAGGTGGAAACGGTGTTCCTGATGCCGGATGAAAAATACACCTACCTATCCTCAACCCTTTTGCGCGAGATCGTCCGGCTGGGTGGCCGCATCGATCACTTCGTTCCCGCCGGATTGTTGAAGGCAATCCGTAAGAAATTCCATCCGTAACCACTTGCCTTGACAACCCCATACCCCCGTGTTATTCTTGGCTCGGACGGGAAAAATTTAAGGAATCGATCTGATTTCTGGAGCGAGTTCCGTCGCGCCGCCCAAGTTCGGGCGAAAAAGATTTTACTCCCCGAAGCCACTGACACACGGGTCCTTTCCGCGGCGGTGTTCCTATCGAAATCCAAGATCGCTCAGCCCGTCCTCGTGGGAAATTCCGATGATATTTCCGCCGCTGCCCGTCGCGACAGTTTTTCTTTGGCGGGCGTGGATGTCTTGGATTCCCATGATCCCGCCGCCCGGCGCCGTTACGCGGACCAGCTTTTTGAGCGGCGCAAAGCCAAGGGCCTGACGCCGGAAGCGGCGGCGGAACTGGTCCAAGACCCGTTGATCTTTTCCTGCATGGCTGTTCGCGAAGGGGCGGGACACGGCGTGGTGGCGGGCGCGGTGCGAACGACGGCGGACACCGTCAAGGCCGGATTCAACTGCTTCGGCGTGTCGCACCACGCTGGCGGTGTGGCTTTCGGGCTTTTCATCATGGACTGCCCGGCCGCTTTGGGCGGACCCAGGCGGTTGATATTCGCGGACGCGGCCGTGTCCATCGATCCGGCGGCCCGAAGCCTTGCTTCCATCGGTTTGGAAGCCGCCAAATACGCCGAGCGATTTTTGAAAGAGACGCCGAGAGTGGCGTTCCTCTCGTTTTCCACCAGAGGCAGCGCCGAGCATGAAAGCGTGGAAAAATTAAGACTGGCGGTAAAAATTCTGAGGGAGAAGGCGCCGGATTTGGCGATGGACGGGGAACTGCAAGGCGACGCCGCGTTGAACGATGATATCGCCAGGCAAAAGGGCGCGGGAGATTCGGTTTCTGCCGGCAGGGCGAACGTTATGGTATTTCCCGATTTGAATGCGGGGAACATTGGATATAAGCTTGTGCAGCATCTGGGCGGAGCTTCCGCGGTAGGACCGTTGTTGGCGGGGATGACGCATCCGATGAGCGATCTTTCCCGTGGTTGCACGGACGAGGACATTGTCGACGCGGCCGCTTGGGTCGGTCAATTGGATCCGGCGGGCGCTTAACATTTCAGAAGGAAGGCCGTCATGGTTGTCCGGAACACGCGTTCCCTGAAAAAGAAGCTGGGTGACATCCTTGTGGATGTCGGCATCATCACCCAGGAGCAGCTGAAGCAGGCCCTCGGAATACAGCACGCGCGCGGGGGCAAGCTGGGAACCATCCTTCAGGAATTGAATTTTTGCAGCGAGGAGGTCCTGCTCGCTTTTCTGGGAAGGCAGTGCGGCGTTTCCTATGTCTCCATAGCTGAATACGGAAAAATTTCGCCGGATGTCATCCGGCGCGTGCCTGAGTCCGTGGTCCGGCATCAGACGCTCATCCCTCTATCCTGCGACGACAACGTTCTCACCATCGCCATGTCGGACCCTTTGAACGTCTTCGCCACGGACGATCTCAAACAGATCACCGGCTGCGAAATCAAAGTCGTGATCGCCTCCCATCAGGAAATAATCGAAGCCATTAAAACTTATTACGGCAAAGAGCCTGCTGTAGCCGGGGAAGAAACGTCATCGCTCACCGGCGCTGCGGCGGTTGTGGGCGCGCCTGTTGCTTCGGGGATCAAATCGGAAGTCGTCTTCGATGCGAAAGTTCCTTCAGTCGATGGGTTCATCAATGAACTGCTACGGTCCATCGTTGATTCCGGCGCGTCGGACCTCCACTTGGAGCAGTCTGAATCCTCGGTCCGCGGCCGGTTGAAGATAGGCGGTCAGCTACAGGCTAAAACGAATGTTTTCAACGTTGCCCCGGATGAAGTCCTTGCTGGGCTCAAAGGGATGGCGGGTTGGCCCGCGGGAAGTTCGCACGATGAAGGCGGGATCAAAACGCAATTGGATGGACGCGACGTCTTTTTTCGGCTGAACGTTCAGTGGGCCTCTTCCGGTTGGGAGGCGCATATTCACTGGGTCAACCCTTTGCGGATCAATCCGGACCTGACATTCCTGGGGTTGGAAAACGATACATGGGACGCATTGCGCCTGGTGATCGAAAAGAAACAGGGGGTCGTGCTGCTGTCCAGTCCGGCGGCGCATGGTTTGACCACAACGTACTATTCGCTGCTGTCCGCACTCACCCAAGGCAACCGCCATGTGTTGTCCGTGGAAAGCCCCGTGGAATTACTCCTTCCGGGTGCGCACCAAATCGAGATTTCCCGCCTGGAACGCCTTTCCGGCATCGGTTTAATGCACCAGTCGCCGGATGTCGTGGGGTTCGCGGACACGAACACCACCGAAGAGGCGGTCGCCCTGCTGGATTCCGCTTCAGGCGGGGCCTTCGGGTTGGCGAGCCTGCAGGCTCGCAGTTCCGCGGAAGCGCTCACTCATTTCGTCCAGCTGGCAGGCATCGGCGGATGGACCGTTTCCCTCATAGAAGGGATCCTGTCGCAAAGGCTTGTCCGCTCCCTTTGTCCGAATTGCAAGGTGAGTGCGATGGTTCCCATGGACGCGCTGCTGCCGGAACAGCTCAGCGATGAGCAGGCGACTCTGGCGGCCGGGCGAAAAGTGGAAATTTTCGAGCCCATGGGGTGTGAGCGGTGCGGTCAAACAGGGTACGACGGCCGGACGGCGGTTTTTGAGTATTCGCCCTTGACGGAATCCCTCAGAAAAAAAATCGTCCAAGGCGCGACTTCCGCCGAAATTGAGCGAGAGTTGACAAGGGAGGGGAAAAGAACGATCCATCAGGCAGCCGTCACTAAGGTCCTGGCCGGCATCACCAGCCTGGAAGAAATCCAAAAACTCTTGCCCCATTGAAGAATTTCGCATTCCAGTATATAGTTGAAGTTGTCTTTTTGAAAAGGAGATACATTCATGTCGGAATTCAGTTATAGGGTCCGAACATCCGCAGGAGCCTTGGCTGAGGGCGTTATCGAAGCGCCCGATCAGCGGACGGCGATGGACCGTCTGCGCGCTCAAAAAATGACCGTCATGGAGGTTTCCGAAGTCGTCCCAGGTTTTCTAGACGCTTTGCAGAAGTACAATCCTCTTCGGGCGAAAGTCGGATCCAAAGACATTGTCCTCTTTTCCCGCCAGCTGTCCACCCTCGTTTCCGCCGGGGTCGCTCTCGTCAACGGCCTGAACATTCTGTCCGAGCAGATCGAAAGCAAGCCTTTCAAGGCCGTCGTTATGAAGGTGAAGGAAGACATCGAGTCGGGACTCTCCATCGCGGAAGCCATGAAAAAGCACCCGGATGCGTTTACGGATCTGTACGTTGCCATGATCAAGGCTGGCGAGGTGGGCGGCATCCTCGATACCATTCTGGAACGACTTTCCATGTATTTGGAGGCGGCGGAGGATTTGAAGCATAAGGTGAAGGGCGCAATGATGTATCCTCTGGTGGTGAGCATCATTGCCGGAGGCGTGACGGTTTTCTTGTTGGTCGGCGTAATACCTACCTTTAAGGAGATTTTTTCGAGCTTTGGCGCGGAGTTGCCTTTGCCCACCCGGATCGTCATCGGCATTTCGGAGTTTCTCACGGATTATTGGTATGCGTGTCTCGGCGTGCCGGCGGCGCTTTTTTTCATTTTTAAAAAGTGGATCAAAACCGAAAGCGGCCGGAAAATTTTTGATACGCAGGTTCTCAAACTGCCCTTGTTCGGGCCCATGTTGCGAAAAGTGGCGGTGGCGAAGTTTACGCGCACGCTGGGGACCCTCATTAAATCCGGCGTGCCCATACTTCAGGCACTAGAAACGGTCGCGCGCACTTCGGGCAATAAAGT
The DNA here is from genome assembly GCA_964482515.1 of uncultured Elusimicrobia bacterium. Taxonomy (GTDB): domain Bacteria; phylum Elusimicrobiota; class Elusimicrobia; order FEN-1173; family FEN-1173; genus CAYZXT01. The sequence continues at coordinate 1,806 of CAYZXT010000045.1, read as the reverse complement.
GATAGAGGACGCGCTGATGAGCGCCCGCGAGTCCATCCGTGAAGGCGAGCGTATTTCCGATCCCCTAAAGAAGTCCGGGGTATTCCCGTCCATGGTCGTTCAAATGATCGCCGTGGGAGAGGAAACGGGAAACCTTGACGCCATGCTGACCAAGATCGCTGATTTTTATGATCAGGAAGTCGACGTCGCCGTCAAAGGTCTTACCTCCATGATTGAACCGATTGTCATCGTGGTGATGGGCCTCGTCATCGGAGCCATCGTCATCGCGATGTTCATCCCGATGTTCGAGCTCGGTTCCCTGGCGGGTAAAGAGGCTTAACGGGAATCGGCTCGACAATCCGAGCTGTATCGGTCAATCCCTTGATTTCCGACGGAAACCCTGGTAGGCTTAAGCCGACCGGCAACCGAAAATACCCACCACTTCGCGTGATATCTCTGTTTTGAAACGAAGCAGATATGTTGATGGCTTCACGTGTGAATGAACGGGAAGGGAAATTCGGTCACGCATTCGGAACGGGAACTTCTTCATTATAATCTTCATCCTCCCGAAGGCGTTTACCGACTAACTCCCCCGAATATCATTCCAAGGTCTATTCGCCGCGGCTTTTTTATTGCGCCGGCGCGGGAGATTGTTGCGGAAAGTCCTTGACATGAATCCGGCTAATTCGTATTTGTTAGGTAGATTATTTTTTACGTGAGGAGGTGAATAAAATGATTAAGAAAACAATGAAGTCGGTGAAGGGGTTCACGCTCATCGAATTGATGATCGTGGTTGCTATCATAGGTATCTTGGCGGCCATCGCCATCCCCAAGTTCGCCGACCTGGTGACGAAGTCCAAGGAAAGCGCGGTCAAAGGAAGCCTCGGTTCGGTGCGCAGCGCCGTCAGTATCTATTATTCGGATACGGAAGGCGTGTTCCCGTCCGACGCGGCCGGCGGCCTGGTCGCTGCCTTGACCACCGGTGGTAAATACCTCAAAGACCTGCCGTACATCGGTATCCCGAAACCTGGGAACCATATCAACACCAACACCGTTGCTGGTGCGGGTGGCGCGGCGGTCGGCGACACCGGCCAGTGGTATTATCCGCTGGAATCGGAAGGTCACGTGGCGGTTAACTGCACGCACACGGACACGAAGAGTTCCGTGTGGAGCACCTGGTAACATAATTGTACTGACAAAAAGCGGGGGAGGCGGCTGGGATTCCAGCTCCTCCCCCGTTGTTTTTTATGGTAAAGATTTTCGGGGGGACATGAAAAAAAATCGCGGCTTCACCTTAATTGAGCTCATGATCGTTGTTGCCATTCTTGGGCTTATCGCGGCCATCGCCATGCCGAAGTTCGGCGAATTGGTTTTACGTTCCAAAGAATCGTCGGCGAAGGGCGCGTTGGGCGCATTTCGGGGGGCCGTGGATATCTACTACATGAACAATGAGGGTAAATTTCCCGCCGACACGGCCGTCCTTCCGATGGGTTATATTGATTTCATTCCGGCGACCCAAATTCCCCGAGTTCCCGACCAAAATAATCCCGGCCACGACCATAACAGCCTGGTGCAGAATTATCCGGATGAATCGCTATTCGGAAGCAGCAACGAAGGTGCCAATGTATGGGCGTATGTTGATTCCGGAAACCACATGGGGCATGTCGGCTTCAACTGCACACATTTCGACACCAGGGGAAGCGTCTGGAGCGCAAATTGATATAGAGCCATGAACATCTTTGATCAAATCTTTGTCGTCATCCTGGGCCTCTGCCTGGGAAGTTTCGCCAATGTCTGCATTTATCGAATTCCGTTGGACCAATCCCT
>CAYZXT010000044.1:0-19272 GCA_964482515.1 uncultured Elusimicrobia bacterium | reverse complement strand
ACCCCCGCAACCAGAAACGCCAGACAGGCCCAACGGCTTGGCTGGCGTTTCTGCTTTTCCCCGTTCCTCATGATCTAAATCATGTTCTTGCCTTTCGTTGCGGTGCTATTATTCCGGCAAACGTGCCACGGAGGCAAGACGATGTCCAAGGTCATTCGGTTCGGCGTTTCCCTCGAGAAAGAACTGTCCGACAGGTTCGACAAACATATCAAGTCCAAGCATTACACCAACCGGTCGGAGGCGATCCGCGATCTCATCCGCGAGACGCTGGTGAAAGCCCACTGGCAGACCGGTCATGAAGTCGCCGGGGCCGTCACCATGATCTACGACCACCACAAGCGCGATCTCGTGAACCGGCTCATGGACATCCAGCACGACTACCTCCACGAGATCGTCTCCACCCAGCACATCCACATCGACCACCATAATTGCCTGGAGATCATCGCGGTCAAAGGCAAGCCGCAGAACATCCAGGCCCTCGCCGACCTGTTGAAATCCGTCAAAGGCGTGAAGCACGGAACGCTGAGCATGACCGGCACGGGCAAACACCTTTAACAACCCAATCAAGGAAGGACGTCTCCATGAGAAAACAGACTTGGTTCTTATTTGCAGCGGCAGTTTTTGCTGTTGGCGAGATGGAACCCTACGCGGCGGCGCACGAAACGAGCGCCGAACTGCCGCCCCTGGTCGTCATCGGACGCCGGGAGAACTTGATCGGCATCGCCGACACCGCGTCACAGGGCCGCGTGGGACAGGAGCAAATCAGCCAACGGCCCACGTTGCGGCCTGCCGAAGTCATGGAGTCCGTTCCGGGGTTGATCATCACGCAACACAGCGGCACGGGGAAGGCCAACCAGTATTTTCTGCGCGGGTTCAATCTTGACCACGGGACGGATTTCGCCGTCAGCGTTGACGGTGTCCCCATAAATCTTCCCACGCATGCGCACGGTCAGGGATATCTGGATTTGAATTTCATCATCCCCGAACTGATTGAATCGATCGAATACAAGAAAGGACCGTATTACGCCGGAGCGGGGGACTTCTCTTCCGCCGGGGCTTCCGACATTCGGTACGCGGATTTCCTTTCCGAAAATTTCGTCAAACTGGAAGGCGGTGAGGACAACTTCAGCCGCGCCGTGGTGGGACAGTCCCTTCACCTGGGGGAAGGGCACCTGCTGGTGGGCCTGGACGGCCAGTATCAGAACGGGCCATGGGACGTGCCGGAGCATTACAAGCGTTACAGCGGCCTGCTGAAATACGCTCTGGGCGACAGAATGCGGGGCATGTCGGTTTCCGCCATGGGTTATTCGGGCGAGTGGGATTCCACCGACCAGATCCCCCAACGCGCGGTCGATAATGGTTTCATCAGCCGCCTGGGCTCCATGGACCCGACTTCCGGCGGCCGGACCGCCCGCACGGGAATCGCCGCCAACTATTGGAACAATCGCGACGGAGGCAAATCAAACGCCGATCTTTACTTGAACTACTACCGGCTCAATCTCTGGTCCAACTTCACCTATTTCCTGGACGACCCGGCCAACGGCGATCAGTTCGAACAGGCGGACCGGCGCACCATCGCCGGCGGCCAGGCGTCTCATTCGTGGACCACCGAAGCCATCGGCGACCGCTCGGAAACCACCGTCGGTCTTGACGCGCGCTATGACCACATTCCGAACGTGGCGCTGCGGAGGACGAAAGCCCGCGACCTGATCTCCACGGTCCGGCAGGACCACGTCAAAGAGATGAAGAGCGGTTTGTACATCAGCAACGAAACCCATTGGTTGACGAAGTTCCGGTCCATCGCCGGGCTCCGGGGAGACGCCTATTGGTTCGACGTGCAGAGCGACATTCCGGAAAACTCGGGCAGCGCGCGCGACCAAATCCTCAGCCCCAAGCTGGCGCTCATCATCGGCCCCTGGGCGGAAACGGAATATTATGTGAATTGGGGTTTGGGCTTTCACAGCAATGACGCCCGGGGGACGACCATCCGGGTGGACCCCGCCAGCGGTTCGCCCGCGGAAAAAGTCTCGCCGCTGGTTCGCTCGCGCGGCGCGGAGGCGGGCCTTCGCACGAACATCGTGCCGGGGCTGCGAAGCACCGTGGCCCTGTGGTTGCTGGATTTGGATTCCGAACTTCTCTTTGTCGGCGACGCGGGTCTGACGGAGCCCAGCCGGCCCAGCCGCCGGAACGGCGTGGAATGGTCGAACTATTACCAGGCGCTCCCTTGGCTGGCCTTGGACGCCGACCTTTCATTGACCCACGCGGCGTTTAGAGACAGCGATCCGGCGGGCCCTCAAATCCCCGGCGCCATCGAGCGGGTCGTCAGCGCGGGCGTCACGGCGGGCCGCGAGGCGGGGCCCTTCGGCGGTTTCCGCGTTCGCCACTTCGGCCCGCGCCCGCTGATTGAGGACGACAGTGTCCGGTCGAAACAAAGCACGATCTGTAATCTTCAAATCGGCTACAAGACGAATAAGTCGTTCGCTCTAACGCTGGACGTTCTGAACGTCTTTGATACCGAAGACCACGACATCGATTATTACTACGCGTCCCAACTTTCGGGAGAGGTGTCGCCCGTGGACGACGTCCACTTCCATCCGGTGGAACCCCGGACGGTCCGGTTTTCCGTGGCGGCGAGGTTCTGAATATGTAGAATGTCGCCATGCGGCGCATCTTTACTATTCTAGTTGCCTTCACCCTGATTCTTTCGCCTATTTCATCCGGCGCTTCCATCCAGAAGCCGCCTGAAGACTGTCTTGTCTGCGGCCATGCCTGTTGTTGCCCGGAGGTGTGCGCACCTCTCATCAAGAAGATGAAAGAGGCGAAAGCCGCCAAGCATTGCGGCGCGGAAGGGCCGGGCAGCGACGTGTCCTGCAATCAGCCGGATTCGATTTGCCGGATCCAAAGCGTGCCGCCCATGGGCTTCTCCGGCGGCCGGGCTGAAACCGATTGGCCCAATCCGCAATTCACCGATTTGAAAGAAGCCGACGTTTCCGCGCAACGCGCCAAGGGCGCCCTCTTCGATCATTGTCCCTTGGGTTCTTTTTCTTTGGCCCTCGACGTTCCCACGCCGCCTCCACGCATCCTTCCGCCGTCCTGATTCCAACAGTTCAAAACCGTTCCACTGACCCAGTCCGTTTTTAGGGAAGGCTGGGGCTGTGTGTTCTCCCGGGCATCGGCCTGGGAAGAGTTTTGTATTTATTTGGAGGGTTCCTTATGTTGTCTAAGTTCATTCGACAAATCATTCTGCTGGCCGCGGCGAGCGCCTGCGGCCTCTTCCAACTGCAGGCAAGCTGCGGTTCGGCCTCATGTCCCATAGAAACGTTGAATTCGGAGTCCCGAAACAAGGGATGGTTCCGGCTCGGGTATGAGTTCGAGTATATCGACCAGGACCAGCCGCGCATCAAAACGCGCGAGGCGAGGGTGGGGGAAATCCACGGGCACCACGACGAGGTGTACACGGTCAACCGTATCCATCGCGTGACCGCTTCCCACGGGTTCACGGACCGCCTGAGCGCGGACGTCGTCCTTCCGTTTATCTCCCGTTCCCATCAACATGTTCACCACCATCACGGCACCGATATAACGGACACCTGGAGCTTCGACGGCCTCGGCGACTTGGCGGTGACGGGCCGGTATTCTTTGCTGAAGCCCGCGTCTTGGCCGGAGCTGTCCTTGATCGCCGGGGTGGAATTCCCGACCGGCAAGGATGAAGTCACCAACGGGAACGGGGACCACGCGGAGCCGAGCATCACGCCCGGCAGCAAGTCCTACGATGTGTCCTCCGGTCTCGGCCTGCACAAGGCTTTCCACGCCAAGACGCTGTCGGGGCTCACGGCCACGCTTCCGGTGTTCCTCACTTCGACCTATCGCTGGAACGGAAAGGGCGAGGAAGATTACCGGATCGGCGACGTTTGGACGACGAACGCCGGCCTCAGCTACCCCGTGTTTTCCCGCTTGTCGGCCCTCGCCCAGGTCAATTGCCTGGTCAAGGCGCGGGACGGCAAAGGCAAGACCTACGAGGAGGTCCAGAAAACGGGCGGCGAGTTCGTCTACGCGACGCCGGGCCTTCAATACCGGATCGCCGGCGGTCTTTACGCTTTGGCCCTGGTTCAGATACCTGTCCACCAGAGGGTGAACCAAATCCAATTGACGTCGGATTACAACTACATGTTCAACCTGTTCTACCAGTTCAAGAAAGCCGAATAAAAACCCGGAGGCTCCTTCCTCCACCTCAAAAAGCCGGCGAAGCCCCATGGCCTCGCCGGCTTTTTTACGGATAAAGGAATTCCCCGCAAGACGTTTGATCGCCCCCGGTGCGGTGATCGAATGTGGTATCATGCCTCAAGGGATAAGCGGGAAGGAGGCGGGGAATGGCCGGCCATCCGAAGGAAATAATCCTGAAGCTTCTCAAGCGGACTGAGCGCATGTCTCCTTTGATGGCGGCGCTGAGCGGGTTCGCCTTGGTGGCGTTGGTGGGCGCGTTGGATTTCGTCACCGGAGACGATTTCGGCATCTCCGTTTTCTATCTGGCGCCCATTTTCCTGCTGACCTGGAGCAGGGGGATCCGGGTCGGCGTGCTGCTCTCCGCCCTCTGCGGCCTCCTCCTGTTTTTGATCGATGTTTCGACCCCTTTCCATCAATCCCTTCCGCTGGTCCTGATCGTTTCCAACGCCTTCGTCAAGTTCTGTTTCTTTTCGATCACCGCCGTGCTTTTTGCCGTCCTGAAGGACGCCCTCGGCGAGGAAAAAAGGCTGGCCCGGACGGATTTCCTGACGGGGCTCGCCAACCGCCGGGAGTTCTCCGAGCGCGTCGGCACGGAGATCCACCGTTCCCGGCGGTACCACCGCCCCTTCACCGTTGCCTACGTCGATATCGATGATTTCAAGAGCGTCAACGACCGGTTCGGGCACGAGGCCGGGGACGAGTTGTTGAAATTGGTCGGCAGGACGATGATGGAGAACGTCCGGTCCATCGACGTCGTCGCCCGGTTGGGCGGAGACGAATTCGCTCTGCTGTTCCCCGAAATCGAATACGCCGCTTCCCGCGACGCGCTGGACAAGGTCGCTTCGAAACTCCGCGAGGCGGTCGACCTGCACGATTGGCCCGTGACGTTCAGCGTCGGAGCGATGACCTACCGAAAGCCCCCGCGTTCCGTCGAGGAAGTCATCCGGAACGCCGACAAATTGATGTACGACGTGAAGAAGGAAAACAAGAATTCGATCCGGCACGAAGTCGGCGAGTTCACGCAGTTACATTCATGATGAAGGTCTCCGCCGCCGGTCAAGAACGCGATTCGATCGGAGCGGGGGATTTCCCGGACGCAATCCCTCCAAATTTCGTACACTACGGCCTATGGCTTTTCCCGTTTTGTCCCGCCCCATCGTTTTTTTCGACCTGGAGACCACCGGACTCGTCATCGATCTCGACAAGATCATCGAGATCGGCCTGCTGAAGATCTTCCCCGATGGAAAGCGGTTCGGGCTCACCCAGCGGTTCGATCCCGGCATCAAGATCCCGGTCGAATCCTTCGCCATCCACGGCATCAGCAACATGGACCTCTTCGGCCAGCCGCGCTTCAAAGACAAGGCCGCGGAGCTTTTCGAGATCTTCAAGGACTCGGACCTGGGCGGCTTCGCGATGCGGCGGCTGGACATCCCCATGCTGACCAAGGAGTTCAAGGAAGCGGGCTTCGATTTTTCCATGGAAGGCCGGCGCATGGTGGACGTCAGCATCATCTTCCGCGAGATGGAGCGCCGCAACCTTTCCGCGGCCTACCGTTTTTACCTCAACAAGGAATTGGTCGGCGCCCACGGCGCGGAGGCCGACAACCTCGCGACGCTGGAGGTTTTCCAGGCCCAGCTGGACCACTACCCCGACCTGCCGCGCGACATCCAGGGGCTGCACGATTTCTGCAACAGGCCGGACCCGTCAGCCGTGGACCAGGAGGGGAAACTGGTGTGGCGCGACGCCGAGGCTTTTTTCAATTTCGGAAAGTACAAGGGGAAATCCCTGGCGTCGGTGGTCAAGAACGACCCGGGTTATCTGGACTGGGTGCGGCAGCAGGACTTCCCCAAGGATTTCGTTGAGATGTGCATCAAGGCCAAGCAGGGGATCTTCCCCAAGCCCGCGCCGCAGCCCAACGCGGCGCCATCCTCCCCGGTGTGAAACCCAAATACATCCGGATGCTGCGCGGCATGAAAGCCGCCGGAGAACGCGAATGGACCGTTTATGTCCTGCGCTGCGGCGACGGCTCGCTTTATACGGGCATCGCGAAGGACGTCGATCTTCGGCTCAAGCAGCACACGGCCGGAAAGGGCGCGGCCTACACGCGGACCCATCTTCCGGTGGAGCTGGTTTATAAGGAAGCTTCGTTCACGCGGTCGGAGGCGCTGGTCCGGGAAGCCGCCATCAAGCGCCTGAAGCGTCCCCGAAAAGAGGCCTTGCTGAAGGTCTTTCGGGGGTTGTAAATTCTTCAAAAAGACGATGTCCGTGGTTGACATGCCCGAACGCAAGACCTACCATAAGGCCGTACCCACTTTGCTCCAGGATGATTCACCATCCGGAAATTTTGTCCCTAGGAGCCTCCCTATGAAACGAGAATTCGCGACCGTGTTTGTTTTCTTCCTCGCCCTGACCTCCTTGGCGACCAACGACCTTCGAAACACCTCCGCCGACAAAAAGCGGGATGCCGAGCCGCAGAACTCTTCCAAGCAGCAGGGCGGTTACATGACGCCGGACGGCGTGTACGTGGCCCCGTCCAAGCCGTCCTCCACCATCGACCTCGACAAGTTCCTGCCCCGCCGAAGCGCGTCGCCGGAATAACAACCCGCCCGAATTGTCCCCGCGGCGCGCGGAAGATATAATGCTTCCGTGATGCCTGAACTCGCCAAAATCCACGACGCGTCTTTCTTTCGCCCGGGTCCCATGAAAAATACAGGCCCGGGGGCCTTCGCCGGGTATTGGTTGGCCGTTTTGCCGCCCCTCCTGTTGTTGGCTTTTTGGCATTCCCTCGACAGGTCCTATCCCTCGGCCGACGCCGCAGGCTATCTGTCTCCCATCATGTCCGCCGTGCAGGAATTGAAGACCCACGGTTTTTCCCTCGGCGCGCTGTATTGGTGGCGGGGAGCGAAACCGGTCATAACACCGTATTTGATAGCGCCGTTTCTGGCGGCGACCGGCAGCGTGCGGTTGTCGGTCGCCTGCTTCAATCTCCTCGTTTACGGCGTATTCCTTCACTACGTCTTTAGGTTCCTCCGTCGGTTCCTCCCGGCCGTTTCGACGGTCATCGCCGTCTGGTATGTCGGGACTTTGCCGTGGATCCTGTACAGCGCGTACAGTTTCATGCCCGAACTGCCGTTCCTCGCCGCATCGATGGCGGCTGTTTATTATCTATTCGAAAACGAGGGGTTCAAGTCCGGGGTCCGGAGCGTTTTAACGGGACTTTCTTTGGGATTGGTTTTCTGCATACAGCCGTTCGTGGCGCTGGTGACCATCGGCCCGGTATACGTCCTGTTCATGGTCCGGGCATTGAGGACGTCGAAGTCCCTCTATGCCGATATCGCGGCGGCATCGGCGATGTCGGGGTTCGTCATTCTGGCCCCGTGGCATTTTGACCTCGCCGGGCGGCCCACCCATCTGCCCGGACTGCTGGCGGGCTGGGCCCTTCTCGTCGGCGCCGCGGGCCTTCTGTCCCGCCGGGAAGTTTTGACGAAGAACATCCTTCTGGCTAACACGGTCTTCCTGAGCCTTTTCCTGTTTGCGATGGCCCCTTTCTACAAAACGCTTTACGACTGGGCCCACGATTGCACCTTCAAATGCGTCTATGGAACGGTTATCGGTGAAGAAGTGGTGCTGGCCGGATTCCTGGGGCACATTTCTTCCGCGGTGGGAGGGGCAATGGTCGTCCTGGCGGCCCTCGCGCTGGTCGGCGAAGCCGTCCGCATGAGCAAAAGGGATTTCATCCCGGCCCGGTTCAAGCTGGTGCTGGGCGCTTCGGCGTTGTTATGGGGATCTTTTTTTGCGGCGCTGTTCGGACGCAACCATGATATCCGGTATCACTATCTCGGGCTCACGTTCCTCAATATCTGCTTAATCGTTTTCGTCGCCGGCGAACGCCAGGTTTTGAGGAAAGCGACGAACCTCGTTTTACCGCTGGCCTTTCTTTGGCACGGGGTCTGGGTCGTCTTCGCTGTTTCGGGGGCGCCTCAGCCCCGGTATTTGAAGCCCTGCTGGGACCTGGAGTTTTTCGAGCTTTTTTACCCTAAAAAGTTTCCACCGAACATCGAGAAGGACGGAACGGACGTGGTGGCTAAGATCGCCCGCGTCATAGGGCTGGAGGACGGCACGCGGGTGTTCCCGTGCCTGTTCAATATCGAGGGGCTTCCCGACATGGAAGTGGACCCGATCATCTTGGCGGCGAAAGAGAGGGGCAGCGACGCTCTTTTCGAATATCCGTCGGAATTGAAGAAGACCCTGGCGGGCGAGGTGGCGCTATATCCCGGGGGAATAGAAAAGAATTACATCGTCATCGGCCACCTGAAGGACGGAGCATTCCCCGCCGACAGCTTCTGCCCGCCCGAGATTTTATGGACGGTCAAGAAAATAGTCCGGCTTTGGAAGGCGGAGGAACTGGAAAGCCACGGCCTTGAACTTGTGGGAAATGTTCATTCCGCCGGAGAGGGCGACAACCTGCTGATCATCAAAATCAGCAGGCAGGGGTTCGATAAGATATCCTGAGGACCGACAAAGAGCGCTTTACGCTTCTCCTGAGATTTCATAAAATGAGGTCAACCCCGCGACAACGATGCCGCGATACTTTGGAACCGGTCGATATACCCGCCGCGCCGCCAAAAGAAATCAATCGAAAGCCAGACAATGGACTACGCCAAGACCCTCGGATTTCATAACGGACAGGACGGATTCGACAACGAATCCGCCGTGCAATACATCAACCTCAAGCTGGCGGCCCTCGGTTATCCGAGCTTCGGCAGCCGGACCGACTCCGAATTCCTGGAGATCGCCCGGAACCTGCTGGCCCAGCACGTGGAAAAAGACAAGCAGAAAACCAACTACCTCTGCCCGGCGGACCGCCGCATCCAGGCTTTCCTGGACGATTACCTGAAGGACGTTCCGGCCGGCCCCGCTTCGCTCCCGCTCAACACCTTCATCCTGGACCGCCACGGCCTTGCCCGCACGATCTCTTTGCCACCGGACAAGGACGAATTCATTTCGCCCATCATCAGTTCTTATCGCGTCAGGCAGGGCGTGCTTCATAACCCGCAGAAGGACCGCCGCACCACCCAAGGCGTCTTCCATATCGCGGAGGGCGGACTGCCCATCCCGGACGACAAGACCGCCGTTCCGAAACCCGTTTTCCGCAACCTGCTGGCCCTGGCCCTCCTGCCGCCCAAGGAGCTGTCGCGGCTCCCTTTCACCTCCACCCAGCGGGACGAGGCGCACCTCTTTGTCTCCTTGCTGCTCCGCCCGATCGTGTGCCCGGAAGTCCCGGGCTTCATCGAGGAGAAGTCCCTGGAGATCCGGTTCTTCGCGCCCGGCAGCCTGGTCGGCAACCTGGACTTCGTGGAATCCATCTTCGGCAACGCGGGAGATCCCTATCTTCCGCAGAACGACGCCGGCCTGGACGCCGCCCACTGGACCGGACACACGGGCTGCGTCATCCTGGCGCCCCATCTGATCGAGGCCAAGAAGAAAGACCTGGGGCTTCCCCATTACGACCAGGCCACGGAGCGCCAGCGCCTCGACGGTATGTGCTGGAAGGACGAGAACGAGCCCTACAACAACGGCCAGGCCTTCAAGGTGACCGCCCGCGACAGCCGCGGCGTGATGGTGACCCTCATCGCCGACAACTATTTCGGCTATTGCAAAAAAGAAGTGAAGACCCAAATCAGTTTTTCCGCCAACCTCTACGGCCTTTGCGAGGAAGAGCACGCCGGCGGCGCCATCGCTTTCCCGGCCTACGACCTGGGCGAGGAGTTCCACCTGGAAGACCGCCTCCCCCAGAACGGCGCCACGTTCAAGGACGTTCAGGCGACCTGCGGCGACATCATGGACGTTCAGCCCGAAGGCTACGGGAAGGACAAGAAATATCCGGACATCTTCTATGTGCCGGAGGACGCGAAGTTCAACCTGGCCAAGGGGACCGTTTCCTGGAGCCGGGAAGGGAAAAGCCGAACGATCAAGCTGCTGGCGTCCCACACCTACGTCCTGCCGTCGGGATATAAAGTCGAAATGAAGAAAAACGCCGGCGGTTCCTCATGGCTCCTCTACGGGGCCTCCGGCGACGGCACCCTCTGCCACAAGCCCTGCACCGTGTCCGGCGGCGGCAAGTCCGAGATTTCCAAACCCATCACCGACGCCATGATCCAGGGACCCATTTTCGCGGCCGACTTCAAGAAGGACCTGGACGCCGTGGAAGCAATCCTGAAAAGGGATTTCGGCGACCGGTTCAAGACCTCCCGGCCGCAGGGCAAGGCCAGCCGCCCCATCCTGAGCGAGCAGCGGTCGCTGGGCTCGGTCATCAAGCTCCTGACGCCGGCGGAAGAATACACCGACGCCTACAACGGCTGGCTGCAGTCCATCCCGCCGCACGTGAAGGAATTGCTTTTCATCGTCAAGAGGTTCTACCAGCCGGAGTGGGGGGAGAACTGGCGGGAGCATTTCAGCGTCGACATGGTGAACGGCCTGCCGGGCTACGAGGTGAAGTTCAACAACCGGAAACTCGTCGCCAACTATCTGCGCGTCGGCCTGGAACCCGACGGCTCCTGGCGCATCTTCAAGATCCGCCAGGATTTCAGCGCCTCGCAGAAAGTCCAGGTGGAAGACGACATCACCGCCTCCGTGGTGGTGCCGCGGGAATATCTGAACGATATCAACCCGGCCGTCCCGTACCCCAGCCTCAAGATCGTCCGGAACTGCGAGTATCGCCTCTTCCAGCGCCCGGACGACGCCATCCACCGCGGCTACGACAAGCAGGCCGAAGCGGACATCGCCGGGCCCGGTTGTTTCCTGTCCAACTATCAGCCCCTCACGCTCAAGGACGCGAAAGAAATCCTCCAGGACGCCGTGGGCTTCGACAAGTTCACCCGGCCCATCAAGGACCTGATCCGCGGTTTCGTCCGCGACGGCCATCCCGATTATTTTGTTTCCTCCGCGCACCCGCGGCTGGTGGACGGCAAGGCGTCCAAAAACCCGCGCTACCTGCAGAACCGGCCGGACATGGTCAATCCGCGCCACAAATATCTGGCCGAAGTGAGCGCCCGCCTGTTCCGCCGCGTTCCCCTGGACCGTCCGGTGCACATGCCCGTGAGCGCCGTCCTGGCCGGGCGGCGCAACAACCCGCCGGACCGCAAGGCCGGCATTCCGCCGCTCGCCGTCTACAACCCCATCCACTACCAGGAACTGCCCGAGCTGTTCATGGATTTCGTCTGCAGCGTCACGGGGAAGTCCCCGTCCACCACCGGCTTCGGGTCGGAAGGCGCCCTGACCAAGGGACCCTTCAACGCGCTCTGGCCCGTCGTGGACCTGAACAACGCCCTGGTGTCCTACATCGTCACCGGCTACCCGGGCTTCACCTCCGCGGCCGGCCACATCGGCCCCAACATCCGCGTGGACCACGACATCAGCCTGCTGGTGCCCGAGATCTGGTGCCGCATGTCGCCCCAGGAGCAGGACCCGGCGTTCCTTATTGAACACGGCTACCTGGAAAAGCTGGACGACTTCGAGCACAAGGGCCGCAAGGTCCCGGCCAGCCGCCTCGGCTACCGCATCACCGCGAAGTTCGCCCGGGCCTTCCTGGGCCGGATCTTCTCCAGCCCCAACGCCGTCTTCATGGACGAGATGCTGCGGCCGGAAGTCCAAAGCCGCGAGATTTTCGTGGAAGGCATCGACAGCATCGTCGCCACCCAGGAGCGCGTCGCCAAGCATTATTTCGCCGACGGCAGCGTGGAGGCGGCCTGCCCGCCCCTCAAGGCCCTGCTCCACATCATGGCCCACGGACAATACGAAGGCAAGGACGTCACCCACCCGGACGTCCGCGCCTTGTTCAAACGGGAGAACGTCCTGGCCAGCGGTTGGTACAAGGAGCGCCTGAAAACGCGGCAGGAGCGGGAGACCGCGCTCTGGAAACGCCACATCGCCTCTTTGGAAGAGGCCGCCCAGAATTTCCGCCCGGAGACGCTGTCGTCCCTCGGCCTCAAGGACCGCCTGGCCCACGCCAAAAAACAGTTGGCGGAAGTATCGGCGGCGGGTTACCTGAAGAAACTGGAAGGCACCCTCGGCGCCGACCCGTTCCACTAAGTTTTTCCGAAAGTTTTCCGAAAAAAACCAGACAAGCCTAAAGGCCGGTCTGGTTTTTTTATGGCCTGCTGGTCGCTGCTGTTTTCAGACGAAAAAGAGGTAAAATGGCCGGGTCAACTAAATATGAGGGGGCGTGAGGACGCGAGGCCGTAATGCGGACTCATGTTTTTTTTGTTTTGTGTTACATTATCGATGAGAATAGTTCAGTCTAATTCGTGTTATGCGGCAAGATAGGTTCTAATGAATCCCAACGAATTTACATTTGAACAGCACTTAGAATACTGTTTTTTACCGCCCTGCAAGCCCGAGGAACTGCCTGCAGCGTTACATAATCCCGAGTTGCGCCCCGTTCTCCATCTTCTTCGGCGAGATATTGAACTCATCTATGGGGAAGAAAAAATCAGCTATCGTAATGAAGGCATGAAACCTCCTTTTGTAGTGCTTCTTGCCATTCTGTGCGGCTTCGACATGCTTTCGGCTATGCTATTCGGCGACGATCCTATTTCTGAAGACGGCAAAAAAGCACAGGCACTTCTTGATTCGGCCAAAATCCCGATAAAAGTGTACGAAGTTGGGAAAAAATACCAGCGATTCCTTCGAGAAGTTTCAGGTCTATCCGAGCGCGATGCCGCGTTCTTATATGTTTTAAGAAATTCTCTTGCCCATACATACTCCTTAAATGTTTCCACGAAAGCGTACCGCTATAACAGCGTTACTACCGACCCACCGAACGGCCATCTGATTGAAATAAGTGAAAATATGAATCCCAAAAAATATATTGTCAATGTTTGGGAATTGAAACGCTGTTACTTGCATTCAATCGATAAACTTAAGGAGCTTTTACAAGCTTCCAAACCAGAATCTGATCTTCGCTCCCGATTCAAGAAACATGTTAAGGAATCTGGGTATATCGTAGTTGAGTGTCCTGTAAAGCAGCCGCCCAAGGCCGGCGCCTAACCAGTCGCTGCAGGTGAATAATATGTTCCGATTTCCTTGTGTAATTTGCAAAACGAATAAACATCCAGATTCGGAAGAGCATATAATTCCAGAATCACTTGGAGCCAACTTAACGGTTTCAGGAGTCGTTTGTAAAAAGTGCAATAATGATTTAGGGGCAGAAATTGATGCTCCATTTGTAGATTCAGACTACATGCGGTTTCTTCGCTATAGACATCGTGATTATCTCCCAGCAAAAGCCATCCCTGATTTCCATTTGAAGACCGATTTGAAAATTGAAAACCATCCAGAAGTAATTCATGGTCAACTAAGATTTTCTAAAACACAAGTCGGATTTGCCCCTCGTTTTTATAAAGAAGAAATCCCCGGAGAAGTAACCTACTATTTTCCCGATACACCACAAGGGAAAGACGAGTTTAATGGGCTTAAGAACAGTGCCAAGTTAAAAATTAAAAAAGCGGAATGGATTCCATTACCAGAAATGCCTTCTAAAATTATTTTTTCCTTGAAATCAAAAGTTCCCATCTACCGCCCTGCTTTCAAAATGTTTTTAACCTACTTTGCCCTCAAGGTTGGGCCAGAGGCTGCCTTGGATCAACGATTTGACCCTGTTCGGGACTATATTCGCTTTGATGGTGGACTATCTAAAACTCCATTTAGGGTAAGAGTCATACATAGAAAACGCATGCAGCCACCAGGGGATAATATTAAGCATGAAATCGGGTTCCAATTTGTGCAGCCAGAAAATATAGGTATATTTTCCATAATATTTTTTAACTATTTAAAGGTCGATATTGACATAGATAAGAGCTTGCCTATTATTCCCGCAGCGATGGATACGATTTCTCTAAACAGGAAACGTACTGATGATTTTCTTCCATTATTTGAGTCGTGGTTTGAAGATGATGAACGCGCTTAACATGTCGCTGCAGCGGACGACCCATACGCCGGGCTGCTGTTGGACTTATGCGTTACGCGGCAGGGGATGGTAAAGGCAGTAAACGTGAATGAAGGACATAGTTAAATGAAACATATTGCGGAGCAAGTCTTTATTGGCGAGATTGTGAAGCAGGCGAAGATTGCGATTCGGGCCGCTGCGCGTCTGAAAGCAACCACTGATCACTTCGACGAGATCGAAGTTTGGTGTTCAATTCAATCAATTCTTGTCGCAGCCGGAAATGTCTCCAAGATACTCTGGCCCTCGGATAAGTCCTATGCGGCGCGAGGCGATGCATTACGGAGATTGCTTACTGTGGATGATCAGAACGTGCTTTTTAATCGCGATGTGCGAAACCATTTCGAGCATTACGACGAGCGGATCGAAGAATGGTTCAAAAAGAATCGTTCTGCCGTATATATGGACTCGAGTATCGATCCATTCCCGCCGATCATGGGATTCAATTTTCCTAAACGTCATCGTGACTACAATCCGTTAACGCAGATCCTGACATTTCGCGACGAATCGGTGGATTTGGCGGCGCTGCTGCATGCGCTTGAGGAGATTCGGCAAAAGTGTCGCCTCTTTGTGCTACCGTAGACGATAGAGCGGAATAACCAGTCGCTGCAGTGGACGGGCACCTTGGGTTCCCCATCGGGATGGTTCAGGCGGGAATTTTTAGTTACTTGTGAGACTTGTGCCGGAGTTGACAGATTGATAGATGGCCATAAAATCAAAAAACCCAGGCTCGGCTTCTGCCGAATCTGGGTTTTTAAATAAAGAATGCCCGGGACAGGACTTGAACCTGCACGTGACCTAAGCCACTCGAGATTTTGAGTCTCGCGCGTCTGCCAGTTTCGCCACCCGGGCGTAAAGGGATTTGCTGTCGGAAAGAACGAGGCCCATATTATCTATTTCTGCCGCGCTTCTGTCAATCATGACGGTTTTGTCAATTATTCTTGACAGTTCGGGCGATATTCTTCTAAGATATCGCCGGTTTTCCGCGGAGGAGCGTTCCCTCCTCTAATCCCCGATATTTCACCCGGTTTTACGTTTAAGGAGCAGAATTTGAAACGTTTTGTCCTCATCGCCCTGGCCGCCTGTTTCTCTTTGACCGCCTGCCAGAAAGCCAAGACCCCCGAAGCCCTCGGTAAAGCCTACTTCTACAGCTACGGCTGCACGACCTGCCACCGCATCGGCAGCGAAGGCGGCAACGTGGGGCCGGACCTCACTTATATAGGTTATCGCAAAAGCGAAGAATGGCTGAGGCTCTGGATGAAGGACCCCAAGGCCTGGAAGCCCGACACCAACATGCCCACGCTCCATTTGAACGAGACGGCGCTCAACGCGCTGGTGGCCTATATGTTCAGCCTGAAGGGCGAAGACTACAAAGGCGAAAAAGCCCCCTGGAAGACCGAGGCGCTCAAGGATGATCCGGTCAAACGGGGCGAAGCGATCTTCAACCGCGTCGGCTGCACGGGCTGCCACGGCACGGCCGGCATCGGCGGCTTCCCCAACAACAACGTGGTGGGCGGCAAGATCCCTTCCCTGAAATTCGTGTCGGACGGCTATTCCAAAGAGGAACTGAAGGAAAAGATCCACAAGGGCGTTCCGGAATCCTCTCCCGAAGATCCCTCGCAGCCTAAGCCCATGATCCACATGCCCGCCTGGGGCGAAGTCCTGGGTGACGAGGAATTGGACGCGCTGGTGGAATATCTCTTCTCGCTGCGGCCCGCGTCCTCGCCCAGCGATTCCTGGGGGAATTAGCAACGTGCTATCCTACAAACCAGCACATTACCTGGCGGCAATGTGATCGACCCTAAGAACTACACTTTCGGCCTTCCGGTCCAAGCCTCCACCTACGCGGACAAGGTGGACAACGCCCTGAACCTGCTGCACGTCGGCATGGCCCTGATCTTCGTTTTGTGGCTGATCTTTTTCGTCTATTGTCTGGTCCGGTTCCGCAAGCGCAGCGGCCACGCCGCGGAACACGCGCCTTTCAAGAGCGTGTGGACGTCCTTCATCCCCGACGCCTTCGTGCTCGGTTTCGAGCTCTGGCTGGTGTTCATGTACGGGTTGCCGATCTGGTCCCACATCAAGGAAAAATTCCCGGCGGACGCGGAGTCCGTCGTGGTCCAGATGACGGCGGAACAATTCTCCTGGGGATTCCAGTACGCCGGGCCGGACGGCAAGTTCGGCCGCCGCGACCCGAAATTCATGTCGATCGGGAATCCCCTCGGCATCGACCACGACGATCCCGCGTCCGCGGACGATATCGTCACCCGGAACGAGATGCACGTCCCCCTCGGGAAACCGACGGTCCTTTACATGACGTCCAAAGACGTGATCCACAGTTTCTTCGTGCCGGAGTTCCGCACGAAACAGGACGTGGTGCCGGGCCTGCAGACGAAGCTCTGGTTCACGCCCAACAAGGTCGGGCGCTACGAGATCGCCTGCGCCCAGCTTTGCGGCACCGCCCATTACGCGATGCGGGGGGAAGTCGTCGTCGTGACGCCGGAAGAATTCGAAGCCTGGCTGCAGCAGATGGCGGCGACGAAGGCCGCGGCGGCCCCGCCCCCCGTCATGGAAGCCTGGTAAGAATTTAATAAGACGTCATTCCGGCGAAAGCCGGAATCCAGTTAATCTGGACCCCGGCTTCCGCCGGGGTGACGACATAAAAAGGAACTCAATGAGCGAACACGACCCGCACGGACCGCAGAGCTTCTGGAGCAAATACGTTTTCTCCCTCGACCACAAGGTCATCGGGCTGCAATACCTGTTCACGTCCCTGGTGTTCCTGCTGTTCGGGTTCATCCTGATCGTCCTCATCCGCTGGCAGCTCGCCTATCCCGGCACGCCCATCCCGCTGATCGGAAACCTTTTGCTGAGCAACTTCGCGCCCGGCGGCGTTTTGTCGCCCTCGGCCTACAACCAGCTCGGCGCCATGCACGGCACCATCATGATCTTCCTGGGCGTCGTGCCCCTCGGCGTCGGTTTCTACGGCAACTATCTGCTGCCGCTCCAGATCGGCGCGGGGGACATGGCCTTCCCGCGGCTGAACATGATGAGCTACTGGACCTATTTCCTCGGCGGCGTCATCATGCTGATGAGCTTCGTGGTCCCCGGCGGCGCGGCCCAGTCCGGCTGGACCTCCTATCCGCCGCTGTCCAACTTCGCGGGCTCCGGCCAGACCGTGTGGCTCATCGCCATGACCTTCGTGATCACGTCGTCGCTCTTCGGCAGCATCAACTTCATCGTGACGACCGTCAATTTGCGGGCGCCGGGGTTGGGATGGTTGCGCCTGCCCATTTTCGTTTGGACCGAGTTCATCACGGCGATCCTGCTCCTGTTCGCGTTTCCCGTGCTCCAGTCCGCCGCCATCTTGCAGCTGCTGGACCGGGTGGCCGGCACCAGCTTCTACATTCCCATGGGATTGGTGATCGGGGGGGAGATGGTGGCCCGCTCCGGCGGCGGCAGCGCCTTGCTGTGGCAGCACCTGTTCTGGTTCCTGGCCCACCCGGAAGTGTACGTGCTGCTTTTGCCGGCCATGGGCGTGGTGGCGGAGATCATCGCCAACAACACGCGCAAGCCGCTGTTCGGCTACAAGGAAATCGTGGGCGCGCTGATCTTCCTCGGCGCGTTTTCCTTCCTGGTGTGGGCGCACCACATGTTCGTCTCCGGGATGAAGACGTCCATCAGCACGTTCTTCATGACGACCACCATGGTGATCTCCATCCCGTCGGTGGCGATCCTGAGCTGCCTGATCGTCAGCCTCTGGGGCGGTTCCATCCGCTACACGACGCCCATGCTCTTCGCTTTGGCTTTCCTCCCGATGTTCGGCATCGGCGGCCTGACCGGCCTGCCGCTGGGCTTCTTGCCAACGGACATCTACCTCCACGACACCTATTACGTGATCGGCCATTTCCATTACGTGGTGGTCACCGGAACGCTGATCGCTTTGATGGGCGGACTCTACTTTTGGTTCCCGAAGATGTTCGGCCGCATGATGGACGACAAGCTGGGCCGCGTCCACTTCTGGGGGACCATCGTCTGCATGAACGGGATTTTCTTCCCGATGTTCATCCAGGGAATGGCGGGTGTGCAGCGGCGGCTCTACGATTTCACGGCCCAGGCGCACAACCTGAGCACGCACCCGCTGAACGTGGTCATGCTCGCGTCCGCGGTGGGGTTGCTTCTCTTTCAGATTCCTTTCATCTACAATATCCTCCGGAGCGTTTGGCACGGCGAGCAGCCGAAGGAAAATCCCTGGGACGCGACGACCCTGGAGTGGGCCTGCCCCTCTCCGCCGCCCCACGGCAATTTCCCCGCGCTCCCCGCCGCGCACCGCGGGCCCTATGAGTACAGCGTCCCGGGCGCGAAGCAGGATTTCGTCCCGCAATGGAGCAAAGAATGAGTTCTCAAGCCGCCGCCGTCCCCTATAACGCCACCGGAATCCCGTCCGGCAAGCTGGGCATGTGGGTGTTCCTGGCGTCGGAAGTGATGCTCTTCGGCGCCTTCATCAGCGCCTACATCGTCCTGCGCATGGGCAGCCCGAACTTCGGCGTGCCATCCGAAGAGATCATGGGCCGGCCCCTGGCCACGCTCAACACCTTCCTCCTGATCACCTCCAGCGTCACCATGGTGCTGGCCCTGGCCGCGATCCAGCGGGACGACGTCAAAGGCCTGACCCGCAACCTGGCGATCAGCATCGGACTGGGACTTTGCTTCCTGGTGGTGAAGATGTTCGAATACCACCACAAGATCCACGAGGGACTGACGATCTCCTCCAGCCTTTTCGGCTCGTTCTACTTCACCATGACGGGCCTGCACGCCCTGCACATCATCGGGGGCTTGGTCTTCAACACCTACATCCTGATCAACGGGTTAAAAGGAAGGTACTCCAGCCATAGCCATGAGCGCGTGGAATACGCGGGCCTCTATTGGCACTTCGTGGACCTGGTCTGGGTCGTCCTGTTCCCCGTGTTCTACCTGGTGTAAATATGGAAAACTCCGCGCCACACTCTTCGGTCCGTTCCTACTTGATCGTTTTCGGCGGCCTGTTG
>CAYZXT010000043.1:0-19970 GCA_964482515.1 uncultured Elusimicrobia bacterium | reverse complement strand
GGAAGCCGTGACCACCGCCGTCGTCAACAAACGCGCCGGCGGCATGGGCCTCATCTCGGGCCGCAAAGCCTTCCAGCGCCCGATGAAGGAAGGCGTGGAGCTATTGAACCTCATTCAGGACGTTTATCTCGATAAAGACATCACGATCGCCTAAACGATAATTCGTTCTGTACCCCCGCCCCCCGGGAAACTGGGGGGCGGGTTCAATTTAAAGTCAGGGAGAACCTATGCCGGCCTCAAGCAAATCCGAACTGCAAATCGAACGAACGAAATTCAAGCCTGCGTTGCCCGCGATCCTCAAGGGCGGACCGGCGGGCGTCGTCGCGCGCAAGGGCGCGGCCACGAAGAGCATTTCGGACCAGGAGACCGTCAAAAAGCTGTTCTCCCACACCTACGGATTGCCGTCGGTCACCTTCGCCAAGGGAAAGAACGCGGTTGTTTCCAAGAAGGCTGTGAACGTCGGCGTGGTGCTTTCCGGCGGGCAGGCGCCCGGCGGACACAACGTGATCGCGGGCCTCTTCGACGGCCTCAAGAAAGCCAACAAGCGGAACCGGCTCATCGGCTTCCTCGGCGGGCCGTCCGGAATCCTCGACAATAAATTCAAAGAGATCACCGAAACGTTGCTGGCGGACTACCGGAACACCGGCGGCTTCGACATGATCCAGTCCGGCCGCACCAAGATCGAAACCCCGGAGCAGTTCGCGCAGACCAAACAGACCATGGTCGACAATGAACTCGACGCTTTGGTCGTGGTCGGCGGCGACGATTCCAACACCAACGCCGCGCTGCTGGCGGAATATTTCAAGGCCAACGGCCTCGCCACCAGCGTCATCGGCGTGCCCAAGACCATCGACGGCGACCTCAAGAACGACAAGATCGAGACCTCCTTCGGCTTCGACACCGCGACGAAGATCTACTCCGAGCTGGTCGGGAACATTTGCCGCGACGTGAACTCGGCTCGCAAGTACTGGCACTTCATCCGCCTCATGGGCCGCAGCGCCTCCCACATCACTCTGGAGGTCGGGTTCAAGACCCAGCCCAACATCGTTCTGGTGGGGGAAGAAGTCCTGGCCAACAACCTGACGCTGTCCAACGTGGTGGACGGCATCGCGCAGGTCATCGCGAAACGCGCCGAGGCGAAGAAGAACTACGGCGTGATCCTGATCCCCGAAGGCCTGATCGAGTTCATCCCGGAGATGAAGGAATTGATCTCCGCGCTGAATGACGTCCTGGCGCACAACGAGGCCAAGCTGGCGGCGCTGCCGAACTTCACGGACAAGCGGGACACGGTCGTCTCCCTCCTGCCGGCGCACCTCGGCCCGCTGATGAAATCGTTGCCGCGCGGCATCCAGGTCCAGCTGATGCTCGACCGCGACCCCCACGGCAATGTGCAGGTGTCGCTGATCGACACGGAGAAACTGCTCGTCGAGATGGTGAAACACCACTTGGACGAGATGAAAAAGTCCGGTTCCTTCAAAGGCAAGTTCAACGCGATCACCCACTTCTTCGGATACGAAGGCCGCTGCGGCGCGCCGTCGAACTTCGACGCCAACTATTGCTACGCCCTCGGCTACAATGCCGCGGTGCTGGCGCTTAACGGTTTCACCGGCTACCTGTCGTCGGTGCAGGGTTTGGTGAAGCCCGCCTCCCAATGGGTCTGCGGCGGCGTGCCCCTCACCATGATGATGAACATCGAGAAGCGCCACGGCAAAGACAAGCCCGTCATCCAGAAGGCCCTGGTGAAGCTGGACGACGCGCCCTTCCGCGCGCTGCAGAAGAGCCGCGACGCCTGGGCCGTGAACGACGATTACGTCTTCCCGGGCCCGATCCAGTTCTTTGGCCCCGCGTCCGTCACGGACATCACCACCAAGACGCTGCAGTACGAGCAGGGCAAGAAAAAGTAAAAAGAGTTTTCAGGAAAAGCCCCCGGCGGAAATGCCGGGGGCTTTTTTATTAGAACGAAAGGGAATTTGTTAGAATGCCATCCATGCCATCCTACAAACTGGCACGTTGCCTGGCGGCAACGTGAAGAACGAGCTGAGTTACCGCGTTTCCTATGCCGACGTCGACAAGATGGGCGTGATGTATTACGCCCACTACCTCGTCTTGTTTGAGCGCGGCCGCACGGAGTTGATCCGCGGTCTGGGCATCAGCTACCGGGAAATGGAAGAGAAGCTGGAAGTGATCCTCCCGGCCATGGAAGTCCACTGTAAATATATGTCGCCGGCGCGTTACGACGATTTGATCCGCGTCGTCACGCGCGTCACGGATCTCGGCCGCGCCTCCATCACGTTTACCTACGAAGTCACCGGGACCGGTGACGGCAAAACCATTGCCCGAGGCTCCAGCAAACACCCCTTCGTCAACCGCCACTGGAAACCCACCCGCATCCCCGATAAACTCCGAACGCTCCTCTCCGCCGTCGTAGACAAGTAATAATTCCGAAGACGGAGATTTTAAACTAAAAGCGCTGGATGAATTTCGATCCGGCGGCCTCATAGATCGTTGGGGGAAACGATCTATGAGGAGTGACCCGTGAGGGAACGTCCCCGGACGAAATTCAGACAGAGCTAAAGGAAGTTTTTTCTTTCCGATCGGCTGATGATTTCCTAAGCTTTGTGGGTATCCCGCCCGCGTGCCGAGCGCCTGTGGCTGGCTCGCATTCATGAACCCAAAAACTCCGTCGTCATCGCCGTTCAACGCTATATTCACCTTCCTGACCGTGCCCCCGGCCCGTTCCGCCCAGTTGTGGGACGCCGTGTTCGCCTGGGGGCTCGCGGCCCTGTTCTTCCTCACCGCCTTCCTGCCGGACGAACGGCTCGTGCGCACGAAGCTCCTCACGCTGGAGGCGGGGATCTGTGTCGCCTCCTTTGCCTTCTTCCTGCGCGCCGTCTGGCGCGGGCAGCTCAAGCTTTCCAAGGCGACGTTGCTGGCCGCGGCCGCGGGCTTGGTGGCTTTCGTCGCTGCGCGGGCGGCCTTTGCCGAGAACCCGGCGCTGGGCGGCGTGGAAATCCGCCGCGCGCTCCTGATGCTGGGCGCTTTCTGGACGGCGGACCAGGTCCTCGATGTGGAGGGCGGCCGCCGGAAGGTCCTGATGGGCTGGGGTCTGGGCGCGGGCTTGATCGCGCTCTACGGGATTTTGCAGTATTTCGGCGGCGTGGGGCCTGTTCTCGTGCCGCAGATGGACCGCGTGCAGGGGACCTTCGGCAACCCGATCTTCTTCGGAACCTACCTCGCGGTGTCGCTGCCGATCCTATGGGGACTTTGGCTGTCGGCGGAAAAAGGTGGGGAAAGACTTCTTTGGACGGCCGCCATCGCCGCGGGCGTTGCGGCGCTTTACCTCACGCGGAGTCGGGCGGCCTGGATAGGTTTCTCCGCGGCCCTCGCGGCGGGCCTCTTCATCCTGTACGGACGGAAACGGACCCTCCTCGCGGCGCTCACCGTCCTCGCGATCATCGTCGGCGTGTTCGTTTGGAAGACGCAGGACACCTGGACGCGGGACCAGGCGCACCTCCAGATATGGCGCGACACGGTCAAGTTGTGGAAGACCGCGCCGCTGGTCGGCGTGGGGCCGGGGGAATTCCACGTCCACTTTCCGGACGTTGCGGGCGAGGACCTGAAGAGCAAATGGCCTGAGGGAAAGTTCATCGTCAATTACGCGCACAACGAATACCTCCAGATCCTGGCGGAGATGGGCCTTATCGGCTTAGCGCTGTGGCTGCTGATGGCGGGGATTTTCTTCTGGGGACAGATCGTCGCCATGCTTCCGGTGGGTCCGCAGTCCCGGGCGAGAACCGGCGGCATTCCCAAGCGGATGTTCACCAACCAAAGCCGGTTTTCCGTCAATTTCCCGGACCTGGACCCGGAGCGCGCCTCAGTCTTCTGTGCGGTCGCCGCGATCTTCGCCCAGGCGGCGTTTTCCGTCGACCTGCGCTTCTCCGTCAGCGCCGGGCTGCTTTTCTTTTTGATGGGCAGCGTGGCGTCCGGCCGCTCCCTGGAATTCTATTGGCGCGCGTCCTGGCCGCTGCGCGCGGCGTTGGTCCTGGCCGCGCTTTGGTCCTTCGTCCTCGTTGGGATACGGCTCATACAGCCCTACAAAGCCCAGCGGGAACACGCCAAGGCCGTCAACTTCTTCGACCAGCGTCTGTTGGACCCGGCCAAGACCATCGAGGATTTGGAAGAACTGGTGGGGGAATATCCCAAGGAATCCCTGGTGTGGGAGAAACTGGCTTACGTCTACGCCAAGGAGATCCAGGGGCAGGACGCGGATGGCCGGCCTGTGGTGCGGCGGGACATGGCGGACAAATCCATCGCGGCCTATGAGCGCGTCACGCGGATGGACCCGGCGCGGCCCGGCCCCTACAATAATTTAGGGAACATCCATTTCACGATCGGCGACCGGGCCAAGGCGGTGGAATACTGGCAGAAGGCGGTGGAGGTCGACCCCGCGCAGCTCGACGCGCACCTGAATTTAGGGAAGGTTTTTTATCTGGAAGGAAAGCTGAAGCCGGCGGCGGAGCAGTTCAAGAAAGTTATGGAAATCGACCCCGCCAACGCGGAAGCGTCGGTCTATCTCAGAAAGATGGTGGAGTGAAGGCTAGTTGTAGGTTTTTTCCATCGCGCTCTCGATGTCGGCGATGGATTCTTTCATGGCGTTTGAGATCACCATCAGGTGGTGGCGTTTCTTGAGAGGGGTCTTGTCTTTGTCCAGCATCATGTTGTCGTAGGCCCTCGCCACTTTCGTCGGGCACAGCTTGAACACGGAGGCGGCCATGTCCAGTTCATAGGCATCGGACCTCAAGCCCGCCTCGATCTTCTTAAAAGCGTCTTCGAATGTTTTTTCCCTGCGGTCTCTTTTTTCAGCCAAGAATTGAAACCTTTTATCCTTCTGCCACATGTTCATTTTGAGGATCAAGCTGCCGATCGTGCCCACGCTGCCGATTAGCCCGCCGATGATCACGCCCCATAGCATTTCAGACATTTACGCCCCCGGTTTGCGGAATGTGAATGCTCCCTTCATTCTTGAAGGTATACAATTCACCATCCGATGTCAATGGCTGATAAGGAATGATAAAACATGTATTGGCTTGGTCCCTGTGGGCTGGGGTGAGCGCCCGGGATGGACGACTTACGCCGAAGCGTCGGTTTACCTCAGGAAGATGGTGGAGTTATCCTTATAGCCCGTAACTAAATAAAACTTATATATGCCGAAATTATACAATTCCCTATCCTATGTCGACGATAATGAGTGAAAATAAGCTCTGTGTTCACTTCGGTTCCTGCGGTGGCTGTGAGACCCAGAACATTCCCTACGGACAGCAGTTGGCGGACAAGGAGGCGCTCATCCGCCGGATCGTTGCGCCCTTCGCGCCGAAGCAGTTCCTGCCCATCAAGTCTTCGCCGGACGCTTTCTATTACCGGAATAAAGTGGAGTTTGCGTTCGGGTTGAATGAAGGACGAGTCGCCATCGGCCTACGGCAGAAGAACCGTTTCGACCAGATCGTCGACCTGACGGAATGCCTCATCCATTCGCCCGACGCGCCGCAGCTTTTGGAGGCGGTGAAGCGCTGGGCCGAAGCCGAGAAGCTGGCCCCCTACAATCTGCACAGCCACCAGGGCTTTCTCCGGTATCTCGCCATCCGCGAGGGGAAGCACACCGGTCAGCGGCTCATTCATTTAGTGACGGGAAGCGGCGACCTGCCGCGGGAATCCTTCGTTCGCGCCCTGGACGAAAGCGGCTCCCGGGTGGACACCGTCGTCTGGAGCACGAACCATGAAATGTCCGACGTGGCGCGGGGCGCGTCGAGCGTCGTACTGAAGGGCTCCGGCGTCATCGAAGAGACCCTGGACGGCCTGCCGTTCCGGATCTCCGCCACGGCCTTCTTCCAGACCAACACCCGCGGCGCTGAGGTCCTCTACAAAACCATCCGCGAGTTCGTCAACCAAACCGAAACCCTGATCGATTTCTATTGCGGCTCCGGCACCATCGGGCTTTTCTGCGCCAAAAACGCCAAGCGTATCCTCGGCGTGGAGGTCCACGGGCCGGCGGTGACGGACGCCCGGGCCAACGCCCAACGGCAGGGTGTCGAGCACGCGGAGTTTTTCGCCATGGACGCGGGAACCTTTGCGCAGCGGACCGATTTAATGGAAGTGTGGGCGAAACCCGGCGCGGTGGCGGTGATGGACCCGCCGCGGCCCGGACTGCAGCGGCAAGTCCGCCAGCTTTTGATGGCGCAGCCCGTGGAGCGGTGGGTCTATGTGTCCTGCAATCCCAAGGCCATGGCCATGGATCTTCCGATTTTGGTGGACCGCTACGCGATCGAAGCGGTTCAACCCGTGGATATGTTTCCGCATACTCCGCATGTTGAGACGGTGCTTTTACTTAAAAGAAAAAGCTGATCGCGGCTCGGGGTCCTGCCGCCGGACAGCCCATTCGTCCTCGAAGCTTTCGCTTCTGCGGCCCGAATGGGCGCCCAGTCCGACGTCACCCCTCGCCGGAATCAATTTGAATCAAACCGAGGCGCGGGCGACATCCGCCGCCACCCCTCGTCCGCCGCAACGATCCGGTCGCTCCGCGATTGCCCGCGTAGCGAGAGGGGCGAGCCGGATTGTTGCGTTAGTCCCAGAGGTACAAATGAAAACCAATTGCGGCATCGCACTCAAGGAATGGGCCGTGGTGAACCGGGCGCTGGGGGAGGGCGCGCAGATTTGCGTCCTTCGCAAGGGCGGCATCCGGGAAGAGGACGGGGAATTCCGCCTGAAGGAAAGCGAGTTCTTCATTTTCCCCGGATGGGAACACCAGAACCGTGACGGCCTCCAAGAAAAATATCAGTCGTGGGTGGATGATGCGGCCCCTGATTTTGAAAAGAACGGGTTGCCCATTGATGTCTACGCTCAGGTGGACCACGTACAACCGCTGAATGAAATCGAAAAGCTCCGCCGCCTCATGCCCTTCACGATTTGGTCCGAGAGCTTTTTCGAGAAGCGCCTGGCCTATAAACCGGAAAACGCCCTGCATCTGATTGTGCTAAAATGCTTCCGCCGGGCGGAGCCGTTGACGCTCCCCTGGGGCCCGTTCTACGCCGGCTGCAAGTCCTGGGTCCCCCTGAAACAAGAATTGCCCACGGACGGATTTCAACCCGTCTTAGGCGATTCGGAATTCAATCAACGCAAACAACAAATTTTGTCGGCGGTCTGACGCAAGGACACCCCAATGGCTTTAAGCGAACAACTCCTCTCCACCTTGAACCCGCCCCAGCGGCAGGCCGTCACCCACGGCGAAGGGCCGCTCTTGATTCTGGCGGGCGCGGGTTCCGGCAAGACGCGCGTCATCACCTATCGCATCGCCCACCTGCTCACCGAAAACGTCCAGCCCTGGAACATCCTGGCGATCACCTTCACCAACAAAGCCTCCCAGGAACTCCGCAAGCGCGTGGACGATTTGACGGGCGGGCGCGGCCGCGGCGTTTGGATCTCCACCTTCCACTCCTTCTGCGCCCAGTTCCTCCGCGTCGAGGCGAAGAACCTCGGCATGGACCCGCACTACGTCGTCTACGACCAGGACGACCAGAAGCAGCTCATCAAGGAATGCCTGCGCGAGCTGAGCCTCGACGAAACCAAACACAAGCCCGGCCAGATCATCTCGATCATTTCCCGCGCCAAGGACGATCTGCTTGACGCGGACTCCTACGCCATCCACGCCCTGGCCCAGAACGATCCCTTTCGCCAGAAAGTCGCCACCATCTACGCGATCTATCAAAGGAAATTGATCAAGGCCAACGCCGTGGACTTCGGCGACCTGATCATGAAGTCCGTCATCGCCCTGCGGGACAACCTGGCGATCCGGGAAAAATATCAGCAGCGCTTCAAATACATCCTGGTCGACGAGTACCAGGACACGAACCACGGCCAGTTCCTCCTCGTCAAGCACATGGTGACGCCTCCGAAGAACATCTGCGTGGTGGGCGACGACGACCAATCCATCTATTCCTGGCGCGGCGCGGACATCCGCAACATCCTGGAGTTCGAGCGCGACTACCACGGCGCCACCGTGGTGAAGCTGGAGCAGAACTACCGCTCCACCGAGGCGATCCTGGACTGCGCTTACAAGGTCATCAAGAACAACCAGAACCGCAAAGCCAAAACCATTTGGACCGCGCAGAAGGGCGGCGAGCCCGTGAAGTTCCAGGAGTTCGCCAACGAGCAGGAAGAGGCCGGCTTCGTCGGCCGGGAAGCGGCGCGCCTGATGGAAACGGGCGCCGTCCAGCGCCGCGACGTGGCGGTCTTCTACCGCACCAACGCCCAGTCCCGGGTGCTGGAAGATATCTTCCGCCGCATGAACATCCCCTACGCGCTCGTCGGCAGCATGCGGTTCTATGAACGCATGGAAGTTAAGGACATGATGGCCTATCTGCGCCTGTTGGTGAATCCGGCGGATTCGATCAGCGTGAAGCGCGTGGTGAACGTTCCGGCCCGCGGCCTCGGCAAGACGTCGATCCAGGCCCTGGAAAATTACGCGATCGCCACCGGCGTTACCTTGTTCGAGGCGATCGTCCAGTCCGCCCGCGTTCCGGGGTTGACGTCGGGCGCGCGGGGGAACCTGCAAAAATTCCTCGATATCATCGCCGGCCTCAAGCCCAAGGTCGCCACCCTGACCGCTTCGCAAATGGTGCAGGCGGCGCTGGAGCAGACCGGCTATTGGATGCATTGGGAACAACAGGTGGACAGCGATCCGGAAGCGGCGACGCGCCTGGACAACCTTCAGGAATTGGTGAACGCGGCCAAGGATTTCGAAGAGAACGCGGAGAAGGACTTCGAGAAGAACTCCGGGAAGGAATCCGTGGAGACCGCGGATAAATCCACCACGGCGTTCCTGGAAAAGGTTTCGCTCGTGTCCGATCTCGACGGTTTGAAGGACGACGCGGAGGGCGCCGTCACGCTCATGACCGTCCACTTGGCCAAGGGTTTGGAATTCCCCGCGGTGTTCGTGACGGGTTTGGAGGAAGGACTCTTCCCCATCGGCGAATCCGCCTTCGACCAGCAGGAGCTGGAGGAGGAGCGCCGGCTGTGCTACGTCGCCATGACCCGGGCGAAGGAGCATCTCTATTTGACGTCCGCCGCGTCGCGGAAGATCTACGGCCGCTCCCACTGGAACGTGCCGTCGCGCTTCATCCAGGAGGCGGGACTTGTCACCGCGCCCGCCATTGCCGGGCCGCCGGTGCCCTTCGCGCCGAAGGAAGAGTACCGGCCGGTCATCGGGTCCTTCGATCCGGACGAAGAATCTCCGTCCACCGCCGTGGTCGGCGCGCTGCGGCCGCTGCGCGTGGGCATGCGCGTGAAGCACCCGACCTTCGGCCCCGGACGGATACTGGACAAGTCCGGCGCGGGCGAAAACGTCAAAGTGACCGTGATGTTCGACGCCGGTTCGCGCAAGAGCATCCTGGCCCGCTACGCGTCGTTCGAAATCCTCGAAGGATGAAACGTTCCCGCGCCATCATCGCTTTCGTCGCCTTGTGCGCGTTGGCATTGTCTCTTCCTCTCCACGCCGCCAAGGCGCCGGAGAAAAATTCGCCCAAGAAAAAACTGGTCGTCTATAACGCCCAGACCCAACAGGCCATGCGCCTGCTGCGCGATTACATCAAGATCAACACGACCAATCCGCCGGGCAACGAGGAGCCGGCCGCGAACTATTTGAAAGGCATCCTCGACAAGGCGGGCATCGAGAGCGCCGTCTACGTTTCGACGCCGGGGCGGGCCAACCTCATCGCGCGCCTCGCGGCCAAGACCACGCCCCAGGAACCGCCGCTGCTCTTCCTCCACCATATGGACGTGGTGCCCGCGGATCCGTCGGAATGGTCCGTCCCGCCATTCAGCGGCGCGGAGAAGGACGGCTACATCTGGGGCCGCGGCGCCTTGGACACGAAGCTGACCGGCGTCCTCCATCTGATGACCTTCATCCGTTTGAAAAAAGCGGACCTCCCCTTGAACCGGGACATCTATTTCATGGCCGTGGCGGACGAGGAGACCGGCGGGCGGTGGGGCGCCCAGTGGATGCTGGACAAGTTTTGGGGCCAGATCAAGCCCGGCTTCGTCATCGATGAGGGCGGCTTCGGTTTTTCCGGCGTGTTCACGGAGGGGAAGAAGACCGTTTACGCCTGCGCCGTGGAGGAGAAGAAAGTCTTGGGCCTGCAGGTGACGGCCAGGGGCCACGCCGGCCACGCCTCCATGCCCAACGGCGGGAACCCCATCGACATCCTGCGCCGCGCGCTCTTCCGCATGGAGAAGGTGATGGAGAAATCGCGGGGAGCGCTGCCCCAGTCGACGCTCGATATGGAGGCGAAACTGGGAACGCTGAAACCGTCGGCCTTGACCGACGGTCTGAAGCGCAACACGCTGGCGGTCACGTCCTTCGTTTCCTACGCGGGCGATTCCGCGGCCCCGAAAGAGAACGTGATCCCCTCGTCGGCGACCGCCATGGTGGATTGCCGCCTCCTGCCGTCCGTTAACGAGTTCGACCTGCTGAAAAACTTCAAGGACGAGATCAACGACGACCGCGTCACCGTGGCCATCGTCCGGCGCACCCAGGAAGAACCGATGGCCTGGGACTACAACACGCCCCTGTGGTTCGCCCTCCAGAAAGCCATCCGCAAGAACGATCCCGGCGCTGTCCTGGTCCCGCTGCTCTATCCCGCGGCCACGGACTCCCGCTTTTTCCGCGCCAAGGGCGTGGCCAGCTACGGCCTCGCGCCGGTCGTCTTGACGGAGGAGGAGTTCCGCCGCATCCATTCTCCCGACGAACGGGCGCCCATCCGCCGCCTGGAGAAGGGCCTGCGAATCATGTATGATTGGGTGAAAATTTTCTGCACGGAGAAACGCGATGTCCCTCACCGATAAAGACGTCGACCACGTGGCCCGATTGGCCCGGTTGGCGCTCACCGATGAAGAGCGGCCGAAGTACCGCGGCCAGCTCGAACGCATCCTGGGCTACATGAAGAATCTGGAGAAGTACGAAGTGAACGGCGTGCCGATCACGTCCCACGTCGTTCCGCTGTCCAACGTCTGGCGCGAGGACGAGGTCGTCGAGTTCGCCGACCGCGAGGCGATCATGCGGAACGCGCCCGACCGCGAAGACTCCTATTTCAAGGTGAAGAAAGTCATCGAGTAATCCATGGACCTTCATACCCTTTCCGCCCGAGACATCGCCGCGCAAGTCAAATCCCAAAAAATATCCGCCGAGCGGACGGCGCGCGCCTTTCTGGACCGCATCGCCGCCCTCGACCCGACGCTGAAGGCCTTCGTCAGCGTGCAGGAAGAATCCGCCGCCGCCCAGGCCAAGGCGGTGGACGCGAAGGTGGCGGCGGGCAAAGATCCGGGCCCGCTGGCGGGCGTGCCCGTGGCCATCAAGGACAACATGTGCGTCAAGGGAACGAAGACCACTTGCTCGTCGAAGATTTTGGCGGACCACACCGCGGCCTACGACGCCACCGTGATCGAAAAGCTCCGCGCCGCGGGGGCGATCCTCGTCGGCAAAACCAATTTGGACGAGTTCGCCATGGGATCGTCGACCGAGAACTCGGCGTTCTTCACCACGCGTAACCCGTGGAATTTGGACTGCGTTCCCGGTGGGTCGTCGGGCGGGAGCGCCGCCGCCGTCGCCGCGCGGCTGACGCCCTTGTCCCTCGGCTCCGACACCGGCGGCTCCATCCGCCAGCCCGCGTCCCTCTGCGGCGTGGTGGGTTTCAAGCCGACCTACGGCCGCGTGTCCCGCTTCGGCTTGATCGCCTTCGCCTCTTCCCTCGACCAAATCGGCCCCTTCGCCTGGAACACGGCGGACGCGGCCCTGCTGACGCAAGTCATCTCGGGCTACGACGCCCACGATTCCACGTCGGTCAACGTCCCCGTGCCGGATTACATGGCGGGTTTGGAGAAAGGCGTCAAGGGGTTGAAGATCGGATTGCCCAAGGAGTATTTCATCGACGGCACGGACCCGGAAGTCCGGAAGGCCGTGGCGGACGCCATCAAGGTCTTCGAGAAACTGGGCGCGACTGTGCAGGAAGTGTCGCTGCCCCATTCGGACGCGGGCGTCTCCGTGTATTACTTGCTGGCGCCGTCGGAGGCCAGCGCGAACCTCGCCCGGTTCGACGGCGTGCGCTACGGCCACCGCTCGGACAAAGCCACGAACCTTTTGGAACAGTACGAACTGTCGCGGGCCGAGGGCTTCGGCCCGGAAGTGAAGCGCCGCATCATGCTCGGCACCTACGCTCTCTCCTCCGGCTACTACGACGCCTACTACGTGAAGGCCCAGAAGGTCCGCACGCTGATCAAGCAGGACTTCGACAAAGCTTTTGAGAAAGTGGACGTCCTGCTCACTCCCACCGCGCCGACGCCCGCCTTCAAGCGGGGGGAAAAGACCGACGATCCGCTGCAGATGTATCTCTCCGACATCTTCACGATCTCCTGTAACTTGGCCGGATTGCCGGGCCTCTCATTACCGTGCGGGTATTCGTCCAAGGGACTGCCCATCGGACTGCAGCTCATGGGGAAAGCTTTTGAGGAAGAAGAGGTTTTGTCTGCGGCCCAGGCCTACGAGAAGGCCACCGACTGGGTGAAGGCCCCGTCGATCGGCTGAAATGGCGGCGGGCGCGGGGCCGCGGATAACCATCGTCATCCCGGCGTATAACGAGGAAAAATATTTGGGCGCGACGCTGGAATGTTTGAAAGAATCCGCGGAGCGCTACCGGAACAAGACGGGGCGATCGGTGGAAATGATCGTCGTGGACAACGCCTCCACCGATGACACCGGGTCGATCGCCCTCTCCCACGGCGCGCGGGTGGTCCACGAACCCCACCGCCAGATCGCGGCGGCGCGCAACCGCGGCGCCAGGGAAGCCAAGGGTGAGATCATCGTCACCTGCGACGCGGACAACTGGGTGTCGCCGAACCTTTTCGAGCGGATCGACGAGGAGCTGTCGGGCGGGAAGGTCCTGGGCGGCGGCGTCCGCATCGAACCGGAGCCGGGGCCGTTCCTCGCGCACGCGATGTTCCGCATCTTTAATTTTTTCGCGGACCTGTTCGGCTTGAGCTTCGGGATCCTCTACACGGACCGGGACACCTTTTGGAAGGTCGGCGGTTTTCCCGAGGATGTTTATGTGGGGGAAGACGGTTTTTTCGTGCTGGCGCTGAAGCGCGAGGCGCGCCAGCGGGGGATGGTCTACGCGAACCTGAAAGACGTCTACATCGTCACCTCGCTGCGGAAGGTCCGCCAGTTCGGCGCGGCGCAGCAGCTGTGGACGTATATGAAGTTCGTCTTTTTTCCGTGGCTCATCCGGCGGCGCGAGAACTGCGAAACGTGGTACGACGTCCGCGGCGGAGAAGGAAAATGATCGCCAATAAAAGTCTGACCAAGCGCATGTGGCACTACTTCTTCACCGGGCTCTTCGTCCTGATCCCGGTGTGGCTGACCGTTTCCATCGTGGTCTGGGTCGTCCACGGCGTGGACAAGTTGTTCGGTTCCGAAATCCCGGGCCTGGGACTTCTGATCAGCGTCGCCATCCTCTTCCTCCTCGGCCTGATCGTGTCGAGTACCGTGGGCCAGCTGTTCTTCGAACTTTTCGAGGAATTCCTCCTGCATATCCCGGGAGTCAGTTCCCTCTATAAAACCTCCAAGGCGCTCACCAGCGTGTTTTCGCCCAACAGCCAATCGTCCTTCCGCCACGTGGTCGCGGTGGAATACCCCCACCCGGGCGCCCTTTCCCTGGGGTTCGTCACCAGCGAGATCAATCTGGTTTCCGCCCCGGACAACGCGGCCAAATGGATATCCGTGTACGTGCCGACCAACCATATGTATCTGGGCAACGTGGTTTTATTCCCGCAGGATAAAGTTTTCGCCACGGACCTCTCTGTCGCGGCCGCCATCCAAATCACCTTGGCCGGCGGGGCCAGCTTCCCGGATAAAGTGGCCCTTCAGCCGCTGGGGAAACCATGAAAAAGAAAGACGCGTCCGGCAAAGGGAAGTCCATCGGGAAGTCGGTGCAGGAGGTTTCCGCCGGCGGCATCGTGCTTCGGGAGGGGGAATTGCTCGTGGTGAAAGTGGAGAACCTCAAGGGCCAGGTGGTCTGGACCTTTCCCAAGGGGCACATCGAAAAGGGCGAGACGCTGGAGCAAACCGCGGTCCGGGAAGTGGAAGAAGAAACGGGTTGGCGCTGCCGGGTGACCAAGCCGCTCATGAAAGTCCAATATTTTTTCAAGCACGACGGCGTCCTGGTGCGGAAGATCGTCCACTGGTACCTGATGGACGCGCTGGAAAAAACGGGCAAGAGCGATCCCAAGGAAATCCTGGACTCCCGCTTCATGCCTTGGGACGAAGCCAAGGATCTTTTGGTCTACGATTCCGACAAGAAAATCATGGCCAAGCTGAAACCCGACGAGAAAAAGGGAGCCGACAACAAGTGACCGCCTACGAAACGGTCGTGGGGCTGGAAGTCCACGTCCAGATCAAAACCAAGTCCAAACTTTTCTGCGGTTGCGCCACGGAGTTCGGCGCCGAGCCCAACAGCCACATCTGCCCGGTCTGCGCCGGGCATCCGGGCGTGCTGCCGGTCCTCAACCGTTTGGCGGTTGAAGGCCTCGCGCGCGCCGCCCTGGCGCTGAACTGCCGCGTCAACGAACATTCCATCTTCGACCGGAAACAGTATTTTTATCCGGACCTGCCGAAGGACTATCAAATTTCGCAGTACAAACAGCCGTTGGCCGAGGCCGGGCATCTGGACATTTCGATGGAAGCCGCCCCGTCCGACAAACCGGGGCCACGCCTGGCGGCGAGGGGCCCCAAGCGCGTCCGCATCAACCGGATCCACCTGGAGGAGGACGCGGGGAAGCTGATGCACGCCATCGGCAGCCGCGTTCTGGATTATTCGCTAGTCGACCTGAACCGCACCGGCGTGCCGCTGATGGAGATCGTCTCCGAACCGGACCTTCGTTCGCCCGAGGAGGCGATGGCTTATCTGTCGGCGCTGCGGACGATTTTGCGCTACGTCGGCGTGTCGGACTGCGACATGGAGAAGGGATCCATGCGCTGCGACGCCAACATCTCGCTTCGTCCGGCCGGCCAGGAAAAATTCGGCACCCGCGCCGAGATCAAGAATTTAAATTCCATCCGCGGCGTGCGGGACGCGCTGCTCTACGAGATTTCGCGGCAGGCGGAGATACTGGACGGCGGCGGGCGCGTCGTCCAGGAAACGCGGCTCTGGGACCAGGCGCGGCAGGTCACCCAATCCATGCGCTCCAAGGAAGAGGCCCACGACTACCGCTATTTCCCGGAACCGGACCTGGTGCCCGTGCATCTGGACGCGGCGTATCTCGAAGGGTTGAAGAAAATGCTGCCCGAACTTCCGGACGCCCGCGCCGCGCGCTATGAAAAAGAGCTCGGGCTGTCGTCCTATGACGCGGGGGTTTTGACCTCGGAAAAATCCCTTTCGGACTATTTCGAATCCGCGCTCAAGGGGTTTAATGGGGACGGCTCGTCCAAGAAAGACGCGGCCAAGCCGCTGGTGAACTGGATCACCACCGAGCTCCTCGGCCGGCTGAACGCGCTCAAAAAAGAAATCCAGGAATCGCCGATCCCGGCGGAAGACATGGCCGAGCTTGTGAAGCTGGTCCAAAAAGGGACCATCTCCGGCAAGATCGCCAAGACCGTTTTCGACGATATGTTCTCCGGCGCCGGCCGGCCCGAGGAAATCGTCAAAAAGAAGGGCCTAGTCCAGGTGGATGACGAAGGCCAGATCGCCCAATGGGTGGACGAGGCCATCGCCGCCAACCCCAAAGTCGTGGCGGACCTGAAGTCCGGCAACGAACGGGCCCTGGGATCGCTGGTCGGCGCGGTGATGAAAAAATCCGCCGGCAAAGCCAATCCTCAGACGGTAAACAAAATCCTCAGGCAAAAACTTTCCTAGAGAAAGGCCTTGTTTTTTCCGAGGAGAGACGGTATAATTTGGTTGCAAAAGATGCACAGTCTCGACGTTGGTAAAACCGTTAAGTAGATCTGGAACCGTGTACGCCACTCGGCGCGCACGGTTTTTGTCTTATAAAGATAGTCTTATACAAGGAAGGTGTCACATATGAAAGGTAAAGTTAAGTGGTTCAACGCCAGCAAAGGTTACGGCTTCATCACTCCTGAGGAAGGCGCGGACGTGTTCGTGCACTACTCGGCCATCCAAGGGGACGGCTACAAGTCCCTGGAAGAAGGCGCAGCGGTGGAATTCGAAGTGACTCAGGGAGCCAAAGGCCCTGCGGCGGCCAACGTCGTTAAGATCTAACGGCTTGCTCATAAAAAATCCCCTGCCGGGCCCAAAGCCGGCAGGGGATTTTTATTTTTTGGTAAACTAATCCCATGCCATCCTACAAACTAGCACGTTACCTGGCGGCAACGTGAAACGCTGGATACAAAACTTCAAAGGCATCGAAGGCCTTCCCCTCATCATCGTGGCGTCCAATGCGCTGGTCTATATTTTCCAGCTCATGAATCCCGGCATGGCCGAGTCCCTGGTTCTGGCGCCGCCCGCCGTCCTGTCCGGCGAGTATTGGCGACTGCTCACATTCCTGTTCGTCCCTCCGGCCATGTCCCCGATCTTCATCCTTTTCTGGCTTTATCTTCTCTACCTCTACGCCGAAGCGCTGGAAAACATCTGGGGGAGCGCACGATTCACCCTCTACTATCTCATCGGCGCCGTCGCCACGGCCGCCCTGGGGTTCTTTCCGGCCTGGGGCATCGTGCGGAACACCTATTTAAACGCCGGGCTGTTCCTGGCTTTCACGGCGCTTTTCCCGAACTTCGAGCTCCTGTTCTTTTTCGTCATTCCCATGAAGGTCAAGTATCTGGGGTATTTCACTTGGGGCTGGATGGCCCTGGCTTTTTACCAGGGAGGCACGTTGGACCGGCTCGCCATAGGAGCGGCGATCATCCCCTATTTGATTTTCATCGGCCCCTCCCACTGGCAGAGCATCTCTCTTTTTTACCGGAGTTGGCGCAACCGGGGGCGATGGGATTGAAACGGTTTTTCTTCCTGGCGCCGGCGCTGTTTATCGCCGCAGGCTGCCTGGCCCCGCACCGCACCGCCCCGTCCAAAGCGCGCGCCTCATCCCCGCGTCCCCGCGCCGTGGTCAAGGAAATCCTGTTGAACGCCCCGCTGAAAACCTCCTGGACGCAGACCATCCGCCGTCTGGAAAAGAATGGGTTCGCCGTGGAATCCGCCGTCCCCCAGAAGGGAATGATCTTCACCAAATGGCGGGTCGTTGAAAACGTCCGGACGGAGTACGGCATCCGGCCGCGGAAGAAACCGGCCCCGTTGGCCGAGCGGGTGCGGGCCGACCTTTCGCTGAAGGCCAAGCCCGGCGGCAAGACCCAGGTGAAAGTCTCCGCTTCCGTCCAGCACCTTTACCGCCGTTCCCGCCGCCGGGGGGACAATAAGCCTCCCGCCGTCTGGACCACCATCCCTTCCAACGGAACTTTAGAAGCCGCCCTCATCGCCGCGCTGAAATAGGTATCCCGCCGCATGCGGCGATCGTTCACGCAAAAAAAGATTGACAAAATATCCGGAACGGTTAAAATAGGACAATCGCATGCGATTACATTCTGAGGTGCGCTAATAATGCTTTCCAAAACCGCCATCCAAGCCGTGCAAGCGCTGGTGGTCCTTTCCGGACTCCCCGATGGGGAATATGCCGGGGCGTCGTCCATCGCCAAAAGGACCCGCGCGCCACAGAATTATCTGGGCAAGCTGCTCCGCCAGTTGAGCGGCGAGGGATTCGTGGAATCCCAGAAGGGAATGGGCGGCGGATTTCGTTTGGCGCGTAAACCAGAGGAGATTTCGATGTTTGAGGTGGTGGAGGCCGTGGAGAACGTCAGCCGCTGGTCCGGCTGCATCCTGGGGCAATCCATCTGTTCGGACGACAATTCCTGCCGGCTTCATAATGATTGGAAAAACGTCCGGGACCATTATTTGAGGTTTTTGCGCGATACGAAGATTTCGGACATCGCCGCCCGGCCGGGCGCCCTGAGCGTCATCGGCTGAATTTTTTTAATTCAATAAAGCATATAGGGATGCGATTACATAATAAGGAGCGGTCATGAAAAAACTCTGGTGGACGTTTTGGGCGGTGATGGTGGTATCTTTCACGGTGCTCGGTTGGATCGGCGGACGGATTTATCAGGAAAAGCCCCCGCTGCCGGCGCAGGTCGTGACGACGGACGGGCGGACCGTCATCGCTCCGGAGGAGATCTCCCTGGGCCAGAACGTGTGGCAGGCCATGGGCGGGATGGAAGTGGGTTCGGTCTGGGGACACGGAAGCTACGTGGCGCCCGACTGGACCGCGGACTGGCTGCACCGCGAATCGCTTTTCATCCTGGAGGAATGGGCCCAGAATGAATTCCAGATCCCTTATTTAAAATTGACGGAAGATC
This sequence comes from uncultured Elusimicrobia bacterium, assembly GCA_964482515.1. Taxonomy (GTDB): domain Bacteria; phylum Elusimicrobiota; class Elusimicrobia; order FEN-1173; family FEN-1173; genus CAYZXT01. The sequence continues at coordinate 1,513 of CAYZXT010000043.1, read as the reverse complement.
GCCAGGCCGCCCTGCGGGCGAAGCTCGACATTCTGATGCGGGCCAACAACTACGACGAGGCCGCCGGGAAGCTGACCATCGCGCCGGAGCGGGCGCGCGCCTTCGACGCCAACGCGGCCTATTACGCGAAGCTTTTCTCTGAAGGCAACGTCGACTACGCCATCCAGCCCAAGGCCGTGACGGACCCGGAACGGCTGCGCGCCATGTCCGCTTTCTTTTTCTGGACGTCCTGGGCCGCGGCCGCCCATCGTCCCGGGCAGGACATTTCCTACACCAACAACTGGCCCCATGAGCCGCTGGTCGGCAACCGCCCTTCGGGCGAGGCCGTGGTCTGGACGGGCGTCAGCATTTTGATGCTGCTCGCCGGCATCTGCGTGATGGTTTGGTATTACGTGTCGCGCCCCTACGACCGGAACGAGGCCCCGCCGCAGTCGGACCCGCTCATCGGCAGCGTCCTCACGCCGTCGCAGAAGGCCACGCTGAAGTATTTCCTGGTGGTGTCGGCGTTGATCCTCGTGCAGATTATGGCGGGCGTGGTGACGGCCCACTACGGCGTGGAGGGCGACGGTTTCTACGGCTTCCCGCTTTCCCAGTGGCTGCCCTACAGCGTGACGCGGACCTGGCACGTCCAATTGGGGATCCTTTGGATCGCCACCGCGTGGCTGGCCGCCGGTCTCTTCATCGGCCCCATCGTCAGCGGCGAAGAACCCAAGGGACAGAAACTCGGCGTGGACGCCCTCTTCGGCGCGCTGCTGGTCCTCGTGGTCGGTTCCATGGCGGGCCAATGGATGAGCATCATGAACAAGCTGACCGGCAACAACTGGTTCCTCTACGGACACCAGGGCTACGAGTATGTGGACCTGGGCCGCGTGTGGCAGGTGGGCTTGCTCGTCGGATTGTTCCTCTGGCTGTTCCTCGTGGTGCGGTCCATCCTGCCCGCGCTCAAAAAACGGGACGATCAGCGGCAGTTGCTGCTTCTGTTCCTCATCTCCTCGGCGGCCATCGCCATGTTTTACGGCGCGGGCCTGGCGTGGGGCCGGCAGACCCATCTCTCCATCGTGGAATACTGGCGCTGGTGGGTCGTGCACCTCTGGGTCGAAGGGTTCTTCGAAGTCTTCGCCACGGTGGTCATCGCCTTCTTCTTCATGAAATTGAAACTGATCCGGGCGACGCTGGCGGCGGAAGCGACGCTTTTGTCCGCCACCATCTATCTGTCGGGCGGCATCATCGGCACGCTGCACCATCTCTACTTCGCGGGCACGCCCACGGTCGCCCTGGCCTTCGGCTCCGTCTTCAGCGCGCTCGAGGTGGTTCCCCTGGTCCTCATCGCGTTCACGGCCTGGGACGACGTGAAGACCTACCGCATCGGCAAATGGGTCGCGAACTATAAATGGCCGGTGTACTTCTTCCTCTCCGTCGCCTTCTGGAACATGGTGGGCGCGGGGCTCTTCGGGTTCATGATCAATCCGCCTATCGCCCTCTATTACATGCAGGGCCTGAACACCACCCCCCT
>CAYZXT010000042.1:0-20080 GCA_964482515.1 uncultured Elusimicrobia bacterium | reverse complement strand
GGGCAAAAATTCTTCAAGGTTGACACTCCTGGGGTGGCAAGGTAAACTTAACCGACCCTAAAAATAGACGGTAAAATCAGCGAATTTCACTGCTTTTGTTTCGCGGCCGCCTCCGGCGAGGCGTCCTAAATTTTTATCCGAAGGAACCATTTGAAGAACATCCCGTTGACCACCGCGCCGCGCGAGTTCCGACCGCCGATGTTCCGGCGACCGTTCCTGCGCATTTTCCTGGCCGCGTTCATGTTTTCCAACCTCTACCTCCCCGCCTGGGCCGACCTCAGCATCGCCGACCAGCCCGCCGAAGTCGACCTGGGATTGGTCGAGCCTCCGCCACCCTCCAAGGAATTTCCCGAAGACAGCAAGGTTTTCCACTTCGACCAGGGGCTCTGGAACAGGGCCCGCAATTACATCGATAAGGGCGAAAAGCCCGGCGAGCCGCCGAAGGAAAAATCCTCACTCGTGAAATTCAGCACCACCACGGCGAAGCCGCCCTCCGAGGAGGAGGCGGGGATCATCAACGTGGAACTGCCCTACGAATCCGGACTCAACATCTCCGGCCGCAAGTTGATTTCCCTCCGGTTGCAGGAAACCCGCCGCAAGAGCGCCAAGCGCGCCGAGGAGCTGGGCGTCCCCAAAGTTGAGCACACCTTCGACATGAAGCAGGAGCTGCAGGTCCGCATCAAGGGCAAGGTGGGCCGGAAGATCACCGTCAACGTGGATTTCGACGACACGAAAGAGGACAAGCGCGACATCTCCGTGGTCTACCAGGGCGATCCGGAGGAGATCGTCCAGGAAGCGGCGTTCGGCGACATCACGTTGTCTCTTCCGTCCACCGAGTTCGTCTCCTACAGCAAACAGCTCTTCGGCATCCGCACGAAGCTGAAATATAAACGGCTGCAGTTCATGGCCATCGGCAGCCGCACCAAAGGCGTCACCGAGACGAAGCGCTTCAACGGGAACACACAGTTCGAGCGGAAGGAGATCCCGGACACGGCCTACATCCGGTCGCGGTATTACAGATTGCAGTTCGAGGACGCGCACCTGCCGATCGTGGTGGGCTCCGAGCGGGTCATGATCGACGATCGCAACATCACCAACGACGTGTCCTCGAATTCCTTGACGGTCGAGGATTACGACGTGACCACTTCCACGTATTCGGGGCACTTCGACCAGATGTTCGGCGGACAGGACTATACCGTCGACTACACCAAGGGCATCATCACGTTCCGCAACCCCTTGCCGGCCAACACGGTGGTGGCCGTGGATTACACCACGGCGGACGGCACGCGGCTGTCGTCTCTGAAGACGGCCGGCGTGTTGAAGATCCTGAAGAACGACGGAGACCAGTCTCCCCGGGAAATAAAGACGTTCTATTCGATCGGGCGCAGCAAGGTGATCCGCGACAATGGGCGGGGGAATTTCATTCTGAAGGTCGTGGACCTGAACAACAACGACACGACCGTCGGCCTGGCCAACGGCGCGAGCCTCATTTACCCGCAGAACATCGACGTCGATTTCGAAGGCGGCGTTTTCAACATCGCGCCGGTCACGCCGAGCGCCAACGTGGTGAGCGATCCGTCGCTGTACACGACAGCCCCCCTCCATAAATTTTCATTCCTTCTGGAATACCGCTACCGGATCAAGACCTACCTCGTGAAGCCCAACATCGTCCTGGGCAGCGAACGCGTGACCATGAACGGGCGCCTCCTGACCCGGGACGTGGATTATTTCATCGATTACGATTCCGGGTTCCTGACCTTCTTCAACGAGGACCAGATCGACGAGACGACCCAGCTGGAGATCACCTACGAATACGCGCCCTTCGGCGGACAGCTCGGCCAGACGCTGGTGGGCGAGCGGACGGAGTTCAACGTGATCCCCAACAAGATGGACGTCGGGTCCACGTTCCTCTACACGTTCGCGCCGAAGCCCACGGCCGTGCCGGACATCCGCTCCACCCCCAACAGCCTGATGGTCCTGGAGGCCGACAGCCAGCTGAAGAGCATCAAGGTCCCGTTCGTTCCCCTGACGATGAACATGGCGGGGGAAATCGCCCAGTCCCGCGAGAACCCGGACCTTTTCGGCCGCGCGCTGGTGGAATCCATGGAGGGCATCAAGCAGGAGGACCAGACGATCATGAACGCGCAGTTCTGGCAAAAGGCCTCCAATCCCGCCGTCAACGCCAGCACCAGCAGTCCCGTCGGCGCCCTCATCATGCGGCCGTCGGCCCTCAGCCTTTCGGACGAGAACATCGCCCTCGACAAGATCAATCCGAGGGTCAATAATCCCAACGGCGAGACCCAGCGAGTGCTGGTCATGGACTACGACCTGAGCGCCACCGCCGCTCCCGTTTCCATCGTCCAACCGTTGTCCGCCTCCGGAAGGGACTTCTCGCAAAAGCTTTTCCTGGATATTTGGGTGCAGGGCGCCGGCTCGGGCGCGCCGAGGGCGGACCTGATCGTCAATGCCGGAAAGTTCAACGAAGACGCGGACGGCGACAGCGCCCTCGACACGGAGGACCTCAACAACGACGGGACGCTGAACCAGGGGGAAGACGTGGGCGTCAATTTCAATGACCCCGGGCCCGACGGAGTGCGCAACACGCTGGACGACGGCGGGGCCGTGCCGGTCAATAACGAAGGGCGGATCGATACGGAGGACCTGGACGCCGACGGCAGGCTGAACACCGGCGAGGACGTCCCGCGCCCGTTCCTCTTCCGGCTCTCGGACGGGATGACGGCGGCCAACGACGTCCACATCATCAAACCGGACATCCATCAGCCGATCGAAGAGAACCTGACGAGCTTGAATTTCGACGGGTGGCGGCTCATCCACATCCCATTGAACATCACGCCCGCCGAGGTGCCGAACTTTCAGGCCATCAAGCAGGTCCGCATCTCCGTCGTCGGGCTGGATCCGGCGGCGAAGGGGACCGTCCGCATCGGAAATATTTCATTCGTGGGCAACCGCTGGGAAAGGGCCACGTCGCTCAACAACAGCACCATGACGGTGACGGCGATCAACAACATCGACGACCCGCGGTACGAGTCCCTGCTGGGTAATCCGGCCTACAACGACATCTACAAAGGGGACAGCGGGGACCGGACAAGGGAGCAGGCGTTGGACCTGCTCATCCATAACCTCCCCGCGAACTCGACAACGACGACGCGGGTCGTTTACGGCTCGCCGCATGACTTCTCCAAGCACAAGGCCTTCAAGTTCTTCCTGCGCGCGCCCCCCGGCGCGGCCACGGGCGAAACGTTCTTCGTGCAGTTGGGCTCCGAAACGGACTACTTCGAATACGCGGTGCACGTCGACGCCGCCTATCAAAACAGGGGCTGGGTGTTGGAAGGCGCCGACATGGTGGACCTCAACAACGACGGCACGCCGGACATCCTGCGGCCGATCCAAGGCGGGGCCACCGTCCGGATGGTCGGCAACCCGAACCTCTCGAGCGTGGGACAGGTCAAGGTCGGGGTGCGGAACGAGAGCGGCGCGGACATACAGAACGCCGAATTATGGGTCAACGAGATGTTCGTCACCGGGGCGCGGCTCAAGGTCGGCACGGCGAAACGCATCGGCGCGGATTTTTCGTGGGCGAACTGGGGGACTTTCGGCGGAAAGTTCCGCGAGGTCGACCGCAACTTCCAGACGCTCACGTCGCCGATCACCAACCAGGACAGCATCGACCGGTCGGGTTATATGACCTTCACGCGGCTCAATTTCATGCCCTTGAGCGCGAACTACAGCCGCTCGGACACGATCACGCCCGCCGCTTTGAAGACCGGGGAGTCCGGGCTGGTTTCCGTCCTGGAAGAGGGCCATGTGCAGAACACCACGCTGGGGACCAAGGGAGAGCTCATCATCCCGCACCTTCCCCGGCTGGGTTTCGGCTACGACCGTTCCCTCAGCGATTCCAACCTTCTCCTCCGTACCGACGACCGCAACACGTACACGGGCAGCCTGAGTTATTCCGTGCCATGGAAACTCGACGTGCTTCCCAGCCGCTTCGTGGCGTTCCGTCCTTTGCCCGAAAGCATCGCGCTTACGTATCGCCGCACGAATTATTTCCTGACCTTTTACGAACAGAAGAAGAGGGACGATCTCGCGGTCGCGCCGGACACGAACACTGTGCGGAACGCGATCTTCGCCGACGCCAACACTCTGGAGTACACGGACGATTGGTCCGGCCGGCTGACCTTCACTCCCTGGAACGGGTTCAGCTTCGCGCCGAACTACGCCTACAAACGGGTGACAGAAGAGAGGCGTTTCACTGAAAGCGATTTAACGGTCGCGCCGGACTTCAAGGCGGCGCAGAATTACGATAAGTCCCTTTCCCAAAGCGCCGGGGCCACGGCGTCGATCAGGCTGCTCCGCTGGCTGGAGCCCCGCTTCAGCTACAACATCACCGGAACGGAAACCAACGCCCTTCCGCTGGCGTCGACGCCCACGGCGTTCAACCTGAAGACCCTGGACCGCACGTCGAACGGCGACGCCTCCTGGACGTTCAACGCCCGGGACCTGCTGCCGAACTTCCAGCCGACGCGGTCCCTCAGCATCAACAACAGCTACAGCCTCCAGGTGGGGGAAACCTATGAAAACGTTCAGGCGTCGGACCGCCGGTGGCTCAACTCATTCTGGATCAAGGGGTCCAGCATGAGCTTCGCCAACGCCGACGCCCGGCGGAAACAGTTCTCGAGCTTGAAAACATACCGCTCCAGCACAAACTGGAACCCCTTCGACTGGATGCGGTTCCCGAGCTGGCTGCAGCCGCTGAACACGCTGAGCCTCACCGGGACCTACACCCATTCCGACGACCATTCCGAGACCACGGACACCAAGCGGGACACCTACAGCACCACCTGGCCCGACCTGATTTTCTCGATCCGCGACCTGGAAAAGACGTACCACCTGGCGCGGTGGATGAACAACTCCCAGGCCAACGTGCGGACCAGCCGGCGCAAGTCCGAAACCATCCTCACGCAGCGCACCGACAACAAGGATTTCAGCGCCGACTACAGGTTCACGCTCTTCAAGCGGTACGATTTCTTCACCAGTTACGCCTGGACCTCACGTACGATTCCACGCTCAGAGAGTTCATCACCAGCAGCGTGGGCCGCGGGTATTCCTATTCTTATCAGGTCGGTTTGATCCTGGGCGTATGGCGGTTCACACCGAGCTATAATTTCAAAACGGACATGGCCCACGACGGCGCGAACAAGACCACGCAGGACCTCACGACCCGCACGTATAACCTGAAGACCCGCTTCGATAAGGCTTACCCGAAGGGGTTCCGCTTCCCGTTCACCAAGAAAACGTTCGGCAACATCAACCGGTTCACGATGGACACCAACTTGGGCCTGGAACAAAAACGCTCGAGCCTGAACGTCGAGCGGGACAATACCGACACCTATACGGTCGGCATCACCGGCGAGTACGAGATCTCCCGCAACTTCCGTCTGTCCTTCGGCACCGCCGGAAGCCGCATCAAGAACCGCGTGCAAAAAGGCGACAGCCTTATGTCCTACGAGATGAACAGCCAGCTGATCATCCAGTTCTAATTATGCGCCTCGACTCCTTCCTGAAACATCTGCTCAATTTTGTTTTCCCGCGCGGCTGCCCTTTGTGCCGGAGCGACGTTCCCGCCGACTACCCGTGGGTCATCTGTCCTGAATGCTTCGGCCGGATATCATCCTGGAAGGGGCTGGCGTGTGAAACCTGCGGCCTGCCTTTGCCGGACGGCGGCTCCCATTGTCACGTATGCCGCCGCCGGAAGCGGGCTTTTTGGACGGCCAGAAGCGCGGGGGTCTACGACGGCGTTCTTAAGGACGCGCTCCGCCAGTTGAAATACCGCGGACGCGCCTCCATCGCGAGACCGCTGGGGCATTTTTTGGCGGAATATTGGAAGGGAATGCGGGAGGAATGTCCCGTGGATGCGGTCGCGGCCGTGCCGCTGCATTTTTGGCGGATGCGCCGCCGGGGCTATAACCAGGCGGAGCTGCTGGCGCGAGCCTTTTGCCGCGAGACGGGTTTGCCCTGGGCGGGAAGATGCCTGGTCCGGAAGCGGATCACCCGGTCGCAGACGGAATTGGACTTGGAGAAACGCTTCGCGAACGTGGAAGGAGCATTCATTGTCCGGAAGACGGAACGCGTGAAGGGAAAAACCATCTTGTTGATCGATGACGTTTGCACCACGGGCGCGACGCTGGAGGCGTGCGCGGCCGCGTTAAAGGACGCCGGAGCCAAGTCCGTTCACGGATTGACGGCGGCCAGGCAGGTTTAGCCCTTCCGTGTCAGGGGGCCATTCTTGCCGGTATTGTCGAAAAGGCCATGAACATGAACGCGGACATGAGAATCACGACAGAAATCCCCATGGACCACCAGATCATCTCGACGGCCCATTTTTGCTTCCATCCCGACACCATCCTCTTCATGCAACCTCCCAGGCGATGCCCGATCCGGGCAGGAATTCATTCCGGAAATCCCAGCAACTGACCCTCGTAGGTTGTCATAACGATGATTTTCACTATGCAAAGATAAACGGATATTAATGATTATGCCGTTCAATGGGCATGATCTATATCAAGTAATTGGGAATTGTTTTTTAGGACTGCCGGAAGGATTATGCAAACAGTGCGCGGGAGGGGACTCGAACCCCTATGTCTTTCGACATACGCCCCTCAAACGTACGCGTCTGCCAGTTTCGCCACCCGCGCGCTGTTTGCACAATCTAGGCCCGAAGGCCGATAGTTATTTTGTCTGCTGCGTTGAAGGCGGCGGAGGCGGGGCGATCGGCAATTGCCCGGCATCCGGAACTCCCTGCCCTTGAGCCGCCGGGTTCCACATCCCGCGCGTGACCGTCCGCAAGCCCTTGCGGGCGGACAGATAGGTGAGCAATAAGGACGTCAGAAAGAACGCCACCGCCAGGCCGGTGGTCAGCTTGCGTATGAACATGGACCCCGACGGCGCGGAGAAAAGCGCGTCCCCGCCGCCCGAGCCGAAGACGCTGTTCAAACCCGCGCCCTTCCCTGACTGGATCAACACCACCAGGATCACCAACAAACAAACCAGAACATGCAGCGTCAATAAGAGGGAGTACATTTATGCCTTCCTTGGCTATGCCGACGGAATTGCGGACACGCCCGGGAGATCTTTTCCTTCCAGGAATTCCAGGGACGCTCCGCCGCCGGTCGAAATGTGCGTGATTTTATCAGCGAGCCCGGCGGATTGGACCGCCGCGACGCTGTCGCCGCCGCCGATGACGACGGTGACGCCGTGCTGGGCCGCATCCGCCGTGAACTTCGCCACGCCGCGGGTCCCTGCGGCGTATCGGTCTGTTTCAAAAATCCCCATCGGCCCGTTCCAGAAGATTGTTTTCGCCGACTTGATGGGCTCCGCCATATCCTTCAACGTCTTCGATCCGATGTCCACGCCGAGCATGTCCGCGGGTATTTCTTTCCCGTCGGTGTTTTTGGCCGAAGCCTGGTCTTCAATGGCTTTCACCACGAGGTGGTCCACGGGCAGGATCAGCCGGACGTTTCTTTCTTTCGCTTTTTTCAGAAGTTCCTTCGCGAGTTCCACTTTGTCGGCCTCCACAAGGGACTTTCCGATCGCAACGCCCTGGGCCGTCAGGAATGTGTAGGCCATGGCGCCGCCGATGGCGAGCGTGTCCACCTTCTCCAGAAGCTTTTCCAGCACTTCGATCTTGTCCGAAACCTTTGCCCCGCCGACGATGGCCATGAACGGCTTGGAGGGATTTTCGCGCACTTGGCCGAGGAATTTCAATTCCTTCTGCAACAGGAACCCGGCGGCGCTGGGCAGGAGTTTGGCGACCGCGTCGGTGCTGGCGTGGGCGCGATGCACGGCGCCGAAGGCGTCCTGGACGAAGACATCGGCCAGGGACGCCAATTGCTTTGCGAAGGCGGGATCGTTCTTTTCCTCTTCGGGATGGAAACGGAGGTTTTCCAGCAGCAGGACGTCGCCGTCTTTCAGGTTCTTCGCTGCGGCCTCAGCTGTGGTCCCAACGCAATTCGCCGCGAAGGCGACGGGCTTGCCGAGCAACTGACCCAGGTGCTGGGCGACGGGAGCCAGGCTGTACTTGGGATTGACCTGGCCCTTGGGCCGGCCCAAATGGGAGATTAATATGATGCGCGCTTTTTGGCCGAGGAGGTGTTGGAGGGTGGGCAAAGAGGCCCGCACCCGGGTGTCGTCCGTGATGGCTCCTTTTTCCAGCGGGACGTTATAGTCTACCCGAACCAAGACGCGTTTTCCTTGAACGGAAAGAGACTGCAAAGGTTTGATTGATTTCATGAGGATGGATTTTATAAATATACGAGGGGACTGTAAACTACTTTCCTGTGCGGCGCATGGCCGCCCGGACGCGGGCGAGCACGATGGAGGGGATAAAAGGCTTGATGATATAGTCGTCCGCTCCCAAAGAGAGCGTGTCGATCTGGCTCCTGTCGTCCGAATTGGTGGTGAGGACGATGATGGGAAAGAGGTTCATGCTTTGGCGCACCCGCTTGATGACTTCCTCCCCGCTCAATTTGGGCATGTTGATGTCCAGCAGCATGACGTCGGGGGTTTTGTTCAAAAGGATTTCCATGGCCTGGCCGCCGTCCTTCGCTTCCGTGACGCTGAAGCCGGCGTCTTCCAGGATGCAGCGCAGCAGCAGGCGGAGCGCCGCGTTGTCGTCGACGATCATGACTTCGCCTTTTTTAGCGGGGACTTCGTTGTCGGGAGGAGCGGCGATATCAGCCCCCTTGCCCGCTTTCGGCGCGACGGTTTTGGCCGCCGGCGCGGGTTCCGCTACCGGTTCGGGGGTGTCGGAGTGTTCCGGTTTTGCGGGAGGGTTTTCCGGAAGGGCCGGTGTGACGTCCTCCGGTTTTTCTTGAATGGGCCCAATTGAGGGTGTCTGTTCGGGCGTCGGGGCGCTCGGAGGTTCATCGGCGGGGTTCTGCTCCGTTATCTCGCTGATGGTTAAAAGTTCTTCCAGTATGCTCGGAAAGGCTTCCGGTTCCGCCGCCTCCTGCGCCGGCGCCGGGGATTGGGCGATGTCAGGCACGGGCGTTTCGACGGCCTCAACCGGCACGACAGGAACGCTTTCCAGGATTGGTTCGGGGTCCTCCTCCACGGGTTCGGAAATAAACTCATCAAGCGGCGGTTCTTCCTCCAAGAACGGTTCGGACGGTTGATCAATATCCGTGGCTGGAGGTTCGGATTCGCCCTTTTCCTTCACTTCTTCGGCGTCGTCGTGTTTTTTCGGTTCCGTTTCCACCGGAGGAGTTGCTTGTGTCGGCGTCGGAGGCTCCTCCGGCTTTGAAATTGATTCGGGCGGAGCCGGTTCGCTTTCCGGCTCCGGCAGTATGGGCTCCAGCTCCACCGGGGTGATCGCCGGCGGTCCAGACGGTCCCGCCGCCATTTTCTCGATGCGTTTTTCGATGGTAAGTTCTTCGGCCGACGGCGGATTCTCCGATGGCTTCGCGGTTTCCTTGGCGCTGTCAGGCAAGACAATCTCCCCGTAATTTTCCAGCGGGTCGGGCGGGGCTGGGGTTTTTTCAAAACCAACGGTTCGCTCGGTCGGCCCCTTGTCGTCCGGAACCGTGGTTTTCCGCTCCTGCGGAGCGTTTTTCGCTGGCGCTTCCATGGTGAGGAAGGGCAGTATTTCTTCCAGCGATGTGTCCCCCTGGCTGAGATGGGTGAGTATGTCCAAGATCATGGGATAGAGCGCTTTGTCCCTCAGCGCCGTCTGGCGGAGGCTTTCCTCCCCGTCTCCAGCCGCGATGCGCTCCCTGAGGCTCGTGTTCAGCTCCAATAATTCCACGACCGCCAGCCGCCCTTTATAGCCCAGGAAGTTGCATTGTTCGCAACCCACCGGCTTCCAGTAGTTTTTCGGCAGTTTATGTTGAGCCAGAAGTTTTTCTATGTGGGGATCGAACTCTTTCTCAATGCTGGGCGTCCGGCAGTTTTTGCAGAGACGGCGCACCAGTCGCTGCGCCGTAATGGCGAGCAGGCCGGGCGCAAGCTTGAAGCGCTCCACACCCATGTCGTGCAGTCGGGAGATCGCGGAGATGGAGTCGTTCGTGTGCAGCGTGGAGAAGACGATGTGTCCCGTGATGGCCGCCTGGAAGGCGATGTTCGCCGTTTCCGCGTCGCGGATTTCGCCGATGAGGATCACGTCGGGGTCCTGCCGCAGGACTGACCGCAGGACGCTGGAGAACGTCAGGCCGGCTTTCTCGTTCACCTGGACCTGGTTGATCCCCGGCAGTTTATATTCGATCGGATCTTCCACCGTCACGATGTTGGTGTCCTCGGATTTAAGTTTGCTGAGCGCGGTGTAGAGCGTGGTCGTTTTTCCGGAACCGGTGGGGCCCGTGACGAGGATGATCCCCTGCGCCGCCGTGATCAGGTTTTCCAGCCGGGCGATCACCGGGCGGGGAAATCCCATCTGCTCGAAGGGGATCGTCGTCGCCGTGGGGTCCAGTATCCGGATGACGGCTTTTTCGCCGTAATTCGTCGGAAGCGTCGAAACGCGCAGCGAAATTTCTTTCCCCGATACCAAGACCTTGGCCCCGCCGTCTTGGGGGCGGTTGTGGTCCGCCACGTCTAGGTTGGCCATGATCTTGATGCGGGAGATCAACGGCCCACCCGCGAGGGACTTGGGCAAATTCATGACGCGCCGCAGGACGCCGTCGATGCGATAGCGGACGTAGCTGTTCTTTTCATCGTGCTCGATGTGGATGTCGGATGCGCCAAGGGTGACGGCCTTCGCGATGAGGCTGTTGGCGAGTTTGATGACCGGTTGATAGATCTGTTCGTTGGTGTAGGTGTTGAGGTCGTTTGTTTCCGCTCCGAGATATTCGACGTCTTCCTCCACGTCCAAGCGCGACAGGATTTCCTTCAGGACGTTGTCGCCGCTATAGAACTCGGCTATGAGGGTTTGAATGGTGTCAGGGAGAGAAAAGAAGGGAATGACGGTGCGGCCGGAGAGGACTTGTATGTCCCGCTGCGCGTCCACGTCCAGGGGATTGGCCATGGCGACCTCGATGTATTCGCCCTTGATCTGAAGGGGGAACGCCATGAGCTTTTGGCAGATGCGCTCCGGCAGCATGCTCACGGCCATTTTGTCCACGTCCCGGCTGACCGCGCTGGCGAGCGGTATCTTATAGAGTTTTTGGACCGCTTCGCCCAACTGGCCGAGTGTGGCCAGACCGACTTGGACGAGGCTTTGGGAAAGAAAGGGCTTGGCGAGTCGTCGGAAATCGTTGATTTGCTCTGAAGTGATGCCAGGCAAGGTCAATACGGCACGGACTATCCACTCGTCTTTGAATCTATGCTCAGCGCTCACGCATTCCTCCGGCTGTCTAAAATCTATATATAGTTACCCCTAATTTGATCCATTTCAAGCCTTATTCTCAATTCGTTTAGTGTATGTCCGGTCTTGTCTGGATGAAACCTTTCTGCTTCGCTTGGGGATTTCACCGCCCAAAAGACGCCCCGGGCTTCCTCGGTGGTGCGGTTTCAGCAAAAAATCGGCATGAATTTTCCTTTTCGCTTCCCTTGACAGTCCCGGGACCCCCTGTTATTCTTGAGCAAAGCTTTATGGCGATTCGTTTTCAATCGTGTGCGCGAGGAGTTCATGCATAACATCAAAGATTTGCTCCTGCAGATGGTGCAGCGGAAAGCATCCGACCTGCATTTGACCGTGGGCGTGCCGCCCAGCTATCGAATCGACGGCGAGATCGTCAAAACCAGCATGGAAAAGCTGACGGCGGAAGGGTGCCAGCAGTTGATTTATTCCCTTTTGAACGATGAGCAGAAGCGTCGCTTTGAGGCCCAGAAAGAGTTGGACTTGTCTTTTGGAATAAAAGGCGTCGGGCGCATCCGTATGAATGTGTTCATGCAGAGAGGAAGTGTTTGCGCGGCGCTCCGTTCCCTCCCGTCCCGTTTCATGACATTTGAAGAACTTGGCCTTCCCTCGGTCGTCAGCGAACTCGTTCGGGCACCGCGCGGGTTGATCCTGGTGACCGGCCCCACCGGGGTGGGAAAAACCACGACCTTGGCCACCTTGATCGACCACCTGAACGAGAACAACCGCTATCACATCATGACGGTGGAGGATCCCATCGAGTTCCTCCATTTCCACAAAGAATCCGTGGTCAACCAGCGCGAAATCGGGCATGACACCGATACCTACGGCAGCGCCCTCAAATATATTCTGCGGCAGGACCCGGACGTGATCTTGGTCGGCGAAATGCGCGATCCCGAAACCATCGCGGCGTCGCTGACCATCGCGGAAACCGGGCACCTGGTATTTTCCACTCTCCATACCAATGACGCGGCGACGGCCGTTAACCGCATCTTGGACTCGTTCCCGCCCCACCAGCAGGAGCAGGCCCGTTCCCAGCTGTCGCTTTCCCTCGTGGCGGTCATTTCCCAAACACTCCTCCCGCATGCGTCCGGCGCGGGACGCGTCCTGGCATGCGAGATCCTCGTGGCGACACCGGCCGTGCGTAGCCTCATTCGGGAGCGGAAGGTGGAGCAGATTTATCTTTCCATGCAGACCGGCGCCAAGTTCGGGATGCAGACCATGAACCAAAGCCTGTTGGATTTGTGCATCCGTCGGCTGATCTCGAACGAGACGGCATTGGAGGCTTCAACGGATCCCGAGGATTTGCGGCGAATGCTCGCCCGCGCTTCGCTCCTGTCATAAAAGGAACCATGGACGATCCACTCATCATCGATCTGGGCCTGGATCAACGCAAAAAACTTTTGTTGGTGGATGATGAACGCAATATCGCCGCCATGATCGAGGACCTGCTGTCGGACGATTATCAGATAGTCATGGCGTATACCGGACAAGCCGCCGTGACAAAAGCGCAGTGGGAAAAGCCAGACATCGTTCTGACCGATCTAATGATGCCCGATATGGGCGGATATGAGTTGGTCCGGGCGCTCCAGGGGGATGATCGGACCAAGGACATCCCCGTCATCGCCATGACGGCCCGTTTCCTGGATGATTCTACGGTCAAGATGATCGGGAACGAATACAACGTTAAAGGGTTCCTGCGCAAGCCGTTTACGGGGGCGGATTTGAAGGCCAAGATCGAGTCGGTCCTCGGTAATTCCTCTCCGGATACTCACGCTTCACCTTTCTGATCCTAAGTTCTTCGTGCCTTCCGTCACAATCAAATAGCTTTGATTATCAATGGTAATTTGATATATAATCGAAATCCGGACTGAATATTCTTGTATTTTGTCATGCGTCTTAATGATACTTGACACAAGTGGTCATATATAATAAAATCGACTTATGAAAATATCTGCCATGCAGGAATACGGGCTACGGTGCATCTTGCAAGTGGCCTCCCATAAATCCAACACTCCCTTGACCGTACGCGACATCGCCCAACGGGAAGGTTTGACTCCGGTTTATGTGGCTAAAATTTTAGTGACGCTTCGCAGGGCTGGTTTGGTGAAGAGCCTGCGTGGTGTCAGGGGTGGATACATCCTGAGCCGGCCGGCCGTTAATATTTCCGTGGCCGAAGCCTTGGGCGCGCTGGGCCGTCTGGATATGGGACACAACCATTGCCGGCGCTTCCCGGGAACCCAGGATCAGTGCACGCATATCGGCAATTGCGGCATCCGGCCGGTCCTCAGCGTCCTTTCCCAGTATGTCTACGGCTTTTTAAGCAAGCTTAATCTGGAACATCTGCTGCGTGATGAGTCCGTGGTCACAAACGACGTCAATGAATTGCAGGACAAGCTACCGCCTCCCATCGTCAAGCTTCCGGCTTAAGTCAACGACAATAACCAAGAGGAAATCGTGAGCGCACACTTGTTTGAGATTCAAGATTTGCACGTATCGGTCGAGGGAAAGAAAATCCTCAACGGGATCAATTTGACCGTCAACGCGGGCGAGATCCACGCCATCATGGGGCCCAACGGTTCCGGCAAGAGCACTCTGTCCTACGCGGCCATGGGCCATCCCAAATACAAGATTGAATCGGGGCGCATCCTATACAAGGGTGACGACATTTCAACATTGAAACCCAACGAGCGCGCCGTGAAGGGGATGTTCCTGGCGTTTCAGTATCCGGTGTCCGTTCCGGGCGTGAGCGTGGTCAATTTCCTTCGGACCGCCATGAAAGCCGTGCGCGGGAAAGAGGTTCCTTTAAAGGAATTCCGGCAAGAACTCAAAGAGAACATGAAACGCCTTTCCATGGACGCCAAATTCGCCAACCGTTATTTAAACGAGGGGTTCTCCGGCGGCGAAAAGAAGCGGCTGGAGATTTTGCAGATGGCGCTTTTGGCGCCGGGGATGGCGATCCTGGACGAAACGGATTCGGGCCTGGACATCGACGCCCTCAAGATCGTATCCGACGGGATCAATCACCTGCAGTCGCCGGAGCGCGGAATCCTTTTGATCACCCATTATCAGCGTCTGCTGGATTACGTGAAGCCGCAGTTCGTGCACGTTTTGATGGCCGGCCGGATCGTGAAGTCCGGCGGACCGGAACTGGCGAAGCTCCTTGAATCCCAGGGGTATGAGACGATTCAGAAAGAAGTTCTGCAGGCCAGCGCGGTTTAGTTTTTAGACGGAGCCGAAGAAATGACACCCAAACAGCAGGCGCTTCAAAATTTAGGACAGGATTATCAATATGGGTTCAGCGACCCGACGGACGGTTACGCCTTCCGGTCGGGCAAAGGACTGACCCGGGAGATCGTTGAATCTATTTCCTGGAAAAAAGGCGAACCTGCCTGGATGCTGGAACAACGGTTGAAGGCCCTCGACATTTTCCTCAAGAAGCCCATGCCGACCTGGGGCGACACCGAGCTGCTGAACGCCATCGATTTCGATAACATCCACTATTACATGAAGCCCACGGACAAGAAACAGGGGAAGGATTGGAAAGATGTCCCCGAAGGCATCAAAAATACTTTTGACCGGCTCGGCATTCCCGAGGCGGAGCGGAAGTTCCTGGCGGGCGTGACCGCGCAGTATGAATCCGAAGTCGTCTACCATTCCTTGCGGGAAGACCTCACCAAACTCGGCGTGCTTTTCCTGGGCATGGACGACGGCCTGAAGCAATACCCGGACATCGTCAAGAAATATTTCGGCACCGTGATCCCGGCCGGGGACAATAAGTTCTCCGCCCTCAACACAGCCGTCTGGTCGGGCGGATCCTTCATTTACGTTCCCAAGGGCGTGTCCGTTCCGATCCCGCTGCAGGCCTATTTCCGCATCAACGCGGAGAACATGGGCCAGTTCGAGCGGACGTTGATCATCGCCGATGAAGGATCCTTCGTCCATTATATTGAAGGTTGCACTGCGCCGACCTATTCGTCGGACTCCCTGCATTCCGCCGTGGTGGAACTCATCGCGCTTCCGGGCGCCAAGATCCGCTATACCACCATCCAGAACTGGTCCAAGAACGTCTACAATCTCGTGACCAAACGGGCGATGGCGCACAAGAACGCCACCGTGGAATGGATCGACGGCAACCTCGGGTCCAAGCTGACGATGAAATTCCCGGCGGTCTACCTTGTGGGCGAAGGCGCGCGTGGCGAGATCATGTCCGTGGCGTTTTCCGGCAAGGACCAGCACCAGGACGCCGGCGCGAAGGTCGTCCACGTGGCGCCGAACACCACCTCCATCGTGACGTCGAAATCCATTTCGAAGGACGGCGGCCGTTCCAGTTATCGCGGCCTCGTCAAAGTTTATAAGGGCGCCACCGGCTCCAAGTCCAGCGTGCGCTGCGATGCGTTGCTGCTGGACGAGAAATCCCGGTCAGACACCTACCCGACCACGGAAGTGGACGAGCAGGATGTTTCCATGGGCCACGAGGCTTCGGTGTCCAAGATCGGCGAGGAACAATTGTTTTATCTGCAGAGCCGCGGGCTCACCGAGGCGGAAGCCACCAACATGATCGTGAACGGGTTCTTTGAGCCGTTCACGAAAGAGCTCCCGATGGAGTATGCCGTCGAGCTGAACCGGTTGTTGGAGATGGAAATGGAAGGTTCCGTCGGCTGACCGGCGGCCGCCCTATTAGGATTTTCTTGCGAGGCCCCCTTTCCCGCAGGGGGCTTTTCGCTCAGAAGGATTGAAAATCGTGAATGCCACTGAAGGAACATTAAAGGTTTCCTCCGATACTTTAAAAAGCCTCGTTCAGGCGCAGGGTGAAAATGCCACCCTCTCCCGCCTCCGGTCCGAGGCTTGGAAGCTGTTTGAGATACTGCCCATGCCGTCCAAGGAAGACGAAGCCTGGCGGCGCACGGACATCTCCCGCCTCGACCTCGGAAAATTTCATTTAAAGTCCGCCGCCCTGACCGTGGAAAAGAACGACGCCGTGGATGGAAAGCTGCGGATCAAAGACGGCAAAGTGTCCGAGGGGCTCGCTCCCGAAGCCATCGCCCAAGGCGTCATCTTGATGGATTTGGCCAGGGCGGCCCGCGAGCATGCGCCATTGGTGGAGAAGTTTTTGGGACAGGTCGTTCCCGCGCGCAACGGCAAGTTTGAATCTTTGAACATGGCGCTTTGGAACACCGGGGTATTTCTCTTCGTGCCGCGGAACGTGGAGGTCGCCGTCCCGCTGCACGGGATCTACGATTATTCCCTGGCTGACGGGGAAGCCGTCCTGCCTCGCACCTTGATCATTTTGGAGGAGGGCGCGCGCGCCACCTATTTCGACGAATATTCCTCTTCCGGCAACGGAGACGCTTTTTCCTGCGCGGCCGTGGAAATCGTTTTGGGGGCCAACGCCCAGCTCCAATACGTCAACCTTCAGCGCTGGGGAAGCGGCGTACAGCATTTCGTCACTCAGAACGCGGACTTGGGACAGGACGCCAAATTGAACACGCTCGCCGTGGCGTTGGGCGGGAAACTTACCAAGGCCAATCTCGGCTCCCGCTTGGCCGGGCAAGGCGCATCAAGCCGCCTCGACGGATTGGTGTTCGGCGACGATCATCAGCAATTTACCCATCACACGCTCCAGGAGCACATCGTCCCACACACGTCCAGCGACCTGTTGTTCAAGGCGGCCGTGAAAGACAACGCGAGGTCGATTTATACGGGGATGATCCGCATCGATAAGAAAGCGCAGCAAACGTCCGCGTTCCAGACGAGCCGGAACCTGCTTTTGTCCGAGACCGCCCGGGCCCACACCATCCCCATGCTGGAGATTTTGGCGGATGACGTGAAGTGCGGCCACGGCGCGTCTGTGGGTTCGTTGGATGCCGACCAGCGGTTCTATTTGATGACGCGGGGCTTGGACCGCGAGAATGCCGACCATATCATCGTGGAAGGATTTTTCGATGAAGTCCTGCAGCGCATTCCGACGGAAAACGTGCGGGAGGCCCTGCAGACCGCCATTAACGGGAAGCTGGGGACGCTGTCGTGAGCGCGGGGACGCGGACGGATTTCGTGACGGTGGCGTCGCAGGACCAAATTCCCGAGGGGACGTTGAAGGTCTTTCATGTGGGGCACAGCCGAATCGCGGTGAGCCGCGTGGAGGGGAAATTTTACGCCATCGACGACATCTGTACCCACGACGACGGCCCGTTGGGCGAGGGGTCTTTGCGGGGCGACGAGGTCGAGTGTCCCCGCCACAGCGCGCGCTTCAGCGTTAAAACCGGGGCCGCGCTCTCCATGCCGGCCGTCGTGCCGGTGAAAGTGTACGAAGTCCGCGTCGAAGGCGATAACGTGCAAGTGAAAGCGAAATAATTCATGTCAAGCAACGGCCACCATAAACTGTTGGACACGGTGAATATCCGGCGGGATTTTCCGATTTTTGAGCGGAAGATCCACGGCAAGCCGTTGGTATACTTGGACAATGCGGCCACGACCCAGAAGCCGACGGCCGTGATCAACGCCATCTCCGATTATTACATGACGATCAACGCCAACGTCCACCGCGGCGTGCATTACCTCTCGGAAGAAGCCACGTCCCAAATGGAAGCGGCGCGCGCCAAAGTGGCGCGTTTCATCGGCGCCGCGGATCCCGCCACGGTGATCTTCACCCGGAACGCGACGGAGTCTATCAACCTGGCGGCATATTCCTGGGGCCGGACCAATTTAAAGCCGGGCGATGAGATTTTGTTGACGGAGATGGAGCATCATTCCAATCTCGTGCCCTGGCAAATGATCGCCAAAACCACGGGCGCCTCGCTTAAATTCATTCCGATGACCGGAGACGGCGTGTTGGATCTCTCGGCGCTCCCCAGGCTCCTGACTTCCCGCACGAAAATCTTGGCCGTCACCCATATATCCAACGCCCTGGGAACCATCAACCCCGTGGCGGACCTGGCCCGGCAGGCACACGCCGTCGGAGCCCTGGTGTTGGTGGATGCGGCGCAATCCGTTCCGCATTCGGCGGTCTCGGTCGAAAAGCTGGGCTGCGACTTCCTGGCTTTTTCCGCGCACAAGATGCTGGGCCCCACCGGTATCGGCGTCCTCTGGGCTCGCCGGGAGATACTGGAAGCCATGGACCCGTTCCTCGGCGGCGGCGACATGATCGAACAGGTTTGGCACGACCGCAGCACCTGGAACGAACTACCCTATAAATTCGAAGCCGGCACGCCTCACGTCGCGGGCGCCATCGCGTTCGGCGCGGCCATCGAGTATCTGGAGAAAATCGGCATGGACGCGGTCCGCGCTCACGAACAAAATTTAACAGCTTACGCGTTGGATTCTTTAAGTTCTTTCCCGGGAATCACGCTCTATGGACCGAAGGACATCTCCCTCCGTGCCGGCGTGGTTTCATTCAACATCAACGGCGTCTATCCCCACGACGTGGGGACGATCGTCGACCAGGAAGGCGTCGCCATCCGCGTCGGACACCATTGCTGCCAATTGATCATGAAGAAGTTCGATATCTCGGGCACGGCCCGGGCGAGTTTTTATATTTACAACGACCGTTCGGACGTGGATGCTCTCGTGAAGTCTTTGTCGAAGGTCGACAGCATTTTCAGGATTTCGGCGGGACGCTGATGGGCGACCTGGACAGTCTTTACCGGGAAGTGATCCTGGACCACTTCAAGAACCCTCGCAACCACGGCAAGGTAGCGGACCCGGACGTGAAGATCGAGGGCGTCAACCCGCTCTGCGGCGACCAGATCGAGCTCAGTTTCAGGCTGAAGGACGGCAAGCTGGACGACATCCAGGTCGAAGGAAAAGGCTGTTCGATATCCCAATCTTCCGCGTCCATGATGACCGAGGCGCTCAAAGGGAAAACCTTGGAGGAGTGTTCCGGTTTGGTGAAAGGATTCAAGCGCCTGATGCTGGAGAACGGGACGGCGGATGAATTACCCGAGGATCTGGCCGACCTGGCGTCCCTGGAGGGCGTGAAGAAGTTTCCGGCCCGCATCAAATGCGCCGTGCTTTCCTGGAATACTTTCCTGGAGGGACTGGAAACCTATTCGCAGCGGAAGGCCAAAGTCGTCGCCAAGCATGAGGAGCGTTAGGAGAAATTTATGGCATTGACGGAACAGCAGGTTTGGGAAGTTTTGAAGGGCGTCAAAGATCCCGAGATCCACATGAGCATCGTGGACCTTGGTTTGGTCTACGGCGTGGCGTTGACTCCGCAGCCGGACGGAAAATCGAAGATCCAGGTGAAGATGACTTTGACTGGTCCGGGATGCCCCTATGGCCCGGCGATCTTGAGCAAGGCCCATGCCGACATATCGCAGCTTCCCGAGGTGGCCGACGTGGCCGTGGACCTGGTCTGGATCCCCCAATGGGACCCTCGCAAAATGGCTTCCGATGAAGCCAAGATGCAGTTGGGCATCTTTGAATTGGAAGACGACGAGGACGCGGAAGAGGAAGCAAAGGCCGATGAGACCAAGAAGTCCGGCTGACCTGTTTGCTCCAGTTGAAAAAAACTGTATAATCCCTTCGCATTAAGTTTGAAAAATAGAGCGGGCAACCGCAGGTATTTCAGGATCCTTATTTTATCGGGCGCTCTTGGCAACGAAGTTAGTGCAGCGGCCGATGGAATTATTAATTTATCATGTGAAGTGAGCGGGCGGCTGTTCCCCCGCGGCACAACAGCCAGCCCGGGCGTAGATCAATGGCAAGAACGTC
>CAYZXT010000041.1:0-20218 GCA_964482515.1 uncultured Elusimicrobia bacterium | reverse complement strand
CGGATGTAATTATAGGTGATGCGAGCGCCGCAGACCTGTTCGAACAGGTCCAAAATCATTTCGCGCTCCCGGCCGAAGGCGTAGAGGAACGGCGTGAAGGCGCCGATGTCGATGCCGAAGGTGCCGATGAAAAGCAGGTGCGACGCGATGCGGTTGAGTTCCCCCACGATCACGCGGATGTATTCCGCGCGCTCCGGGATCGGCACCTTCAAAAGTTTTTCGACCGTCAGACAATAGGCCCAGTTGTTCAGCATGGCGCAGAGATAATCGTCGCGGTCCGTTAGGACGATGAACTGGGGATAGGTCCGGTTCTCCGCCAGTTTTTCCACGCCGCGGTGCAGATAACCGAGGTCCGGGATGGCCTGGGTGACGAGCTCGCCGTCCAAACGCAACGCCACGCGCAGAACGCCGTGGGTCGACGGGTGCTGCGGTCCCATATTGAGCAGCATCTCATGCTCGTTGATGCGCTCCATCTTCGTTTCAAAAGACGGGCCGTTCAAAAGAGAATCGGCGGATTCGTTTATTTTACCGGCGGGAGGAGGAAGAGTTGTCATTTTATTTCTCCCGGCTTATCGGGTTTGGCCGAGGGTGGCGATGGAGGAGCGGGCGGAACAGGCGGTTTTGCGGCGGGAGGCGTCGCGGGGGCGGCCGGGCTTTCCGGCTTTGCAGCGGTATGGGGCGTCGCGGGCGCAGATTTCGGCACCCCGATCTCCTGGCCGTTGTCGTAACGATCCACTATGTGGACATAATCTTTGCGAAGCGGGTATCCTGAATAACCGTCCCACAGAAGTATCCGCCGCAGATCCTTATGTCCCTCAAAATGGATGCCGAACATATCAAAGACTTCCCGCTCCTGCCAATCCGCCGTCTCCCAGAGGTGACTCAGCGTGGAAATCTTCGGGCGCCCGTCGCGCGTAAGTTCGGCCTTCACGAAAACCTGTTCCTCGGGGCGCCCCGACTTCATGAAATGGTAAACCATTTCGAACTTCCCGGTCTTGGGCCAGTCCACGGCCGTGATGAAATTCAGGAAATCAAAACCCAAATCCTTCTTCAAATACGCCGCCACCTCTTCAATTTTCTCCGCGGAAACGCGGACCTGCAGTTCGGCGTTGCGGACCCACTTCGGGTCCGGCAGGGACGGCTCCGACGCTTCCGGAAATCTCGATTGGATTCGGGAAAGGAGGGCCGCGTTTTCCATTATTTCTGAAGGGGACGGACGGACCCGGGCAAGCGGCTGCCGGCGAGATACATTTGATCGATTTTACGCTGCAAGGCGAGGATGGCGTTCTGCAAAGCTTCGGGGCGAGGCGGGCAACCCGGGATATAGACGTCCACCGGGATCACGCGGTCGACGCCCTTGCAGACGGAATAGGAATCGAAATAAGGTCCGCCGCAATTGGAGCAGGCTCCCATGGAAATGACGAAGCGAGGCTCCGGCATTTGGTGATAAAGTTTTTCGATGGCGGGCACCATCTTCTTGGTGACGGTCCCGGCTATGATCATGAGGTCCGATTGGCGGGGAGTGGGACGGGGAATGACGCCGAAGCGATTGACGTCGAAGCGGGCGGCATAGGCGGCCATCATTTCGATGGCGCAACAGGCGAGGCCGAAGGTCAAAGGCCAGATGCTGGACTGGCGGGCCCAGTCGATGAAGAAATCCACGGTGGTCAAAACCAATTCGCCGCCGGGAAGTTTATGGCAAACGCCCGGCAATTTTTCTAAAACTACGCCCACAAGGTCCTCCGGGATTTCAAATTCGAATTGCTGTTCATTCCCACTTCAATGCGCCTTTGCGCCAGGCCACGATCAAACCGAAAAAAAGCACGGCGACGAAAATCATGACGGCGAAAAACCCTTCAACGCCCAAAGCCTGAAACTGCACGGCCCAGGGAAAAACGAAGAGCGCTTCCACGTCGAAGATGACGAACAGAAGCGCAAAAACGTAAAACCGGATATTGGGAGACACCCACGGCGTACCGACGCTGTCCATCCCGCATTCGTAGGCGGAAACGTCCTTCCGGCCCAACCCCTTCGGGCGGATGAGGGCGCCGACGGCCAATACGCCGATGCCGAAAGCCAGACCGATCAGTACGAAAAGGAAAACGTGAAAATACTGCGCCAGCATCATTTGCTCCCGATAAAGAGACTTACCACGCCGCCCCAAAGCGGTCGGATATCAAAACTTCGGAAACCCGCAGATTTCCACAGGCTCCGCAATCGATCTTCGGACGGAAGTTCGGCGATGGACCTTCGAAGGTAGACGCCGGGCCAGCGGGCTCCGAAACATGCCCGGCCGACGGCCGGCAACACGGTCTTCAAATAAATCCAATGGCCCCAGCGCAGCGGGCCGAAACGCGGCCGGGTCAAATCCAAAAAAACAAGTTTCCCCCCGGGAGCCAGCACCCGGTGAAACTCCGCGAGCGATTCCGCCAACAGTCCGCACTGTTGCAGATTTCGCAACACGTAAGCGGATACGACGGCGTCGAATCTTTCGGAAGAGAAGGGCAGGGCGCCGGCCGAAGCCTGAACAAGGGACGCGCCGGAGATGTTTCGTCCGGTTTCGCGCAACATCTCCAGGCTGATGTCCAAACCCACGCCTGAATGGCCCCGCCGCCGAGACAAACCCAACAGGTCGCCGGTTCCCGTCCCTACATCCAGGACATGAGACCCCGGCGGCAGCTGCGACACCACGGCCCGCCGCCACAAACGGTCCATTCCCAAACTGGACCACTGGTTGAACCGGTTGTATTCCGGGACCAACCTGGAAAACATTTCCCGGATATCATCGGCAGGAGCCGTATTCATGCGTCGAGCGGCGAAGAAACACGCCGCGTCATCAGCCTATGGAAAGATCGACAGACTTCCGAAAAGATGACTTAGACCTACAAATCCTCGGCGCCCAGAGTTTTGCGTTTACCGTCATTCTTGAGCTTGTTGACCGATTCGCCGATGATGGATTCCACTTTCCGGGAAAGGGCCTCGACATAATCCCCACCGGTCCGAAAGCCTTGTTCCTTCACCATTTTCTTGATCTTGCTGACCACAACGAGCGTTTCTGCCATTTGTATACCGCCTTTCAAGAATGATACGTCAAATCTTCCGGCCGTTCTTCCACACCGATAAAAAGGACAATTTTTCCAGCTCGCTCGCCATGTCCACGTGGTGGATCATGACCTCTTCGGGGACCTTGAGCCGGATCGGAGCGAAATTCAGGATGGAGCGCACCCCGGCCGCGACCAAAAGGTCGGTCGCCGCCTGGGCTTTTTCCTGGGGGACGGCGACGATCCCCATTTGGACGTTTTCTTTCTTCACGACTTCCTGAATGTGTTCAAGGGGGTGGATCGGAACGCCCTCAACCTGCGAACCGACCTTGGCCGCATCCACGTCAAAGGCTGACACCAAGCGAAATCCTTGAAGGCGAAAGCCTTTGTACCCCAGCAGCGCGGCGCCCAGCTTTCCGACACCTAAAAGAACGACGTTCCAAACGCGGTCGATGCCGAGGATCTGAATCAGGGCCTTACGCAGTTCCTGAACCGAATATCCACGTCCCGGAGTGCCGAATTGGCCGAAGTAGGTCAAATCCTTACGGACTTGGGCGGCGGTAAAACCCGTCAAGGAAGAGATTTCTTCCGATGAAATGACATCTTTATCGCGGGATTCCAGAAGAGCCCGGTAATACCGGGAAAGGCGCGGAACCGCGGATGCCGGGATTTTACGTTCGCTTTTTGACTGCATATCTCAGATTTCTTCGTCCCCGTGACCATCCCGATCGTGATCGAAGTCACAAATTGGGCTAAAAGCGAAATAATAATTAGGAGAGTGATTTAATCAATTTGATACTACATTGTCAACTTTCCAACTTTACTCTTCGCCTTCCGATTTGCCTTCCTTCCGCCGGACCGTGTAATTCAGCGCTTTCTTGCGCAAACGGATGTTTTTCGGGGTCACTTCCACGAGCTCATCATTATCGATGAATTCAATGGCCTGCTCCAGCGTCAGGATGCGGGCGGGGGTCAGGAGGACCAAATCGTCCGAACCGGCGGCCCGCATGTTGGTGAGTTGCTTCTTCTTGCAGGGGTTGACCACGAGGTCGTTTTCCCGCACATTCTGGCCGACGATCATTCCCTCATACACCTCGACCCCGGCGTCCACGAACATGATGGCCCGCTCCTGCAGAGCGTCCAAGGCGTAGGCCGTCGTGGTGCCGCGTTCCTTGCAGACGAAAACGCCGACCGCGCGTTTGGCGTTGTCGGCTGTTTTGGGAATATAGCCGTGGAAACTGTGGTGCATCAACCCGGTACCCTTGGTCTGCGTGAGGAATTCGGACTTGAAGCCCATCAGTGCACGCGCCGTGATGACGCTTTCAATCCGCAGCGTGTTCTCCCCCTCGATGGTCATATTCTTGATCTCTGCGCCGCGCTGTCCCAGGTTCTCCATCAGAACTCCCTGGAATTGCTTATCGATATCAATGACCAGGTATTCCGCGGGCTCCTTGATCACGCCGTCTTCTTCCTTATAGATGACTTGCGGGCGCGACACGGCCAGCTCGTAGCCTTCCCGGCGCATGGTCTCGATCAGGACCGACAAATGCAATTCGCCGCGTCCTGACACCTTGAAAACGCCCTGGTTGCTGGTCCCCACTTCTTCGATGCGCAAGCCCACGTTCGTTTGCTTCTCATGCTCAAGCCGTTCGCGCAGGTGGCGGGAAGTCAGAAACTTTCCGTCCCGTCCGCAAAATGGACTGTCGTTCACCATGAATTCCATGGAGATCGTGGGCTCGTCCACTTCCAGAGGCGGGAGCGCCACGGGATCGTCGGCCGAGGCCACGGTGTCGCCGACCTGGACTTCTTCAACGCCCGCCAAAGCGACGATGTCGCCGGCTTCGGCCTTATCGATCTCCACGCGGGACAAACCCCTGAAACCGTACAGCTTGCTGATGCGGTAGGACATCTGCTGGCCGTCGCGTTTGATGAGCGTCACCGGCATGTTGCGGGCGACGGTTCCGTTGTGGATACGACCGATGGCGATGCGACCGACGAAGCTGTTGTAGTCCAGGATGGTGGTCAGCATCTGCAGCGGTTTTTCCGCGTTGGCCATGGGCCCGGGAACGTGTTGAAGGATGGTTTCGAACAATGGCTTCAAGTCCGGCGTCGGGTGCTTGTAGTCGTGAGCGGCCCAGCCTTCGCGGCCGGAAGCGTAAACGATCGGGAACTCCAGCTGCGCGTCACTGGCGCCCAGGTTCATGAAGAGTTGGAAGGTATTGTCCAGGGCCTTGTGCGGGTCGGCGTGCGGGCGGTCCACTTTGTTGATGACCACGATCGGACGCAGGCCGAGCTCCAGGGATTTCTTCAAAACGAACTTGGTCTGCGGCATGGGGCCGTCCAGCGCGTCCACGAGCAGAAGGACCCCGTCGACCATTTTCAAAATCCGTTCCACTTCGCTGCCGAAATCGGCGTGACCGGGTGTGTCGACGATGTTGACTGTGGTGTTGTTATAGGGAACGGAGGTGCATTTTGCCAGGATGGTGATTCCTCTTTCACGTTCCTGGG
The DNA here is from genome assembly GCA_964482515.1 of uncultured Elusimicrobia bacterium. GTDB lineage: Bacteria > Elusimicrobiota > Elusimicrobia > FEN-1173 > FEN-1173 > CAYZXT01. The sequence continues at coordinate 14,669 of CAYZXT010000041.1, read as the reverse complement.
GATTTGAATCCATAACGCAATCCTGCGCTTCATCCTGCTTGACTTTGAACTCGCCGGTCTGCCGCAGCATGGCGTCCACGAGCGTGGTCTTGCCGTGGTCGACGTGCGCGATGATGGCGATGTTCCGGACGTCAGTCCGGCGCTTCTCTAGTTGGTTTGTCATAGGGGTTTAGGGCTTCGGCGGAGGCGGTTGCGAGACTTCCCGGGCGTATATCTCACCGAACCCGGATAAACTGACGATGGACGGATGGTCTCCGCAAACGGCGCAATCCGGATTTCTTTTCACTGGGACGTCCCGGAAAGACATCTTCAATAAATCAATGCTCAGCATTCGTTCGGTCAACAGGTCCGTCATGCCTAGAATCCATTTCAGTGCTTCCGTGGCCTGCAGGGCTCCCACCACGCCCGCCACAGAACCGAGGACTCCGGCGTCCGCGCACGACTGGATGGATTCCGCCGCGGGCGGTTCGGGAAATAAACAACGGTAGCAGTGGCCTTTTTTAGGAAGGATCGTCGTGACCTGGCCCTGGAACTGAAGCACCGCGCCGGAGACCAAAGGCAATCCCTTCAGCACGCAGGCGTCGTTCACGAGATAACGCGTGGCGAAGTTGTCGGAACCGTCGACCACCAAATCATAGTTCGAGAATATCTCCATCGCGTTCTCCGCCGTCAGCCGTTCGCGATAGGCCTTGATGGCCACCGTGGGATTTAAATTGCGTATCTTCGCTTTGGCGGAAAGGACTTTCGGACGGCCGATGTCCGTCGAGAAATGAATAATCTGACGGTGAAGGTTGGACAGATCCACCGGATCATTGTCCAACAACCCCAAACTGCCCACGCCCGCGGCCGCCAGATACAGCGCGACCGGCGAACCCAGCCCGCCAAGACCCACCAACAACACGCGGGACGCGCGGATCTTTGTCTGGCCGGCCCCCCCCACTTGGGAGAGGATCATCTGCCGGGCATAACGCTGTAGGTCGTCTTCGGTAAAGCTGTTGGGCATGGGTTTTAGTCGGAAGTCGGAACGCGAATTAAGCCGCGCACTCGCCTTGGCCGATCTCGGCCTTGAACTCGGAAGTATCGCCCCAGTCGAAATACAGGGACGGGTCCTGGTCATAGGGAGGAAGCTGGGTGAACTCCGCCAACTCCTGCTTCAACCGCTCCTTGCCGGCGCGCACAAGGTAATCGCCAAATTTCTCCGCGCCTTGCTTATCCTTCTTAAATAAGGCCACGAGCTTTTTCATGGCGTCCGGCACGCGCCGCGCCGGAAGGGCAATCACGGGAACGCCGAAGCGGGCCTCGCCTTCTTTCGTCGAGCCGCCGATGAGCAACTGGTAATGCGGGACCTGATGGTCGTTGACCTTGCGGTAGGTGCCGTAGAAACCCAGCGTTCCGATGTGGTGCTGGCCACAGGAGTTCGTGCATCCGGAGATTTTCACGTGCACACCCTCCATGTCCGCGTCCGGCGTCAAACCGTTGGTGAATAGTTTTCCCACGGCGATGGCCAACTCGCGGGACTTGGTCACGGCGATCTGGCAGGTGTCGGCGCCCGGGCAACGGGTCACGTCCGAAAACCGATTGGCGCCGGCCGTGGCGAGCCCGGCATCAACGAGCTCGTTGTAGAGCGCGGGGAGATGCTCGTCCTTGACCCAGCGCATGACGATGTTCTGCTCGATGGTGGCGCGCATCCGGCCGCCGTTGATCCTGCGGGAGATGCTTGCCAGGTCGTGCATCTGCTGGACCGTCATGTCGCCCAAGGGCAGCACAACGGTAACAAAACTATAGCCGGGCTGGATTTGCCGGGACACGTTCGTGGTTTTCCAGCGCTCAAAACCTTCAACGGCTTTCGCCGGGGAAAGGGCCGGCGCCGGCGGGGCCTGCTCTTCTTTGACGGGAATACGCCAGTCGGCCGCGCCGGAGCGGGTGGCCATCACGACCTGCCGTTCCGCCAAAACCCGCGCCTTGAATTCCTCGGCGCCCCATTTCTTGACGACGAACTTAAGCCGCGCGTGCATCTTGTCCTTGCGCTCGCCGTAACGGTCGAAGAGCCGGATGACGGCCTCGATGGTCGGCAGAAGCTGGTCGGCCGGAGTGAAATCCTCGATGCGCACGGCGACGTGGGGCGAAGCGCCCAGCCCGCCGCCGGAGTATAGACGGAAACCGCGCACGCCGTTGCGGACCTCCGCCACCGCGCCGAGATCATGGATCGGCGTGATGATGTGGTCCGTCGGGCAGCTCTCGAAGGCTATCTTGAATTTACGGGGCATGTTCTGGCAGAGAGGATTGCGCAGCAGATAACGGACCGTCGCTTCGGCGTAAGGCGTCACGTCGAAGGCCTGCTGAGGATGGACTCCCGTATAGGGGCAGGCCGTAATGGTCCGAACGGTGTTGCCGCAGGCTTCGCGGGTCGTGTAACCGATTTCCGCGATCAAACGGATGGCTTCCGGAACCTTCTTTTGTTCCACCAGGTGGATTTGCAGGTTCTGCCGCGTGGTGAAATGGCCGATCTTCTTGGGAGCGAACCTGTCGGTCAGCTCCGCCAGGCCGTCCATCTGGTCCGCCGAGATTTCGCCGTAGGATATTTTGACGCGGATCATGTGCTTGTCGGTGAAACCGCGGATGCCATAGATACCGTTGTTGAGGCGGAATTTCTTGAAATCGTCGGGATCCATCTTCCCGGACTGCAGTCCGGCTATGTTTTCCTCAAACATGCGGATTTCGTTTTCCACGACTTCAGGCAGTTTGATTTGTCTTTTCAGTTCTGTTTGAGCGGACATATGTGCTCCTTCTTCCCTGTTTATTTCTAAATCGGTCTTCCGTCACCCTTCGACGGTAATGGTTTCCTCTTGGAAAGGATCGCTTTCCTCCCGCCGGAACCAGGAACGTGCTTCTATAAATCGCCCCTTGTCCACTCTGACGATGACGTTGGACCAGCCGGCGAGCAAAGGCTGCGCTGCGTCCGTGGCGCTGGGCTTGGCCGGATGGTCGGGATGGGTATGCAAAACCCCCACCACGTCCAAACCTTCTTTTTCCGCGGCCAAGACCGCCCTGTTGAACTCTTCGGGATTCATCACGAATTCAAACTGCCCTTGGCTTTCCACCCTTTTCCCGAGACTGGCGGAAGCCACATCCATCACGTGGGAGGACGTTACCTTGTTGCGTTCATGCAGGAGGTTGGACAAGGAATGAAAGCGACGTACCTTCCGTGCGTCACCGGTGGATTGGCCCAAAAGAATGCCGCATCCTTCGTAAGGATAACATTTTTCCGACCAGGACCTCAATTGGGTCAGAACGTTCTGCGGCCAGCTAAGGGTCATGCTATTGCTCGTGCTCTTTCCAATACTGCTGGAAGTAATCCAAAACCTCTTCCCAGAAACGCGTCCGCAGATAGCGCTCCCCGGCGTCGCAAAAGATGGCGACGACGACGCCTTCCTTGATGCCTAAAGCGACTTCAAAAGCCGCATGCAGGGCGGCGCCGCTGGAATACCCGACCAACAAACCCTCTTCGCGGGCGAGGCGGCAGCACATTTCATAGGCGTCTTCGGTATAAACGGAAATTTTCCGGTCGTGGACTTTGGGATCGTATATCCCGGGCACGATGGAGCTTTCCATGTGCTTAAGCCCTTCCAGTCCGTGAAGCGCCGTGGCCGGCTCGACCGCCACGATCTCGATGTTCGGGTTAAGCTCTTTGAGGCGGCGCCCCGTTCCGGTCAATGTTCCGCCGGTTCCGATCCCCGCGACAAAATGGGTGATCTTCCCCTCGGTCTGTTTCCAAATCTCCTCCGCCGTGGTGTGGTAATGGGCCTTCCAATTGTTTTCATTATTGTATTGGTCGGGCATGAAGTATTTGCCAGGGTTCGCGTCGTAAATCCGTTGGGCCTCCACCTGGGCGCCGTCGGAGCCCTCCATGGGGTCCGTAAAGATGATCCGAGCGCCGAAGGTTTCAATGATCCGTTTCTTATCGGAGGCGTTTTCAGGCATGACCAGCTGGACGCGATAACCCAGGGCCGTCCCCAGCATGGCGTAGGCGATACCGGTGTTGCCGGAGGTGGAATCGAGGATGATCTTATCTTTGGTCAACTGGCCGGTCCGAATGGCTTCGGTGATCATCCGCTTGGCCGGCCGGTCCTTGACCGAGCCACCGGGGTTGGAGAACTCCGCCTTGGCATAGATATTGACGTTATCCCCGACCCAATGATTAAAACGTTCTAAACGCAAAAGCGGCGTATTTCCGATGCGCTCCAGCAGGTCAACGCCAGTCTTAGAGAGGGTTTTTAAGGACATATTCACATGATTTTAGGAAACCTGACGGAGTTTGGCAAGTTTACCGGCCTCGTTGCCAACCGGCCGACTTGGAAGTTTTCCACCGCAGGAAATAGGAATAACCCCATCTGAATTGCGGAGACACGCTGGCGAGAAGGTGAAAGCACGCGGCGAATAAGAGGGAAAACGCGGTTCTCTCGTGCGAAACGATAACGTGTGGAACTTAGAAGGGAATCAGATGACCAGGCTGATGCGGAGGCCCCGGAAGTCAGGGTGGGCGGAGGGATAGGTGGTGATGCGGTCGACGGCCACCCCTTGGTTCTGAAGGAAGACAGCCACGGCCGCCAGGCGTTCCGGTCCCAGTTTGTCATCAGACAGTTGCGCCGTCTGCAGATTGATGATGCCGGGCTGCGATTTAAGCCACTTTGAAAAGGTCGCGAGCACGTTCTTCCCCTCTTCCGAGATCTGCGTGCCCCCCGGAACGAACACCGCGTTCTCCTTGAAATCCATATTGACGAACCGGGTGGACTCTTTCGCGCTCGTCACCTTGTCCAAATTGTTCGCGGCGAGAAATTTCTTCAGATCCGACAACGGACCGCTCCCGGATTGTTTGGCTTGAGATTTTTTCGCGTAAGCCGCTCTGGGCTTTGCCGACGCCTGAAGCTTGCGCGCCGGCAATGATCGTGTACCGTGAAACTGGACTATGTTTCGGCGGGGGCCCTCCAGAAAAGCCAGCGAACCCGTCCGCTTGTAAAAATACAGCTCCACGTTCGTGTCCGGGAGCCACGGCTCATAACTGCGGCCGTACTTGTTCAGCCTGGCTTTCCAGTCGGGGTTGAAGAGAAGCCGTCCCTTCAGTTCAACTTTGCCTTTGATGACCGGGACGGAAAAACGCAGGCGGTATTCCCCGCTTTCGCCCGTCACCACTTCATCGATGATCGCGTCCTGGACCTCGGGGATGACGGTGCTCTCGCTTTCCTCCATGGATGTTTCTTCAAGCAAATCCTCTTCATCCGACGATTTGACCTTCAGGACGGGCTTGGCCTTCTCCAGCCATTCGCCCTTGACCTGGACCCCGACCGCGGGAGTACCGTCCCATTCCATGACCTTGCCGATGATATAGCCCTCCAAAAACTCCTCGCGCAACACCGCGGGCACGAAAAGGATTCGGCGCTTGCCCACTTCTTTCTTCACCAGCGTCACGTCCGTAATGGACCCTTGGGCCAAATGGTAACGAATGGCGGGATTGTTGGCGATCAACATTCTCTGGGAAGCGCAGCCTGCGCAGAGCGAAGCGGCGGCAAAAAGCGGAAGCAGGCGTCGTATCATGGTTGTTGAGTCCTGAAGTCGATTTTCGGCATATCTAATTATGACGATTTACATCTATATTTCAATGTTTTTTTCAATTATTATTTCACCCGCCTGACGGGTGATTTGCTCTTTAAGTTATTCTTGTTTATGAAGTCACGCAAATCCTTGTTCTTCGGGTTCAGACTCAAAGCTTTGTTGTAGGCTTCCATCGCCTTATCTTTTACGCCTATCACGAAATAGAGGCTGCCGAGTTTCTCCCAATCTTCGGTGCTGCTCGGCTCCAGTTGCGTGATCTCCTGGCATTCCAACAGCGAGATTCCATATTCCTTCTTATGGAACCGGTCTTCCACGCGCCGGCGCTTCGTCGCCAGGAAACCTTCCGGCGTCATGTCTTTTTCCTCCGCCGTCAGGGCCTGTATGCCGCTGCTTCTTTCCATGTACATCACCCAATCTTTCAGTTCCGTCGTTTCGCCGTCCTTGATCGACGCATACACGGCGTACAGTTCGGCTTCCCGGTAAGAGCTTTCCAAATTGCTGGCCATGGCCTTCTTCATCAAGTACCAAACCGCCTTCGCCCTATACTTATGTTCCTCGCTCAGGCGCCGGATCTTCAGGACTTTCATCCCGCCGCCGAGCCGGTTCACCATTTCCTTCGCGGTGGCGTTCGTCGGGTCCAAACTCGTCGCCCGCTTCATATACCTTAATCCGCTCACCCATTCCCCGCGCCTGACCATTTCCATCCCGCGGGCCAGCATCTGGCTGCTCATCTTCGCCCGCAGCGCTTCCCGGTTCTGGCCGAAGCGTAGGCGCACCGAGGTCGACACGTTCGAACCGAGGCCGCCGCTGTTCTGGTTGAACGCCATGTCCAGCCGCGCGTTCTTGTAGGTCAATCCGCCGCCCATGCTCAAGCTGCCGTTGGGCGCCTTTCCCACTTCCAGCGACAGGAATTTTCCCACGTTGTATTCCGCGCCGACGCCGAAGGTCCCGCCGGCTTCCCCTTCCATCGCCAGCCAGAACCCGGGCATCAGTTGGTAACCCGCGCCGACTTTCATACGCGCCGGCATTTTGTCCTCGGTGTTTCCCTGCGCCCAGGACAGACCGTTCTTCAAACTCATGCCCAGCGCCAGTTTTTCATTCAGCATCCGGTACATGCCGCCGACGTCCAATCCGTACAGGCTGTTGCTCCGCTGGCCCAGCGTCCGGCTTAAAACGTTGATCCCCATCCCGACGCTCAACCCGGGCGTCAGGACGCCCTTCATGCCGCCTCCGATCCCAATTCCGGTCTGGCTTTCGCTGAAGCTGCCGATGACGTTGTTCTCGCTGTCCCTCGTCTCTCCGCCGCCCGCGCCGTAGCGCAGGACTTGGACGCCGATGCCGCTCGCCTGCTTGAACGGATAGGCATACCCCAAATAGGAATAGGAAAAACCCTCGAACAGGCTCGCGTGGAACATTCCAATTTCCGGATGCGTCGCCTCCGCCAATAGCGCGGGGTTCCAATAGAGGGCTCCCGCCCCCTGGGCGCTGACCGTCATGGCCTGCCCCATGCCGATGTCCCTCGCGCCGGTTCCGAACTTATACACGCGGTCGACTTCCCCTCCCTCAGAGGCGGCCCTCGCGGTAAGAGCGCCCGTCGCCGAAAACAGGGCGGCGCACAGGCAAAGGACCTTGGACCAACGGATAGGAGACATTAGTGCCACACTCCGATCTTCCACACTTTTTTCCCGCCGCCGCTTTCCAGAACCGCGATGTACATGCCCTGGGAAACTTTGCCGCCGCCTTCCGTGGTCCCGTCCCAGCTCACTTCATTGGCTCCCGCCCTGCCGCCCGCGGTGTCCGCGCTGTACTTCAGTTCCTTCACCACGTTGCCGAAGCCATCGAAGATGCGCAGCTTCGTGTCCGCCGACTGTTTCAGCAGATAAACGATCGTCGTCGCCCCCGTGTTGCAGTCGAACGGGTTCGGATAGTTGCCCGCGTCCACGATGGAATCGGGGAGGAACGCCGCTTTGTAGTCCACGCGTATCTCGGCACTGGGCTCGCTCAGGACATCGGCCCCGCTGACGGCCATGACCCTGTAAAAATAGGTGCCGGGATCATCGGAGGTGAACACCAGGGAGGTCGCCGTGGTGGTGATGCTGGACGGATCGACCGAAGGAGCGGCCGCCCGCGTGCTTGATACGATTTCCCACTTGGGCTTGGTCGCCGTCCGGCGTTCCACGACGTAGCCCTTCAATCCCGATATCGTCGTTTGAGCGGGCGTCCATTTCAAAACATACCCGTTCTCCTCCACCTTGGCCGTCGGAGGCGAATTTTCCATGCTCGGTTTTTCCAGGTCCACCATGATCCCGTCTGAAATACCCGTGCTGCTCCAAAGGTCGAAATTGCTCCGGGCTTTGACCGACACGTAATACTGCAGGCCGTGCTGCAGTTCCAAGCCGCTGATCAAATAGTCCCCGATGGGCAAGGGCAGCGGCGTCCATGTCCGGACGTCGGAGCCGCCCGGCGTCGTTCCCACGCAATAGAGCGCGTCCTTAAGCGTCCCGCCGATCACCATGGACGCCCAGGTGACGTTCAACTCCAATGCGCTGCTGGTGTAGTGGCCTTTGCCGGAATTCGCGACGAAGTTGTCCGCCAGCATGTCCTCCGTATCTTCGTCCGAATAATCGACGAGCACAGGCGTCACTGGCGTCCGGATGTCGCGCACCCGGAAGGTATTGCTGTTCAGGGCCACGGGGAACACGGCCACCACGTCAGGCGTTGAAATCGCCACGTAGTTGGAGTTCGCCAGCCGCACGGCCACCGTGCTGTCCACCGGCGCGTTGGCGGCGATGCCCATCGAAAGGAAGTACGCCTTCCCGGCGTTCGTCACGGGCTCGGGGACGGAGATCGTCAGGTTCGCGACGTTGCCCGAGAACAACCCGACCGAGAGCAGCGTGTCATTCGAGGTTTCGAGGTTGCCGCTGCCGTTGTCCCGGTAGAGGGACAACCGGGTTATAAATCCTTCCGGCAGGGTGCCCGACAAATCCACGCGGAGGGTTCTCACGAAACCCATGTCCTGGTTGGTTTTGAAATAAAGTTTCATCACCGGGGTATCCAGAGTTCCCTGGTCGATGGTGGTCCCCAGCGGCAGGCCCGCCGTGACGCCGGCCGGCGCCAGGGTGCTCACCGTCACCGTGTCCGGGTTGTCCAGGACGTTCGTAAGGGTCGATTGCATCGGGAAGTTCTGGTTCGTCACCACGTCCGGAGACCCGACCATCAGGTTGGCGGCCTCCGTCAAGCGGACGCCGACCGTGCTGTCGGGCGTCGCCAGGGGATTGATATCGACGCCGACGAAATAGCGCTGCGGAGTGAGGCCGACGACCGGGTAGGGCTCCGGCTTGATGGAGCTCCGGCCAGCGGTGAAGATCGGAACGCCGAAAGCGACGTCCGGGTCGGCGGAATCGTAACTGCCCACGGTCCCGCTCGACAGGTTGTCTTTATACAGATGCACGCGTGTGATGTCGGAATCGGGAATCGTACCAGTTTTTTCCAGGTCCATTCCCTGCCACGTCACGGTATGGTTGGTCGTGTTCATGACGAGGCTCATCAGGATGACGGGCCCGGCCCCCTGCAGGACGTTGGCCGGCGATAGGTCAGACCATGCGACGTTTAGCGCGTCTACAGTGCCAACGATCGTCATGGGGGACGTCTGCATCGGTAGATTCCCCTGCGCCGTATCGGGAGCGATGAGGGTCAGCGAACCGGCGGACGCGAGCCGAAGGTTAAGGTTAACGTCCGGCGTAGCGTTGCTCGCCACGTCCGCCGCCACCAAATAGGTCTGCGTGCTGACGGAGTCGATGACTTGCGCCGTGAAGTTCAACTGCGCGCTGGCGAGGCTGAAAGTCGTGGAAGAGATCAGCGGGTCCGTTCCGAGGTCGATGTTCCCGTTGGCGTTGGCGTCGCGGTACATCTTCAAGACGGTCAGGTCGGTGTCCGACGCCGTCCCGACCCGGTCGAGGCGCAGGCCGGTCCAATGGCCCGTATAACCCGTCATGCGGACATCCAGCCGCATCATCGCGACGTTGTTTTGCCCCTGGATCGACGAAGAAGGCGCCAGGGACGAGGCGGACACCTGCATCTGCGTGATCGGCTCCTGGATGTTGGTCAGCGACGTTTGGAACGGGAATCCGGCGGCCGAGACGGTGTTGGGCAAAGCCACCGTTAAGTACGTGTTCGACACCATGCGCAGACCCAGCGTCGTATTCGGCGACGAGGTCGTCGAAATGTCCACCACCAGGTAGTAGTACATCGTGGTCGCCTCGACCAGCTCGGACGGGAAAGTCATGGGGAGGGTGCCCGAAGAAAAAACGCCGCTGGTGATCAGGAGGTCGGTGAACGCGCTGAACGTCCCGTTTAGATCGACGTCCTTGTACAGCTTCACGCTTTTGACCGATCCGTCCGGAAGCGTCCCGGTTCTATCGACCCTCAGTTCCGTCCATGGCGCTTCGGCGTAGTCCGTCCGCATGGCTATCCTGGCGAAAAGCGTACCGTCCGTCCCGGGGTCGATCCCCGCCGGAGACATGGACGTCCCTGTCATGGTGACGATGTCGGCGTACTCGGTGAACTCCGTCAAATTGCTGTTCACGGGGAAGTTCACAGGCGACGCCGCGTCGGGAGAGAACAATTGAACATAGCTCGTGTTCGCCAGCGTCAGCCCCACCGTCTTGCCCAGATCCGCGCCCTGAGCCACGTCCAACACCACGAAGTATTCCTTGTAGGCCGGCGCCACCGTCATGGGCTCCGGCGTGTTCAAGCTGATGACGCTGGTCCCTCCCGAAAAGGCGTCGACGCCCGAGGTGATCAGCGTGTCCGTCCCCAAATTGAAAGTCCCGTCGCCGTCGTCGCGGTAGATCCTCAGCCCCGAAACGTCCGCGTCCGATACGGACGTCCCCGCGCGGTCGACCCGCAAACCGGTCCACAGCGCGCCGTTCGCGTCCAACGACATCCGGAGCTTCAGCATTGGGACGCCCGTGGTCCCTTCCACCGATTGCGGCGGCGTGCTCGGATTGCTCGGCGTCACCGTCAATGTGTCGATGGTGGGATTAATGATGGTCGTGGAAGACACCATCGGGAAGGACCCGGCGATGGTCGTGTTGGGCGATAACAGGGTTAAATCGCTTGAGAGGAGGATCCGCGCGGTCATGGTGCTCGCCGCCACGGCGTTCGGGCTCGCCCGGTACACGATGAAGAACGTCGCCCCGCTCGAAAGGACCGACTGCGACGAGAAATTCAGCGTCGCCGCGCCGGCCGAGAACGCCGCGCTGCTCAACGCCACGCCGTCCTCGACGCCCCATATGCCGTTTCCGTTCGCGTCGCGGTATATCTCAACTTTCGCCACATTGCTCACCGACTGTCCTGTCCCCAGAGTGACCCGCAACCCCGTCAACAGCGCCTCCCCCACGTTCGTTTGCGCGATCAAAGAACCCATGGACACGGATTGCCCCTGGAACGCCGTGGCCGGGGCCGTGTTCACCAATGACACGTTCATGGTGTTCGCCGGATCAACGACCGTCGTCTGGCCCGACGAAATCGGGAAAGCTCCATTGATCGTGTCCGAGAGGGTCCCTAGCAATACGGCGCCGGTGGTCGGCATGCTCAGGCCAATCGTGTTGAGGCTCGTGGCCGCCCCCGAAACGTCCAGCATGACGAAGTAGATCGCCAGCGACGGCGTGATGGTTTGCGTCGTGTTGAACGTGATTGTCGACACTCCTGCGGTGAAGGACACGCCGATCGGCGAAACCAGCGGATCGATCCCCGATCCGTCCCACAGGCCGTTTCCGGTGTCTTTATAAATCTTGATGGCCGTCACGTCCGCGTCTCCGCCGACGCCCGTCCGAACGAGCCGCAGGCCCGACACGTCCGTGCTGCCCTGGTCCGTCTGCATCGACACCCGCATGAAGGGAACGTCGGCCGAACCGCGCGCGGAGTTCGTCGGCGGCATGGAGGAGGCGGTGCTTGAAAACACCATGAAATTGAGGGTGTTGGCCGAATCCAGTATCGTTGACAATTCCGAGTCCGCGGGGAAGTTCTGGTCCACCACGCGCGCGATCCCGGCGTTTACCCAGTAATAAGATGAAATCGAGACGCCGACCGTCGATGACAATGTGGCCGTCTGGCTGATCTTCAATGTCACAAAATACGTTTTCGTCGACACGGACACCTGTTCTCCCCCCGGTATCGTCAACGTCGCCGTCCTGCCGCTGAAGACCGCCCCTGACTGGGAAATCTGGACGTCCTGGCCGAACACCAGCGTTCCGTCGCTGTCATTGTCGCGGTACAGCTTGATCTCTTCCACGTCCGAATCCACGCAGCTGGCCAGGGAGCTCAGGTCGACCCGGACGGAGCCCAGCACCACGTCGCCGCCGCCGCCCGACTTCATTTCAAGTTTCAGCATCGCGCGTTCAAAACCCTGGGGGATCGTGGGCGTCGCCAGGTTCGTCGTGCTGACCTGCAGGCTCGGGCCCACCGCCACGAAACTTTGCTCGTCGCTCCAAGCGCTGCGCGCGTGGCCGCCGTCCACCACCTGCACGCGCCAGTAATAGGTGGCGTCCGGCAGGTTTCGAAGGATCAACTGCTGCTTCCCGCCCGTGTATATGGGCCGGACATGATCGCCGAAGTGGCCGCCGCTCCGCCACGATTTCGCGAAGCTCGCGGGCGCGGTGATCCGCTTCTGGTCACCGCTCAGCGTCATGGCCACCGTGCTAACGACCACTTCGTAGTACAAGCCGTTCGTGCCGTTTCCATCATAATCCGCGGCGTTCCATCGCAAAGTGAACGTGCTCTGGTTCAGCGCGAACCCGTAACTGGCCGCGAAACCGGAGGTCACCGGAGCGGGATCCGAGTTGGCCGACAGCCCCCGATCGGCGCGGTTGCTCTTGTAGACCACGTTCAGTCCGTTGTTTCCGGCCAATATATCCAAGTCCCCGTCGTTGTCGTAATCGCCCCAAACAGCCCGGCGCGTCGCATCCGACCGCGACGACGCCCAAACCTGCGTGAAACTGCCTCCCATGTTGCGGTAAATCTGGCTCTGGCCGCTCACGCCGACCAATATGTCCAGGTCGCCGTCGTTGTCGTAGTCCGCCCAGGCCGCGCTGTAAACCGACGTGCTGACGATGTTGTAGCCCGAAGCAAAGGCGCCGGTCGTGTTCACATAGACGCGGGTCATCTGCTGATAGTTCCCCACCAGTTGGTCCAGGTCGCCGTCCTTGTCGAAGTCCCCCCAAGACACGCCGTTCGTCGCTTCCAGTTCCGTGGAGCTCCAGGCCGCGGTGAACGTGCCGTTGCCGTTGTTCTTGTAGATCCGGTTCGCCTGATTGTAGTTGCCGACCAGGAAGTCCAGATCGTTGTCATGGTCGTAATCCGCCCAGGCCGCCGACGTGCTGTTTTCGCTCGCCCCGTCGCTCCATATCGGCAGGAACGTCGCGTTGCCGTCGTTGCGGTAAATGCGGTTGGGCTGGCCGTAGTTGACCATCAAGAGGTCCAGGTCGCCGTCGCCGTCGAAATCCCCCCACGCAGCGCTCCGCGTATCGTCCGTCGTAATGGTGGAACTCCACACCAACGCGAAGGACCCCGCGTTGTTCCGGTAGACGCGGGAAACCTGCAGGGAGTTCGCGGCGACGAAGTCCAGGTCGCCGTCGTTGTCGTAGTCGCCCCATTTCACGCTGTTCGTGTTGTCCGTCTCGGCGCTCGTCCAGATGGATGTGAAGGTGTCCCCGGAACGCCGCCGCACGACCTTGGCGCCGCCGTAGTTTCCGACCAGCTGGTCCAGGTCCCCGTCATTATCATAGTCGCCCCAATCGATCCCGATCGTGTTCCCGCTGTCGCCCGTCCAAATCGCTTCCCATCCCATCGTATAGCCCGTCGCGGCGTTCGAGATCGCCGAAATGTTCCCTTTCTCGTCGCTCGTCCACAGCCGCATGAAATAGGTGGCTTCTTTCAGCAGGCTGCTCAACTGGTAAGTCCGCGGCGAAAACGGCGTGATTCCGTTGGCGGCGATGTTGATGCGATAAACATAGGAGGGTTGCGTGCCCGTGGCGCTCCACGTGTTGAAATTCGTGTCGGTCGTGTATTGGATGGTGTACGAAGACCCGGCCACCAGGGTTCCCGCCATATAGTTGTTCCCGGGCGATGTCCAGGTCACGGTCAATTGGTCGCTGATCTCCGCCGCCGCCGCGTTCAAGTCCGCCACGGCGCTCGGCGGGCCGAAGAAGCTGGGAACGTAGATGGATTGCTGCGCGCTCCAGGTGCTGCGGTTCAAGCCCGCGTCGATCGTTTGCACGCGGAAGTAATAGGTGTTCCCGCTCTGCACGCTGTTCTGGTTGATTTGATAGCCGTAGCGAGCCTGAGCGTCTCCGGGCCACGTTTTGTAGGCGTGCCTCATTTGCCTGCCCAGGCCGGGAGAACCGTCGTCCCAGGTGACCGTGAAATAAGTGGGCGACGTGATTCGCTTTCCGTCCCCCGTCAAATTCATCGGCAGCGTCGCCACCGCGATATCGTAATAGAGGCTGTTGGCGGGGAGAGCCCCGTCGGCCCCGGCGCCCCATTTGAACGTAAGGGTCGCCGGATTTTGGTCCGAGATGTAAGACACCGATGATGCGAGGATGGACGGGGGCGTCGGCGCGCTGTTTCCGGGCAAAACGCCCAACTCCACACGGTTATTCTTGAACACGCGCGGCGGATTGGTCCCCCAATTTCCGATCGCGAAATCCAAATCCCCGTCCCTGTCGTAATCACCCCATTGCACGCTCACGGTTTGTTCGATAATTTGATGCTGCCAAACCCGGGTGAAGGTGGCCCCCCCGTCATTATGGAAAATGCTCGACGGTTCGGTACCGCCGCTGTTTCCGAAAAGGACGTCTAAATATCCGTCGTTGTCATAGTCGCCCCAAGCCACCGCCTGGGTGTTGCCGAGATAGGGGGACGTCCAAATCAAAGTAAACGACCCCCCGCCGTCGTTCCGATAAATCCGGTTTGCCTGGTTCACAGTGTTGCCGACAAGCATGTCGATATCGCCGTCGTTGTCATAGTCGCCCCAGGCCACGGCGCCAATATTAACCCCG
>CAYZXT010000040.1:0-20335 GCA_964482515.1 uncultured Elusimicrobia bacterium | reverse complement strand
ATTCTTCGGTCGCTTCAAAACCAGACGCTTCGCCACTTTGAGATTATCGTGGTGGACGATCATTCGACGGACAAGACCGCATCCGTCGCGGAAGAAATGGGCGCCAAACTTGTACGCGCTTCCGCGCTTCCCACGGGATGGAAGGGGAAAACATGGGCATGCCATGAGGGGGCGCAAAGATCCGCGGGCGATATTCTCGTTTTCTTGGACGCGGACGTGTTCTTGGCCCCGCGGGGCCTGGAGATGCTCGTGGCGACGCACCGGAACAACGGCGGCGTCGTTTCTGTCCAACCCTATCACGAAATCAAGCGCCCCTACGAAAATTTCTCCGCTGTTTTCAATCTAATCCAGACGGCGGCTTCAAACGAGTTCACGATTTTTGGGCGGCGGGTGCGTGAGAAACGGTTGTTCGGCCCTGTCTTGGTGGTGGGCAGGGAGATTTATCGTCAATCGGGCGGGCATGAGGCCGTTAAGGACGCGGTCGTCGAGAATTTCGCCATGTCGAAAAGCTTCATCGCGCGCGACGTCCCGATCAATTGCTTCCGGGGCGAAGGCGCCGTTTCCTACCGAATGTACGGCGGTGGGGTTCGTGAGATGTTCGATGGCTGGACGCGGTCCATCGGCACGGGCGCCCACGGCACGTCGGCCTGGGTAATGGTGGCCATCGTCTGTTGGTTGACGGGAGGATTGGGGACCGTTCGACATCTCATCATCGACTTTATTTGGTGGAACGGATCGCATCTGCCGTGGCTTGTTGCGATGTATTTATTGTTCGCCCTGCAATTTTGGCGCTTTTTTCGCCAGTTGGGGCGCTTCAGTGCCTGGGCGTCTATCCTTTATCCTTTGCCGGTCCTCTTTTTTGTCGGCGTGTTCTTGAGATCAATTTTTTTTCGCTTGAGCCGGCGGGCGGTCTCATGGCGCGGGCGCCAGTTCTCAACATGAGGATCATATTTCTTTCCACGGAGCTGACCGTTCTGGCGGATATTTTCATCTGGCTTGTTCTCCACTTGGGCGTTTCCTTCACCCTGACGAAAATGCGGCACACTCTCTTCAACCCCAAAAGCTTCGTTTTCCGCGCGAGGGATTGGGAAAGAAGTGGGAAGTTTTATGAGAAGTTCTTTCGCGTTAAGTCGTGGAAAGCCTGGATTCCCGACGCCGCCGCTTGGTTTAAAGGGGGTTTTCCCAAAAAAAGGCTGGCTTCGGCGAC
Source organism: uncultured Elusimicrobia bacterium (assembly GCA_964482515.1). Lineage (GTDB taxonomy): Bacteria > Elusimicrobiota > Elusimicrobia > FEN-1173 > FEN-1173 > CAYZXT01. Next base: position 19,128 of record CAYZXT010000040.1, on the reverse strand, counting down.
CGCGGAATATATGGATCGATTCATCCACGAAACCTGCCGGGGCGAGGCGGCGCACTGGATTGTCTTCGCGGCTTCCCCGCTTTTTTTTCTATGGAACCCGGCGTGGGTGGGGATGGCGATGGTTGTTTACGGGGTGGCTTCCAATTTTCCCTGCGTCATTGTGCAGCGCTATAACCGCTTCCGTTTCCTGAGAATTCAAGGAGCGCTCTCTTGAGTTGAGATCGAACCTGTTTTTGCGGCTTGGTCCGATTTCCCGCTTTGTTGTTTCCATCTAAATACACCCCAAACCCCTAAAAAGCGAAACCCCTCTCGGAGAACCGAGAGGGGCTCGCTTTTATGAAAGAGTGTCCCCAAGGGGATTTGAACCCCTGCTACAGCCTTGAAAGGGCTGTGACCTAACCGCTAGTCGATGGGGACGAAAGGTTGGCCGGTTGCTACGCGGTGGATTCTAGCAAATTTACCCAGCAGGGGAAACTTCCGGTCATGCCCTCAACATGTGAAAAATTTCCTTCTTCACCTTTTCGAAGGTCTGCCGCGCGAAGCCGTGGATCGGTTTGACCGGCGGGGCTTTTATCTCCATCCCTGTTACGCCCTTTTGGATCGACCAGGCCAGCGCGGTCCCGCCGGTCCAAATGGCGGCCGGCGCGATCCAAACGGCGGGGGGGATGTTTTCCCAAAGGTCGCATTTTAACAGGAGGAACAGCAGGGAAACGATCCAGCAAAGGGACAGCAGCCAAGTCCAGGAAACCGCGCGCGAAATGTTGAGGAAGCGGAAGCTGTCGACCTCGCGGTTGAAGAGATAGAAACAGCAGGGGATGACGAAGAGCAATCCGTTGACGATCCAGGTATAGTCGGCCAAGCGGCGGCGGTTTTTGACGGCGTTGAAGGCGGCGGAATGGACTTTGTGTTTGAACGACGTCGTCGCGGCGATCAGCGCGCTCTTGGCCTTGTCCGTAGGATGGGATATTTGGTCGATGTTGGAATTGTAGAGGATTTCCACTTTCGGAAGCGCGGAGGCGATCTCTTTTTCCTCCTCGTTCAAATGCGCAATGCGCGGGCCGACCACGACTCTCGAGACGGCGGAAGAGGGCGGGCGGTCCATTGACTGGGATTCAGCGTATGTCGATGGCGGCTGCAGCGGCCCGGCCAGGCGGGGAACAATGAAGACCGAGAAAACGATCACGCCGATTTGAAGAACCAAACTTTTGGAAAACATGGCCTTCATTTTACCATTTTTTCCGTCGGCGGACGGCGTTCCGTCGCTTGACAAGGCGCCGCAACTCTGGTGAAATGGGTTTCATGGCAATCAAGAACCTTCTCTTTCCGGCCCTGTTGTTCCTTCCCGTTCCGACCATCGTTTCCGCCCAGGAAAATCCTTCCGCTGTTCCTGAAAGTCCGCCGCCGTCCCTGTCGTTTTCCCGGGCGGTGGAAAAAGCGGTTCACGCCAATCTGGCGACGCTCCTCGCCCGGGCGGACAGCGAAGAGGCCCGGGGCCGCGCGTTGGAAAGCGCCTCGTCGCTTTTGCCCCGCGTCCTCGGCTCCGTGTCCCAGTCCCGGATCTTCAAAGTCAATTTGGAGGCCCAGGGGTTTCCCGCCAACAACGCGCTGTTCGGTCCGCTGATCGGCCCATTCAACAACTTCGACGCCCGACTCCGGCTCGTCCAAACGATCTTCGACTGGAGCGCGATCAAAGGCGCCGGCGCGGGGCGGCTGAACGCCGCGGCGGCCGAGTTGAACGTAAAACTCGCCGAGGAGCAGGTGGTTTCCGCGGTGGCCCTTGCCTATATCGACGTCCTTCGCGCGCAGGCCAATGTGCACGCGGCGCAGGCCGACACGGATTTGGCCAAGAGCCTGTTCACCCTGGCGGAGGACCGCCGCAAGGCGGGTCTGTCCACGGGCATCGACGCGGCACGGGCCGAGACCCAGTTCGCCCAGGCCCGGCTCCGCCTGATCACGGCCGGGTTGGCGTCGCGGCAGGCGGAAATCCGTCTTTTGAGGCTGGCCGGGGAGCCGCTGTCCGAATCGGTCAGGCTGACGGACGAATTAAGTTTTTCCACGGTGAATTTTTCCTCCCCGGACGCGGCGGTCCATCAGGCCCTGTCGCAGCGTTGGGAGATCCGGATCGCGGAGGAGCGCGTTAAAGGCAACACCGCCGCCTACCGAAGCGCCCGTTCCGGCTGGTGGCCGGCCCTTTCCGGCACGGCGGATTACGGTCTGAGCGGGAACGACCCGGGCAACGCGGAGAAAACCGGCAGCATCGGCGCGCGGCTGGATCTGCCGCTTTTCACGGGCGGGCAGATCCGGGGGAGGACGCTCGAGGCCAGGGCGCGATTGCGGCGGGCCGAGGCGCAAGCGGACGACTGGAAGCGGCAGGTGGAGGAGGACGTCCGTTTGGCCCTGGAGATGTTGTCCGCCGAGGTCCGGGAAGTGGAGACCTCGAGCCAGGTCGTCGATCTGGCGCAGCGGGAATTGCGGATGGCCCAGGAACGGTTCTCAGCCGGCGTGGGCGACAACATCCAGCTGGTCGCGGCCCAGACGGCCCTGTCCCGTGCGCGCGAGGACCAGGTGAACGCCTTGGCGCGGTACCACGTGGCGCGCTTGAACTACGCCATGGCTTTGGGAGAGGCGCGCTCTTTCACGCTTTAATCTTCCGTCAAGAAGACTCGTCGCCCCGCTTCCAACAATCCAACGTCATCGTTTCCAAATCGCTCACCGGCTCGTCCGGCAGGGAAATCTTTTCCGGACGGAGCCCGTGCGCGCGCAGGAGGAAATGCACCCGCTGTCCCCAATGGCGGAGGTAAGGCGCTTTTCGCCAGCCTGTTTCCGGGTGCGGCGCGGGGGGAATCGGGGGAGGCGCGGCGTTTCCGTCCAGCTCCGGAAGCCCGCCGACGATCCAAACATTTCCCTTCCTGTTCAGCCGGTCTTGGGTTTGCTCGAGCAAAGGCTTTACCGGGTCCTCGGCGGCCATGGCTTTGCGGAATAAGTCGTAACGATGGGTCGAGAAGTCCGCCAGGGGCGGCATGGTGTTCCAGTCGGCGGGACCGTCGTAGTAGCGGGAGAATCCCACGCCGTAGTACCAGCGTGTGACGATGATCATATCGTCCGGCGATGCGTGCCGGTGCAAGTAATCCGCCACGCGGTCCACGTTGGTCTGGCGCGTATGGACGGTGCGCCAAAGGGCGGGGACGTTCGCCGCCAGGAACGAGGCCGCCAGCACAAGCGCAACGACGCGCATCCACCAACGGCGGCTGTAGAGAGCCTCAAGGGCTACGGCGACGAACCCAAGCAGGGGGAGAAAATACCGGGGAAAGATGAGACTGTTTGCCGCATTAAGGTAGAGGATGTATCCGGCGCAGGCCGTCAGGACCGAAACAACGCAGAAGAGGGGCAGATAGTCTCGGGATTCCCGTCCGTTTTCCGCGCGAACAGACCAAAACGCGGTGATGACGCCTGCGGCAAGAAAAACGCCCCATAGCCAAGGAATGGCGGGATGGGAGGAATTCAGGGTTTCCAGCAAGGCGTCCTTGATCCAAACGGGATCGAAAGGGACTTCTTCCAATCCCATGGCGATCTGTTGATCGCGAACGGCCGTCCAGTAGGGCAGCAGGGACAGCGGCGCCGGTAGCAGCGCGAGCGCCAGGAATTTCAGGCGGCGCCGGTTCCCGTCGGCAAGCGTGACGGCGAGCCCTCCGGCCCCGGCGGCGGCCGCGAAGATGATGTTTTGATATAGGCATTGTGACGCGAGGACCGATACGCAGAGGGCTTGGATCGCCCGGACCGCGGACGGTTTTTCCGACAAGCGCCAAACCGAGCCGAAGCAGAGAAGGGCGAGGATGGTCCCCAGTCCGTAGGGTCGGAGGTAATCGCCCACCTGGACCGTCAACGGAAAGAGGGCGAAGGCGGACAGCGAAAGCGCCGGGGGACATTTCCCGGTCTGACGGGAAACAATCCAAAGGGACGCCAGCAATCCGAAACCAATTAATAAGCCGAAGGCGCGGGCCCCCGCGTCCGTCCTGGCCCAGTCCGAAACCATCCAAAGCCGGGCGGCCAAGAACGAAAGGACAGGGAAGGAGTCTTTCGTCAGCAAACCCCAGAGCTCGCCCAGGTCCGGCGCGGTGGCGATGCGGAGGCTGTTGACCTCATCCCGCCAGAGCGCGCCGGCGTTTCTGAAATAGAGGATGTGCGCCGCCAGCGCGGCCGCGGACAGGATAAGAGCGGCCAGGAATTCGCTTCCTATTAATGGGCCTTCAGGATTTTTCCCTTTATTGTGAGGGGGCCGAGACACGGATTATTGGAACACGGATGATGTCGAGTAGGCCACGAGCTTCAGTTTGAATTGCACCGTCACGGGGAACTGATAGTTGATCCGGCGGGAGGGGTCAAGCGGCATCGTCACTTCGCCGGAGGACCCTTCGAGGTTTACCGCATCCGCTATATTTGTTCCGGACCAGACCCGGGCGATCAGGCGGGCTCCGGTTTTTTTGGCGGTGATCTCGTAGCGAAGCTTGATCCAGCGCGCATCGGGCGGAACGGCGGGGGATAAATTGATTTCGGGCATGTGCTTTCTCCAGGGGTCGAGTGTCCAAGGTATAGTATCAATTTCACCGCCCACGGAAAATTTGGTTGTGGTCTCCGGCGAAAAATTTGCCATGACACGCGAATAAATCACCTATGAAAAGATTCTACGTCTTGGGAACAAAACCGTCGACAAACAGTTAATAATGTTTCGGGGATTGCGCCGGCACGTTTCGTGTGGAAATTTCTGATGATCCCAGACATTCCCAGGGGGCGCGAAAAGTTGTATTCCTACTGTACGCATGATTTTGTGACCATTATGAGGGAGGGAAGTCATGAGCCAAATGAAACAGATCAGCGAAGCGCAGAAGAAAGAGATCGCCAAGGGGCTGTCGGTCCTGTTGGCGGACAGCTACACCCTTTATTTGAAGACCCACAATTTCCATTGGAACGTGGTCGGACCCATGTTCCAGACCCTCCATCTGATGTTCGAAACCCAATACAACGAGCTGGCCCTGGCCGTGGATTTGATCGCCGAGCGGATCCGCGCGCTGGGCGTCCCCGCTCCCGGCTCCTACGCGCAGTTCGGCAAGTTGACTTCCGTTAAGGAAGCGGTGGGCGTGCCCAAAGCGTCGGAAATGATTAAGCAGCTTTTGGAGAGCAATGAGGTCGTGATCCAATCCGCCAAAGCCGCGTTTCCCGCGGCCGAAGAGGCCGGCGACCAAGCCACCATGGACCTCCTGACCCAGCGCATGCAATTGCACGAAAAGACCGCCTGGATGCTGAAGAGCCTGCTGGAAAACTAAGATCAACCGGTAGCAAATTATAATGGGCCCCCCGTGCGCGACCCGCGCGGGGGGCTTTTTTATTTTCCTTCTTGAAAATAGTCCTTTTCCGACACAAATTTAACCTTGCGCGGTTAGCTCCCGGCCTCACCATTCATGACATTCGGACCCTGCGATCAATGAAAATACGGACGAAGTTCGCGCTGTTCACGAGCGGTCTGGTGCTGACGGCCACGGTGGCCCTGGCCCTGACCGCCTACGTCCAGCAAAGGCGGCTGGTGTTGGAAAACGTGGCCACGGCCCGACAAGAGCAATCCGCCGCCTTCGCGACCGTTTGCCGCCAGGCCCTGGCGGGGGAAAACGAACTGTTCATGATGAACTACGCCAAACTCCTTTCGGAGACCCCCGGGATCGCCTACGCCTATTTCCACGGCCCGGACGGGAAAATCCTGGTCCATTCGGACAAACTTCTGATCCATCAAAAAACGGCGGCCTGGAATTCGGTGCGGCCGACCGGGACCGTGGACGAATCGGTCCCGATCACTATCGGCGACAGGCAAATGGGCGCCGCGGTGGTGGGTTTTTCGGAGGCCTTCGGGCGGGAAAGGTTGGCCGCCGCGTTGCGCCGGACCCTGGTCCAGGTTTCCATGGCGGCCGCGCTGGTGGGATTGCTCGGCCTCGCCGCCGCGTTCCTGTTCGCGTATTTGCTCACCTCATCCCTCAGCGACCTGGCGCGCGGTTCCGAAGAGATCGCCCAGGGGAATTTCAAGACGGAAGTGGCGGTCCGCGGCGGAGACGAAGTCGGCGACCTGGCGGCGCGCTTCAACAGCATGGCCAAAAACCTGTCCATCCTGGACGAAATGAAGGACGAATTTATTTCCAGCGTGTCCCACGACCTGCGCAACCCCATGGCCGCGGTGAAAATGTACGGGGACTACATGCTCCACATGGACCCGGACCGCGACAAGATCCTTCCCAGCCACCGCAATATGCTCACCATCATGGTGGACAGCGCGGCGCGCCTGAACATCTTCGTCACGAACATCCTGGACGCGGCCAAGATGAAGGCCGGGGTGATGGCCTATCATCCGGACGCGGTGGACTTGATCGACGCGGCGCAGAACGTGCAGCGACTCTTCGGTCTGGTGGCGAAGAAGCGGCACATCGCGCTGATGGCTGAGATACCTCCGAAGCTTCCCAAAATATGGGCGGACCCCGAGCGCTTCGACCAGGTCATCACGAACCTGGTTTCCAACGCTTTGAAATACACACAGGACGGCGGGCAGATCGTCCTCGGCGGCGCGGAGCAGGGCGACAACATCGTCGTGTACGTGGCGGACACGGGCAAAGGCATTCCGGCGCAGGACCTGCCGACCATCTTCGACCGCTTCGTCCAGTCCGGAGCGGCGGAACAGCGCCAGAAACGAATCCAAGGAACGGGCCTCGGGCTCTACATCGTCAAAAAGACCGTGGTCGGGATGGGCGGGACGATCGAGGTGGAATCCCAGCTCGGAAGAGGCAGCCGGTTCACCGTCACCCTTCCGAAAGCGGTGACCGTTCCGAAAGCGGCGAAGGACGGCACGGTCCGGAAGAAGTCCGCCTGATGGCGAAGATATTGATCGTGGACGACGACTATTCCTTCGCCGAGTTCGCGAAGATGCTGCTGCAGACGCTGGGTCATACGACCGTCGTGACTCTGCAGGCGGACAAGGCGCTCGAGGCGACGGTCCGGGAAAAACCGGACTTGGTGTTGATGGACTACGCTATGGATGAAATGTCAGGGGTGGACGCCATCCGGATTCTGAAGGGCGATGCGCGGACGAAGGCGGTTCCCATCCTCCTTTGTTCCATCACGAAGAGCGAGGGAGACGTGAAGCAGGCGTTCGAGTACGGGGCGGCCGGGTTTTTGCAGAAGCCGTTGTCGAGGGAGGTCTTGAGATTGACGCTTGAGAAGACATTGGGGAGCGAACCATGAAGACATCCGTCCTATTGGTGGATGACGACAAGAGCCTATCCGATTTGGTGGTGTCGGCCGTCCGGCAGGCGAATTACAAGGTCACGCGCGCGGAGAACGCGTCGGAAGCGCTGGAGTTTCTTTCCCACGAGAAAGCGGACATCATCCTGCTCGACATCCAGCTTCCCGGGATTTCCGGGATCAAGATGCTGGAGATGCTGAAGGAAAATCCCAGGACCGCGGGCCTGCCCGTCATCATGCTGACGGTGCTGGGCGAGGAGTCCCACAAGGTGCGGGGGTTGAAGGGCGGCGCGGACGATTACCTGACCAAACCCTTTTCCACCAAGGAGCTTTTGGCGCGGATGGAAGCGCTCCTGCGGCGGACGAACAACCACGGCCACACGCGGACGATTCTGGAAGCGGGCGGGTTGAAGGTGGACGTGGACGCGCAGGAGGCGACCTTCAAGAAAAAGCGGCTGCCGCTCACCAAGGCGGAGTTCAACCTGCTGGCCTATTTCATCCGCCGCAAAGGGTTCGTGCTTTCCTACGAGAATCTGGCCGACGCCATGATCGAGGGCGCGGACGACCGCATCGTCACCTCGGAGACGCTCTACACCCACGTGAAGAACCTGCGGAAGAAGATGGGCGGCGCGGCGAAGATGATCGAATCCACCCGCGGCGTCGGGTATAAGTTCGTGCCGGAAGAGGATTAAATACGGATTCTCAGACGCATTTTGTCCGGGGACGTTCCCCCACGGGTCACTCCTCGGAGAGCCTTTCCCCTAAGTCTCTCCGAGGCCCCATCCAAAATGGTCTTCGAATCCTTTGATTGTTCCTTTAGGTAGCTTCATGCCCGCCATTTCTGTTATCCTATAATCGAAATGCACAAAGGAAATCAGCGCTAAATCATGGAACATCCGACTTCGGAGCAGCCGCCACGCCGAATTCGGATTCTTTTTTTTACGGTGGGCCTCGGGCTGGGCGGGGCCGAGAAGATTTTGGCGGAGACGGCCATCCGGCTGGACCGGAACCTCTTCGACGCCGAAGTCCTGGCCCTGAAGGGATGGGGTCCCTGCGGCGATCTTTTGAAGGCGCACGGCGTCCCGGTGACGGTTTTGAACGGCGGCGGGGTCTGGGACGCGGGCGTCCTGCTCAGGGCCGCGCGTTTTTTTGAGGCCAATGATTTCGACATCGTCCATTCCCACGTTTTCTGGGCCAACCTGACGGCCGGCTTATTCAAGAAAAATTATAGACTGATTTGGCACGAGCACGACATGGACGATTGGATGAGTGCGCCGCTCCGGTCGCTGCAGAAAATTTTCATCCGGCGCAGCGATGCGGTGCTGGCCATCTCCCAGGCGGTGGCGGACAGGCTGTCCGGGCGAATGCCGTTCTTGAAAGACCGGATCCAGGTCGTCCATAACACGGTCGCCTTTCCCGCTGAAAAACCCGATGCCGGCGCACGGAACGCGCTGCGGCGCGAATGGTTTGCTGATTCGCCTGACGTGAAAATCATCGGTTCCGTGGGGCGGCTGGAGGAGCCGAAAAAAGGCCTAACCGTCCTTTTGTCCGCCGCCCGGCGCGTGGTCGATCAATTTCCGGCGGCGCGGTTCGTGATCGCGGGCGACGGTCCCGATCGCGCGCGTTTGGAAAAAATGTCCGCGAAGTTGGATATGACTTCCCATGTGCGTTTCATCGGCGCGCAACAAAATGTTTGGCCGCTTTATGAAGCCTTTGATCTGTTTGCTCTTCCGTCGCGCTGGGAAGGTTTCGGCATCGTCCTGCTGGAGGCGATGGCGAAGGGTTTGCCGGTCGTCGCCACGCGGCAGGGCGGCGTTCCGGAGGTGGTGGTCGATCACGAAACGGGCGTTTTGGTTCCCGTGGACGACGAGGCGGCGTTGGCCGGCGCTCTTCTCGATACGTTGAACAACCCGGATAGGGCTCGAACCATGGGCGAAGCCGGCCGCAAGCGCATTGAAAAAGATTTCGATTTGGCTGTCGCCGTGAAACGGATGGAATCCATTTATATGAACTGTCTGGGGGAACCTGTTGCCTGACAAATTAAGTTCGTTGAGCTGGCTTCACGCGCCCATGGGGTTTCACGTCGGCGGCGTGGACGAGCGGTTGGAAGCCATGATCGGCCCCGACGCCCGCGTGCTGAACATCGGCGCCAAGAAGATGGGGCGCCCGCATTGGATCAACCTCGACATCATCCCCCATAGTCCCCAGGTCAACCTTCTGGGCGACGCGCACTTCCTTCCGTTGGCCGACAACAGCCTCGACGCCGTGGTGATGAAGTTCGTCCTCGAGCACGTCCCCGATCCGCAGAAAGTGGTGAGGGAAGTTTTTCGCGCCCTGAAACCCGGCGGCGTGTTCTACGCGACGGTCCCCTTCGTCGAACCTTTCCACGCGGATCCCGGCGATTACCAGCGCTACACCTTGGACGGCCTCAGGAAATTGTGCGCGGGGTTTAAAGCGCGGGAAGCCGGCGTCTATTACGGCCCCGCATCGGCTTTGGTGGAGTTCCTACGGGAATTCTTCGCGGCTTTCTTCGACGCGCCCATTCTGAAAAAAGGGACGCGCTTCCTGGCCGGCTGGGTTTTCTACCCGCTGAAATTCCTCGACATCTATTTGGCGCGCAAAGACCACGCGGCGGCCTGCGCCTACGGAATCTACATCATCGCGCAAAAACCATGAGCGATTTCCGGATCGTCACCGATCCCGCGGCTTGGGACAATTTCATCGCGACTTCTCTGAAGCCGCACATCCTTCAGTCCTGGGGCTGGGGGGAATTGAAATCCAGGACCGGCTGGCGTCCCCATCGCCTGGCCGTGTCCCGGGACGGTCGATGGCGCGCCGGGATATCGGTGATGGAGCGGGACTTCCCCGTCATCGGCAAACGATTTTTTTACGCGTCCCGCGGGCCCATCGTCGCCGAAGGGTGGAACGAGAGCGATCTGGCGGAGTTGTTCCGCCGTTTGGAAATTCTGGCGGCGGAGCGAAAGGCGGTCTTCCTTAAGATCGATCCGGACGTCGAAGCGGAGTCCGACTGGCTGACGCCCCATATCCATAAAGCCGGTTTCGTGCCGGCGCCCGTGGGCGGCGGTTTTTCCGGCATCCAGCCGCAGTGCGTCTTCCGCCTGGACATTTCCGGCTCGGAAGAGGACATCCTCAAGAACATGGACCAGAAGACGCGCTACAACATCCGGGTGGCGGAGAAAAAAGGCGTGACCATCCGGCCCATCGAAAGCAAGCAGGATTTGGAGTCGTTCTATCGGATTTTGGTGGAGACGGCGCGGCGCGACGGGTTCCTCATCCGCTCGGTCCGCTATTTCACGGACATGGCGGAATGCATGCGCGGCAACATACAATATTTTCTGGCGGAGGCCGACGGACAAGCGATCGCGGGTTCCCTGGCGTTGACCATCGGTCCCATGGCCTGGTACACCTACGGCGCTTCCTCCAACGAACACCGCAACCTGATGCCCAACCATCTGATGCAATGGACTCTGATCCGCTGGGCGAAATCCAAGGGCTGCCGCGTCTACGATTTCCGCGCCGTGCCTTCCAACATCACTCCGGAGCACCCGCTCTACGGCCTTTACCGCTTCAAGAAGGGCTTCGGCGGGAAGCTCACCACTTTCATCGGAGAGTTCGACCGCGTTTATTCGCCCGTGATCTACAACGCCTGGGTGCGCGGCTGGCCCCTCTACAAAAAAATCCGCAAAATCCTTCTGCAGGGGAAAAAACATGAAAGACCGACCCAACACGCTACGATGGATTGAGATCGACCTGGGCGCCATCGCCCAGAACGTGCGCGCGGTGCGGGGCATCCTCGGCCCGCGCGTGAAAATGTCCGCCGTGGTGAAAGCGGACGCCTACGGACACGGCGCGGTCCCGGTGTCGAAGACGGTCTTGAAGGCCGGCGCGGACGATCTGGCCGTCACCTATTTGGACGAGGCGCTGGAACTGCGGCGCGCCGGTGTAAAAGCGCCGATCCTCGTGATGGGCGCGGTCCTGCCCGAGCAGGCGGCGCTGGTCGTCAAGAATAAATTGACCGTCATGCTGGACAACCCGGCGCTGCTGAACGCGCTGGCGAAGGCCGCTTCAGCCCGGAACCCGGCGAAGGTCCACGTGAAGGTCAACCTCGGTCTGGCGCGCTGGGGACTGGCGCTTTCCGGGTTGATCCCCTTTTTGGAAAAAGTGTCGCGGATGAAGGCCGTCCGGCTGGAGGGCGTGTTCTCCCACCCGGGCTATATGATCGGCAAAAACAAATCCCGCGTGGAGGAATCACTGCAGGACTTCGTGGCCGCGCTGCGGCCCTTTACGGAGAAACGCGCCGCGGACCTGGACGTCCACGTGGCGGACAGCGCGGTGCTTTTGGATTTTCCGGAATACGCGTTGGCCCGCGTCCGCGTCGGCAACCTGATCTACGGGATGAATCCGACGCAGAGGACGCTTCCGCTGAAAAACCCCTGGAAGGTCTATTCGCGCGTCGTCCACATCGAGCAACTCTCGGTCGGCCAGGCCGTGGGCTACGGCAGCGAGTTCGTGGCCACGCAGCCCATGGTCGTCGGGACCGTTCCCGTCGGCTACTCCCACGGATTGACGCTGGAGCCCGCCAGCCGATGGATCCATCTCGCCAGCGGCCAAACCTATTGGGGAATGCTCGACGGCGTGAAATGTCCCTTCGTGGGGCGCGTCGGTATGAGCCACTGTTTGGTGGACCTCTCGGCCGCCAAGGACCCGAAGGTCGGCGATGTCATCCAACTCCCGCTCCGCCGCACTGTATCCGCAAACTGGGAGAAGATTTATAAGTAATTTTGATTCGTCTCCCCGGTGAAAACCGGGGTCCAGTCAAAATCATTTCTGGATTCCGGCTTTCGCCGGAATGACGGCTAGAAAAGACAATTTCACCAAAGATGAAAATCCTCCTCGCGCCGAACGCCCTCAAGGAATGTCTTTCCGCTTTTGAAGCCGCCACCGCCATGGAGCGCGGCGTGCGGCGCGCGCTGCCTAACGCCGAGATCGTTTCCTTGCCGCTCGGCGACGGCGGCGACGGCACCGCCGAGTCTTTGACCCACGCCCTGGGCGGACGCTTCATGAAAACCCGCGTCGAAGGGCCGCTGGGAAAATCCGTCGTCGCCCGCTGGGGCATCCTCAAAAAACCGAAGCAATCGCCCATCGCTTTGCTCGATATGGCGGAAGCGTCGGGGTTGAAGCACGTTCCGCCGCGAAATAGAAATCCGATGAAGACGTCCACCTTCGGCACGGGAGAATTGATCCGCGCGGCGTTGGACAAAGGCTGCCGCCATATCGTCCTCGGTCTGGGCGGGAGCGCCACGGTGGACGCGGGCCTCGGGATGGCCCAGGCATTGGGCGCGACGTTTTTCGACGCGAAGGGGAGATCGCTGAAGCGCGGCGGCGGGGAACTGGAAAAGCTCGCGCGCATGGATTTGTCCGGACTGGACGAGCGCCTGAAGAAAACATCCTTCTGGGTCGCGAGCGACGTGCGGAACCCTTTGCTCGGCGCGCGCGGTGCGGCCGCGGTCTTTGGCCCGCAGAAGGGCGCCACGCCCGCGCAGGTGAAGGCGCTGGAGCGCGGACTAAAGAACTTCGCGCGCGTGGCGAAGAAGGACTTGGGAAAAGACGCAGCGGAAATCCTCGGCGCGGGCGCGGCCGGCGGCATGGGCGCGGGGTTGTTCGCTTTCTTCGGCGCGCGGCCCCAGCCCGCGGACATCCTGCTTTTTCCGATGCTTCAGGTGGAGCGGCGGATCCGGCGGGCGGATTTAATCTTCACGGCGGAGGGGAAAGTGGACGGGCAGTCGGCGGAAGGAAAGGCGTCGTCGATTCTGGCCGTGATGGCCCATCGCTGGGGGAAGCCGCTGGTCGTCCTCGCGGGACAGCTCGGGCCGGGGCACGAAAAGATTTTGGAACACGGGGCCAAGGCCGTCGTCGCCATCTCGCCGCCGGGCATGGGCCGGGCCGAAGCATTTCGTTCAGCGAAGAAAAATTTAGCGAAGGCCGCGTTTGAAACAGCGCGGCAATTTATTCGATGATTTCCACTTCCGGGTTCAGCAGTTTGTCGTGGTCGATGTGGCAGAATTCCTGGGGCACTTTGTCCTGATAAAAAGCTTCCAGCGTGACGTGCGGGCAGGAGGGCAGCGCCAGCAGTCCCGTGTCGGAGTCGATCTTGGCGATGACGATCCCCGGAGGCATGTCGAAATTTTTGACCGGCAGGTATTTCACGGCCTGTACCATGAAGTCGGTCCACCATGGCACCGTGGTCCCGGCGCTGCTGATCTTCTTCCCGAGCGGCGTGAAGTCGTCGTAGCCCGCCCAGACCACCGTCGCCAGCCCCGGCGTGTAGCCCGCGAACCATACGTCCCGCATGTCCTGCGTCGTGCCGGTCTTGCCCGCCACCGGCCTCCCGACCCGCTGCGCGTGCCGGCCCGTCCCGTCCTTCACCACTCCCTGCAGTAAATTCGAGATGAGGAAATTGTTCTGCGGCGAGAAAGCCGCCTGGCCCTGGGGAAGGTTTTCCTCCAGCACTTTGCCGTCCTTGTCCACCACGCGGATGATGGCGAAGGGCTTCATGTGGATGCCACTGTTATCGTAGGTCGAAAAAGCGCTCGCCAGCTCCAGCGGCGTCACCACCGACGTCCCGAGGCCGAGGGAAAGCACCGCGTCCAGCTTGCTTTCAATCCCGGCGCGATGGGCGAAGTCCGCCACGGTCTTCGGTCCCACGCGGTCGATCAGCCGGATGGACACGAGGTTCCGCGAGAGGGCCAATCCCTTGCGCAGCGTGATGGGCCCGAGATATTTATCGTCCCAGTTCTTGGGCGCCCAGATGGGGTCCGGCGGCGGCTTCTCTCCTTCGACCGGTTCCGGCAGGTCCGTCTGGTAATAGCCGGTCACCATTTCGCGCAGCATCATATAGTCGGTGGCTTCCGCGACCAGCCGCGGATGGCTCGTGACGTCCGTGTAGGCGAGCGGATAATCGTCCACGATGGTCGCCGCCGTGAAGCCCGATTCCAGGGCGGCCTGCCAGACGAAGGGCTTGAAGGTCGAGCCGGGCTGGCGCTTGGCCTGCACGGCGCGGTTAAACTTGGATTTTTGGAAGTCGCGCCCGCCGACCAGCGCGCGGATGCCGCCCGTCTGCGGGTCGATGGCCACCAGCGCGCCCTGCACGGGAAGGGGTTCGGCGTTTTCTTCCGGAGGCGATTCCAGCGTCGCTTCGGCGGTGGCGGTGCTTCGGTTTTTCTTCCACTGGTTGAAATCGCTCTGCGTGATCTTCTTGTTCTTCAGGAGATACAGCATGCGGTCTTCGGCGTGCTGGTTGTCGAAATTCCCCAGGTGTTCGTTGGTGGTTTGCTCCGCGGCTTTTTGCATGCGCAGGTCCAACGTGGTGTAGACCGAAAGCCCGCTGCGGTACATCGCTTCGGAGCCGTACGTGGGTTCCATGAGCCGACGCACGTACTCCACGAAATAGGACCCGACGGCCGGCGCGAGCGGCGCCTTCAATACGTTGAGCGGTTTGCCCGCCGCGGCCAGTTCCTCCCGTTCGTTGATGAAACCCATGTTCCGCATGCGGCGCAGCACCAGGCTCCGCCGTAAGAACGCGCGTTTCTGGTTGTTGAAGGGGGAGTAGGCGTTCGGCGCGCGGGGGAGGCCGGCGAGGAGCGCGCATTCGGGCAGCGTGAGCTCCTTGGCTTTCTTGCCGAAGAACACCCGGGCCGCGGCTTCGATGCCGTAGGCGCCGTGCCCGAAATAAATCTGGTTCATGTAGAGCTGGAGGATTTCGTCCTTGCTGAAGTGCCGCTCCATCTGGAGCGTGAGGAGAAGTTCCTTGATCTTCCGGTCCAGCGTCCGGGCCTGGGAGAGGAAGATGTTCTTGGCCAGCTGTTGCGTGATGGTGGAGCCGCCCTGCACCGTGTGCCCCGCGCGAAGGTTGATCAGGAACGCGCGGAGGATGCCTTTGATGTCGATGCCCCAATGCTTGTAGAAATTATCGTCCTCGGTGGCGAGCACCGCGCGCTGGAAGTCCACGGGGATCTCGGACAGGGGGAGAACGACGCGCCGCTCCACGAAAAGCTCGGAGATCAATTCGCCGCGGATGTCGTAGATCTTGGTGATGAGGGACGGCGAATAGCCCTCCAGCTTTTCCACGGCGGGCAATTCCCGGGAATATTTCCGGAACAGGAGGGCGACGCCGAGCACGCCTATGAGATATAGGCCGAGCAGGGCGGCGAGAACATGGCGGAAGCGGAGGATCTTGGGATTCATGGATAGAAAAAACATCCTATCTATTTTTTGGCCATCCCACAAACGCGCACACGCGAAAGATCGTGAAAACCGTCACATGGATTGAAAGTTGACGTTTTTGTCCGTGTTTAGTAGTATCTGCCATGCCAGAGGCGCAGAAAAACGATCAAAAGCCTCCTTTTCGACCTTCCGCTCCATTCACCATGTGGGATCATGTGTACGGCGGCTCGCAGTTGGCCGTCTCCGTTCTCCTGGGGTTTTACGCGGGTTATTGGTTGGACAAGAAGTGGGGCTGGTCTCCTTGGCTGACCCTGACCGGTTCGGCCCTGGGCCTGGGTGTCGGGCTGTACAGTTTCTTGGTTCCTTTTCTCCGTCGTGATTCCAAAAAATAGGTGGATGGCTGTTTCGGCCCTCGTGGCGGGCGTCGGCGGACTGAGTTTATTGTCCGCCCTGGCGGCCGCCGCTGTCGGCAAAGCGGGATGGGTCGCGCCGATGTGGGCCGGCTACGGGGTTGCCTCGGCTCTAGCGGTCCCGAGCTATCTCAGCCTGGCGTGGTCGTTGCGGCGTCCGGAGAAAATATTTTACGGCGTTTTCATCGGCGGCATGTTCTTCCGGTTGACCGGACTCGCCGCGACGGCATTGATCGTTTACCGGTCATACCGTTGGGCCATGGCCGCCGTGTTGTTGCCGCTCGTTTTCGGTTTGATTCTATCATCGATCATAGAGATGTACTTCATTCAGAAGGAAGCTCGCGCCTAAAATGAATTTCATCCACATGTTGGAACACCATTTGTTGGACCACGTTTTCAACCGGTTGCCTCCGGTGCTGGGTGTTTCCCTTCCGTTCTCCAAACACGTGTTGATGATGTGGATCGCCGGGTTTCTGGCGGTCCTTTTTTTCGTGCCGGTCGCGGCGGCGGTGGGTTCCGGCCGGCGCGGCACGGTCGTCAACCTGGTGGAATCCTTCGTCCTCTTCATCCGCGACGAGATCGTCATTCCTAATATGGGCGAAGACGGCCGCAAGTACCTTCCTTATTTCCTTTCCATTTTCTTCTTCATCCTCTTCTGCAACCTCCTCGGCATGGTCCCCTACGGCTCGACGGCCACCGGCAACATCGCCGTCACCGCGACCCTGGCGCTCATCACCTTCGCGATGATCAACATCGCCGGGATCCGGGAGCACGGGTTCGTGCACTACGTGAAAAGCCTGATCCCCCACGGCCTGCCCGCCTGGCTTTTGCCGCTGATGTTCATGATCGAGGTCCTCGGCCTGTTCACGAAGAGCTTCGCCCTCTGCATTCGGCTTTTCGCCAACATGATCGCGGGACACATCGTGATCCTGGCGTTCATGTCCCTGATATTTCTTTTCGGCAGCGTGCTCGTGGCGCCCGTGTCCATCGCGGCCGCCGTCGGCATGAGCTTCCTGGAGATCTTCGTGGCGTTCCTCCAGGCGTACATATTCACTTTACTGTCCGCGATCTTTGTGGGCAGCGCGGTTCATCCGCAACATTAAAATAACAGAATCCGACGTCGTCGTCGGGGCACTTTCGGAATCGAGGCAACTCCTAGGCCGGGGAGTACCGGCCCTCATTCTTGAAACGTCGTTCACCGATCGAAGAAAGAACGCTCCCGACGACAATCACGGATCACCCGGAGGAATAAAATGGACATGTTGTATTTAGGTTTGGGTTATTTGGGCGCCGGTTTGGGCGCGGGCGTTTGTTTGCTGGCGGCGGCATCGGGCATCGCGCGTTTGGCCAGCGCGGCCTTGGAAGGCACGGCGCGCCAGCCGGAAGCGGCGGCGAACCTTCGTACGTCGATGATCATTCCCGCGGCTTTGATCGAAGGTCTGGGCTTTTTCGCGCTGGTGATCTGCTTGCTGGTGGCTTTGAACCTGGGCTTGCCCAAGGGCGAAGCGGCTTCCGGCGCGGCGACCACCGCCACGCAGGCTCACTAATCTTTTCTTCCGACGTCAGCCGTCGACGGTCTCAGGACCGCCGGCGGCTGGGCGGGCGGGGGAACTTGGAGAGTTTCAATGGATAAACTGCTGAACCCCGACGTGGGGCTGATGATTTGGACGGTGATCACGTTCGTCTGCGTGGCCTTCGTGCTGGGGAAGTTCGCCTGGAAGCCGATCCTCAAGGCGCTGGACGAGCGGGAAGAAAACCTCCGCGCCACGGTCCGCGCCGCGGACGAAGCGCGCCAGGCCGCGGAGCGCCTGAAGAACGAATACGACCAGCAGCTCGCGCAGGTCCAGACCAAGGGCCAGGAGATGATCGCGCAAACGCAGAAGGAAGCCCAGCGCCTGCGGGAAGAGATGCTGAAGGCGGCCCAGGAAGAATCCAGCCGCCTGACGGAAAAAACGCGCCAGCAACTGGCCGAGGAGCAGCGCCGCCTGATCCAGGAGCTGCGCGGCGAAGTGGTCGGCGTCTCCGTCAAGATGGCGGAAAAGATCCTACAGTCGTCCATCGATAAAAAGGTGCAGGACAGGTTCGTGGACGAAACGATCCGCGATTTCGAGCAAAAAGCGGGGAGCAACTAGGCGTGAAAGACACCGAAGTCGCCGGACGATACGCGCGCGCGCTTTTCGCGGCCGCCCGGGCGGCAAAGCAGGACAAGTCTGTTCGGGAGGAGTTACATGTTTTCATGCACGCCTGGAAAACGGTCCCCGCGCTGGCGAAGGCTCTGGAGCATCCGCTGAAAGCGCCATCGGAAAAAACGGAGCTAATCAAAAAAGTTTTGGGAAGTTCTTCGACGGGCGTGGTCCTGCGGTTCATCCAGTTGTTGCTGGCGCGCAAACGTCTGCCGCTCCTGCCGTACATCGCCGTCTCGTTTGAAGACGTGTTCGACCGGGCGAACGGGATCCGCAAGGTCCAGGTGAAAAGCGCGGAACCCATGACGCGCGAGCAAATCGCCCGGCTGGAAAAGCAGTTGTCGAAGGCTTGGGGCGGTGAAGTGGCGGTGGACGCCGTCGTCGACAAGGACCTCATCGGCGGGACGATGATCAAGTCCGGCGACCAGGTCTGGGACCGGAGCGTGCGCGGACAGCTCGCGCGGCTCAAAGAAAATTTATTGGAGTCGGCGCAGAATTAAAATTTGAGGACAACATACAAACGGAGAAGATATGGCCATTAAACCGGAAGAGATCACGCGCGTTTTGAAAGAACAGATCGAAGGCTTTTCGCCCGAGACGGAGATGAAGGAAGTCGGCTACGTCCTTCAGGTCGGCGACGGCATCGCCCGCGTCTACGGCCTGCAGAACGCCCTGGCGGGCGAAATGTTGAAGTTTCCGCACGACGTTTTCGGCATGGCCCTGAATTTGGAAAAGGAAAGCGTCGGCTGCGTCCTGCTGGGCGATTTCCGCCTGATCAAGGAAGGCGATCCGGTGGAGCGCACGAGCCGCATCATGCAGGTCCCGGTCGGCGATGCCATGGTCGGCCGCGTGGTGGACGCCCTCGGGCAGCCCATCGACGGCCTCGGTCCCATCAAGGCGACCGGCAGCCGGCCCGTCGAAGTGATCGCGCCCGGCGTGGTGGAACGCCAGCCCGTCCACGAGCCGCTGCAGACCGGCATCAAGGCCATCGACGCCATGATCCCCATCGGCCGCGG
>CAYZXT010000039.1:0-20532 GCA_964482515.1 uncultured Elusimicrobia bacterium | reverse complement strand
CATCACCGAGGTGATGGACACACGGCAGGTGGAACTGGTGGAGCGCTACGCGGATATATTGCAAATAGGCGCCCGCAACGCCCAGAACTTCGATCTTCTTCGCGAAGTGGGGCAATGCCGCAAGCCGGTGATGCTGAAGCGCGGCATGGCCACCACCATCGAGGAATGGCTCATGGCCGCGGAATACATCCTGGCCAAGGGGAACCCGAACGTAATCCTCTGCGAGCGCGGCATCCGCACCTTTGAAACCGCCACGCGGTTCACCCTGGACCTCAACGCGGTGCCCGTGTTGAAACACCTCAGCCATCTGCCCGTGGTCGTCGATCCGTCCCACGGCGTCGGCGTGCGGGAATACATTCCGATCATGGCCCGCGCTTCCATCGCGGCCGGCGCGGACGGCGTGATCATCGAAGTCCATCCCAACCCGGCGACGGCGCTTTCCGACGGACACCAGGCGATGCTGCCGGCGCAGATGCCCGGCATCCTCAAGGACCTCCGGCGCGTGGCCGTGGCCATCGGGCGGACGCTGGAGTAGCATGCAAAAAATCGCCATCGTCGGCGTCGGGTTGATCGGGGGGTCTCTGGGCCTCGCGCTGTCCGGCCGGAAAGGGCGCCGGCGCGTCGCCGGCGTCGGGCGGCGGATGTCGACGTTGCGCCGCGCGAAGGCGCTGCGCAGCGTGCAGGAGATTACGACGGATTTGGCTTCGGGCGTTCGCGGCGCTTCCGTCGTTGTTCTCGCCGCGCCGGTGGATTCCATCGTTCCGCTGGCGAAAAAGATCCGACCCCACCTGTCCCCCGACGCCCTGGTGATGGACGTGGGCAGCGTGAAAGGCCCCATCGTCCGGGCCCTGGAGAAGATCTTCGCGGACCGGCGCGGGCCGCAGTTCGTCGGCGCGCACCCCATGGCCGGTTCGGAGAAGACCGGCGTGGCCAACGCGCGCGCGGACCTCTTCCGCGGCAGCGTCTGCGCCCTGACGCCGGGGCGGAATACGACCGCGGACGCAATGCGGCGGGCGGAAAAATTTTGGCGCAGCGTGGGCGCGAAGACTCTACGGCTGAAACCGGAAGACCACGACCGCGGCGTGGCTTTGGTCAGCCACCTGCCGCACCTCCTGGCTTTCTCCATGTCGCTGACCGCCGCGAACGGAGGTTCGGCCGCGCGGCAAATGGTTTCGCGCCTGGCGGCGGGCAGCTTCCGCGACATGACCCGCGTGGCCGGCGCCGATCCCGATCAATGGTCGGCCATCTTCGCCATGAACTCCGCGCCTCTTCGCCGCGCCTCGGCCCAATTCTCAAAAATCTTGAACGGACTTCTTCGCGCCCGCCGGCCGGCTCCGCTTTTGCGCCGCGCCAAATCGACCCGGGAAAAATTCTTCAAAGCACAGGGGAAGAACTGACCCATGAACGTATCCACTTCAACGCGCGTCGTGATTCCGGGAGGCAGCCTGCGGGGGGAGACCCGCCCGCCCGGTGATAAATCCATCACGCACCGCGCCGTCATCCTGGCCGCGCTTTCCACGGGGACCTCGCGCATCGTCCACCCGCTGGAGGCGGACGATTGCGAACGCACGGCCGAGGCCTTCCGCGCCCTGGGCGTCGCCGTGGAAATCGACAAGCGCGGCGAATGGATCGTGATGGGGCACGGGCTCCACGGCCTGCGCGAGCCCAACGCGGAGATGATCTATTGCGGCAACTCGGGCACCACCATGCGCCTGATCTCCGGCGTCCTGGCGGGGCAAACATTTGAAACGAAATTGATGGGGGACCACAGCCTTTCCAGCCGCCCCATGGACCGCGTCGTGAAGCCTTTGCTTCAGATGGGCGCGGAAATCTCGGCCCGGGAAGACCGCTACGCGCCGCTGCGCATCCGGGGCCGGCGTCCGTTGAGCCCCATCGAATGGAAGAGCCCCGTGGCCAGCGCGCAGGTGAAGTCGTGCGTTCTGTTGGCCGGGTTGTTCGCCCAGGGCGCTACCACCATTGAAGAGCCTTTCAAGTCCCGCGACCATCTGGAGCGCATGATGGCGGCGGCGGGGATCAAACTGGACATCCATGGGAACCGCGTTTCGATCGCGGGCGACCAGACGCTCAAGGCGCGGGAGTGGGTGGTGCCCAGCGACATATCCAGCGCGGCTTTTTTCCTGGTCGCCTCGCTGATCGTTCCCGGCTCCGAAATCCTGCTGCGCAACGTGAACGTCAATCCGACGCGGGACGGCATTTTGGAAGTCCTGCGCGAAATGGGAGCCTCCGTCAAACTGGAGGACAACCGCGTGGTGGGAGGCGAGCCCATCGCGGACATCATCGGGAAGACGTCGGCTCTCAAGCCCGGCCGCGTGACCGAGGAGATTTCGCCGCGGCTCATTGATGAGATTCCGATCCTGGCCGTGGCCGCCACCCAGGCCGAAGGCTCGACGGAGATCCGGGGCGCGGCCGAGCTGCGGGTCAAAGAGTCCGACCGCCTGGCCCACATCGCCCGCGAGCTCACCAAGATGGGCGCCAAGATACAGGAACTGCCGGACGGCCTCATCATAGATGGACCGACGCCGCTGAAGGGCACGACCGTGAACTCGTTCAACGACCACCGCCTCGCCATGGCCTTCGCCGTGGCCGGGTTGATCGCCGAGGGGGAGACCCAGATCCTCAACGCGGACTGCGTGGACATCTCGTTCCCGACGTTCTGGGTGGAATTCGAAAAGCTGCGGGTGACGCGCCAGCCTTGAAAAAGATCCGGGTCCCCAAGAATTGGGTGGTGGCCATCGACGGCCCGTCGGGATCCGGCAAGTCCACCATCGCGCGCCTTTTGGCCGCGAGCCTAGGTCTGCGGTATGTCGACACCGGCGCGATGTACCGGGCTGTGGCCTGGAAGGCCCTCCACCGCGACGTCCCCATCGATTCGGCTTCCCGCCTCACCCGCCTGGCTTCCACCATCCGCATCGGCTTTCGCATGATCAAGGGGATCAACCACGTTTACGTGGACGGCAAGGACGTGACGTCCTTGATCCGGACCGAACAGGTGTCCCTCGCCGCCTCCGCCGGGTCGAAAATCCCGGGCGTGCGGCGCGTGCTGCAGCGGCTGCAGAAAAAACTGGGCCGCAGCGGGGCCGTGCTGGAAGGCCGCGATATCGGCACCGTGGTTTTCCCGAAGGCGCAGGTCAAGTTTTTTCTGGTCGCGTCGCCCCTGGAGCGGGCCCGGCGCCGGTATCAGGAATTGAAAGCGCGGGGAGAGGACGTGTCGCTTTCCCGCATCGCCTCGGACATACGCAAGCGGGACCGGAACGACAGCAACCGGGACATCCATCCCCTGAAACCGGCCCACGATTCCATCCCCATCGACAACACCGGCCTTCAGCCGCCGGACACCTTGAAGATCATGCTGGGGCACATCCGGGCGAAGCGAAATTGAAGAAGCCGTCGCTGCTCGGGACGTTCCTTTACGCGGCCGGCAAACTGTTTTTTTGGGCGCTCTTTAAGATCGTCTGGCGCGCGCGTGTCCACGGGGTCTCGAACATTCCGAAAACCGGCGCCGTTCTTTTCGCCAGCAACCACATTTCGAACGCGGACCCGCCCCTGGTGGGCAGCATGATGCCGCGGAACATCCATTTCATGGCGAAAGAGGAGCTCTTCAAGGTCCCGCTGCTCGGCTGGTTTATCGCGCGGACGAACGCCTTTCCGGTCAAGCGCTGGGCGCGGGACGTCAGCGCCTTCAAGAACGCGCAGCGCATCCTGGAGTCCGGCGATGCGCTGATCCTTTTTCCAGAAGGCACGCGCCAGCGCCACGGTTTCGGAAAGCCCAAGCCCGGCGTGGGGATGCTGGCTTATAAAACGGGCTGCCGCGTGGTGCCGGTCTACGTCCACAATTCGAATAAATTGCATTCATTTAAACCCGTGACCGTCTGTTTCGGAAAACCGATCAAGGCGGAGGGGGAAGAGGATTACGAGGGCTTCGCCCATCTGGTGATGCAGAAGATCCACGAGCTGAAGGAGATGCACCTTGGAAGACATTCCTAAGAGCAGCCTTCAATCCATCGTCGTCGCCCTGCTCTACATCCTGTTGTTTTTGATCCTTTTGCCGACCGCGATACGGTTCATGGATGAGCGGTGGGGCCAGGTCCTCTACGGCGTTTTGGCGCTCGGGGCGGTCCTGGTGGCGTTCCGGCTGAGGATGCTGTTCCGGGACCAGTAATAGAGTTTGACATACCCCCTTTTGCGACGGTATAATAGCGAAATATTTCGGGGGCGGTTCGCCGGCCCCGGGCGGACTTTTTCATCTGAACGGCCCCATCGTCTAGCGGCCTAGGACGCTGCCCTCTCAAGGCAGAGATCACGGGTTCGAATCCCGTTGGGGCCATTCAGGTGAGCTTTTCAAAATGACAGCAACGGAGCGAGGATCATCATGGCTGGCGTCAGCATAAAGAACCTTTGGAAACGGTACGGAGATCTTTCGGTCGTCAAGAACGTGAGCTTGGAAATCCCGGACAAAGAGTTTTTCGTTTTGGTGGGGCCCTCCGGTTGCGGTAAATCCACCACCCTTCGCATGATCGCCGGCCTGGAAGATATCAGCGACGGCACCATCTCCATCAACGGCCGCGTCGTCAACGACGTCCCGCCCAAAAACCGCGACATCGCCATGGTTTTTCAGAACTACGCCCTCTACCCCCACATGACGGTCTATGAGAACATGGCCTTTGGACTGAAGCTGCGCCGCGTGCCCAAGGCGGAGATCGACCGGCGCGTGCGCGAAGCCGCCGAGATCCTCAACCTCGGACACCTCCTGGAGCGAAAGCCCAAGGCCCTCTCCGGCGGACAGCGGCAGCGCGTGGCCGTCGGCCGCTGCATCGTCCGCATGCCCCAGGTCTTCCTGTTCGACGAACCCCTTTCCAACCTGGACGCCAAGTTGCGCGTCCAGATGCGCGTGGAACTGACGAAGCTCCACGAGCGTCTTCAGACGACCATGGTTTACGTCACCCACGACCAGGTGGAAGCCATGACCATGGGCGACCGGATCTGCGTCATGAAGGACGGCGACGTCCAGCAGGTGGCGCCGCCCATGGACGTGTACGACTATCCCGCGAACCAGTTCGTCGCCGGCTTCATCGGCAACCCTCCCATGAATTTTTTTCCGGTCACCATCGAAAGCAACAAGGACGGGGTTTGGCTGCGGCACGCGGCGTTTTCGCTCGCGGTGCCGGCGATCTACGTCGACCAGGTGAAGGCTCACGTCGGCAAGCCGGCGACCATGGGGATCCGCCCGGAAGACATCTACGACCGCCTTTTCTACAATTACGAAGTGAAGGGCGGAAGCACGGTCCACGCGAAAGTGGACGTCGTGGAGCCCATGGGATCCGAGATCTTCCTTTATCTAAAATGCGGCGAAACGGACATCGTGGCGCGCGTCCCGCCGTATGTCGAGACGAAGGTCCATCACGACATGGAACTGGTTTTCAACATGGAAAAGATGCACCTCTTCGACAAAGAGACCGGGCAGACCCTGCTGAAGCCCGTCAAACGGAATTTATTCCCGCCTCCGCCGTCGCCCAAAACGGCGGCCCCCAGCAAGACCGCCTGAGGCCTTCGGGCCCGGCGCGGCGACGCGATGAAATTCTCTCCAACGGTTCTCAATTGTGGGGCGGCGGTGTTGTTGTGCGCCGCCTTTGTTTCTCTTTCGCCCGCGGAGAAGGTCATGCAGAAATTCGGACACCGGAAATACGATGCGGCGCCGGCGACCGCGCTGGCGGAAGCGGGCCGCGGCCGTTCCAACCGAATCATCCAGCTGCGCAAGCCCGCCGCGGAGGCGTTCCAAAAGATGCGCGCGGCCGCGAAACAGGAAGGCTTGGATCTTATCCCCATCTCCGGCTTCCGTTCGCTGGATTATCAGGACGGGCTTTTCAAACGGTCCGTTAAGCGCCGTGGCTCCGAGCCGAAAGCGGCCAAGTGGGTGGCGCCGCCGGGATATTCCGAACACCACACGGGTTGGACTTTGGATGTGGGGGACGGCAAAGACCCCAAGACGGACGTCGATCAATCTTTTGAACAAACGGCCGTGTTCCAATGGCTCAAGGAAAACGCCGGCCGGTTCGGTTTTGAAATCTCTTTTCCCAAGGACAATCCCCAGGGCGTGAGCTACGAACCCTGGCATTGGCGTTTCGTCGGCAACGACGAGGCGCGACAGCTTTTTCACCCGAAGTAGTTTCACATATCCGCAAGCCAGGGAAGCCGGTGTGAATCCGGCGCTGCCCCGCAACGGTGATGGTCCGCGCTGAACGCGCGTCCTAAGTCCGGTCTACGGCTCGCGGTCCAATAAGGCCCGATGTTTGGGCGCCTTCGCGGGAAGGTTCTGAATGCCTCAGCGCTTTTTTTCCGTTGAGATGTTTGTCCGGCCCGTTCCCGCGAAGATTTCGCGGAACGGGCTTTGTCGTTTGCGCGGAGTTCGGACCAACTGGACCGAACGAGCACAAACGCCCCGCGAGGTTTGCGAGGCAGGGGGGGAGATCAAGTGAAAAAGTTTTTTGCGCCGACAATTTTTCTTCTGACTGCCGCGTTGGCGGGCGCATCCCCCTCCCGCGTCGTTTCGCTGGTCCCTTCCCACACGGAAATCGTGGAAGCCTTGGGCGCGGAGAACACTCTGGCCGGCATCAGCGAGGCGGACGATCCGTCGCACCGCCCCGATTTGCCCCGCGTGGGCGGGCTGGAGCCCAACTGGGAAATGCTCGTGGCCCTGAAGCCGGACATGATTTTGGCGGACACCTACCACGCCCGCTATAAATCGACGTTCGAGAGGCTCAAGCTGCCGGTCGTTTTCCTCCGCTCAACGAAGGCGATCACTTTCGAGGACATCTTTTCGGTGATCAAGACGATCGGCGAGGAAACGGGCCGGCTGCCCGAGGCGGAGGCCATGATCGCCGGACTGCAGGCGCGTTTGAAGGTTTTACGCGCTCGGGTTCCGCCGGGGCCGGGACCGAAGATTTATTTCGAGATTTGGCCGAAGCCGGTGCGCGCCTGTTCGCCGGGCAGCCTGCAGGGCTATCTCCTCGCGCAGGCGGGCGCGCGGAACATCGTGCCGCCCACGCCGGAAGATATACCGTTGATGTCCCTGGAATGGGTGCCGCAGCAGGCGCCGGACGTCATCCTCCACACGGGCGTCATCCCGACGGCGGAAATCACGTCCCGCCCCGGCTGGTCCGGCGTCCCGGCGGTCCGCGACGGGCGGGTTTATGCGGTGGACCGGGACTTGTTTTCCCGCGCGGGCCCGCGCATCCTGGACGCCTACGAACAACTCCTCGACCTGCTTTACGGAAAAAAACATGAATAAGCTCCTCCGGAAACTTAAATGGGCCGGCTTGCTGGCGGTCTGCGCCGCGGTCCTTTTGCTCGACCTGAAGATCGGCAGCGTTTCGATCACCTGGTTGCAGATGGCCCAATGGTTGCGGGAAGGATTGCTCGGCCGCGCGACCGATCTTTCCGACGGTGCCGCGACGATCTTCTTCATGATCCGCATGCCCCGCGTGATCATGGCGGCGACCGTGGGCGCCCTGCTCGCCGCGGTGGGCGCGGCCCTGCAGTCGATCTTCCGCAACCCTTTGTCGGACCCCTATCTGCTCGGTGTTTCCAGCGGCGCGGCATTGGGCGCGGTGTTCGGCCTGAGCCTGGGGATGTTCTTCCCGGCCCCCTTGGCCTGCCTGGGCGCGGTCCTGTCTCTCGGCATTGTGCTGATGATGTCGCGCGAGGGGTCGGGCGTCAGCGTTTCCATGATGGTGCTGACGGGCGCGGCGGTCCATTCGCTTTCCTCCGCCATCCTCACGCTGATGCTGTCGCGTTTGTCGGGCCGCTACGAGAGCGCGGGGATTTTCTTCTGGCTTTTGGGCAGCCTCAGCACCCTTCCCTATCGCATCCTCGTTCCGATCGTGTGCCTGTCCGCCGCCGGCCTGGCGTTCCTGATGGTTTGGGCCCCGGCGCTGAACCTTTTGGCGCAGGGGGAGGAGACCGCCGGCACGCTCGGACTTCCCGTGGGGCGGGTCAAGTGGATATTGCTTTTGCTTTGCGCTCTCCTGACCGGTTTGGCCGTCACGTTCAACGGGATGATCCCCTTCGTGGGGCTGGTCGTGCCGCACATGACGCGGCTCCTCACCGGGCCGGACCACCGCAAGGTCCTTCCGCTGTCGGCGCTCATGGGCGCGGTCCTTGTGGCGACGGCGGACGCGGTGGGACGCACCGTCATGGCGCCGCAGGAGATCCCCACGGGCGTGGTCACGGCCCTGATCGGCGCGCCGTTCTTCCTCTACATCCTTCGACGCGAGCGGAGGAAGCTCTCATGAAATTGAGCGTGAAGGAGCTGTCGTTCTCCTACCCGACGGACATGAGCGGGCGCGTCCGGAAGAAATTTTCCCTGGAGGGAATCGGCTTCGACTTGTCCGCGGGGGAGACCCTGGGCATCCTCGGCCCCAACGGCGGCGGCAAGTCCACTCTGCTGCGCCTGCTCTGCGGCCAGCTGCGGCCGCGCGGCGGCGAAATCCTTCTCGACGGCCAATCCATCGGAACCTTCTCCGCCAAGGCCCTGGCGCGCCAGGTGGCCCTCGTGCCGCAGGAGATGTCCACCATCTTCGCGGTCAACGTGCGGGAGATGGTGTCGCTGGGGCTTTTTCCGTGGACGGGTTTCCTGGGATGGGGCGGGGCCGACCGGCGGGACCTGGTGGACGACGTGTTGCGGCAGACGGACCTTTGGGAACTGCAGGACCGCCTCACTTCAGAAATTTCCGGCGGCGAACGCCGGCGCGTCTTGCTGGCGCGGGCCCTGGTCCAGCAGCCGAAGCTGTTGTTGCTGGACGAGCCGACGACGCATCTCGATCCGCGCCACCAGGTGGAATTTGTTCAATTGCTGGACCGTCTGCGCCGGGAAAAGGGCATGGGCGTGATCGCCGTCCTGCATGACGTGAACCTGGCGCTGGCCTGGTGTTCCTCCCTGGTGCTCATCAAAGAGGGGAGAATGCTGGCCGCGGGCGAGACCGGGCGGATCATGACGGACAATTTGCTGGAGAAGGTCTACGGGCTGCCCGCGGACGCCTGGGACATTTCCGGCAGCGGGCATCGGTATATTGGATTTTTTAAAGCGTTAAAAAATAAAGGATAATAACGCCATGCGCATGAAGACCCGACGAATCGGCCTTGCCGCCGTTTTCCTTTTTGATTTCCACGCGGGAACTCTCCATGCCGCGACCGCGCAGGAAATTCCCGCGAGCGTTTCCGTGGTGAATGCGGACGAAATCCGGCGCCTGGACGCGAAGTCCCTCATCGACGTGATGGAACGGCTTCCCTCCGTATCTCTGAACCGGTCCGGTACGCTGGGAGGGTTCGGCTTTCTTCGCATGCGCGGCGCCCCCTCTTCGTCCCAAACCCAGGTTTATTTGGACGATCTTCCTCTCGGGGGGGTGTCGTCACAAGGCGTCGATCTTTCCCAGATCCCGGTGGAAGATATCGAGCGCATCGAAGTCGTCCGCGGCGGGCCGACGGCCGCTTACGGCTCAAACACCATGGGAGGAGTCGTCCATATCGTCACGAAGCGCCACCAGGGTCCCCGGCCCGTCTCCACCGTCGGGATCGAAAGCCAATCTTTTAAGACGCAGATTTACAGAGGTTCCCTTGGCGCGCAGCGGAACGGGTTCGACGGTTACGTGAACGCGAGCCGATATTTCACGGACGGGTTCCAGAAGAACGCGGACGGCACCGGCACGAGCATCAGCGGTAACGGCGGATATACCTTCGCAGGCGGCGGACGGATTTCCGTTTCCGCCTCTCGCTACGACAACGACACCGGCGATCCGCGGGGGACGCTGTTGCCGATCTCCCGGTGGGACGGTTCACGGGAGCGCGACCCGGTGAATACCGCGGCCCGCGTTGAGCAGAACTGGAACACGGGACGGGTGCAGGCGGCGTTTCCCGTGGGACATTGGGGCGAGTTGCAAACTTCGTCTTTTGGTTCCGATCACATTTACAATGAACGCCCGCAGGCTGGCGCGGGCGCTTATTTCCATCGGAGAACGCAAATCGTTGGAAACGATACCCGCCTGCAATTCCCCTTCGGATTGTTGGCGGGCGCTTCGTATGAGCGCGACCGTCAGGAAATTCTGGGCGACGACGCCCGCCACAGAGTAGATTGGGGCGCCTATCTTCAACAGACCTTGAGTTTGGGGCCCTTTACGTTGGTTCCGGCCGCGCGTTTCGACCAATACGGAGATTTCGGCAATACATACAATCCGCGTCTGACCGGCGTCTATCAGGCGTCCGATCGCTTGACGTTTTCCGCCAACGCCGCGCGGTCGTTCCGGGCGCCGTCATTCACGGAGCTGTTTTACGCGGGGGCTGGAACGCTTCGGCCCGAGACCGCCTGGTCCTACGACATGGGCGGGCAATGGGAAACATCGGAGCATACGTCGTTGAGCGTGGCCGGTTTTTATGTCCGCCTGCGCGATCGGATCTCGGACGGCGCGTTCGTTCTCCGGAATGAGCCTCGCGCCGAGCAGAGCGGCGTGGAAGTGGAGTCCGCAGGACGGGCCGGGCCGTTCATCGGGCGCATCAATTACACCTACACGCGGGCCATCGGTAATTCCACGGCGTCGTCCCGTTACGTTCCCTTGCGCTTGACGCCGCGCCACACGGCCAACGTGGATCTGACCTGGGATCTATCCAAAAAATGGAGTCTCACCAATCGCGTGCGTTACGTCGGCAAACGGTTTCAGTTCGATGAGGAAAAGGGCGCCGTATTGCCGTCCTTCGAGGTCTGGGACGTCCGCGTGACGCGCCGCATCTTGGCCGCGGAACTTTATTTCGGCGTCGAGAATGCGGCGAACCGCCGCTATGTCGAGGGATTGGGCAATGGGCCTTCCAGCGCCTTCATGCCGCAGCCGCGGCGCATGTTCGTGGGCGGAATCAACGTCCGGTTCGTGGACTGATGGCCAAAGAAAAAATCGTCATGGCCTGGAGCGGGGGGAAGGACAGCGCCTTGGCGCTGCATGAGCTCCTCCGTTCGGGGCGGGTGGAAGTGGTTTCGCTGCTGACGACCGTCACGGAAACCTACGACCGCATCAGCATGCACGGCGTGCGCAACGCTCTGTTGGACGAGCAGGCGCGTTCCATCGGCATCCCCTGCCGCAAGATCGGCATAGCGCCGGGATGTTCGAACGCCGAATATGAAACCAAGATGGCGGACGCTTTGGCGGGGTTCAAGGAGCGGGGCGTGTCGGCGGTGGCCTTCGGCGATATCTTTCTCGAGGACTTGAAGCGCTGGCGCGAGAGCAATTTGGCGAAGATGGACCTGAAGGGGATTTTTCCTTTGTGGAAGCGGGACACAAAAGAACTGGCACACACCTTCATCCGACTGGGCTTCAAGGCGATCCTCTCCTGCGTCGATCCGCGAGCCCTGCCGCCGGAATTCGTGGGGCGCGATTTTGATGAAAAGTTTTTGGCGGATCTTCCCAAGAACGTGGATCCTTGCGGCGAGAACGGCGAGTTCCATTCCTTCGTACACGCCGGGCCGGTGTTCCGCGTAGGCATTCCGGTGTCCAGGGGCGAGAAGGTGCTGCGCGATAGTTTTTGGTTCTGTGATCTTTTGCCGGGCCGTCCGATGTCTTCGGTCGTCCGTTCAGGGGAAAAACTATGACCATCCTTTCTCGCGGCGCGATCCTGGGCATCGTTCTGTCGGGCGCCTTTTTGTCCGCGCGCGCATGTTTCGCCGCGCCGACCAACGACCGGGAGTTTTTGGCCGAGAAACAGAACATCATCCTGCTCGCCGGCGAGCGGGCGCGCACCTCTGACTCCGATTATCAAAAACTCCTCAAGGCGGCTGAGAACGGACTGCGCAATTTGCGGGAGAACTATCAGTTGCGCCGCAGCACGCCGCCCACGAGCCTGGACGGCGACGTGCAGCAGCTGGTCAGCGTGACCCAGCGCATCCGCCTTCAGCGCAGCCGGGGAGCCGACGTTCCGCCGGACCCCGCCGCCCGGGCGCTGATCGCCCGGGTTTGGGACGATTACGCCGTTGCGGTGGAAGGAATTTTTCAGGACATTCTCACGGTGCGGCGGACCGGCGGCTCCGAGAGCCAGATTTATTGGGAGGCCACCTCCCGTTTCGCCCGGCTGCGGGATGAAACCGAGAACCGTGCGGTCTTCAACCCGCCGGAGGGCGACGACAGCGCCGAGTCAGTTTTTTTGCGGGACGAGCTTCGCCTGATGCAGGCGTTGGAGTTTTCGGATCGCAGAACGAAGGGGAAGAACCTTCGCGTGGAACTGGTGGCGCCGGAGCATGCCTCCGGCAGCCTGGACATCGCGCCGTTTTACGCGTCGCAGGGTGTTTTGCCGCAGAGGTCTCCGCGGGAAGTCGCCGTCCTCACGGTGCCGGTCGGAAGCCGTACCGTGACGCGGCGCCGCTCCGGGGAAAACATGATTCTCAGGACGGTCGAGGGGAAAGGCGTGGTTTACATCGGGTCGTCGGAAAAGGTCTTGAATTTCGGCTACGTGCTCATCCCCGCGGACACCCCGTACTATTTTGAGAACACGTCCGGCGTGCCGCTGAGCCTGGAATATATCGCGCTGAGTCCGTCTTGACATTTCTTGCGCCGCAAACTGCGCGGCACATGTGTGCTCTGCCGGTCCAGCGGGTCCGGCTTCCGCGCACATGAAAAACCCCGCTTTGGGCGGGGCTTTTCTGGAGTCATCGGGTTTGAAAATCCCTTTTCAACAGCGGAACGTTAGCGTTTCTTTTTCTTGGACTTTTTTTTCTTAGCCATCGCTCCATTACCTCCTGTTGATTAATGTCTCGCGAGAGACTTCTAGAAACAAGAATAGCCCAAAGACATGAAAATTCAAGGGGAAGTTAAAAAAACAAGGAGCGCTTCGGGCGACGGGGAAATTTCGACGAAGTGGTATAATCTGGCATGGACAAACTTTCGGTTTTAGGGATTGAAATCTGGGCGCGCGTCGGCTGCACGGCGGAGGAACGAGCCTATCCGCAGCGCCTGCTCCTGGACGTGGTGCTGGAACTGCCCCTGGCCGCCGCCGGGCGGTCGGACGATATGCGGCACACCGTGGACTACGCCTCCTTCCTTCACCGGCTGAAGGAATCCTTGGAGACAAAAACCTACCGTTTGATCGAAACCATGGCCGAAGACGCGGCCGGATTGGCGCTGGCGGAAAAGAAGGTCAAGGCCGCGTCCGTGCGGATTTTAAAGCGGGCGGTGCCGGGGATCGACGGGGCGACGGTCGAGATAAGGCGCGAGAAACGATGATCGTCGTCCCGGCTGTTTATGGCCGGGACCCACGCTTTTTAGATCATGATTGATAACTTACAGCATGGATTCCGGCTAACACCATGCCGGAATGACGGGGGCTCAGCCGGGAAGGTAAGTGGCGAAGGATTTTGCCGTTTCCCAGACCGTCACGCGGGTCACGGGCAGGCCTTTCTTGCGGGTGGTGTCGAAGATTTCTTTGGCGATGTTTTCGGCCGTCGGATTGTCTTTCATGATATAAACGGGTTCCCCGGCTTTTATCAGGCAGGCGGCCAGCGGGTCGTCCCGGCGCAGGATCATCTGATGGTCCAGGTTGTCGTCGATCCACGTTTGGACGCGGTTCTTGATCACCTCGAAGTCCACCGCCATTCCCTGACGGTCCAATTTCTTAGATGAAAGCTCTATTTCCACGCGGCCGTTGTGCCCGTGGGGATGGCCGCATTTGCCTTTATAGTCCATCAGGCGGTGGCCGTAACAGAAATGGATTTCGCGGGTGACTTGGAACATTGGGGCCTCTGGCACGTTATACGAAACGGAGCTTTATGGTATTATAAGGCGCTTCGACCGTCAACAGAACTCAGGAATCCGCCGCTGAAATTTCCCAAAAGGCGATAAATATGAGCAAGTACAAAGAGCTTTTCGACATCCTCCAGCAGACGCAGGTGCTCCGGCACCCGCGCCAAAGCCTAGCGACGTTCGGCGTCAGCGAGATCCGCTATAACTTCGTCTCGCCGCTCTCCTCGCAGCCGGCCCAGGCCAAGCTTCGCACGGGCGTGGTGACGGCGCAGCGCCCCAAAATCCTCACGCGGGAAATTTTGGAACAGAGGTTCAGCGGTTTCGGAGAAGGCGCGGAGAAATTCGCCGAGATGCTGGGGCGGATCCGCCCCGACATGCTGAGGGCATTGGAATACACGTTTCAGAACCGGCTGGACCAGTCCGTCACCCATTCGTTGGACGTTCGCGAGCTGGTGGACAACATCCAACGCGAAATGGACGATGCCGCGGAGCCCCGCGTGGCGGTCATCGCTGGGCCCGAGGCGGGCTGGCAGCTTTCCCTGATGAAGTTCATCGTCGATGAGACTTTGCGCGCGTTCCCGTCCCACGTTCGGGAGCTGGACGAGCACGGGATGTTCGACCCGGCCCAGGCGGCCATGGTGGCGAAGCGCCGCGGGATCGAAGAGTTGTTCCGCCGGGCGGCCCAGAATCCGTCGGATTTGTCCGCCCTCGGGAAGCGTTTGAAGGACGAAGGCCTGTTCGAGGAATACCAGGACCGATTCTTCTCCCTCGTGCAGCGGAACTAACGCCGGCCCGGAGCTCTCCGCCAACCATCCCCCATGACCGACGAAAAACAGCAACCAGAAAAAAAAAGACCCTTCGATACTTATAAAGTCCTCCTGGAGGCATCGGAAGACCTGGCGCCGCGGAACAAGAACCTCCGCTTCAGCATCGAGGAAGGGAAAACCATGCGATTCCGAGCGGGGCAGTTCGTTCAGATGTTCATCCCCTATGAGGGAAAGATCCGCCGGACATCCTACTCCATCGCCTCCGCGCCCCAGCGCGAAACCGGTTTCGATCTCTGCGTCACCCACGTGGACGGTGGGGTGTCATCGACGTTCCTTCACAATTTAAAGGAAGGCGACGAGGTCCAGGCCATGGGCCCGCTCGGCAAGTTCACGCTGCCGGCTTCACTGCCACGCGACGTGGTGTTCATCGCCACAGGTTCCGGTATCGCCCCTTTCCGCAGCATGATCAACGATTTGATCGCCCAGAAGACCGAGCGCAAGATCCAGCTCCTTTTCGGGAACCGCTACATAGCGGACGTCCTATATAGGAAAGAGTGGGAGGCGTTGGCTGCGGCGAACCCGAATTTCTCGCACTTCTTCACGTTGAGCCGCGGCGAGCCGGAGTGGCGGGGCGCGCGGGGGTACGTCCAGGAGAAGATCGCGGAGTTCGTTCCGGACCCGGCGCGGAAGGATTTTTACATTTGCGGTTTGGTGAAGATGATCGACGGGGTGACGGAGAAATTGAAGGCTTTGGGCGTCCCCGCCGAACAGATACATTTCGAGAGGTACGATTAAGAGGGAAGTTTCTCCAGCTGTTCCAGCCGCCGTCTTTTCAATTCCTTAAACTCCTCCATCCACGCCGCGGGCACGCTCTTGTCCGGCGGGAATTTCAACTTCAAGAAATTGACGAACTTTCCGTTCGCCTTCACGCGGAAGCAGACGTGGGGGCCCGTGGCCCATCCGGTCGACCCGACATAGCCGATGGTCTGGCCCTGGCTGACCCGGCTCCCGGCCCGGATGCCTTTGGCGAAGCGGGAGAAATGGCCGTAGCCCGTGGAGTAGGTGGCGTTGTGCCGGATCTCCACGTTGTTGCCGTAAACGGTCTTCCATCCCTTGAAGGTCACGACTCCGTCGCCGACGGCGCGGACCTTCGTGCCGCGGGGCGCGGCGTAGTCGATGCCCGGGTGATTGCGCCACGTCCGAAGCAGCGGGTGCTTTCGCCGGCCGAAGCCGGATGAGATTCGTCCGAATTCCAGCGGGCCGTGCAGGAAGGCCTTGCGGAGCGACCGCCCGTCCTCGTCGTAATAATCGCCTTTGAAGAGAAAGGCGTTGTGCCTCCCGCTCCAGTCCCCGTCATAATACGCCGCCACTATTTGTCTTCCCGCTTCCTTTCCGTCCGGCGTCGTTTGGCTCTCCCAGATCACGCCGAACTTGTCGCCCTGGCGCGGGTCGGTGTTGAAATCGATGCTCCAGGCGAAGACCTCGTTGGCGAAGGTCATGATGAGGTTGGGGCTGATGCCGCGGTCCGTCATGGACTCCCACAGCGATACGCCGATCCTCCCGCCCGCCGAACGCTCTTCCGATGTGAGCGGGATGTCCCGCACGTACGCGGACAGCAGGTTGGCGCTGGAGTATTCCACCGTGTATTCCTTCAGGCCCCGCGTGATGACGAGGCCACGGAACGCGCCGGCCGTGGACTGGACGACGCTGTAGCGGTCTCCGCCCTTGATGTCGCGGGGGTCGAGGATTTTCTTGAGGCTCCGGCTGATCGTGTAGGATTCCTGCGGGGAGATGGAACGGCTCTGCAGGACGTAGGCGACGGAACCGCCGGAGGAAAAGGCGCCGGTGGTGGTGACGAGGGGAGGGAAGGCTTCCTCGTCTTCCATGATCATGTCCAGATTCATGCCGGGGCGGGAGCTGAACCACAGCAGGAACACGAGGAAGAGTGAAAGCCCGCCCAGGATGAAACCGAATTTATATCGTGCGGGAAGTGGGGAGGACATTTGACGGGATTCGGCGGGAATTCCTTTCTCTCGGGTGGTCAACTCCCATTATAAGGACGGTCCGACGGACTGTCAAATGGTTTTTATCGGGGGCGAAAAAATCGCCAAGGGAAAAGCGTCAGGCTTGGGTGAGGAAGTAGCGGTTTTGCTCGATGAAGAGTTGGATGGCGTGGGTCAGTTTCTCCAGCTCAAGAAGGATGACGGAATCCTTGCCCGTTAAATTTTTGGGCAGGCCGGAGGCGTCCACCCTGTTCTTGTCTGTGACGAAGGCGACGATGGATGTGAGGGATGCGTCATACCCTTTCACGATGGCGCTCAGTTTGATCGGTCCTTTCGCTCTCCGGGTCCTGACGAAGCGGCCGTCCCTGCTCCCGTCGGCCAGGAGGCCCGCGAGAGAGGGCACCGCGTCCATCAGCCACCCGAGGTCCGCCCGGGGATCGGCGAGGAGCGCGACGTAGGGCCTGTCCGCGGGGGTCCTGCCTATGGCTTGCTCCGCGATGAACCGGAGCTGGCCGATGATGACGTCTTTCTCGGCGGGATTGTTCTCAAACCGGGCCGGATCGATCTCAAAGATGAACTGGGTGTCGGAGGATATCCGGTCGCCGTGCATCATCCGCATCCAGACCGACGCCGCGGCCTGGGCCGCGCGCGGCTTGATCCCGTCCCAATCCACGGGCCGCGCTTCACCGGACAGGAGGATTTCGCTGAGCGCTTGTACGTCATCCCGATAGGATTGTTTTTCCTGAACGCCCAGCTTTAATCCGGTTTCTTCGATTGCGGCCGTCCAGGGCGTTTGGGTTAAAATTGTCCGCGTGTCGTATATGAAGTGCGCAAAAAGGACGGCGATGAGCGTCGAAGGGCCGAATACTGCCGTGAGCGGATAAAACATCAGCAACAAGAAGTGCGGCGCGAGGTCGCGCAAGAAGGACGGGCCATCACGGATTTGCTGCGCGGTTCGGCTTTGACGTTTCGCCACGACATGCAGCGCGGCGTAAAATCCGATAAACACTGTAAATGCCAGAATCCCAACCGGCGAGGCCATCGCCGCAATCGACAAATAGGAGAACGCTCCCATCTCCCCGAACATTCCGGCGAACCCGATGACCGCCAGCGCGCGGCCTTCCACGCCCAGGGCTTTGGCGACGTGCCACGGCAGAGAGTTGGGGGCCGCATTGCTTGGCGGCCGTCCAAAAAAGGCCTTTAAAGTCAATCGACCGTTGAGCGTAGCGGCCACGGTTCGGTGAAATCCATCCAAGAGAAACGGGCCATCGCCGTTATCAACAACCAAGATGCTGGGCGCTTCAGTCGGCATCTCGGCATAGGCGACAATTTTTGGAAGCTTTCGATTCACTTTGGTCAGAATCGGATTGTGGGAATATAATTCGTCAATCGAAATTTCTTTTTCAACCCATTCGTAATGTCCATAATCACGACGAAATTCGTTGATTTTATGTTTGCTCCCCGCTCTCAGCATATCTTCAATTTCATCCCAAAGAACTTTTCGTTCATTGGTCCAGCTTGCTATCCCCACCGGAAGTCCGCGGACATACCGCGCGATGAAGTTGTAGAGCGGATGGGCGATGAGGCCGCCGAGGGGACCGAGGAGGACGTGGAAGACGAAGCCGAGGAAGGTGATCCAGGCGATGCCGAGCAGGTAACGGGGGTTGGAAATTCGTTCGGCGAAAGACGGCGGGGCGCGGCCGGCCTTCACGCCTGCGGCTTGCAGCTCCCATTTTCCAGTTTCCGAGTTTTTTACCCAATGCTGCAGTGGACCGAACAGGTGCATAACGCCAAAGACAACGATCTGGACGGCGCGGATGGCATTGACGTCGGCGCCGAGCAGGGACATCGCACCCCCGATGCCGAGGATGAAGGCGGTCTCGATAGCGCCGCCGATGAGGGCCTTGGCCGTGTCGGGGATTATGAACGCAGAGCGGCCGAGCCAATGGCGCACGATCCATTCAACCCCGTTGAAAATCCAGTTCATGGGTCCGCTGAGGCCGATGGTCGGCACGGACGGCGGATTTTTCCGGTATTCGGCCAAATCGATTTCAAAGTCTAGGTCGCCCGATTCAACGCCGATTTTACCGGAAAGAAATTTCTGGTAGAAGCCCAACGATTCGATTGTTGATTTCCATTTTACGCGGGTGATGCTTTTGGCCCGGCTGGTCAAATATGTTTCCATCAAGAAAGAGTCCCGCCCTTTTACGCCGTCTCTCCGGTTCGTGGCCAGGAATTCCAGCTGCGCGGTGTCGTGCCTGTCCTGGGTATCGACCACGCCCTCCAAGAGGCCGTTGTTCCCGACGAGGAGAAGCATGTCGGGGCTCTTTGATAGGTCGGCGAACCACCCCGGGATTGTATCCACTTGGACATCCGCTTGCGAAGAAAATGCGTCTGAAATCAAGGCTTGGCTTTGCTCCGTGAGAGACGCGCGTTGATCGTCCGTCAGCGAAGGCCAGATGTCGCCGACCCTGACGACCGCGCCAAGAGTCGAGTCGATCGATAAAGCATGGCTGAGCGCCGTTTCAGCCAGGGCCCTAGCGACCATATATGGTAGGGAGTTTGGAAGGGCGTTTTTTCCGATGTGAGCGCCATCGGCATAGCCGATTTTCTTGTGGCGGATCAATTTAATAATACCAACAACAAGGGTGATGCCCAGGCCGATGGCGCCGGCGGATATAAAAAGATGGGTGGGGGAATCCGCTAACCCGACATAAAGATTGGATATCTTCCGGAAAATCTCATAGATGAGTGCGTTGCTGTTGAAAAGGAGCAGAATGGCCAGGTAGCTGTTCCTCGATACAAACTGAAATACGCCGCCGATGCCGGATGAAAAATTCGATAGTGTGGAGGATTGCGCTTCTCGGCCCATTAACGCACGATGCAAAACCCCTTCGACCTGGAATGTTAAAGCCAGCAGAACTATGGAACCTAAAATCGCCAGTAACCTCAAATTCGGGATGACCGAGCCGCCTATCCCAGCGCTTTGCATGAACTGAATCGGGAAAATGATCAAAAACGTACGCAACACCAAGAGGGCGAGTTGGGCGATGCCGGACCTGGGTTCATCCCGAACACTTTCGGTGCCGGAAGAGGAACGAAGCCCCAACCAAAGGACGAAGGATCCCACGAAGAACAGGATCAGTTCGGCATAATCGAAACCACGGCCGCTGAAGATGCTCGCCGGGGATTCACGAATTACGTCACGGAAGACCTGTTCATAGGAGAAATACAACATGAAGAAGAATGCGGATAGTCCCCGTGACAGGGCGCGATACGTGCCGGGGCTAGCAATGGTCTTAAGTATCAGAAAGTAGGCGCTTACGACGGAAACCATGTTCGTGATGTTGTTGCCTAGCCCAAACAAAAACAACTTAGACTGTACATAAAGGAATTCGATCACCGGGGAATGAGTCTTCAACGCGTAAAACTGGATCATGAGTGATTCTGTGATCGAATGGGCTTCTATGACCCCTCCCGCATCCAAGACGTCCTGATGCGGACGGATGAAATTGATGTAATCGGAGATGATTGTGCGGAGCTGGTGATTGGCTGCTGCGAACAAGACAATGGTTATGAAAAGCCCCAAAGGCGAAACGAGGCGTTTAGTCCATTCCCGGCGCTTCGCGGAGCTAGCCGAATCCACCGATGGTTCTCTCTGCAGGAAATATGCCGTCGCTAAGGAAATACCCAGAATCAGATACATTGCTGTTTGCTTGAACGCCGCTAGGGACGACTGGGGGAATGACGGCATGTCCCAGGTCAGGATCGATGTCGCGCCGATGGCCAGCGCAAACAAGGCCACGCTGGCGAAACCAAGAATTCGGGTAATGGACAGTTTTCCTTCCACCTTGAAGATGGAGGGAGGGTTGGTCATTCGGTTGTAAATCGGATGGGCGAGGAGGCCGAGGGGGCCGAGGAGGACGTGGAAGACGAAGCCGAGGAAGGTGATCCAGGCGATGCCGAGCAGGTAAC
>CAYZXT010000038.1:0-20701 GCA_964482515.1 uncultured Elusimicrobia bacterium | reverse complement strand
AGGGTTTCCCCCATTGCGCAAAATTCCCCACTGCTGCCTCCCGTAGGAGTATGGCCCGTGTCTCAGTGCCATTGTGGGCGGTCGTCCTTTCAGACCGCCTACCCGTCGTAGCCTTGGTAAGCCGTTACCTCACCAACTAGCTGATAGGCCGTGAACTCCTCTTCAAGCGCCCCTTGCGGAGCTTTAGCCCCATCCCGATGTCGGGACGTGGTCTTACGCGGTATTAGCCCTGGTTTCCCAAGGTTATCCCCCTCTCGAAGGAAGATTGTTCACGTATTACTCACCCGTCTGCCACTAGCTCCAGCGGTGCTCTGCTGAAACTCGTTCGACTTGCATGTGTTAGGCATGCCGCCAGCGTTCACTCTGAGCCAGGATCAAACTCTCCGTAAAATTCATATCCCACTTTGCAGTGGAACATAGATTTTTGAGTGTTTGTATCTTGTGACTCTGTGGAATTGTTTGGATTACCATTTCGGGTAACACAAGCAATAATCACACCTAATTACTTGATACTAGTAAGTCATTGTACAAAAGGCTCTCATGGGGTCCCCATTCGGGGCGCTCACCCGCTCGCCTTTTGGCTCATTTTATGAACATGTCAAAGAACAGATGAAAATAAACAGAAAAAAATTCCCCTCGGAGAGTCATTGCTCTCCACGAAGGAGTTCATTTCTGTCAACCGTTGAGATGTTATCTAACGATTAAACCGATGTCAATCTTTTATTTCGATATGCCAATAAGAAGGTCTACAGTTCTCGGTAACTGCTGCCGCCTGTGAGAGGCGGCGGTCGGGACACAACCTTTCGGACGACCCAACCAACGCGTGATCCCCGAAGAGACCGACGACATTGTCGGTGGAACGACCGGAAGGTGACTCCCTCCCTTCTATGTCAAACACCATACTGCGGTCACAGTATACTGATGCGACAAAACATTGTCAAGAAATTTTTAAGGCTTTATGAAAAAAATTTGTCGCCGGTTTTATATCGCAGGGAATTTTAATTGGCGTACTTCGATATGTCCTGAAAGAGGAGCGCCACACCCAGCTTATCCCCCGCCTTACCGATCACCGGGACCGTGGAATACCCGATGTGTTTCTCTACGCCGTTCACTTTCACCACGGTTTCCTGGCGCGGATTCGGTACGGACGTTTCGGCGGTGCCTTCAAGCGCTTTGATCAGATCCGTACTGAATGCTAATACCTTTTGAACCGCCTCTCCCTCCCATTTATCTTTTTCTGTCAATCCGATAATCTCCAAAGCCCGGCGGTTAAGCTTTGTCGTGCGATTCTGCGGGTCAACCACCAGCAATCCAGCGGAGAGGCTTCCGAACACGGCCTCTTGAAATGAAACGAGATTGTCCCGCTCCGTCACGACGCGAGCGTTGATCATGGCAATGCCGACCTGTCGGCCCACCATTGAAATCAATTCCAAGTCCTGGTTGACGAAAGGCCCCGCGCGTCGGTTGAGGAACTCTATAATGCCGATCATCTCGTTGCGCACGATGATGGGCGCCGCGATGATGCTCCTCGTCTTGAACCCGCTGGCCGTGTCGATCCGCCCGAGGAAACGCGGGTCAGCGTCGGGCTTGTCCACTTTCACAGGCTGCATGTACTGCGCGACCCACCCCACCACGCCGTGCCCGGATTGGAATTTCATTTTCCGAAGAGTCTCTTTTGAAACGCCGTACGCCGCGAGAGGAAATAGCGATCCATCTTTTTCAACCCGGAAGATCGTTCCCGCCTCCGCGTCCAATGCCTGGGAAATCTTTGACAAAACGGTATCCGCCATCTCCTCTTCATCATAGAGGAAGTGCATATCCTGAAGAACGTTGTAGAGCAGTTCAAAGTGGAAAATGCCGAGCTTCATGAATCCTCCCTTAACGCGATTGGCTTCTACCTATATATATTGTGGCGAATGAGACCGCAAGGGGTTTATCCGGGATCAATTTAAATAAAAACCCCGAGCGTATAGCGCGCCCGGGGGATTGATCAAATCCGGAGAGGGAGGGATTTGAACCCTCGGTACCGGAGTTAACCAGTACAACGGATTAGCAATCCGCCGCTTTAAGCCGCTCAGCCACCTCTCCATAAATTATGGCGTAGATCGATTTATGGATTGTAGCAAAAAAATCCCCCGCCGCGGGACAAGCCCGGAGCGGGGGATTAACCGCCGAGTGATCGTTTATTTCTTCTTCTTTTTGTCGTCTTCCTGGGCCTTGACGAACTCTATCTGCAGGTCGATCGTTACGTCATTGCCCACCACGAGGCCGCCGTTGTCCATGGCCTTATTCCAGTTGATCCCATAATCCTGGCGATTAACCTTCGTTCCACCTTCCGCGCCTATCCGGGTATTCCCCCAGGGATCCTGCACGGTTCCGTTGATCGTGACCGGGATTTCAACCTGCTTTGCCACTCCGCGCATAGTCAGGGCGCCTATCATCACCAATCCGTCGCCCCTTTTTTCGATCTTGGTGCTTTTGAACGTGATCTCCGGATAGGTCTGAGCATCAAAGAAATCCGGGGCCCTGAGATGCTCATCGCGCTTCTCGTTATCCGTGGTGATGCTCGCCGTCTTGATCGCCACGTTCACCGATGACTTCGTCGGGTCTTTTTCATCGTAGACCAACGTGCCGGAATAGTCCTTGAACCGCCCTTTCACATTGGTCACCAACATGTGCTTAACGGAAAAACCGACCAACGAATGGCTCGCATCAATGGTGTACTTATCCGCGGCAAAACCTGCGCTCGCCAAAACCGAAACAACAGCTGCAAACACTAGTACATTTTTAAACTTCATGAATCCCTCCTGCCGAGTGATATCGATTGATAATGCTTTATGATAGGAAATCGCACGCCCAATACAACGTGAAGATCGAAAAAAAGTTTCCGGATCCCGCAAGTCCGCTTGATATACTCTTGGGGCGTTCCACAAAACAACCGGGAGGGAACATGAAGCGCTGTCTTTTTTTGGTCGGATTTCTAGCGGTAGCGGGTCTTGGATGCAAGAAAGACGGGAAGGTTTCTAACGTAGCGACAGAATACACTTCAGCCTTGCAGGATAACGTCCAGAAAGCCAAAGCTGCGGCTGAGAAAGCGAACCAGGCGATCGCCGCGGGGCAGACGGCTATCGACCAGGCTCAGGAACAGATGAAATAGCGGTTCGCTAGAAGACCAAGCTAAGACCTAAGAGGAATTGGCTGCCCGTCATCGTGATCTTGTCGTTTTCGCTGGCGATATTGCGGTTAAAAGTGAACGTGTTGTAGTTGTATCGCCATTCGCCGAACATCCCGAAATTATCGCTGAACATCGCGCGAACTCCAATGGGAATCCGATAAGTGAATCCCGGCTCGGTCTCGCTCAACGACGCGGAGACGATTCCGCCGGCGTTTTGTTTCAGATAGCTGGAACTGACGGTGTTCAGGGTCATCCCCATGCCGAACCCGAGGTATGGGAAAATCCGGTCGCTGGTCGGTATTTTCACGAAGAGATCGCCCGTCAAAATATTCAACACGGAAACCTTAAGGTACTCCCGCGTGAACCTGAATCCGCCCCGGTTCACGCCGTTCAACGTGTATGTGGTGTTTTGCGGTTTTATCGCGTGGCTGTAATAGGACATCTCAAAAGCCCCGCCAAAAACATCCCCGTACACTCCCGCCCTGAACCCGATGGGGACTGAAGATTCGGTCTGAAGCCCGCTGAAACTGAGGGAACGAAAACTCGCATTGTCCGACAGGTTCCCGTTCACATCCAAACCGACTTCGTTCTCGAAAGTAAACCGGCGCGGGTTATCGATGGAAAGGTCCATCTTGGAGTTGCTCGTGCCCAGCATGAAATCGAAGAACCCGTGCAAATGAGTCTTCAGCCTCTGAAATTTGGTCGGAACGAACACAGGCTCCACGGCAGCGGATTGGGGCGAAGGCGGGTCGGCATTCTGGGCCGTTCTGACCACGGGAGCTTCACCGTCCTGCCATGTCTTGTGCACCTTCTGAACCGACGCGGCCATGATCTGGTAGGACTCGGTCTTGATCATCCGGGCTCCAACCTCCACTTTACCGCGCCCCACATCCTCCAAGGTTCCCGTGACGATGGCCTCCACCCCGAGGCCTTTTCCGAGGCTTCGGGCCGTTTCCGGATTGATGGTGGCGGAGTTCTGAAATTCCAGCTCTGAAATGACTTTTTGAACCATGCTCCGTTCTATAACCTCAAACTTCCCGGCTTCCACGAAGCGGTTGGTCAGTTTTTCAGCCACAACCCTTCCGCCGGGAGATTTGCGCCCGTCGATATAGTCGAAACCCAACACCGCGATCTTCTTGTCGGTCAATTTTGACTCGGCTTTGTCCGTTAGTTTCTGGACAATGGCGTCAAAGGGATCCACACTCTCCCTGGCGAACACGTTCAGGGGCAACGCCAGGACCAGGGAAATTGCAAATGACATGTGTTTGCGCATTGGATTCTCCGATGGGGCATAATTAACGGATGCCTAAGTGTAAGGGGAATCAACGCGATTTCAAGCACCCGCGGAAAAAAACCGGCGCAGCGCCGGAGGGATGTTTTAACTAGGAAGGAAAAGCGGCGGCGCGGGCATCACGTTCGCGCCGCTGGGCATAATGCCATGTGAATTCGGCCCCCAAAAGAAAGGCCTGAGCCGAAAAATAGACCCAAATATAAATGATCACGA
Source organism: uncultured Elusimicrobia bacterium (assembly GCA_964482515.1). Classification (GTDB taxonomy): domain Bacteria; phylum Elusimicrobiota; class Elusimicrobia; order FEN-1173; family FEN-1173; genus CAYZXT01. Next base: position 16,022 of record CAYZXT010000038.1, on the reverse strand, counting down.
CGGAAGCCGCCACGCCGTAGATCGACCGGAAATCGCTGAACCGGAAATACAGGCCGATGATGTTGGTCCACAGGGCCAGGATCAATGACGTGGCCGTGGCGCCCACCCAGAGGTCCTTGGTCCGCAGGCGCGCCGCGGGCAGGAAGCGGAAAATCCAGGCGAAAAGCGCGGTCACCACGCCGAATTGCAGAAGGGAATTGAGGGTTTTCCATAGATGAAGGCGCGACGAGAAAAGGAAGGAATGACCGAATTGCTTCAAGAGGGTGGCCAGGCTCGCGTTCACAAGAAAAAAAACCAACAACAGGACGCCGACGCTGATGACCATGGCGAACAGCAGCAGATAGTTCTTAAAGAATTTCCTCATCCCCTGCCACTCCGGGGGAGGGATGCCCCAAATCATATTCAGGGCGCGCTGCAACTGAAGGAACACGGCGATGGCCCCGTAAAACAATATGACCAGACTGAAGACGGTGGCTTTGCCCATGCCGGAATGGGTGGCGTTCCGAACAAAGGCCTGGATCGCAGCAGCGATCTCTGGGGTGACGAACACCTCCAGCTGTTTGACGATAAGCCCCTCCGCCGCGGCATCACCGAAGACCAGGCCGACGACGGCGATCATGATGATGACGAGCGGCGTTGCGGAAAACACCGTGTAATAGGAAAGGCCCGCCGCCAAAAGCGGGGCGTTGTGCCGACGCCAGGAAACGAGCGAGACTTTCATGAGGGAGCTTATTTTTTTGGGAATGCGGAGTATCGCCATTGGTCTGGTCACGCCAGTTTATCAAAATCGCTTTTTGACAGCACGGCAATGCCTATAGTATCATGAAAAAACATGTCGGACTCACCTTTCGCAAATTCACCCGCCGGAAACGGAAACGTCTTGGAAGTGGCCATGGAACTGGCCTTCCCGGCCGAGGTATTGGATACGTTGGCCGAACGCTTCGGCCACAGCTTCGCCCGCGAAGCCGCCATGTCCACCTCGGTGGGCGGCATCGGGCCGTTGCTCCGCGAACGCATCATCGCGCAAGCGGAAAAGGGCCTGAAAGTCGTCGGAGTTTCCCTCCTCTATGAAACCGTCTGGTCCCAAGGCTGGCATTCCTGGAACCATCTCTATATTCAGCGCAAGGCCGTCGGCGAATACGTCCGCAGCGTTCTGGACCAAACCGGCATCACCCTTTCCCTCCCGCTGTTCGACGGCACCATCGTCAAAGTCAAAGTTTGGCAGGCGGTCTACGGCCAGACCCGGGTCTATTTCCTGGACTGCCCCGGCATCACGGACGTCGTCTATCCCTGCCAGGAAGACGCCCCCAGGCTGACGAAGGATCCGAACGAATGGTCGGAAGTACAACGCCTGAAGCAAAGCTGGGTGGTGGGGCGCGGCGCCTTGGCCTTGGCCAAAGCCCTGAACTTCAAACCCGACTTCATCGTCCTGAGCGAAACGCCCACATGCTTCACCCATCCGAAAATCGTGCAGGATGAGTTCCAGAACGACCCGTTCTTCGATAACAGCCGCACCATCTTCAACGACCACACGCCGCTGGAGTACGCGCACCCCATCTGGCCCAAACGGACCTTGGACCGCGTGAAGATGGAACCGTCGCTCTACACCCAGTTCCTCTCGAAAGCCAACGATAAAGACGCCGGACATGTGGACATCACGCGATTGTTGGTGGCCATTTCGGACGGCGTCTTCGGCGTCGCGAAGAAACACGGCGAGGTCATGCGCGCCATGCCGTCTCTGCGGGATTTCGGCAGCAAAATCGAATCCATCACCAACGGCGTTCACCAGGGGATTTGGCAAAACCCCGCCTTCGGCGAGGCGGACAAACTGTCGGACAAAGACCTCATTGTGGCCAAAGAATCCTTAAAATCGTCTTTCGCGAACTGGCTCTGGCGCAGGGCCAGCCTTTGGCCGGTCTGGATGAAAGTCGCCGCCGGCAAAGCTTTCATCCTATGGACCCGCCGGATCACGAGCTACAAACGTTTGGACCTTTTACACACCATCTTCCACGATCCCGAGGGCCGCAAACGATTTCTGGCCACGGACATTGTCCTGGTCGTGGGCGGCCGCGTTTATCAGAGAGACAACGTATCTGAAAAAATGGTCTACGATTTGGTGGAAATGCTGAACCGCGACGAGGAACTCGGGGATCGCGTGATTTTCCTGGACAACTTCAACGTCTGGGAAGCGCCGCGACTCTTCCACGCCGCGGACGGCGCCATCATGCTGGCCAACGACGGGCGGGAAGCTTCCGCCACAGGGTTCATGAAGGCGCAGATGAACGGCGGCCTCGTGATCGCGAACTCGGACGGCGCGGTGCCGGAGTTCGTCACGTTCAAGAACAAGGACAATGCCGGCAATACGGCCAACGGATTCGGCGTGGCGTACGCCAACGGCGAACCGGACCCGCAATCGTTTTTAAGAGCGCTGGAGGACTTCAGCGCCACTTACCGGAATCCGGAGGAACGCGCCGCCATGATGCGCGCGGCCCTGGCCATGACGCCGAAGGTCAACGTCGACCGCACCGCCGAGGAAACGCAGGCGTTCTATCATCGCCTCCTGCAGAAGCCGAAATAATATATGCGTTTCGCCCGCCCGGCACTCGTCCTTTTTACTCTTTTTTCGGTCGCGGCCTGCTCCACGGTCCCGATCACAGGCCGCCGCGCCTTAAGCATCATTCCGGACAGCGAAGTCTCCACCCTGGCCGTCGACCAATACCAACAGATGATCTCCCAATCCAAACTCTCATCGAACGCCCAGGACGTGGAAATGATCCGTCGCGTGGGCCAGCGCGTCGCCGCGGTCTCCGGGCGGTCCGACTATAGGTGGGAATACAATTTGATCGACGAGCCGAAAACCGTGAACGCGTTCTGCATGCCGGGCGGGAAAGTGGCTTTCTATACGGGGATATTGCCGATAACTGAAACGGAAACAGGCGTGGCCGTGGTCATGGGACATGAGGTGGCACACGCCATTGCCAAGCACGGCGCGGAACGGATGTCGCAGCAGCTGCTCGTGAACCTTGGGGGGATCACGCTGAACGAAGCCCTGAGCAAAAAACCGGAACAGACGCGGGCCATGGCCGCGGCCGCCTTCGGGATCGCTTCGAACGTCGGCTTTGTTCTACCCTACGGACGCATGCAGGAATCCGAATCGGACCGCATCGGATTGATCTTTATGGCGAAGGCCGGGTACGATCCCCGGGAAGCCGTCGCGTTCTGGCAGCGCATGGCGAAGGCCGGCGGCGGCTCGCAACCTGAATTTCTTTCCACACACCCCAGCCACGAAACCCGCATCCAGGACCTGAACAAATGGATGCCGGAAGCCCTCCGGGAATACGAGAAGAGCCCTTACAGGAAGTAACCTGATTGGCTGTCGTTGCGTGCGAAGAAATCTAGAATTCGAGATTGCTTCGTCGGCCATTGGCCTCCTCGCAATGACAGCCCTAAATTAATTATTTCTGCTGCTGCGGAGGGCTTTGCGGCGGGTTCGGATCCGACTTCTTCTCTTCCTCTTCAACGAAACCTTCGATGAACGCCCGGTCCTCCGGGCTGATGTTGGAAAACTCCAAACCGCATTCCACCATGGTGTCCGGGACGACGGTCTTGATCCAGCGGATCGTGCCCGTGGCTTTGATCACCTTGTCGTTTCCAGGGACGAGGAATTCCACGTCCATCTGTTTTCCCATATGCAGGTTTTCGCCGAAGGTCATGAACAACCCGCCGGCGCTGATGTTTCCCGCCTCGGAGGATTTCCAGTCGGACAAAACCCCTTCGGCGTTGAACCGATAACGAACGGCGAAGTGGATGAAGCGCCGCTTATGTTTGCGGCGCTCGGAGCCCGGTTCGGGCTTCGGCGGCGGATCGTTGAGCGGTTCCCCCAGATAGTAGACCATCAGAGATCAAGGGCGCGGAGCGCGTGTTCCAAGTCGGGATGGCGGAAACCGAACCCCATGGACTTGGCCCGCGCCGGGACCACGCGCTGGCCGGAAAGCAGCATCTCCTCGGCCATGTCCCCCAAAAGAAACTTCAGGGCCCAGGCCGGGACTCTCATAAAACAGGGCCGGAAAAGGACCTTGGCCAGCGTCTTGGAAAAATCGCGGTTCGTGACGGGATGAGGCGCCACCGCGTTGTAGGCCCCCTGCCACGAAACATCTTCGATCGCGCGAACGATCATGCCGACCATGTCCTCGATGTGGATCCAGGACATCCACTGGTCTCCCGTGCCCATGGGCCCGCCCAACCCGAACTTGAAAGGCAAAACCATCTTCTTGAGAACGCCGCCGTTCTTCCCCAGGACGATGCCCGTCCGCAGCCTCACCACACGGAGGCCGAGGGATTCGGCTTTCAGCGCGGACTCTTCCCAGCGCCGGCAGACTTCGGTCAGGAATCCGTGGCTGGGCTTCGAGTCCTCCGTTAATTTCTCATCGCCGTGCGCGCCATAATAGCCGATGGCGCTGGCGTTTATCAAAACCTGGGGTTTCTTACGGCAGCGGGAAATAACTTCCATGAGGGCGTCGGTGCTCGCCAGACGGCTGTTGAGGATTTCCTGCCGGTAGGCGGCACTCCAGCGGCGGTCCGCCACGGGCGCGCCCGCCAGGTTCACAACCGCATCGTAGCCGTTCAACACCTGCTCGAGGCCGATGGGTTTGGCGGGGTTCCAGACGAGGGCGCTGTAGTGCAGCGTGGCGCCCTTCGGCGTGCGCGTAAGGACCGTCACCTGATGGGCACGGCGGTTCAGCACGCGCGCGAGGGCGGTGCCGATGAAACCGGTGCCGCCGGCCACCACGATCTTCAGCGAATGGCGGGCGGGGGAATCAGACGGCTGTTTTGGAGAGGATTTTTCCGCTTGAGTCGATCTCGTAGATGATGGGTGCGCCTGTGTCAATGTTGAGCTCCAGGACCTGCTCTTTCGTCAACTTGTCCAGGTCCATCACGATGGACCGTAGGCTGTTCCCGTGGGCCGCCACCAGGATGTTCTTTCCCGCTTTCACGTCCGCCATGATCTTGGCGTTGAAATAGGGAAGAGTGCGGGCCGCGGTGTCTTTGAGGCTTTCGCTGATGCCGTCCGGGTTCATGTCGGTCTTGTCGACGGGAGGCGGAACATCGTAGCTGCGCCGCCAAATATGAACCTGTTGATCACCATACTTATCAGCAGTTTCCTTTTTATTCAAGCCTTGAAGGGCGCCGTAATGCCGCTCGTTCAACGCCTGGTCCTTTTCGATGGGAATACTCGTCTGACCGATTTGCTCCAGGATGAAACGAAGCGTGTTCTGCGCCCGTTTCAAGGCCGACGTGTAGGCCTTGTCGAATTTCATGCCCTTCAGTTTTTCCCCGGCGCGCTTGGCTTCCTCCTCGCCCTTGGGCGACAAGGGCACATCCACCCAACCGGTAAAACGGTTTTCCAAATTCCACTGCGATTGTCCATGACGGACCAAAACAAGTTTTGCCATAAAAACTCCTCGTTAAAAATAGAATGGCGCTATTATACGAAAGAAGGCCGGCAAAACGAAATGGTATAATATCGATATGGATCCCGAACTGAACGACGCTTTGACGCACAAAGGCGCATGGGTGATCGACGTCCGCGAACCGGACGAATACCGTTTTGAACACATTGAAGGCGCGCGGCTCATGCCGCTCGGCCAGCTCAGGGAAGCCGCCGCCCAGATCCCCCGCGACGCCGAAATCCGTATCATCTGCCAGACCGGAAACCGCAGCGCCCAGGCCGCGATCCAGATGAAATCCTGGGGATATCAAAACGTCCTGAACGTCGAAGGAGGCCTGGTCGCCTGGAAGGCCCGTGGCGGGGCCGTGGTTCGAGGCGGAGGGCCGATACCCATCATGCGGCAGGTGCAGATTGTGGCGGGCAGCCTGGTTCTCCTGGGCAGCCTGGTGGGCGGCCTGAAGTTCATCCCCATCATCGTGGGCGCCGGCCTGGTATTCGCCGGAGTGTCGGGCTGGTGCGGCATGGCGAAGCTGTTGGCTTTTCTCCCCTGGAACAAAGGCACCTCGTCCCCACCTCCCTGCTCGTCGTAACAATCCAAACCCGTCTCTTGACAGGAATCTGGGCATGCCTTATCTTTAAGGGGTCCCGAACAAGAACAGCCACTATCTGTTGAGAGGAGTTTCATCTCCATGTCCGGTCCCCATCGCTTGCGCACCATCCTTCCCAAAATTGTATTGCTTGTGTCCCTGGCCGCTTTCGCCCTTCTGGTATTTTATATTTATCGCGTTGCGCATCCCGATAAACCCGCGCAGCAGCCCCAGGGTCAGGACCAGGGACAGAGGCAAGGGCAGGGCTCAGGCGAAGGCGGCGCGCCGGGACCAGCGGGCCCGGAAAGCGAGAAGGAAAAAGAAGGTTCGGAAGAAGGCAAAAAGGAAGACGGCAAGAAAGAAGGGGAAGAAAAAAAGCCGGAACAAGCCAAACCGGGACAAGCGACGACGGAAAAATCTTTTTGGGAACGCTTGTTGGACGTACTGGGGTTCGATCAGGAGGCCCGGGCGAACATCAAGAAATCCGCGTTCGGACGCCTTTGGCTGCAGGCGCAAATGAACATCCTCGCCCCCATCCGAAGCCTTTTCCCCTCCAAACCGGTCGTCAGCCCTTCGAAGGAAGTAGCGGACGCGGCGAAAGCGAACGAAGAATCCATGAAGCAACAGCAGGAGATGCAGGATCAGATAAATCAGGGCATCCAAAACAACCTGGCTTTGGTCAAACAAACCCAGGACCTCGTCCGCACCAACCAAATGATCAACCAAAACATCAAGACCAGCCTGGAGACCCAACGGAACATCCGCCAGTCCCAACAAGGAATCACCGACCAAAATTAAACCGGGCCCCCGACGGATGGGCCCGGATCCAATAAATTTATCGAGACAGGTTAAGCGGGAATTATCTTACGGAACTGCCGCTTGCCGACTTTCAAGACAGTCTGTTGCTTGATCTGCGCCACGCCTGTATCCTGGACCCGCTCGCCGGCCCATTCCACAGCCCCCTGCTGCAGCAGCCGCCGCGCCTCGTTCTTGGACGGCGCCAAGCCCGACTCCACCAATAGGTCCACGAAACTCATCGACTCCTTGGAAACCCGGTATTCCGGCATTTCCGCGGGGGCTTCGCGGCGGGAGAAAACCTTCTCAAAGTGCTCCCGCGCCCCGGAAGCCGCGTCGGCGCCGTGGTATCGTCCGGTGATGATTTCACCCAGGCGCTTCTTCGCCTCCAGCGGATGGCCCGCCTTCGCCTGGGACAGATCCTCATCGGTCAGAAGCTCGTAATACTTCCACATCAAATCGTCGGAAATGGACATCAACTTGCCGAACATGTCCTGCGGCGCGTCCTTCAACGCGATGTAGTTGTTGTAGGACTTGGACATTTTCTTCACGCCGTCCGTCCCCTCCAGCAACGGCATGGTCATTACCACCTGCGGTTCCTGATCCATGTCCTTCTGCATCGTCCGGCCCATGAGCAGATTGAACAGCTGGTCGGAGCCGCCCAGCTCCACATCCGCCTTCACCGCCACGGAGTCATAGCCTTGCATCAGAGGATAGAAAAGCTCCAGCAAGGAGATCGGGCTGCCGCTCTTCAGGCGCTGGGAAAAATCCTCCCGCTCCGTGATCTGCTGCACCGTGTGGTGGGACAATACGCCGAGCAGCGTCTGCCGGGGGTCGTCGCTCCTGTTGAGGAAAAGCGGTTCGAGCCATTCGGAATTGTGGCGGACTTCGGTCTTGGTTTTATCGAGGATCTTGAAGACCTGGTCGAGATAGGTCTTGGCGTTCTTCGCCACCTCGGCGGCGGACATCGGAGGGCGCGTTTCGGACCTACCGGAGGGGTCACCGATGCGGGCGGTGAAATCGCCGATGATGAACACCACCGTGTGGCCCTGGTCCTGGAACTGGCGGAGCTTGTTGAGCGTGACCGTGTGTCCGAGGTGGAGGTCGGGGGCCGTGGGGTCGACCCCGAGCTTTATGCGCAGTTTTTTCTTTTTTTCCAGTTTCGCGAGCAGCTCCGGTTCGGAAAGGATTTGGACCGTGCCGCGTTTCATCTTATCGAAATCGTTCATCTTAGGAGGGGATGGAAATCTTGTCGCTGGTTTTCCAGGAAGGCTTCGCGCCGCCGGCCACGGGAAGCGGGGTTTGGGGCGCCAGCTTTTCCCATCGCCGGAAAAGGAATCCGCCGATGCCGCGCAGCCTCCGGTTGAATACGTCGACCAGTTCATTGTGCATCCGATGCGCGTCCCAAATGTCTTTTTCCAGGCTGGTGAGGCTGATGAAGTATTTTTGGAAAAATTCCCGGTGCGGGCCGTCCCCCTCCATCTGCTGAAGGAAGGCCACGTAGGCGGAATGAACCAGTTGGCCGAGTTTCTTTTCCTCCTCCAGGCGGAAGGAAGACATGTCCGATTCCGCTTCCTCCTGGTCCAACTGCAGAATGGTCCTCAGGCTCTTGCGCAGGGCCGGCGTATGTTGTGGCATCGCGCCTTTTTCCTCGCAAAGGGAACACCATGTCTCCGCCAGTTCCCGGCGACGATCCAAGGCCTCATCCAACGCGGCGCGCGCCCGGAATACTTCGCTCTGAAGCCGGAGTATTTCCTGGTGCCGGCGCAGCAAATAGGCGGAAAAACTCGCGCCTATAATCCCTACGAGTCCCAACATCATCAAAACCATGAAACCTCCCTTTACGAGGCCGGCAAAAACTCCGGCGGTCAAACGCCGGCTGTTGCCGTCTTGAAAGTCTTTTCCTTTGTCGATACCAGATGGACCCGCGCGATGAACCCGCCGCCCACGACTTCGTCCCCGCGATAGAACACGGCGGACTGGCCCGGCGTTACGGCGCGCTGCGGAATCTCCCAGTTGACCTGAACGTGAGCGTCACGCGCCTCAATGCGGCACGGCGCCGCCTCGTGATGAGACCGGATCTGAACGTCCGCGTCAAAAACATCCGTTGGTGCGGAACCCGCCGTCCAATGGACGTCGCGGACGTCGAAGCTTTCACAGAGGGTTTCCTCGTCCGAACCGACGACCAAGGTGTTCGTCTCCGGATCGATGTCCACCACGTAGACGGGCCGGCCCAGCGATAGACCCAACCCCTGCCGCTGGCCGCGGGTATAGAACGCCGCGCCGCGATGTCGGCCCAATAGTTTCCCGTCCGTGTCCCGGATGTCGCCGGGCCTCGCCGTGGACGGCGCATCCGCCGACTCAAAACGGTTTTTTAAATACTTCGCCGTGTCCGCGCCGGGGACGAAACAAATCTCCTGGCTGTCGGGCTTGTCCGCGGTCCGCAGGCCGAACTTCTTCGCCAGTTCGCGCACTTCGGACTTGGGCATTTCGCCCACCGGAAAAAACAACCGCGACAGCTGCTGTTGTCCCAAATTATAGAGGACGTAGGACTGGTCCTTTTCCCGATTCAAAGAACGCAAAAGCTTATATGTGGTTTTCCCGCCGGCTTCTTCCGCTTTGACGCGGGCATAATGGCCGGTGGCCACGCCATCCGCGCCCAGCGCCATGGCCTTGTTCAGGAGCGCGTCGAACTTCACGAAACGGTTGCAGGCGATGCAGGGGTTCGGCGTCTCGCCCGCGGCGTAGGATCGGACGAAGGGGTCCATAATGTTGTCCTGGAATTCCCTGGAAAAATCGAGCACGTAATGGGGGATCCCCAGTTTATGGCAGACGGCCTTCGCGTCCTCGATGTCGCGGCTGGACCCGCAGCAGCCGAACCCGGTTTCGGTTTTCAGGAGCCGCAGCGTCACGCCGATCACGCGGTGGCCTTGTTCGGCCAAGAGCCCCGCCGCCGTGGATGAATCCACGCCGCCGGACATGGCGACCACAATATGCTTTTGGGAACCGGATGAACTCATGGCAGGGAGATCAAGCGTTGGCGGCCTGGGGAGGAGCCGCAGGGCTCAAGCGTTGCCCCGAATTGTTGGACGGAGCATTGGCGCCGTTCCGCGCTTCATAATCCTTCAACGCGGATTGGAGGGCCTGTTCCGCCAGGACGGAGCAATGCATCTTGATGGGCGGCAGGCCGCCGAGCGCCTCGGCCACCTGAGCGTTCGTGATGGCCTTCAGTTCGCCCAACGTCTTGCCCTTGACGATCTCCGTCAAAATGGAGGACGTGGCGATGGCCGCGCCGCAGCCGAAGGTCTTGAAGGTCGCCTTGGCGACTTTACCGTCAACGATCTTGAGATACAACCTGAGGATGTCCCCGCACACGGGGCTGCCGGCCTTGCCGACGGCGTTCGCGTCGGGCAGGTCGCCGGTGTTCCGCGGATTCTGAAAATGGTCCATCACTTTCGGTGAATACATATTAAAGCCCCGCCGCTTTGTCCATGTCGCGCCCCGCCATTTTGTCTTCCCATAAGGGAGACATGTTTCGGAGTTTTTCCACCACGGGCGGGATGATCTCCAGCGCCGCATCGATGTCCGACTCCTTGGAAAACTTTCCCAGCGAAAAACGAACGCTGCCGTGGATCATTTGTCCCGGCACGCCGATGGCCTGTAGCACATGGGACGGCTCCATCATACCAGAAGCGCAGGCCGATCCGGTGGAGCATTCCAGCCCCGGAAGATTGGACCGGTGCAAGGCGAAACCCGCCTGGTCCAGGGCCAGGACGAGCCCTTCACCCTCGATGCATTCAAACGTCAAATTGGTGGTATTGGCCAAACGCTCGGAGGGATGCCCGTTCACGCGAACATATTGCACCTTGGCCTGGAGCCCTTTCTCGAGCCGGTCACGCAGGGCTTTCACGCGGGCCTCCTCCGCGGCCATTTCGTTCTTCGCTAGCGCGCAGGCCTCTCCCAGCCCGGCGGCGCCCGCCACGTTTTCAGTGCCGGCCCGGCGGTTCTTCTCATGGGACCCGCCATGAAGAAGCGGGTGCAGCCGCACGCCGCGCCGCATATAAAGCGCGCCGATGCCCTTGGCCGCGTAGATCTTATGCCCCGACAGCGACAGCATGTCCACCGGGAGATTCTTGACGTCCAAAGGAATCTTGCCGACGGCTTGCACCGCGTCCGTATGGAAGAGGATCCGTTTTTCCCGGCAGATCCGGCCCAGCCCCTCGATGGGTTCGATGGTCCCGATCTCGTTGTTCGCCATCATGATCGAGACGAGGATGGTGTCCGGGCGGATGGCCCGTTCCAACTCCCGCGGATCAACTCTCCCGTAGGAGTCAACCGGCAGGAGGGTCACTTCGAAACCGTGGACGTTTTTTAAATAATCAAAGGTATGCAGCACGGCGTGGTGCTCCACCGCGCTGGTGATGATGTGCTTTCCTTTTTCCCGGTGGGCGAAGGCCGCGCCCTGGATCGCCAGATTGTTGGACTCCGTCCCTCCGGAGGTAAAAACGATTTCGGAAGCGTCCGCGGCGCCGATCAGATCGGCCACCTGCTCCCGCGCCTTTTCCAGCGCCTGATGGGCCGACTGGCCCGCCGTGTGGAGGCTGGACGGATTGCCATAGACGCCTTCCGCCGACAAAAACGGCTTCATGGCGTCGAACACCTCCGGGCGGACCGGAGTGGTGGCGTTATAATCGAAATAAAGGACGGTCATGCAGACGCGGATGACATGAGGCGGGGGCGGCCCGCCTCGGCGTGTTTTTCCCGGCGGCGCGCCGAGGAGCGGCGCGACGCCTCCTGGCAGAGGTGCGAAATTCGCGTGGTGCTGAGGACCTTGCGGATGTGTCCGTCCAATTGGCGGCAGAACAGGCTGGAGATGCAATCCCCCTCGCGGCAGTCGGATCCAAAATTGTCCGGCATCGTGCACAGCGTCGGGCCCAGCGGTCCTTCCAGGGCCTGGACCACCTGGGCGATGCTGATCTGCCGTGGGTCCTGCTTAAAGAGGTAACCGCCGCGGGCGCCGCGGACCGCCTCCACCAGTCCGGCCCGGCGGAGATGAAAAAAAATCTGCTCGAGGAACGCCTGGGGGATTCCCTGGCGCGCCGCAATGGCGGACATGGTGACGGGTTTCGGGTCCGACGTTTTCTTCGGTTTTCGGCCGGGATGGTTCTTTGTTTGGAGGGCTAAATCAACGAGGGCGCGCACGCCGTAATTCGTGCGGCTGGAGAGTTTCAGCATGATTTTTCCTTTTTCAGAAGAGTATTTACGACATGCCTATAATAGCAATTCCGACCGGGTCTATCAAGTTTAGAGGGAAGGTTACGAGGGAAGGAGCAGATTGGTTACATAAAATTTACATCAATTAATGGGAATGGATTGAGGCGGACTTTTATTCTATTTTCTCAATCGTCTCCGTTTGTTCGGCGTGTTCCTCGGGCGCAACAGCCTCCTCCTCATCACCGGAAGACTCCGGTGCCGGGGAACGTTTCGGCTCAGCGGACGGCGGAGCCGAATTCTTGATGAAGAACACCACGCGCCGGTTTTTGGAGCGGTTTTCGGGGGTATCGTTCGGGGCGATCGGATGGTATTCCCCGTAGCCCACGGCGGCCATGGCCCGTGGATTAAACGCGTATTGTCGCATCAAATAATGAACGACGTTCGTGGCGCGCGCCGTGGAAAGCTCCCAGTTTGAAGGGTATGTCTTGGAAGGGATGTTGTCCGTATGTCCTTCGACCACGATCTCCTGCTTTTCGGCCAGGCCCTTAAGGGTCGGGGCCACTTTTTTCAGCAGGTCGATCATGTCCGGGGTCATGTCCGCCTTGCCGCTGTCAAAAAACACATGCTTGTCCTGTTCCTGGAAGGTGATGGACATGCCGTCCTTGGTCATCTTCACTTCGCCCGCCACGTTCTCCTGTTTCATCACTTCTTCGACCGCTTTTTTCGCGGCCTGCACGTTCTTGTTCAACGACGCGGAGAGCGCATACAGGATCACAAAGAAGCAGACCATCTCGCTCATCAAATCGGCGTAGCTGACCATCCAGGGCGGCGCTGGGTGGCCGATGGTCGACACCCGCGGATCGTCCTCATCAATCATCCCTTTGGCTTTTACGCTCATGGCGGTATCCCTAAGCTTTCGTGGTCGTTATGGATGCGCGCTTGGCCGGATCCAGATAGGCCTTCAAATTCGCTTCCACCAAGCTGGGTGTCGCGCCGCTCTGTATCAAAAGGACGCCGCGAATGATGATTTCCTTCACGAAAAGCTCGTCTTCCGACCGGCGGTGCAGTTTGCCGGCCATGGGAAGAAAAATCAAATAGCCGAAGCCAAGGCCGATGAACGCGGCCGCCAGCGCCAGGGCCATGCGCCGCGGGACCTGTTCCACGTCCGAAATGGAGTTCAACATGATGATCATGCCCGTGACCGTGCCGATGATGCCGAAGGCCGGCGCGTAGGTGCCCAGCGCGTTGAAGATCTCGCGGCCGACTTTGTGGCGCTCCCGGATGAAGCCGATCTCCGTCTCCAACATGTTGTGGATGAACTCCTGGTCGGCGCCGTCGATCACCAGCTGCAGGGCGCGTTTCAAAAAGTCGTCGTTCAGGTTTTTGACGTCGTTTTCCAGGGCCAGGAACCCGTCGCGTTTCGCCTTCTGGCTCAGGGTCACGACCGTCGCGACCAGCTGGGAAGTGTCTTCGCCCGTGGAGGAAAAGACTTTCCGCAAAACCTTCCCCAGCCCCAACACTTGCTTCAAATCATAGTTCACCAGGAGAGCGCAGAAGGTTCCGCCCATCACGATCAGGAGCGCTTCCATGTTCATGAACGGCTTCAACCCCGCCATGCCTTCCGTGTGCGTGATGGCCTGGATGGTCATCCCGAAGAACATCACGATCCCTAAAATTGTCGCTATATCCATGACTGACTCCTCCCGTTACTTTCTTTCAAATCCTTCGATGGGGTTGATCACGCGCCGTTCGGCGTAGACCCGCTTTTTGTATTCTTCCACTTTCCCCAGGACGGCCTCCACGGACTCCTTCACCAAAAACCGGTTGCCGGTCACGAGCGAGATCGTCGTGTCAGGGGCCGCCTCCACGGTTTCGATGAGCTCCGCGTTGATCGACACTTCCGATCCGTTCAGCCGATGGACTTTGATCATATTTGCATGGGGAAATCCGTTCGAATTAGAATCTGCTGTAAGTATAAGGGAACAACGCGGGACTGCAAGGGGGAAGATTTTTTTGGGGTAGGGAGGACGGAAAACGGCCTAGGACGCGAAGACGCTCTCGAGCACGCTGAAGTAGTGGGCTTCGGGGTGGTGGAACACAAGGGCCGACACGGAGGCTTCCGGCTCCATCATGAAGTTTTCGGTGAGGCGCACGCCGACGGCCTCCTCCGGCTTGAGCAGCTGGAAGAGTTTCGCCTGGTCCTCGAGGTTGGGGCAGGCGGGATAGCCGAAGCTCACGCGGATGCCCCGGTATTTGTTCTGGAGCTTCTGCTGGATGGTCATCGCCGCCGGATCCGGAAATCCCCACATGCGGCGGATGCTGTCGTGCAGAAGTTCCGCGAAACCCTCGGCGCTTTCGATGGCCACGGACTGCAGCGCGTGGGACTTAAAATAGTCGCCGTTATCGCGATACTGCGTGGACAGGTCCATGATCCCCTGCCCGCAGGTGACGACGAAGAAGGCCACGTAATCCATCTTGCCGGAGGATTTCGGCAGGACGAAATCGCTGAGGCAAAGGTTCTCGTCCCCGCTCTGGCGCGGGAAGTCGAACTTCGCCAGGACTTTCCCCCCGCTCGGCGAATCGTAAACCAAAACGGAATCCCCTTCGGCCTGGGCCGGGAAGAACTTCCACGTCGCCTTGGGCTTGATCAACCCCTTCGCCACGATCTCCGCCTGGAGCTCCCGCACGGCCGTGTGAAGTTTGATGGCCTTCTCATCGCCCGCGTCCAATTGCTTTTGCAGTTGGCCCCGCAGGCCCAGATGCTTTCCATACAACATCACCGGGTTCACGTAGCGGAAGATTTCATCCACGTCGAAATCCGTCAGGGTATGCAGTTTAAGGTCCGGCGGCAGCGGCGCGTCGTAATCGCGATTGATCTTGGGCGCGGCGGGCGCGGCCGTGATCTTCGGGGCCGGAGCCAAACCCGCGCTGCGCAACCGCGTCTGCACTTCCTCGTTTTTCTTGACGAGGATGTCCCGTTCCATGGGATCCATCAGCTTGTTGGCAATGTCGAGTCCCGTCATGGCGTCCTTGGCGTAGACGACGGTCTTTCCATATTGGACAGCGATCTTGCTCGCCGTAAATTTTTCGGACAACGCCGCGCCGCCCACCAACACCGGCAGACTGATGCCCGCAATCTTCAGATCGTCGGCCGTGATCACCATCTGCTGCGCGGATTTCACCAGCAACCCGGACAAACCGACCAGGTCCGGCTTGTGTTCCTTGATCGCCTTGATCAAGTCCTCCGGCGGAACCTTGATGCCGAGGTCGATCACGTTGAAGCCGTTGTTCTTCAAAATGATATGGACGAGGTTCTTGCCGATGTCGTGCACGTCGCCCTTCACCGTGGCGAGGATGATCTTCCCCCGGCTCGCGCTGTCCGCCTTGGACATGTGGGGCTCCAGGTGCGCGACGGCGGCTTTCATCACCTCGGCGGACTGAAGAACTTCCGCCACGATCATTTCGTTCTTGGCGAAAAGCCGTCCGACTTCGTCCATGCCCTTCATCAGCGGGCCGTTGATGATGTCCAACGGCTTGCGGTCCTTCATCAGCGTGTCGATGTCGGCCAGCAATCCTTCCTTGGAACCTTCCAAAACGTTGCGCGCGATGCGCTCGTCGATGGGCAGCGAGGAGCGGTTGTCCTCTTTCTTGATGGACGACTTCGTCCGGAAGAACGCGGCGAAGTCGGCGATGGCCGCTTCGGAGGTTTCCGGCGTGGAGAACAACAGATCGTTGGCGAGCTTTTTCTCCTCCTCGGAAATCGTGGGATAGCGGGCGAGCTTCTCGGAGTTCACGATGGCCGTGTCCAAACCGGCCTGCACGCAGTGGTAGAGGAACACGGCGTTGAGCACTTCGCGCCCGGCTTCGGGCAGACCAAAGGAAACGTTGCTGATGCCGAGGGTGGTCTTGGTGCGCGGCAAGTTCTGCTTGATGAGGCGGATGCCTTCGATGGTTTCCTTGGCCGAGCCGATGTAGTT
>CAYZXT010000037.1:0-21597 GCA_964482515.1 uncultured Elusimicrobia bacterium | reverse complement strand
AGTCCGAAGATGAGTTTTGATAGGCGCATTGTCCCCTTCTTTAGTTATTTTCGTGAGTTACTTGTTGCGAATCCAGTCGTAATCGGAGCCCATTGACCACCCAGCAATCCTCCATACGCCATGGGCACTGATGGGATCATGGAACCAAAATTTGTCATTAGATTTAACCGAGCGCCCATATTATTCGTCCATTTATCGTGTATCTGGGATACCGCGTTCATTCCAGGAATGTTGTTTGCGATACGGTTTCCTGTTCCGGCCTGATCAAAAAAGCCTGGTTTTTCTCCGGGGAGTATTTCTCTATTGTGACCAAACACACTGAACCCTTCGGGAGACTCGCCGTTGGAGCCTTTAATATAATACCCATTCTCTGTATATTCACCAGGACTCGCATCTGGGCTATAAGTCGTGTTCGCTCTGAACATTTCAGATATGGAGGCTGCTCCTGCGGTATAAACAAAACCTGTTTCATAACGTCCACCATTCATAGCAGTAATCATTCCTCCAGCATGTCCTTTCCCTATAATACGCGCGTACCAAGGTATCTGTGCTTGATCCAAACTCTGAAACAGCGCTCCAGTCGCAGCTCCTTGAAGTCCGCCTGAAATAACGCCTCCCAAATACTCACCGCCCTGCTTGTGAGACATATAACCACCCGCAATGCCTCCGCTAACAGCGCCCCATCCAGCGCCACATCCTCCACAATACCACGTTCCCACGGCCGCGCCAATGATTGCTTCAGCTGCTAATATATTTCGCCCGCCTTCCGACTGATAAAGTATGGAACCACCTCCAAGTAATCCAAGAGGGCCAAACATTTGAAGACCCAATCCAAAAGTTTCATTGTGTTTGCTTACAAATCGCGCAGTAGCACGCAAATTTTTACTCAACCAACTATGTCCGGAAGGGTCGGTGAGGTTGATCGGGTTATTCCTGACATACGCATACCGGTTCATGCTTTGGGGATCATATGGTGCTTGGACGATGGTGTCCGGGGTGATAAATCGGCCATTGCCTGGATCATAATAGCGGGCCTGAGCTCCTGAATAAGCCGCAGTGCAAAGAATTATTGCCATTAAACATGAGTTGAGTTTCATTGTGTCTGCCTCCAATTGGGATCCCTATTTGGCGAAAATGGATTCTGAATACTGGACGCCTTGTTTGGCGAATTTGAAAAAATCAGCTCACTGAATACCATGACCGAATTCTCACCCTGAACAGGTGCTCCTCCCATGCTTGGTGCGATGGGGACATCGTTAGGGTGAACGAATCCCAGTTCATCCAGCTTCTTTGAATACTTCGCGGCCAGGGCGAGATATTTACCCGCTTCCGTTCCATTCGAGCGATTCGCCATCACTCTGTGGACGGATGTTAAGTTCGCCCATGCTCCGATACTTCGAGGATTTAACTCTGCTGCTAGTTTTAAATAGGTTATCGCTCTTGGCATTTGCCCGTTTTGCCCAAATCGAATTGCGTTAATTGCCGTCAATTCACCAAGGAATTCGCGATAGGTCATGGTGCGGAGGTATGTTCCCTGATCACGGCCGAGCTTACTCACAGTAAACTCTTTGGCATATCTTTCATCGGAAACGTAGGCCCCGCCGCTGGTCGCTTCGATATTCTGCTGATCCAAAGCTGGGTCCACGTAACGCACAAAAAAATGGTCTGGCACAGTAACAGGATAAACCGGCCATCCCAAGCGCTGCGCGACCGCAACATACAGCAAAGGCATGGTCACGCAATTCCCTTGCTTGGTGTCCAAGAGGCGATTGATGTAAAAATACTCCGGATTCCGCGTGAAGACGGCATCTCGGCTGCCGTGATAACCTTCGTTCAGGTAAATGGTTGTGTTGAGACATCGAACTCTCCAATCCGGTCCCTGGCTTCCCCCCGCCAACTGGCGAACCTGCTCGGCCAAGGCGTCAATCCTGGCGGAATAGGCAGCGACATCGATATCTGGATAGATTTCTTTGGCCAGCGTGAGAGCAACCAGCCCAATGTCGATTTTATCTTCGGGTAAATTCAGAAGGTCTTGCATGGACGCCGAGCGTGGCTGAGGGGTGGGTATCGCGGGACTATGTGAAATAGCTTGAGTCTTGCGTAATGGTTTGTCTGTGGTGTTGGGATGAACCGGCTGGGGAGTGTTTGAGAACCAGTGATACATTAAAATGGTGTGTCGACGGATAAATGTCCCCGTTGAGAATGCAACGCCCGATAACAGGAAAAAGATGGGAAGATAAAAGCATAAGACTCGGCGGCACATCATGGTCTCCATTTGTTGGCTAATCTGTACTTGAATTCTAGCCGCGCCACCTGAATCTTGTATAAGCGATTTCTGAATTTTGGCTGAAGAGTTTCCACAATAAAAAACCCCTTCCCCGGCCGGAGCCGAAGAAGGGGTCTTTGAGGAAGAAGCGTTATTGCGCCGGAGCCGCCGGCGTTGAGGCGGCGGGCGCCGCCATCACCGGGCAAGACATCGCCATCTTGCCGTGGGAACGCCAAGCCGAGCAGCGTCCCGCCGAGTAGAGCCAGAAGCCCGCGCCGGCAAGCAGCAGCCCGAGCAGCAGGCCGAGCAAAAACTTCATGGCGCCGGAGCACCGGCTCCCGCAGCAACCGCATCCCCCGCTTCCGTGAGAACCCTTCCCGCAACAACCGTCTTTCTCTTCGTGTTTGTCTTTTTGTTCTTCAGTCATAATCCCTCCAGGATAAATCAGTTCCGATCATACGCTTGCGCGAACTCTTCGGCGAACTGTTCAAAAGTCGTGGCCGTGGTGTTCTCCGGGGAACGTTTGGCCTGGGGTTTCACCAACCCCTCGTTGAACGCCTGGTTCATCTCGATGTAGCTGTCCGCCATGCTGGGGGAGAGCCCCATGCCGAGCATGGCCTTGCGGGCGTCTTCATAGGGGAACTGGACATATTTGAGGTCCGGCTTGCCGATGGCCCGGCCCAGGATGGAAGTCGTTTCGGCCATGGTGGTGTCCTTGGGGCCGAGGAGTTCCTTCGCGTCCTTGCCGCTGAATTTCAAATCCTCGAGCAACTTGACGGCCGCATCCGCGATGTCGGACGTGTGGATCATGGAGATCGTCAGGTCCGGCCGCATGGGACTGCCGTTGATACCCGCGGATTTGATCAGGCCGATGCTCATCAGGCTGTTTTCCATGAAGAAGGTGGGGCGCAGATGGACGATGTTGACGTTGGGCAGGCCGTTGAAACGCTCCTCGTTTTCGTGCAGCCCGGCGATGGGACCCGTTCCCTGGGGCAGATGGGCGCCGATGCTGCTCAAGGTCACGACATGGGTGACGCCGTTTTTGGAAACGGCCGCGGCGAGGTTTTCGCCGATCTTCCTCTGGAACGCGCGGATGTCGGGGGGCGTCATGTTGGGCGGTATCATGACGAAAGCGGCAGTCGCGCCCTGGTACGCCTTGGCGGCGAAGGCCGCGTCTTCCAGGGAACCGGCGAAGACCTGGGCGCCTTTGTCCGCGAGTGGTTTCAACCGGGCCGCGTCGCGGGCGATCACCCGGACTTTCTTTCCCTTGGCCAACAACTGTTCCGAAATCCTCCTGCCGATGTGTCCCGTGGCGCCGGTGACGGCGTAGATCGTTTCGCTCATGGTGCCTCCCAGATGGAATTGGTTACGCTGATGGAACGTTCGGGGCGGGGGATTGGTTCCCGGAAACGCCGTTAGGCGAAGGTGCGGATCAGGCTGGTGACCTTGCCGACGACGCTGAAGGGCTTGTCCATGATGGGGGAATATTTGGGGTTCGCGGGTTCCAGGTAGGCGTGGGCGCCGCGCTTGCGCAGGCGTTTGACCGTGGCTTCGCCGTCGTCCTCGAGGTAGGCGATGATGACGTCGCCGCTGTCCGCGGTCTTGGCGGTCTTGACCAGGACCAGGTCTCCCTCGCGCATTTCCGGCATCATGCTGTCGCCTTTGACGCGGAGCACGAAGTTGGCCTGTTTGGCGATGTGCTCATCCACGGAAAGGTAATCTTCGATATCGGAAATTGCTTCCAGGGGATTACCGGCGGCCACGCGGCCCAGGATGGGGAGGCGGATTTTCGCGCCGATGGACTTCCGGGCGGAGATCATCAGCCCGCGCGCGCGTTCTTTGGCTTTCTTGATCACGCCCTTTTTTTCCAGGGCGCGCAGGTAGCCCTGGACCGTGCCGATGGAGATGGAGAACTGGGCGCCGATTTCGCGGATGGTGGGAGGCATCCCCGCTCCGTCCACTTGCCGGGTGATGTAGTCCAATACTTTTTTCTGCCGCTGGGTAAGTTCGTTTGTCATGGCTATACCATACATTCGTATAAAACATTTGTCAAGTATTTCCACGCGTCAATGTTTACTTATGCGCGGCGAATCAGTATGATGAAAACGCGTTGCCTGAAGATAATTCGGAAAGGATCGGTATGAAACGAAGACTCTTTGTCCTTGCGATGATCGGATTCCTGCCCGCGGCCCTGTTTGCCGCGTCCGCGAAAAAGCAAACGCCGCCCCCTTTTAAGGCGGTCTCCCTCGGCGCCGCCACCCTGACGCAGGTTTACCCGCGTATTTTCACCCCGAACAATGACGGCCGGAACGACCGCGTGATCTTCCAGTTCGACAACCCCGCCGTGCTGCCGATCAAAGGCGAAGTCTTCGACGCCAGCGGCGGCCGCGTCGGCACGCTGACCCCCTTGGCGAGCTCCCCGGACACGACGCTGACCTGGGACGGGAAACGCAACGGCCGCGCCCTTCCCGGCGGCGTTTACCTTTATAAGGTGCAGGTGGGCGATGCGTCCGCCACCGGCACCGTGGTGTTGGCGCGCTAGCGCGAATGACTTTCCTTTTCACAATCCGAATCAAAAAAAAATACGCATCCATCCTTTTTTTGTCTTGCGCCGCTCTCTCCGCTACGGCGTCCGCGTCTTTTGAGGATTTGGCTGTGGGCGCCCGGGCCGCGGGAATGGCCGGGGCCTACATCGCGGCGGCGGACGACGCGCTTTCCGTCTATTACAATCCCGCGGGCTTGGGCCGGATCCGGCGGCCTGAGCTTTCCGCCACCTACAGCCGGCTTTTCTGGGGGTTGGACGACAACTCCAACCTGGGGCGGCAGTTCGTGGGCTATGCCCATCCCCTGAGCGGCGGCGACGCGGGCGTCCTGGGCGTGAGCTACGTCCGCCAAGGGCTTTCCAGCCTCTACACGGAAAACACCTACGGGCTGTCCTATGGGCGCGTCCGGGAAAAATGGAATTTCGGCGGGACGATCAAGTCCTTGGGGAAAAAGTTCGGTTCCGACGCCTACTCGGCCAGCGCCGTGGACGATTCGGGCGTTTCCCTGGGCGCGCCGGACACCATCGCGGCCGGCAAATCCAAAAGCGTCGTGGCCCTGGACCTCGGCGCGCAATACAATATCACCTCCCATTATATAGTGGCGGCCATGCTGCGGAACATCAACCAGCCGAACATCGGCGTTTCGGGCAGCGACAAGGTCCCCTCCTCCATCGCCCTCGCCGTGGAGCGCTGGACCCGCATCGCGGCGGTTTCCTTCCAGATGACGGAATCCCAATACAACGGACGCTGGGAGCAGGGGTTCGCCCTGGGCGGCGAACGATGGTTTTTCAACGGGATGGGATTGCGGGCCGGGCTGGGGACGGGGACGCGCTCGGCCCACCGTATTGCCATGGGCCTGGGTTTCCGGCGGGAGCCCGTCCAGCTCGATTACGCCTTCGATTATCCCCTGGGAGATTTGGACAGCTTCGGGTCGCACTTGTTGACTTTCACCGTGCGCTTCGGCCCGCCGCCGCTGGACCCGCTTGAAATACAGTTGGACCGCGAACGCAAGGCCCGGCTCAAGGCCGAAGACGAGATCGCCGATCTCAAGAAGAAGATCCAGGCGCTTTTGGACAAGAGCGGGATGCGGGCGCCGCCGAAGCCGATATTGCCTCCCCTGCCCGAAAAAGTGGAGGAACCCAAGCCCGTTGCGCCGGCCAAGCCCGCGCGGCCGGTCGTTTCCGCGAAGGACCTGATGGATTACACCGAGGCGCTGAAGTTCTACGCCTATCAGGTGAAGAGCGGCGTCGCCGTCGAGGCGCGGGTGGACAACCTCCAGGCGATCCTGGCGAAGTTCCAGAACAAAGGCATCGACCTGTCGGCCGTCCGGCGGGAGCTGTCCCGCCTGCAGGACGAGAACAAGAAGGTCGCGGAAGATTATGGCCTGGCCGTGGCCTACTATCAAAAGATCGTCCAAACGGGCACGAGTCCCGAGGAGCGGGCCATCCTGCTGGACCGCATCATCAAGAAATACAAACCCTTCGGGTTGGATACGACGGCCCTTGAGTCGGAGCTTAATTCCCTCCGCCGCTGACGGGCGTCCTTCCCGGTTCAATAAAAATGTGGTCTAATACCGGCCAGCTTCACGCGGCGCGGCGGTTATTATTTCAAGGAGGGCATTATGTCCATGTTGAAAGAATTCAAGGAATTCGCGATGCGGGGGAACGTGGTGGACTTGGCTGTCGGCGTCGTCATCGGCGGCGCTTTCGGGAAGATCGTTTCGTCCCTGGTGACGGACGTCATCATGCCGCCCATCGGCGTGCTGACCGGCGGGGTGGACTTCAGCGAACTGGCGTTCACGCTTAAGGCCGCGACCGCGGACACGAAGGCCGTTACTCTCAACTACGGTTTGTTCATCAACAACGTCATCAACTTCACCATCATCGCGTTCTCCATATTTTTGGTGGTAAAGGCCATGAACCGCTTAATAAAAAAACCGGAATCCGCTCCCGCCGCGCCCAAGGACAAGCAGTGCCCGGAATGCCTTTCCACCATTCCGATCAACGCGAAACGCTGCGCCCATTGCGCGGTGGTCATCGCCTAGCTTCGCAAAATTAAACAAAAACAACTTAAGGAGAAATGCCCATGAAAAGGGGTTCTGTTTTATTTGCTTTTTTATTCATCGCATCGGTCACCGGTGTCGCTTCGGCCGAGGATTTGACGGGTCGTTGGGGAATAGGCGGCGTGGCCGGAGGCGCGGAAGCCTTCGCGCCGAAAAGATTGGCCAATCGAGACATCATGGGCACGGCTTTCGGGGGGTGGCTTCGCTATGGACTCACCAAGAATTGGGGGCTGGACCTGGCCTACGACAACCTGAAGCTCAAGAACGATAGGACCGATGGGATCCGCACCGACATCCGTTTGCAACCTATCACTCTTTCAGCCCGCTACTCTTTCCGTCCGGAACACCGTTTGATGCCGTATATTTCCGCCGGGTTGGGCGGAGCAGTCGTGAACGGGCTCCATAATACCACTTCCCGCCGTCGGACCGTGCTGAGTCCGAAAGCCGCCCTCGGCTTGGAATACTTCCTGTCGAGTCAGTTCTCATTGGGCACGGCGGTCAATTATCATTACGCCGCCAAGAACGGAAAGAACGGGCAGTACGCGAACATATGGGCTCCCGTGGTCAACGCCACGGTGTTTTTCGGGAAGCCCGGGGAAAAGGCTCCCGTCAAGAAGGCCGTTGAAGCTCCCAAAGCGGCGACCCAACTTGTCGATTCAGATGGGGACGGTGTGTGGGACCATCTGGACGCTTGCCCGAACAGCCCCAATGGCGCGGTCGTTGACGTCAAGGGATGCCCGTCGGATTCAGACCAAGACGGGATATTTGACGGTCTGGATAAGTGCCCGGACACTCCGGCCAGCAAGCTGGTGGATCAGGAAGGCTGCACCTTGCCTGAAAAGGTGTCCATCGACATGCAGCTCACTTTTGACCCGTCCTCCGCTGTCATCAAAGCGGAGTTCGACGCGGAGCTGGCCAAGGTGGCGGATTTTATGAAGAAATATCCCACGGTTACGGCCGAGATCGAAGGCCACACGGACAGCGCGGGTTCGGAAAAAACCAGCCAGCCGCTCTCCCAGAAACGGGCCGATGCCGTGCGGAAATATCTCATCGAAAAAAGCGGAATCGCCGCGGAACGATTGGTGGCGAAGGGGTACGGCTCTTCACGCCCGATTGCCGACAATAATACGGCTGAAGGCCGGGCCAAGAACCGACGCGTGGTTGCCACGTTGTCGACCGTTACAAAATAAAGAACATCCAAGGGAAACGGTGTTCTCTATCGGCCAGCGCCTTGGGGAATGCCGACCCGTTTTATTAGGAGGAAAAATGCATCTCAAAATGATTCGGTTTGTTGGAGTGTCTGTTTTATCGGTTCTACTTGGAAGCGCATCTCTTCGCGCGGAGGATGCGCCCGTCAAGGTCTGGAAGGAAACGGCGCAGATTACCTACCTGAGCGCCAACGGCAACACGAAATCCACCACCATCGGCGCCAGCCAGCTCCTCCAGTACGCCCGGAAGTACATCGGGTTCGAGCTCGGCGCCAGCGCGCTCGGCTCCTCCAACAAGCAGGTGACCACGGCTGAACAATACAGCGCCTACGAGAAGCTGAGCTGGAAGCTGAACGACCGCAACTACGCCTTCGAGAGGACCGGTTGGGACAAGAACCGGTTCGCCGGCATCGCGAACCGCATCGATGCCTCCGCCGGCTTGGGGCGCGAATTCATCAAGACGCCGCGGAACAACTTTCTCTTCGAGCTCGGCGGCGGCTACGTGAACGAACAGCGCGTTAAGGCCCCGCGGGTAGACTTCGGCGCCGGCCGCGCTTTCGGCAAATACGTCGGCACGATCTCGCCGACGTCGACCTTCAGCCAGTCCGCGGAATATCTGCACAACTTCGAGGACAACGACGATTTCCGCGTCAACACCGAAACCGCGTTGACGGCATCGATCTCGACGAACGTTTCTATGAAGCTCGCGTATCTCTGGAAGCATGTGGCCGTTCCGCCGCCGACCTTCGGCAAGAACGACACGCTGACCAGTGTCGCGATCATCTTCAATTATTGAGATCAAGCCTGAATACGGCATCAACGGAAGCCCCTCCAAAAACAATCGGAGGGGCTTCCCGTTTTGTGACGGAATGTGTTAGAATCAACCATCCAAAACAAAGAGTAAGCGACTCAAAGGCGAGGCGTTTTTCATCTTTTGGAAAACGGTTCTAGGGATCTTGCGTTTGCGGGCTCAACGGGGAGCGGCACAAGCCGCAAGAGGGGATAGAACCAATCCTGAGCGAAAAGGATATTTCAATGAAATCGAAGAAAGGAACCACTGATATGTCCGAAATTTTCGGCAGCAATGTGTTCAATGATAAAGTGATGAAGAAACGCCTTCCGAAAGACGTCTATGCCGCCTTCAAGAAAACCATGGATGGGGACGTGCCGTTGACCCCGAAAGTCGCCGATGTCGTGGCCGAGGCCATGAAGAAATGGGCCATCGAAAAGGGCGCGACCCACTACACCCATTGGTTCCAGCCCCTCACGGGCAAGACCGCCGAGAAGCACGACTCCTTCCTGGAGCCCGCCTCCGACGGTTCCGCGATCATGAAGTTCTCCGGCAAACAGCTCATCAAAGGCGAACCCGATGCCTCGTCCTTCCCTTCCGGTGGAATCCGGGCCACGTTTGAAGCCCGCGGCTACACCGCCTGGGACTGCACCTCCCCCGCGTTCCTGAAGACCGACGCGGCCGGCGACGTGACGCTCACCATTCCGACGGCCTTCTGCTCCTACACCGGAGAGGCCCTCGACAAGAAGACCCCGCTGCTGCGCTCCATGGCCGCCGTCTCGAAACAGGCGCTGCGCGTGCTGCGCGCCATCGGCAACAAGACGTCGAAGCGCGTGACTTCGACCGTGGGCCCGGAACAGGAATATTTCCTGATCGACAAGAAATATTTCGACCGCCGCCTTGACCTCATCACCACCGGCCGCACGCTGTTCGGCGCGGCGGCCCCGAAAGGCCAGGAGCTGGAGGACCAGTATTTCGGCGCCATCAAGGACCGTATCTCCAAGTTCATGAAGGAACTGGACATCGAGCTCTGGAAGATGGGTATCTCCTCCAAGACGAAGCACAACGAAGTCGCTCCGGCCCAGTTTGAAATGGCCCCCATCTTCTCCACCACCAACATCGCCACCGACCACAATCAGCTGGTCATGGAAACGATGCAGAAGGTGGCCCTGCGGAACGGCCTCGTCTGCCTGCTCTACGAAAAGCCCTTCGCCGGCGTCAACGGCTCGGGCAAGCACAACAACTGGTCTCTCGCCACGGACGACGGCATCAACCTGCTGGAACCCGGCCATACGCCGCATGAGAACGAGCAGTTCCTGCTCTTCGTCGCCGCGACGATCAGCGCCGTGGACCGGCACGCGGACAAGCTGCGCGCCGCCGCCGCCAACCCGGGCAACGACCTTCGCCTGGGCGCCAACGAGGCCCCGCCGGCCATCATCTCCATCTTCATGGGCTCCGCCCTCTCCGATATTCTGGAGAACATCGCCAAGGGCAAGCCGACCCAGAGCAAGGGCCAGGAATTCCTGACCATCGGCGCGGACGTCCTCCCGCCGCTGCCTTTGGACAACACGGACCGCAACCGCACCTCGCCCTTCGCCTTCACCGGCAACAAGTTCGAGTTCCGTATGGTCCCATCCTCCGCCTCCATCGCCGGCCCCAACACGGTGCTCAACACCATCGTGGCCGAATCGCTGGACGAGATCGCCACGCGACTCGAGAAAGCCAAGGACAAGACCAAGGAAGTCAACGCCATCGTGAAGGAAGCGGTCCAGAAGCACGGCCGCGTGATCTTCAACGGCAACGGCTATTCCGAGGAATGGGTGAAGGAAGCGGCGAAGCGCGGCCTGCCCAACATCAAGTCCTCCGTCGAAGCCTACGCCGCCATGGCGAACGCCGACGCGGTCCGGTTGTTCGAAAAATACAGGGTCCTTTCCGAGACGGAACTGCATTCCCGCTACGAGGTCTACCTCGAGCAGTACGTCAAGCACGTGAACATCGAGGCCAAGGCCTCCATCACCATGGCCCGGAGCCTGTACGTCCCGGCGGTGGTGGAATACACCCGCAAGCTCGCCGACACGATCAACGCGATCAAGTCCGCGGGCGGCGATCCTGCGGTCCAGAAGGACCTGCTGGACAAGATCACGTCCCTCCTGCAGTCCGCCGTCAAGAAGCTGGCCGCGCTGGAATCCGCGCGCGACAAGGCCGACGGATTGGACGACATGCAGAAGAAAGCTTCGGCGTTCCGCGACAACGTGTTCACCGCGCAGGCGAACCTGCGGGCCGACATCGACGCGCTCGAGGTGCTCCTGCCCAAGAGCAGCTGGCCGGTGCCGACCTACGCGGACATGCTGTTCGACCTCTAATCCGCTGACGAAACGAATCAAATAAGAGAGGCCGGGAGTCCTTCGGGATTCCCGGCCTTTCGCGTTTTTGCGGGATCGGGCTTCTTCAAACATGACCTGCGTCATGTCCGTGTTCGGCGGAAGGGGTTAACATGAATCATGCCCTGTCCCCTGCACCGCGACTCGGAAATGGATTGTTTCCAGTTCGGCGTCCGCGAGGCGGCCTGCAACCTCTGCAAGCTCTTCTATGAGCGCGGATGGCTGAACGCCTACGGAGGCGGCGTGTCCGTGCGCGACGGGAACGCCATCTACATGGCGCCGGTGGGGCTGTCCAGCGAAGGGGCCTGTCCCGTGGCGGTCTACGTCATGGAGGTGGGCGAAAAACTGCAGGAGATCCGGGAGAAGAACTTCCCGTTCTTCGAGCGCTGGCGGATGATGCTGATGCCCCATCAAATCCTGGGCGCCGGCGCCGTGATCCACAGCCATTCGCTGAATGCCGTGGTCGCGACGCGCGCGCCCGCCGAGGTTTTTCATCCGGGGTCCGTTCCGGGACTCATCGGCGCGGAAGAGCTGCCCGCCATCCCCATCATCGAAAATTCCCTCAACTCAGAGGTGTTGGAGCAGTCCATGCGCCTGGCGCTGGAAGCGAAACCCGCGGCGGAAGCGCTGCTGATCCGCGGGCACGGCCTTTATGTGTGGGGGAAGAATTGGATGGAAGCCAAACAGCGGGCGGAGCGTTACGAGGAATTTTTTAAAGCGGCCAGAAAAACCGAATCGAAATAATCTACTTCCCCTGAAACATCCCCGTCAGACCCACGCGGATCATCATCACGGCGATCGCCGCCAGGAAAAGCGCCATCACCTTGGACAGCGCTTTGGATCCTCCCACGCCCAGAAGGTTCTCCACCCATTCGGCCTGGCGGAACACGATGAAGACGAACAGCAGGTTCAGCGTGATGGAAATCATCGTCAGCGGGTACCCGTGGGTGTCCAGCAGGATCAGGATGGTGGTCAGCGCCGCGGGCCCCATGATGAGCGGGATCCCGATGGGCACCACGCCCACGGTGTCGTCGGGCTGGCGCGATTCGCGCGCGTAGGACAAAATCAGGTCGCTGATGGCCAGGACCAGCAGCACCGTTCCGCCGGCGACGCGGAAGTCGTCCGCCGTGATCCCCAGAAATGAGAAGAAGTACCGCCCGCCGATCAGGAAGAGGACCGACACGATCAGCGCGGTCAGGCAGGCGTCGCGCACCAGCTTCTGCCTTTTTTGATGGTCGAGGTCGGAGGTCAGGGCGAGGAACACCGGCACGCCGCCCAGCGCGTCCATGGCGACGAAGAGGGGGAGGATGCTGAGCAGCGCGTCTTTCCACTGTATGTCCATGGCTATACACTACCTCACATTTGAATCAATTTCCAGCGGGGAATTGACTTCGATCGGATTTCGATGGGAGACGGGTTTCGCCGACGAATTCCCAAAGGCATTTGGTAGAATGAAATCCAGGGAGGCGCCATGAAAAAAAGATTGATTTTGTTCTCCGCCATATCCGCCGCCATCATGACCTTTTGCGTTTGCAGCGGCCATGCCCGGTCCGACGGCCTGTCCGACAACGTGAATGATTATGAAGTCCTCCGAAAACCCATCTTCAACCCGAACAACAACGCCGTTGACCCGAACTATCCCAACAAGCTCTATATCATGTACATATCGACCGATGTCGTCGGGAAGGAATCCATCACGGTCCACAACAATTCCGGGCGGCAGGTCGACATGTCCCATTGGACCCTCGGCAATTCGTGGAACCCCAAGGCCTACTTGATCCCATCGGGAACGGTCATGTACCAGGGCAACCGGCGCCTCTTTTCAAACCCGGGCCTCGGGTTCCAGTTCTACGGCAAAGGGGAAGTGATCTATCTGAAGGATTACACCGGGACGACCATCGATATGTGGAAGAATTAATTAATCGTACCATCACGCCTCGTAGCATCTTCCCAATCATCATTTGATAGAATGAGTTTCAAGTTAGGATTTTGGCTGTACTCGCTCAAGACATGTTTGCTCAGAAGCCAATCGCCTTGCCGCTAGGTAAGGTCCCGGTTTGTAGGACGGGGCAAACATTGAGCAAGTGCAAGCCGTTCCATAGACGGCTGCCCTTGATCAAACGCAATCGCTCAATTGCCAATCGCGATTGCAGATCAAGGACTGCCTAGCGGCTGGGTGGCGAAACTGGCAGACGCACAGGACTTAAAATCCTGAGGAACGCAAGTTCCGTGCGGGTTCAAGTCCCGCCCCAGCTACTTTTTTCCTTGAGGTGTTAACGATGATCTCCACCCGCGGTTACGCAGCCCACGAATCGTCCGCTCCGCTCAAACCCTTCACTTTCCAACGCCGGGAGCCCGGCGACAAGGATGTGTTGATCGAGATCGTCTATGCCGGCATCTGCCACAGCGACATCCACACGGTCCGCGGCGAATGGGGCGCGGCGAACTTTCCCGTCGTGCCGGGCCACGAGATCGTGGGCCGCGTCAGCCGCGTCGGCGCGGGCGTCACGCGCTTCAAGCCGGGCGACATCGCGGGCGTGGGCTGCTTCGTGGATTCCTGCCGGAGCTGCGCCGCCTGCAAAGAGGATTTGGAACAGCATTGCGAGAAGGGCGCGAACTTCACCTACAACGGCGTGGAAAAAGACGGCACGCCCACCTACGGCGGCTATTCCGCGCAGATCGTGGTCGACGAAAACTATACGCTGAAGATCCCCGCGGGGATGGACCTGGAACGGACCGCGCCGCTGCTCTGCGCCGGCATCACCACCTATTCGCCGCTGCGCCGCTGGAAAGTGGGGAAGGGCCAGCGCGTCGCCGTCCTGGGCCTGGGTGGACTGGGACACATGGGCGTGAAGCTGGCCGCGTCCATGGGCGCGGAAGTGACGGTGCTCAGCACGTCCCGCTCCAAGGAAGCCGAGTCCAAGCGGTTGGGCGCGCAGAATTTCGCGCTTTCGACCGACGGCTTGGCCATGAAGAAGCTCGCCGGCCAATTCGATTTCATTTTGGACACCGTGTCCGCGAACCACAACCTGGACATGTTCCTGAGCCTGCTCCGCCGCGGCGGAACGCTGGCCATGGTGGGCGCGTCGCCCGATCCGCTGAAGGTGTCAACCTTCTCACTGATCATGACGCGGCGGCAGGTGGCCGGTTCGCTGATCGGCGGCATCCGCGAGACCCAGGAGATGCTGGACTACTGCGCCGCCAACAAAGTCCTGTCCGACGTGGAAGTCATCCCCATGGCCAAGGTCAACGAAGCCTACGACCGCGTGGTCAAGGGCGACGTCCGCTATCGCTTCGTGATTGATATGAAGACCCTGTAAGCGCAAAAACTTTGACCAAACCTTTCCAAGTCACCATCGTCGGCGGCGGCATCGTGGGGCTGGCGACCGCGTTGGCGCTTCTCCACAAGTTCCCCGGCATTTCCCTCACGCTCCTCGAAAAAGAAAAGACCGTCGCGGCCCACCAAACGGGCCACAACTCCGGCGTCATCCATTCCGGCCTCTACTATAGGCCCGGTTCGTTCAAGGCCAAACTCTGCGTGTCCGGCGCCCGCGAGATGGTGGATTTCTGCCGGGAAAACGGGATCGCCCATGAAATCACCGGCAAAGTGGTGGTCGCCACCGAAGAATCGGAGTTGCCGCGGCTGGAGGAACTTTACCGCCGCGGAACGGCCAACGGCATTCCGGGGATCGAGAAGATCGGTCCGGAGCGGCTGAAGGAAATCGAGCCGCGGGCCGCCGGCATCGCGGCCCTCTGGGTGCCGGGCACGGGCATCGTCGACTACAAAGCCGTGTCGGAAAAAATGGCGGATATCGTCCGCCGGGCGGGCGGCGAAATCCTTCTGAACGCCCCGCTTTCGTCCGCCCAGAGGATGGACGGGCGCTGGTACCTTCACGTGGCGGACAGGGTGCTGGAGACCGATTTCATCATCAACTGCGGCGGGTTACATTCGGACCGCGTGGCGAAGAGCTGCGGCGCCGACCCCGGCGTGAAGATCGTTCCGTTCCGGGGAGAATATTACACTCTAACGTCGGAAGCAAAATTTTATGTGCGCGGCCTGATCTACCCGGTGCCCGACCCGGCGTTCCCGTTCCTCGGCGTCCATTTCACCCGGATGATCGGCGGCGGCGTGGAGGCTGGGCCCAACGCGGTGCTCGCTTTCCGCCGGGAAGGTTACCGGAAAACGGATTTCCGTTTCGGCGATTTATGGGAAACCATGACCTACCCGGGGTTCTGGAAGCTGGCGGCGAAATATCCCAACGTGGGGTTCGGGGAGTTCTACCGGTCGCTCAGCAAGAAGGTCTTCGTGCGGTCCCTGCAGAAGCTGGTGCCCGCCGTCGGGGAAATGGACCTGGAGCCGGGCGGTTCCGGCGTGCGGGCCCAGGCCCTGAACCCGGCGGGCCAGTTGCTGGATGATTTTTGCTTCAAAGAAGAGCCGGGCGCGCTGCACGTCTTGAACGCGCCCTCGCCCGCGGCCACCGCGTCCCTGCCCATCGGCCGGGCCATCGCGGACAAAGTCGTTTGTTGAGCGTGGCTGTGGTGGGCGGCGGCGCGGCGGGATTCTTCGCGGCCATCGCCTGCGCAGAATCAAATCCCAATTCGCGCGTCACGATCTTCGAGCGCGGCGAGCGCGTCCTGGCGAAGGTGAAAATCTCCGGCGGCGGGCGCTGCAACGTCACCCATTCCTGTTTCGAACCCAAACAGCTCATCCATTATTACCCGCGCGGCGGCATGGCGCTGCTCGGCCCCTTCCACAATTTCCAGCCCGCCGACACCATGGATTGGTTCGAGTCCCGAGGCGTGGAACTGAAGACGGAAGAAGACGGGCGCGTCTTCCCGGTGTCCGACCAATCGCAGACCATCATCGATTGCCTGCTCGAAGCGGCGAGCAAGGCCAAGGTGGAAGTCCAAACCGGCGCGGCGATCAAATCCGTCGAGAAGAACGAAAAGGGATTTGTTTTGATCTTTAAAGACGGAACCAGCCGCGTGTTCGACCGGTTGCTTTTGGCGACGGGAAGCAACGCCGACGGCCATCGCTGGGTCCAGTCCCTCGGGCACAAACTCGAACCGCCGGTGCCGTCGTTGTTCACCTTCACCATCGCCGACCCGCGGCTGAAGGGGCTTTCCGGGATTTCGGTGCCGGACGGGCGCGTCAAACTGAAGGGGAAGAAACTGGAACAGCGCGGCCCGCTCCTCATCACCCATTGGGGGCTGAGCGGCCCCGCGGTCCTGAAGCTTTCGGCTTGGGGCGCGCGGATCCTCAACGGCGCGAACTATCAGGCGGAGCTGGAGGTGAGCTGGCTGCCGGAGACAAAGCCCGACGAGCTAAACGCCAAATTCCAGGAGGCCCGGTCCGCCCACGCGCGGAAACTGGTTTTAAACCAATCCGCGGTCGACATTCCCCAGCGGCTGTGGGAAAAACTCGCGCGGGCGGCGGGCGTCAGCGATGAGCTTCGTTGGTCGGACATTACGAAGGCGAACTTGAACCGGTTGGCGGAGGAATTGTTGTGCGGCGTTTATAAGATGACGGGCAAGAGCGCCTTCAAGGAAGAGTTCGTGACCTGCGGCGGCGTCAAATTGAACGAAGTGGATTTTTCATCGATGGAAAGCAAGGTGTGCCCGGGGCTTTATCTGGCGGGGGAGATCCTCGACATCGACGCCCTCACCGGAGGATTTAATTTCCAGAACGCCTGGACAACCGGCTGGATCGCGGGGAAAGCCCTCGCCGCCGAATAAAATTACTGCCCTTCCGTCCCCATGTTGTTCCGGAACTCTTCCATCACGCCCTGAAAGCTGTCGTTGAATTCGTCCATGCCTTCCTGCATTTCCTGCCGGTGCTTTTCCATGTATATCGCGTTCATCTGCTGGACGGCTTCCATGTTGGCGCGGAGCCCGTCGGCGTATTGGGCGAAGAGCGCGGCAACGTCCTTCCGATAGGTTTCCATCTCGGCGCTGAGCGGATGGGGCGCGGCGGGCGGCCGGTCTCCCGAAACTTCCGTCTGTTGGTTGGCAGCGACCTCGACCGTGCCTTTTGCATTCGGGTTCTCGGCGGCGACGCTGCCTTCATAGACGGCCACCGACGCGCCGGACGTGGAGCTTTCCATGACGAACTGCGTGCCGCGAACCGCGGCGGAACAGCCCGGCGTCTTCACCTGGAATTTGGTTTTGCCGAATTTGTTGGCGTGGGGGATGTTGCTGAGCAGCCGGCCGTTGAACATTTCCACGAGGAACGCCCGGACGCCTTTTTCCCGCTCGGCCTGCCGCAGCGTGACCTTGGTGTTCTTCTCGAGGCGCAGGGCCGACTCGTCGTCGAAGAGGAGTTGCGCGTAGCCGCGGGGGCCGGTCTTGATGGTGGCGCCGGGGCCGCATCGCATTCCCTTCTCCGCGACATGCCAGCGGGCCGCGGGTCCAGTGCTGACTTTGACTTCGCCTTTGACTTCCGTGAAAGTGGCTTTGATGGCGTCCGCCGCCGCTGCCGTTCCCGCCCTGATAAAAAGCGCCATCGCGAAACCGAGCAAAACTTTTAATCGCATCGAATCCCCCTGGGATATGGTTGCCTGCCGTGGGACTACTTCCCTGAGTGTATATCGCATGCCGCGCCCGCCGTCAAGCATCTGTTACGCCCTGGCTGAATTTCGTCCGGGGACGCTCCCCCACGGGTCGCTCCTCGGAGATCGTTTCCCCCAACGATCTATGAGGCCGCCGGATCGAAATTCATCCAGCGCGCGTTTGCCGAAGAGGATTCGTTACTCCGAGGACACCGACCAACCCCCGTTGAAAACGGGGGTTGGGGGGCGGGGAGGTGCCGCAGGAGTGGACGAATCCTCTGAGCATGATTTAACTCGTTTTCGAAAACCCGGGCAATTTGGCATAATATGCCGATTTTAAAAACCGGGTCCCAACCTTAGAGGAGCTACAATCATGCCGCATTCGTTGGCCGTGGAGCTGAACGACCAAATCAAAAAGGAATCTCCGGAAGTCTTTGAAATGCTTTCCGCCCTGGGCCGGGAATTTTATTTCCCCAAGGGCATCCTCACGCAGACCGCCGAGGCCAAACAGAAGGCCACCAAGTACAACGCCACCATCGGCATCGCCAAGGAAAACGGCAAGGCCATGAACCTTCCGAGCATCATGAAGCAGCTGAACGGCATTTCCTCGGATGACGCGCTCGGCTACGCGCCCTCCTACGGCAACCTGGAGCTGCGCAACGAGTGGAAAAAACTTCTCACCGAAAAGAACCCGTCCCTCAAAGACAAAACCCTCAGCGTCCCCGTGGTCACGACGGGCATCACCCACGGCCTGAGCATCGTCGCCGACATGTTCGTGGAGCCGGGCGACACAATTTTGCTCCCCGACAAAGTGTGGGGGAACTACAATATGACCTTCGGCCTGCGGCGCGGCGGCAAGCTGGCGCGCTACCGGATGTTTAACGACGCGAACACGGGTTTCGATGTCGCCGGCCTGCGCAAGACGCTGAAGGAACAATCCGGAAATAAAATCATCATCGTGCTGAACTTCCCCAACAATCCGTCCGGCTACACGGTGACGGACAAGGAAGCGGTGGAGATCGGACAGATCCTCGTGGAGACCGCCGAAGCCGGCAAGCGCGTGGTGGCGGTGTACGATGACGCCTACTTCGGGCTTTTCTTCGACGGCCCGCAGGAATCGCCCTTCACGAAGGCGGCGGGGAAACATCCCCGGCTGCTGGCGGTGAAACTCGACGGCGCGACCAAGGAAGATTACGTGTGGGGCCTGCGCGTGGGGTTCATCACGTTCTCGGCGGGACAGGGCGGCGCGGGGCTGTACGGCGCGCTGGAGAAAAAAGCCGGCGGCTGCGTGCGCGGCGCGGTGTCCAACGGGTCCCAGTTGTCGCAGACCATCGTGCTGAAGGCGCTGAAGAGCCCGGACTACGCCAAAGAGAAGAAAGAAAAGTTCGAGCTGATGAAATCCCGCTACCTCGCGGTCAAGAAAACCCTCGCGAACCCGGCCTTCGCTTCGGCCTGGACGCCCTATCCTTTCAATTCCGGTTATTTCATGTGCGTGAAGCTGAAAGGCCTGAACGCCGAGGAATACCGCTTGCGCCTCCTGGATAAGTTCGGGATCGGCGTGATCGCCACCTCCGAGACCGACGTGCGCGTGGCGTTCTCCTGCCTGGAAGTCGGGCAGGTGGACGATTTCTTCGCGAAGCTTTACGAATGCGCCAAGTCTCTGGAGAACGATCCGCTGGCCAAGGACATGACGCGGCACAAAGAGGCCTTTGAAGAATAAGCGCAAAAAGGCGAAGCCGCGTTTCCGCGTTCCTCCTCCGCCCAAAATCCATCGCGTGCGGACGAAATATTACCGCCCCGCCGCCAAGCGCCGCGCCCCCGAAGCGGGCGACGCGTGACGCCCTCCTCCCGAAAACCTCTCATCTTCCTCACCGGCGCCACGGGCTACGTGGGCGGCTGCCTGCTGCGCCTGCTGGAGGAGAAAAACCATTCCATCCGCTGCCTGGTGCGCGCCCCCGAATTCTTCCGCCTGAAGGCGCCGCACGGCACGCAGTTCGTGCACGGCGACGTCGTGAAAAAGATCAACCTCGACCAGGCCCTGGCCGGCGTGCACACCGCCTATTATTTCATCCATTCCATGGGTTCGTCCGGCGACTTCGCGGCGGAGGACCGGCGCGCGGCGCGGAATTTCGGCGAGGCGGCCAAGGCCGCCGGCGTGAAGCGGATCATCTACCTGGGCGGCTTGGGGGAAGACACCCATCCGCTGTCCACGCACCTCCACAGCCGCCACGAGGTGGGCGATATCCTGCGGGCGAGCGGCGTGCCGGTGGTGGAGTTCCGCACCTCCATCGTCATCGGCGCCGGGAGCCTGTCCTTCGAACTGATCCGCTGTCTCGTGGAACGTCTGCCCGTGATGGTGACGCCGCGCTGGGTGGCGAACCGCACCCAACCCATCGCCGTCGACGATTTGCTCGCTTACTTTCTGGCGGCGTTGGAACTCCCCGAGGGAGAAAGCCGGCTTTTCGAGATCGGCGGCCGTGAAGAGGTTTCCTACGGCGACCTCATGCGCGAATACGCCCGGCAGCGCGGGTTGCGCCGCGTCATGATCCCAGTGCCGGTGCTGACGCCGCGCCTTTCCGGCCTTTGGCTCCGTTTGGTGGCGCCGCAGTACGCGCGCGTCGGGCAAAAACTCATCGACAGCCTCAGGAACGACACCGTCGTCCGGGACGGCAGCGCGTACCGCGCGTTTTCCATCCGCCCCATGGGCGTGCGCGAGGCGGTGTCCCGGGCCCTCGAGAGTGAGGACCTGGAGTTCAGCCGGATCCTCTGGGGGGATTTTTTCTCGCTAAAGAAGATCGGGCGGCGATGGGGTGGTGCCGTTTTCGGCAACCGGATCGTGTTCACCCGCCGGCTCGAGGTCCCCGTGTCCGCGATGGAGGCGTTCCGGCCCATCCAGCGGATCGGCGGGCGCACCGGCTGGTACTTCGCCAATTGGCTTTGGCAGCTTCGCGGCTGGATGGACCGTGCGGTCGGCGGTCCGGGCATGGCGCCCGGGCGGCGCGATCCGGAAATCCTTTCCGTCGGCGAACTCCTCGATTGCTATAAAGTGGATTACATTGAACCGGGACGGGAACTCCTTTTGTCCGCGCAGCTCAAGCTCCCGGGCCGCGCTTGGCTGCAGTTCGAAGTGATGGACAAGGGTTCCGGCTCCGTGATCTGCGAAACGGCGGTGTTCGACCCGGCGGGCCTTCCCGGTTATCTGCTATGGTATGCGTTCTATCCATTTCATAAGATCATTTTCATCGGCATGCTTCGCAACATCGCCCGGGAGGCCGTCCGCCATTCCCGGGCCGCGAGGGGGACAGAATGAACCGGAAAAAATGGAGCGCTCTCTTCGTCTTCGCCGCCGCCGTATCGCTGGCGTCGGCCCTCGGCGGTTTCTTCACCAACCTTTCCCTCAGCGGGTGGTACTTCTTCCTGCGCAAGCCCTCGTGGACGCCGCCCGAAGCCGTTTTCGCGCCCGTCTGGACGGCGCTCTTCGCGCTGATGGCCCTGGCCGGCTGGCTGGTGTGGCGGCGCTTGAGCGGGGAGGATGCCGACGGCCGGGTGGAAGATCCGACCCGGCGCTCCAACCTGTCCATTTACCTCTTCGCGATCCAGCTGGTGGTGAACGTCTTTTGGTCGGCGACCTTCTTCGGCCTGCGTTCGCCGGGCGCGGCTTTCTTCGTGATCCTGCTTTTGCTGGCCCTGGTCCTCTGGACCACGGTCTCCTTCTGGCGGGTGTCCGAGATCGCCGGTTTCCTGCTCGTCCCCTACTTGGCCTGGCTGATCTACGCCGCCGCGCTGAATTTTGATATCT
>CAYZXT010000036.1:0-26455 GCA_964482515.1 uncultured Elusimicrobia bacterium | reverse complement strand
AAACTCCGCGCCACACTCTTCGGTCCGTTCCTACTTGATCGTTTTCGGCGGCCTATTGTTGCTGACGGGAATGACCGTCATCCTGTCCTATCTCGGCCTGCCGCACAACGTGGCGATCGTCCTGGCGACGCTCATCGCCCTGGCCAAATGCACCCTGATCATGGCGTTCTTCATGCACCTGCGCTGGGAGCCGAAGTCCATCTACGCGATTTTTTTCTCGGCGGTGTTTTTCGTCGTCTTCCTGGCGCTGTTCCTTTTGCCCGACATCGCGTTCACCAATAAGTAACCCGAAACAAGCCGGTTAGGAGTTCACCCTCCGATGCGTAAAGCCGTTTCTGCCTTGATCGTTTCCTTGTCCCTCGCCCTCATCCCCGGTTCGCTGCGCGCCTGCGCCATCTGTTTCGGCGAGCTCAACATCAACATGAGCAAGGCCTTCTTCTGGGGCGTCCTGCTCCTGCTGGGACTGCCCTTCGCGCTGGTGGCCGTGCTCATCGGCCTCGTCGTCCACCATTCCCGCAAACACCAGCGGCAGCAGGACGCGCTGACCGCGCACCGCGCGTCATGAATACCTCCCCAACTTCCATCAGCCCCTGGCCGCACCGCCTCGCGGTCTCCCTGGCCTTCGGCACGCTGAGCCTGATCTTCATCGGCGGCCTGGTGACCAGCACCCATTCGGGACTGGCCGTTCCGGACTGGCCGCTTTCCTACGGACGCCTGATGCCGCCCATGGTGGGCGGGATCCTCTTCGAGCACGGGCACCGCATGGTCGCCTCGGCCATCGGCTTTATCACGGTGGTCATGGCGATCGTCTTCACCCTGAAAGAAACCCGCCGCTGGGTGAAGGCCGCCGCCTGGGCCGCCGTGGGCCTGGTGGTCCTGCAGGGAGTCCTCGGCGGTTTGACGGTCCTGTTCCTCCTGCCGAAGGCCGTCTCCATTGCCCACGCCTGCATGGCGCAAACGTTTTTATGCCTGACGACGGCCCTGGCGGTCTGGAGCTCTCCGGCGTGGCAGAACGCCAAGCGTGCGCCGGCCAGCTCCACGAAAGAATATCCTCTCCACCAGTTGGGCGCGGCCCTTTTCGTCGCCTGCTATGTGCAGTTGTTCCTGGGCGCGCTGCTGCGCCACACCGGCATCGGGCTCGTCTTCCACATCGTCGGGGCGCTTTTCGTGGAAGGGCTGGTGTTCTGGATCTTCGGGCGCGTTCTGCTGACGGCGAACCCGCCCCGCGGTTTGTGGGGAACAGCCTGGGCGCTGTTGTCCGTGACCCTAACCCAGGTCGTGCTGGGTTTCACCTCCTACGTATTTCTTTCCGGCCGGTCGGCGTCGCAGGCGCTGTCCGTGACCGTCGTCACCGCCCACGTCATGACCGGCGCCCTCCTGCTGGCCCTCTGCGCCTTCTTCGCCCTCTGGAGCTGGCGCGTGCGGCCTTTGGACGAAAATGAGCGGAAGTCGTCCGCGCCGCCGCAGAGGATCTCCGACTATTTCACCCTCACCAAGCCCGGCATCAGCCTGATGACCGGCGTGACGGCGCTGGCGGGATACCTCCTCGGTTCCGCCGGGAAGATGCGCTGGGACCTCCTCATCCACACGGTGATCGGCACGCTGCTGGTGTCCGCGGGCGCCTGCGC
Source organism: uncultured Elusimicrobia bacterium (assembly GCA_964482515.1). Taxonomy (GTDB): domain Bacteria; phylum Elusimicrobiota; class Elusimicrobia; order FEN-1173; family FEN-1173; genus CAYZXT01. The sequence continues at coordinate 24,827 of CAYZXT010000036.1, read as the reverse complement.
GCTGAACATGCTTTTGGAGATCGACGTGGACTCGCAGATGCGCCGCACGCGGGGCCGCCCTCTTCCGTCGGGCCGCCTGAAACCGGGCGAGGCGCTGCTCTTCGGTTCGCTCCTGGCCGTGACCGGGATCGTTTATCTGGCCGCGACCGTGAACCTGCTGACGGCGTTTCTGGCCGGCGCGACGCTCAGCGTCTACCTCTATCTCTACACGCCGCTCAAGAAAGTCTCCGCGGTCTGCATCACCGTCGGGGCCGTGGCGGGCGCGCTGCCTCCCGTCATGGGCTGGACCGCGGCCACCGGCCACCTCGGGATCGAGGCCCTGAGCCTCTTCAGCATCCTTTTCTTCTGGCAGTTCCCGCATTTCTTCGCCCTGGCCTGGATGTACCGCGAGGACTACGCCAACGCGGGCCTGATGATGCTGCCGGACATGGCGCCCGACGGCGAGGGCACGGCGCGCAAGGCGGTGATGAACAGCTTCGCGCTCCTGGCGGCGAGCCTGCTTCCGACGTTCCTCGGTTTGACGGGGATGGTCTACGCCGGCGTGGCCATGGTGCTGGGCGCGGGCGTGCTCGTGATGAGCTGGCTTTTCTTCCGCGAGCGTTCGATGAAGCGGGCCCGCGGCCTGTTCTTCGCGTCGATCATCTACATGCCCGTCCTGGTGGTCTTCATGGTCTTGGGCCGGGTCGCCGCATGAGCGCCGCTTCCGTGGTGCCGGCGCCCGACCTTTTCGACGTCGCCCGCGCGCGCCGCGCCGTGGAAGTGCAGGGGCTCACCCACACTTTTCCGCCGTCCAAGCGCGGCGGCGAGCCGCGCATCGCGCTGACGAACCTGGAGTTCACCGTCCAGCCGGGGGAGATCTTCGCCCTGCTCGGGCCCAACGGCGGCGGCAAGACCACCCTGTTCCGCATCCTGTCCACCGCCCTGCTCCCGTCGGAAGGCGACCCGAAGATCTTCGGCTCCAGCGTGTTGTCCCAATCGGCCTCGGTCCGCAAGAAGATCGGCGTCGTGTTCCAATACCCGAGCCTGGACAAAAAACTTTCCGTCCTGGAAAACCTGACCCACCACGGGCGCCTCTACGGGCTGCGCGGCCTGGTGCTGCAGCAGCGCATCGACGAGCTCCTCGAGCGGTTCCGTTTGGCGGAGCGCGCCGGGGACCGCGTGGAGGTCCTGTCCGGGGGACTCAAGCGGCGCGTGGAGATCGCCAAGGGCCTCATCCACCGTCCGGAGCTTTTGATGATGGACGAACCCAGCACGGGGCTCGATCCCGGCGCGCGGCGCGACGTCTGGTCCTACCTCGCCGAGTTGAAGAAGGAAGGCATGACGGTTTTGCTCACGACCCATTTGATGGAAGAGGCGGAGAACTGCGACCGGCTGCTCCTGGTGAACCACGGCCGACGCGTCGCCCTCGGCACGCCCAACGAGCTGAAGGCCCAGATCGGCGGCGACATCCTCGCCATGCACAGCCCTTCGCCCGCGGAGCTGGCCGAGAAGATCCAATCCAAGTTCGGCCTCGCGGCGCGGGTGGTGGACGGCGTGGTCCGCGTCGAAAAGAGCCAGGGGCATACCTTCATCCCGCAGCTGGTGGAAACGTTCCCGGGGCTGATCGATTCCGTCACCCTCGGCAAGCCGACGCTGGAGGACGTGTTCGTCCATCTGACGGGGCAGCACCTGTGGCGGGAGGAGGACAAACCGTGAATTTCTGGCTGGTGTCCTTTTCTCTTCTGGAGCGGGAAGTGGTGCGCTTCCTGCGGGACCGCAGCCGCATCGTGGGCGCCTTCGCCACGCCGCTGGTCTTCTGGTTCCTGATCGGCTCGGGGCTGGGCCGCTCCTTCCGCGCGCCGGGCTCCAGCCTGTTCTCCGTCGAGCCGTCCATGAACTACCTGCAATATTTCTTCCCCGGCACCATCATCATGATCCTGCTTTTCACGGCGATCTTCTCCACGATCTCCGTCATCGAAGACCGCAACGAAGGGTTCCTGCAGGGCGTGCTCGTGGCGCCCGTGCCGCGGTCCACCATCGTGATGGGGAAGCTGCTCGGCGGGACGGTGCTGGCCTTCGGCCAGGGGTTCCTCTTCCTTTTGGCCACGCCGTTCCTCAACATCCATATGAGCTTCGTGGAATTCATCTACGTGGTCGCGGTGATGCTCTTCGCCTCTTTCGGCCTGACGGGGCTGGGCTTCATCATCGCCTGGCGGATGGAATCCACCCAGGGGTTCCACGCCATCATGAATTTGTTCCTGGTGCCGCTTTGGTTCCTGTCCGGGGCGCTTTTCCCTCCGGACGGGGCGCCCGCGTGGCTGCGCTTCATCATGAAGGTCAACCCCCTGAGCTACGGCGTCTTCGGCCTGCACCGGGGTTTCTTTCGAGGGTTGTCTTCCGATCTCCCGCACATGCCCACGGCCGCGGTCTGTTTAGGCGTGACCGCGCTCTTCGCCCTGGCCATGTTCGCCGTTTCCTCCGCCATTGTCGGAAAAACCCCCCGTTCCTAGCGTACCGTCCGACAAACCGGGACCACAGCTGGCGCCGACGATGCCCGTCGCGCAGAAAATCTACCGCGCCCTCACGGTCCTGCTCGGCGTCGTCCTGGCCGCCGTCATCGTCCTCCGGATCATTTACGAAAAAATTCCCCGCAACGCGCAGAGCTCCTCGTCCGAGATCCTGACGGCGATGTCTTCGCCGCTGTCGAACTTTACGCTGACGGACCAGACCGGCCGGCCCTTCGGAACGGCGGACCTGAAGGGGAAAGTCTGGGTGGCGGACTTCATCTTCACGCGCTGCCAGGGGCCCTGCCCGCTCCAGTCCGCCCGCATGGCCGCCCTGCAAAAAACCTTCGCGCGCGCGAAGGACCTCCGCTTCGTGTCATTCTCCGTGGACCCCGGCTACGACACGCCCGCGGTTTTGTCCGAATACGCCGCCCGCTACGGCGCGAAGCCCGGCCGCTGGTATTTCCTGACCGGCCCGACCCAGAAGATGTACAAATTGGTCCGGGAGGACTTCCACCTGGCCGTGTCCCAGCAGAAGGGAAAGGAAGGACAAGGCAAGGACGTGACGCATTCCTTAAGCTTCGTGCTGGTGGACAGGGAAGGGAAAGTCCGCGGTTATTTCGAAGGCAACATCGAGCACGAAATGCGGAGCCTGCGGAAGAAGATCAAGGAGCTGCTTTAGTGGACGTCTCCGTCCTTCCCACGGTGAACGCCACGCTGAACGGGGCCTCCGCCGTTTGCCTGTCCCTCGGTTTTTTTTTCATAAAGCGTAAGAACGTCCCCGCCCATAAAGCCTGCATGGCCGCGGCGCTTGTGATCTCCACCCTCTTCCTCGCGTCCTACCTGTACTATCACGCCCACGCCGGCGCCACCCGCTTCACCGGGACGGGCATGGCCCGGACCGTTTATTTTTCCATCCTCCTTTCCCACACGGTGCTGGCGGCCGTGATCGTGCCGTTGATCCTGGTGACGCTTTACCGGGCGCTGCGCGGCCAGTTCGACCGGCACCGCGTCTGGGCGCGCTGGACGTGGCCGCTTTGGATCTATGTTTCCATCACCGGGGTGATGATCTATTGGATGCTCTACCATCTCTACCGGCCGTCAACGATGATCGGATAGAATTTTGTCTCAGTCATTCCGGCGAAAGCCGGAATCCAGAACAAAAGCTGTCTGGACCCCGGCTTCCGCCCGGGTGACGACATGATTGGAGAAGCATGAAAAAACTTTTCGCCGCGGTTTCGATCGTCCTGGGTTTAGCCTGTCTCGCTCTTGCGGAAGAACTTCCGTACCGGCCCGTCGAGGCTTTTCCCGCGCTCCGTTTTGAAAACCCGCTCTTCATCGCCCAGCCCCGGGACGGCGCGGACCGTTTCTTCGTGGTGGAGCAGGGCGGGCGGGTCCTCGCTTTCGATAAGGACGCGGACAAGGCGGACGTGGCCTTGGACATCAAACCGAAAATCCGCCTCACGCACAACGAGGAGGGGTTGCTCGGGCTGGCGTTCCATCCCAGGTTTAAATCCAACAATTACGTCTTCCTTTTCTACTCCGTCGCCAAGAGCAATCCCCGTCGCAGCCGCGTGTCGCGCTTCACCTACGATCCCGGCCGCGGCGTCATCGACCCCGCTTCGGAAAAGAAGATCCTGGAAGTCCGGAAGATGTACGGAAACCACAATGGCGGCATGATCGAATTCGGGCCGGACGGCTATCTCTATGTTTCTTTGGGCGACGGCGGCGGCCAGGGCGATCCCCAGAGCAACGGCCAGAACACGGGGACTTTGCTGGGGAAGATCCTCCGCATCAACGTGGACCGTTCCGCGGACGGAAAACCGTACGCCATTCCACTGGATAATCCTTTGCTGGCCGACCCGGCCGCCCGGCCCGAGATTTGGGCCTACGGGTTCCGCAACGTTTGGCGCTTTTCCTTCGACCGGGAGACGGGCGCGCTGTGGGCCGGCGATGTCGGCGAAAGGTCCTGGGAAGAAATCGACATCGTCAAGAAGGGCGGCAACTACGGCTGGAACGTGCGCGAGGGAAAGCACCCGTTCAAGGAAACCGGCGAAAAAGGGCCGTTCATCGAGCCCGTCCTCGATTTGGGCCGGGGCGACGCGCAATCCGTCACCGGCGGCTACGTTTACCGGGGCAAAAGGCTGAAGGATTTGACCGGCGCCTATATTTACGGGGATTTCATGACGGGAAAGATTTGGGCTCTGCGGTATGACGGAAAAAAAGCGGAGCAGGAACAGATCGCCCAGGGGGAATTGATCTCCAGTTTCGGCGAAGACCGCGAGGGAGAAATCTATTTCACGTCCTATGACGGAAAGGTTTATACGCTGGAGCGAAAACCGTAACGTCGGCGGGCGGTGATTGCCTGAAACCAGACAAATAGGGTATAATTTATTTGCAACGGTGAGGCCCCCATCCGACAAACTGGGGGCCACGCCTAGCGGCGAGGTTTTAAGCACCAAATTGCCCCGGCCCTTCCCGAGCGCAGACGCTCGGGATAAACAGGGAGCTAAAGCGGACAGATCACTCTCCCGTGTTCCCGTGCCGCTCATTAAAAGCCGCGCGGGCTTTTTATTTTAGGGTAGAATGGTTATCCAGGAAAGTCGAGCGATCTGAAATTTATGAGCATTGAAGTCCGGCGCCTCACTAAAAGATTCGACAGGTTCATTGCGGTCAACGACGTCAGTTTCCAGTTGGAGACCGGGTCCCTGGTGGCATTGCTGGGGCCCAGCGGCTCCGGCAAGAGCACCCTGCTCCGCATGATCGCCGGGCTCGAGCTGCCCGACGAGGGGGAGGTCCGGCTGACCGGCGAGGAAGCGACCTTCCTATCGGCGCGGGAGCGCAACGTCGGGTTCGTCTTCCAGCATTACGCCCTCTTCAAGCACATGACCCTTTTCGACAACATCGCCTTCGGCATGGTCGTGCGCAATGCGCCGAAAGACGAGATCGCGGCCCGCGTCAACGAGCTTTTGAAGCTCATTCAGATGGAAGGCATGGGCGGTCGCTATCCGTCCCAGTTGTCCGGCGGACAGCGCCAGCGCGTCGCCTTGGCGCGGGCCCTGGCGCCGCGGCCCAAGGTCCTGCTGCTGGACGAGCCCTTCGGCGCGCTCGACGCGAAGGTCCGCGAGGAGCTGCGGGACTGGATCCGCCGCCTGCACGAGGAGGCGCACATCACCACGCTTTTCGTCACCCACGACCAGCACGAGGCGCTGGAGATCGCCCACCGCGTCTTGGTGATCAACAAGGGACGCATAGAGCAGGAAGGCACGCCTCTGGAGATCTTCGACAAGCCGGCGACGCACTTCGTGGCGCGGTTCGTCGGCGAGACGAACTACATCGAAGCGCCCGTCACGGAGTCGGAGTTGGTCTGCTGGGGGCCCTTCAAATTCACCGTCAACGGCTACAAGGTCGGTGAGACGATGCGGATCTATTTCCGGCCGAACGACGTTTACGTCAGCTCGGTGCCGGAAACGCTGCAGGTGAGGGCCGACATCGTGAAGACTCGCTTCCGCGGGCCCATGATCGAGCTGGTCCTGGACATCGGCGACAACCGGCGCGTCGTGGCCCACGTGCCCAAGGGCGTGTCCCTGGCCAGCGGATTCGCCGAGGGCCGCAAGGTCTTCGTCGGCATCACCGCGTTCCACGCGTTCCCGGCATAATCAATTTCGGATTTCGGAGTGTGGATTGTGGAACGAACGTTTTTTTGAATCCGCGATCCGTAACCCACAGTCCGCAATAATATTATTAAGGAGCGTTCGATCATGGCCAGCGGAGCACCCGTCAGTAAGAACATCGTTTGGCACCACGGGAAGTTGACCGATGAACAGCGCGCCGAGAAGCTGGGACAGAAGGGCGCCGTGGTCTGGTTCACCGGCCTCTCCGGTTCGGGCAAGTCCACCGTCGCCCGCGAGCTGGAGCTGGCGCTCGTGGAGAACGGGATCGTCGCGGCGGTCCTGGACGGCGACAACATCCGCTACGGCCTGAACAAGAACCTCGGTTTCTCCCCCGCGGACCGCGCGGAGAACATCCGCCGCATCGGCGAAGTGGCGAAGCTTTTCGCCCGGAACAACGTCGTCGCCATCAGCGCGTTCATTTCGCCCTACAGGGCCGACCGCGATTCCGTCCGCGCCCTGCTTCCGGAGGGACAGTTCTTCGAAATCCTCTGCAACGCCTCCCTCGAAGTCTGCGAGTCCCGGGACCCGAAGGGCCTCTACAAAAAAGCCCGCGCCGGAGAGATCTCCGAGTTCACCGGGATCTCCGCGCCCTACGAAGCGCCGGAAAAACCGGAGCTCGTGCTGGAAACCGGCAAGGAGACGCTCGAAGAAAGCACTCGGCGCGTGCTGAAACTTTTGCAGGACAAAGGCATTATCTAAAGGGAGCCGTCGTTCCGGCATGGCTTTCGCAGGAATGACGAATTGATTATGGCAGCCATCGATCAAAACCTCATCCCGGAGTTGGAGAAGATAACGGATCCGGGCCGGCTTATGGCCGACCTTTTCCGGCGCTTCGGCGCGCGCGCGGCCATCGGCACCAGCGGCCAGCTCACGGGCACGGCCTTGATCGACCTGGCCGTCGAGGCCGGCGCGAAGCCGCGCGTTTTCACCAACGACACCTACCGGCTTTTCCCGGAGACCTACGAGCTCTTCGACGCGATCGAAAAACGCTACGGCCTGAAGGTCGAAAGGTTCGGTCCTGACCCGCGGGAGACGGAGGCCATGGTTTCCGAGTACGGCGAAAACCTATTCTTCGACAGCAAGGAGCGGCAGGAGCTCTGCTGCACGGTCCGAAAGGTCCATCCCAACAGCCGCGCCCTCGACACGTTGGACGTCTGGTTCACCGGCTTGCGGGCGGACCAATCGCGGAACCGGGGCGCCACGCCGAAATTCAAGATCATCGACCACCTGCAGGATGGAAAGCCCCGGCCCATCCTGAAGGTCGCGCCCCTGGTGGACTGGACGGAAGCCAAGGTCCGCGACTACATGAAGGCGCACAACGTTCCCACCCATAAGCTGTTGGACAAAAAACTTCCGGGCGGCTGGTATTACGAATCCCTCGGTTGCGTCATCTGCACCACGCCCATCGGTCCCAACGAGCCGCGGCGCGCGGGCCGCTGGCGCTGGTTCAACACCTCCGACGATAAAAAAGAATGCGGATTGCACTTGCCGCCAAATCCCGAAAAGAAATGACGCGGACCCGCCCATGATCAAATCGGACCATAAAGGACAAAACCAATTCGCGGCGACCTCTCCCGAGGTCATCGGGTTCCTTCCGATGGCGCGGCGCCTGGCCCTGGAGGCCGGCAAGCGCGTCATGCAGGTCGCGGAGGAAACGATCACCCAGGAACGCAAGGCGGACCATTCCCTGGTGACGAACGCGGACCACGCGGCCAACGACATCCTTCGCCGCGGGCTGCTGGAGGCTTTTCCGGCGCATGCTGTCTTCAGCGAGGAGACCGGCCGGGAGGGGAACCCTTCCGCCGAATACGTGTGGCTCGTGGACCCTCTGGACGGTACCCGGGCCTACGCCAAGAGGGTTCCCGGGTTCAGCGTCATGGTGGGTTTGTTGAAGAACGAAAACCCGGTTTTAGGGATCGTGGTGGACCCGTTGGGGAACCATTTATACGAAGCGGTCCGCGGGCTTGGATGTTTCCATACGGGCGACGGCAAAAGCCGCCAGGTGAAGGTGTCGGACCGGGCCGAATGGACCCAGATGCCGGTGGTCACCTCGACGGGTTTTTCGGAGCCGCTGAAAAACCACCTGACCGGAAAGTTGCCTTTAAGTTTCGTGGACCCCATCAACAGCGTGGGGATCAAGGTGGGGCTGATGGTGCGGCAGGTCGCGGACATTTACGTCAACCACCATCCCGTGCATTACTGGGACACCTGCGCGCCGCAGGTCGTTCTGGAGGAGGCGGGCGGCATGATCACTTTGTGGGACGGTTCGCCGTTGACCTACAGGCTCGGCGTCGAGCCGGTTCACGCCGGGCCGACGCTGGCGACCAACAAAAAACGGCATTCGGAATTTCTGGAAATTCTTTCCCAAGCCCCGAAAAGCTAAGAGCGTTTCCGCGTCAGTTCCTTCAGCACGGCTTTGTCTTCCTGGAAGTTCTTCGAACCCATATCGGACAGGATTTTCTTCCGGTCCTTCGGCGAAGCCAGGGGGAAGTTCTCCCACCCGAGCGTGATGCCTTCGCGGCGGACCCAGTGCGGGTTCTGCGCGAAACGCATCAACCCCGACGGATGCATGTGCCCCGAAATGACCTTGTAGCTCCAATAGGTCCAATGTAGTTTCAGCTCCTCGAAAATGTCCACCACGTCCTTCACCCACCGCGTTTCCGCGTGGCAGCAGGGGCAGCGCTTGTTCACGCCAAACTCGCCCATCAGGATCGGGCGGTTCCTTTTCCGCGCCCACGCCGTGATCTTGAGGAGCGTCTTCTTCAGCCGCGCCTTGTCCCAATAAACGCCTTCCACCCTGCCCGGATATTTTAAGTCCAGCTCCCAGTTGAAGCTGAAGGCGTGCGGCATGTAGAAATGCGGGGTGATGGCGACCTGATCGTCGTCGACGTCATCCATCAGACTGAAATCCGTGGACCAAACCAAGCCCTCCAGGAAAACGATGTGCCTGTCGCCGGTGGAACGGATGGCGGCGGTGCAATCACGGTAGAGTTGGTTGAAGACGGCTTTGTGATTCCGGTCCGTGTGGGGCTCGTTGACGATATCGTACCCGACGACGGCGGGTTCGTCCTTGAACCGCGCGGCGATGTCTTTCCACAGTCGGATCATTTGCCGGCGGGACATTTCCGAGTCCCACAGTCCCGCGCGGCCTGGGCTGTCGACCGTTTTGCCGCGGCCGGGGTCGCCGTGCCAGTCCGGGTTCTGCCCGCCCGGCGCCGAGTGCATGTCCAGCAAACAATACAATCCGGCTTTGGCGCATTCCTTCACAACCCACGTCAAGCGTTCCCAGCCGTTGCGCGCGTAAAAGTTTCCTTCGGGCGAATCGATGAAGAGCCGGTAGTTGAACGGGACGCGCACCACGTTGAAGCCCCAGCGTTTGATCCGCCGGAGGTCTTCGGATTTGATCCAGGCGTCCTGGTATTGCTGGAAGAACTTCCGCGCTCCGGCCGCGCCGGTCTTCTTCGCCAGGGCCCGCCGGATGTTCTTTTCCGGTTCGTTGGGCCCGCAGAGCATGTAGCCTTCGATCAAAAGCCAGTTGCCCAGGTTCACCCCGCGCAGCCGGACTTCCCGTCCGCGTTCGTCGACGATCTTGTTGCCTTTCACCTGGAGAAAATCCATAAGCACTCCTCTGAGAGATTATTTTTTAAGACGCAATTCGGCGTCGTTCAAAGCGTTTTGCGCCGCTTCCCATCCCGGGTGTAAGTCCAGCGCCCGGCGGAATTGCTCCGCCGCTTCGGGCCAGCGGTCCTGCCGGGCGAGGAATATTCCGAAGTTGTAGCGCACCCCGGCGGAGTCCGGCTTCAATTGGAGCGCACGGGCGAACTCGACGGACGCCCGTTCATGGTTCCCTTCGAGGGCGAGGACGTTGGCGAGGTTGGCGTGGGCTTCGGCGAAGTCGGGTCGGGCCGCGATCGCGCGGACAAAATACGGTTTCGCCTCCAGCGGCGCTCCCTGGTTCAGGAGGAGCGTCCCCAGGTTGTTGTTGGCCTCCGGGTAATCCGGGTCCAGGTTCAGGGCCTGCGTGAATTCGTACTCCGCTTCGTTGAGCGTTCCCCGCTGCATGAGCGCAAAGCCCAGGTCGTCGTGGGCATCGGCGCGGTCCGGTTTCAGGGCGACGGCGGAGCGGAAAAGGGACTCCACCTCGGGCAAGCGCCCTTCGTCGAGGTAGGCCAGTCCCAGGTTTTTCCGGGCGATGTAGGAAGCGGGGTCCACGCGCAGCACTTCCGTCCAAAGGCTCGCCGTGTCGCGCCACAGCGCGCATTGTTTCCACGTCCGCGCGCCGAGGTTCAGGGGAATCAGCATGGCGAGCAGGACGACGGCGGCCCGGAAGGGCTTTGAATCGGAGGCCTCCCAAAGGATCTTAATACCGGCCGCGGCGAGGAAGGCCCAGCCCAGACAGGCGAGATAGGTGTAACGGTCCGCCGCGAACTGCGGCCCGCTCTGCAGGAATCCCAGCGTGGGGGCCAACAGGATAAGGTAGACGGCCCAGGCGGCGAGCCCGGCGGGCCAAATCTTTCGCGCCGAAACGAAAAGCGCCGTCGCCAGGACGGCGAACAGGGCGCTGGTCCAAAAGGGCCAGGCGGCCCAGGAAATGACGGAAGGGATTTCATAGAGGGGGATCAATCCGACCGGCAAGAAGGTCTTCGACAGGTAAAAGGCGACCCCGAAAAAAGCCTGGGCCAGTCGCGGTGAAAGGCCGTACTCGGACCAGGACAGCGCCGTCTGCGTCTGGATCTGGGCCGTCGCGGCGAGGGCCATGGCGACGGCGGCCAGCAGGAACAACGGAGCCTTTTCCAGTAGAAGTGACCACCATTTCTGATGGGCCCAGCGCTTGAGGGGATAGGCGTCCAGGACGAGCAGGACCAAGGGCAATCCCATCCCCAGGGATTTCGAAAGCAGCGAGAGCAAATAAAACGCCAAGGTGAGAAAGTAGGCGCGCCGCTGTTCGGCCCCCCGGCTCATCGTGTAGCGAATATAGTTCAGGACCGTGAGCAAAAGGAAGAATGCCGCCAGCAGGTCGCGCCGCTGGGTCGCCCAGGCCACGGACTCGACCCGCAGCGGGTGGAGGGAAAACAACAGCGCCGCGAGGACGGCGGTCCATCGATGGACGGACAGGTTCCGGTCCTCCTCCGCCGACAGACGGAGCGATCGGAACGCGAGGAGATAAACCAACCAGGCGTTGACGCCGTGGAGGACGACGTTCGTGAAATGGTATCCCAGGGGATTCAGCCCCCAGAGCGCGTGGTCCAGCGCGAAGGACAGCCAAGTGAGGGGCATATAGTGGCCCATGTGGAAGGAGGTGAACATCCAGCGCAGGTTTTCCGGACCGAAGCCGCGGAAATGCGGGTTGTCGGCGAGTATCGCGAGGTCGTCCCAGGCCACGAACCCGTTGCTCAGGGCCGGCAGGAACGCCAGGACGGTGGGGAGCAGCACCGCCAGGGCGGAGATGGGGAATGTCCTTTCGGCTGTTTTTCGGGCGTTTGACAGCATGCTCCGGGAATTGTATATTTTTTAGCAATCTTCGCCTCAAGAATCGCGGAAAGCGGAACGAAGAAGCAGGATCGGAAAGAGCACGGGTTTTCCCTCCTGAAACCTAAGGATTCCTAACAAAACCATGGAAAAAGCCGACCAGAAGATGCAGCAGACGCTCGCCATCATCAAGCCCGACGGGTTGAAGAAATCGCTGACGGGGAACATCCTGTCCCGCTTGTCCGAAACGCGCCTGATGATCATCGGGGCCAAGCTGACGCGCGTTTCCCGCCAGCTCGCCGAGGCGCATTACGTCCATTTGAAGGACAAACCGTTTTTCGAGGAATTGGTGAATTACATCCAGGGCAAAGTTTACGGGCAGGAATATGAGCGCGTGATGGCCCTGGTCTACCACGGGCCGGATGCGATCCAGAAGGTCCGGCAGATCGTGGGCGCGACGAACCCGGAGGAAGCGGATTCGGTTTCGATCCGCGGCGCCTACGGGCGCATCACCACCAAGGGCGTCTATGAGAACGTGATCCATGCCTCGTCCAGCCCGGAAGACGCGGAGCGCGAGATCAAACTGTGGTTCCACCCGTCTGAAATCATCCTCGATCTCTATCCCACCAAAAAGGTCATGAGCGAACCAAAAGAGACCATGGTCTGGGCCTAGCTTCACACCGCACCTTCCTTTTCCGTCTCAGGTTTTTATTGAAAGACTTTTCCCTCCCGCGCCCGGTCTTTATGACGCAGGTCATAGATGCCGTACCGACGACATGCTAATGTGTGCGCCCCGGACCCGAGGGCCGGCTAACTTAGGAAGGAATTCACCATGAAACCAAACAACAGCGCCGTACAGAAGTGGGTAGACGAGATGTCCAGGCTGTGCAAACCGGACAATGTGGTCTGGTGCGACGGTTCGGAAGAAGAAAAGAAGCGTTTGATCCAGGAATGCCTGGCCAGCGGGGAACTGGAAGAGCTGGACCAGAAGAAGATGCCGGGCTGTTACTATTCGCGTTCCGCCGTGAACGATGTGGCCCGCACCGAAAACCTCACCTTTATCTGCACTCCCACCAAGGAAGAAGCCGGCCCCAACAACAACTGGATGGCCCCCGCGGAAGCGTATAAGAAGCTCGGCGCGATCTATGACGGCGCCATGAAGGGCCGCACGATGTACGTGGTCCCCTTCATCATGGGCCCCGCCGGCTCCCCCTTCAGCAAAGTCGGTTTCGAAATCACCGACAGCCGCTATGTGGTGCTCAATATGCGCATCATGACCCGGATGGGGGACATCGCCCTGAAGCAATTGGGCAATTCCGACGATTTCACGCGCGGGCTGCATTCGAAGGCGGACTTGAACCTGGAGCGCCGCTTCATCTGCCATTTTCCGCAGGACAACACCATCTGGAGCGTCGGGACGGGCTACGGCGGCAACGCCCTGCTCGGTAAGAAATGCCTGGCCCTCCGCATCGCCAGCAAACTGGGCGAGAAGGAAGGCTGGATGGCCGAGCACATGCTCATCCTCGGGATCGAAAACCCGAAGGGGGACGTTCAATACATCACCGCGGCTTTCCCCAGCGCCTGCGGCAAAACCAACCTGGCGATGCTGATCCCGCCGGAAGGCCTGCTCAAGCAGGGCTGGAAGATCTGGACCGTGGGCGACGACATCGCCTGGCTGCGCATCGGCGAGGACGGCCGCCTCTGGGCCTCAAACCCGGAAGCCGGTTTCTTCGGCGTGGTCCCCGGAACGAATTCCAAGTCAAACCCCAACGCCATGAAGACCATCCGGACGAACACCATCTACACCAACGTGGCCAAGAAGCCGGACAACACGGTCTGGTGGGAAGATTCCGACGAGCCCGCGCCGGCGGAAGCGATGGACTGGAAGGGCGAGAAATGGACGCCCGCCTCGAAAGACAAGGCGGCCCATCCCAACAGCCGCTTCACGGCCCCCGCGTCGCAGTGCCCCTGCATCTCGCCTAAATGGGAAGACCCCGCGGGCGTTCCGATCAGCGCCATCGTCTTCGGCGGCCGCCGCGCCAAGGTGGCGCCGCTGGCGTACGAAGCTTTCAACTGGCAGCACGGGGTGTTCGTCGGCGCCTCCGCGGCGTCGGAAACGACCGCCGCGCAGCAGGGAGGCGCCGTCGGCGTCGTCCGCCGCGACCCCATGGCCATGCTTCCCTTCTGCGGGTACAACATGGCGGATTATTTCGCCCACTGGCTGAACATGGGAAAGAAGATCCCCAAGCCGCCCAAGATATTCCACGTGAACTGGTTCCGCCGCGACGCGAACAACAAGTTCATGTGGCCCGGGTTCGGCGACAACATGCGCGTCCTGCTCTGGATCCTGGACCGGGTCGCCGGCAAGGGCAAGGCCATCGAAACGCCCATCGGGCACATCCCGACGGTCGACGCCATCAACTGGGAAGGTCTGAACCTGAGCGAAGATGCGAAGAAAGCGCTCCTTGCGATCAACCCAGCGGACTGGGAACAGGAACTGGGCAGCATGGAAGAGTTCTTCAAGCAGTTCGGCGACCGTCTGCCGAAAGGCATCAAGGATGAAATGGACGGGCTGCGGTCGCGTTTCCTGGAGAAGGCCGCGGTCTAATAGCCGTCGCCCGGAACGTAAATTATGGAAAGCGCCTTCCGCCTTCAACCGGTGGGAGGCGTTTTCGTATGTTTCCCCGGTTTTTTGCGGGGGCAGGAATTATAGGATAGAATCATGGATGAAATCCGGGAAGTTTTTCTTGATGAAACGGAGTGGTGGGACCGCGTCGCCATGTCTCTGGAGCTGCTGGAGAAGAAGTACGGCGCGAAGAAAACCTTGCTGCGCGTGGGCGATCGCACGGTCCAATGGGTGGGGAACTGTCCGCCGCCCGGCTCCTCGGTGGTCGAGAAACCACGCGCCGCCGAGGCGACCGCCTACCTGTTCCGTGACGTGGCCGATGTGGAAATCCTCCGGCGGCTGAGCCAGATGCCGGACGAATCGGAGATCGAATTGCTGGTTCGCCCGTTTGTTTTTTATTGTCCTGAGACCGCCAGTTTTGTGGGCATCAACCTTCCGGGGCTTCCGCTGGAAGAAATGCTGCCGAAGCTTTTCAATAAATAAAGGAGAAACATCATGAGCCTCGTCGTCGTCGGTTCCATCGCACTGGATTCGGTCAAAACCCCCTTCGGAAAACGCGTCAACGCCCTCGGCGGTTCCGCCACTTTCTCGTCCTATTCCGCCAGTTTCTTCACGCCCGTCAAGCTCGTCGGCGTGGTGGGGAAGGATTTTCCGAAGCAGCACGTGGCTTTGCTCTATGAGCGCAAGGTCGACTTGGCGGGGCTCCAGATCGCCGACGGCAAGACCTTCCGCTGGTCCGGCTCCTACGAATACGACATGAACTCCGCCAAGACCCTGGAAACCCATTTGAACGTGTTCCAGCATTTCCAGCCGCGCCTGCCCGAGTCCTATCAGAAGGCCGAGAGCCTGTTCCTGGCGAACATCGACCCGGACCTGCAGATCAAGGTCCTGCGCCAAGTGCGCCGCCCGCGCCTGGTGGCGGCGGACACCATGAACCTCTGGATCTCGATCAAGAAGCCGAGCCTCCGCAGGCTGTGCCGCATGATCGACGTGTTGGTGCTCAACGACGGCGAGGCCCGGCAGTTCACGGGCGTCACGAACCTCATCAAGGCGGGAAAGATGATCCGTTCCTGGGGACCGAAATACGTCGTGATCAAGAAAGGCGAGCACGGGGCGGTGCTGTTCGGGAACAAGAATATCTTCGTCGCGCCGGCCTATCCGCTGGAAAACGTTTTCGACCCCACCGGCGCGGGCGACACCTTCGCGGGCGGATTCATGGGGTATCTCGACAAGATGGGCGCGCGCCTGTCCGACGCGGCGCTTTACCAGGCGCTGCTCTACGGGACCGTGATGGCCAGCTTCACCGTCGAGGATTTCTCCTTGGACCGCTTGAAGACAGTACGGCCGTCGGACATCCAGCAACGCATCAAGCTCCTCCGGGCGATGACGGCGGTGGCCTCGTCGCGTTGACGTCCGTTCTAAAATTTTCCACCATTAAGGTGATTCGATTCCGACGAGCCTCAACGCCCAGGAGGGCCATGAGCATCGCCGCGCGAAGGACAACCGGACCGTCTGATCCCCGTTTCCCGCCGACATGCGGGAGGATGTCCCTATGACAACCGATGTCCAGGACCCTACCAAGAAAAAGATCGTGATCGTCGACGACGATCGGAACTCCGCCGAAGTCCTCAAGCTGATCCTCTCCCTGGAGGACTTCCACGTCGACGTTGTCCATGACGGGCAGTCCGCCATCCAATTCCATGAGCTTTTCAAGCCCGACCTGATGATCCTCGACGTCGCCATGCCCGTCAAGGACGGCCTCACCGTTTGCAAGGAAATCCGCGAGAAGGACAACGAAGTTTTGATCCTGATGGTAACCGCCCAGAAAATGCAAGTGAACACCGTCGCCGGCCTGAGCGCGGGCGCGGACGGGTATCTCACGAAGCCCGTGGGCGCCAAGGAGCTCGTCGCCCGGGTGCGCTCCCTGCTTCGCCGCTCCGAGTCGTGATTGCGCCATCCGACAATCTGGCACGTTGCCTGGCGGCAACGTCACACCACCGTCACGAAGATTTTGCGCCAAGTTCACGCCCGCCCATGCTAACCTGTTGATCCTTCATGGCTAAACTTAAGATCCTCGTCGTTGAAGACGAAAAAGACATTCAAAAGATACTCCGGTACAACCTGGAAAAGGAAGGATACGACCCGTTGGCCGCTTCGGACGGCGAGGCCGCGGTGGAGGTTTTTCGTCGGGAAAAACCCCGCCTGGTCGTCCTGGATCTGATGCTGCCTAAGGTGGACGGCCTGGAGGTCTGCCGGTTGATTCGCGCGGAGAACCGGACGGTGCCGATCCTGATGTTGACCGCCAAGAACACGGAAGTGGACAAGATCGTCGGCCTGGAGATGGGCGCGGACGATTACGTCACTAAACCCTTTTCCATCCGCGAGGTCCTGACGCGCATCAAGACCCTCCTCCGCCGCACCTCCCAGGATGAAACGCCCAACAAAGTGATGGACGCCGGCGCGCTGCAGATCGATCTCGATAAATATGAAATCACCTTGGCCGGCAAGCCGCTGGAGATCACCTCCAAGGAGTTCGAGCTCCTCAAGATCCTCTGGCAGGCGCGCGGCAAGGCCCTGACCCGCGAAGACATCCTGGAGCGCGTCTGGGGCTACGACAAGGCCGCCGACATCGACACCCGCACCGTCGACCAGCACGTGGCCCGCCTGCGCGACAAACTCGGCGCGGAAAAGAAACGCATCCGGACGGTGAAGAACATCGGCTACCGTTTCGACGCGGGAAAATAACTCCTCCCGGCATGCCGTCCCTCCGCCGCCGCTGGTTCTGGCTTTTCCTTTCCGCCGCCGCTTCCCTCTTCCTCTGGCTCGCCCTCCCCGACTCATCGCCGTTCGCGGCCCGGCTCCTTCTCTGGGCGGTTTCCCTGGGGGCCGGCTGCGGCCTGGCCGTCTATTTTTGGCCGGGCGGCGAGCCGGGGCGGACGCTCATCCGAGGCAGGGGGGATTCGGCCCGTCCGGAAAAAATGTTCGGCGCGACGGACGAGCTGATGGATTCGGTCCTGCGGGCCATGGTGGAGGGGTTGGTCGTGGTCGACAAGAACCAGCGCGTGCTGGCGTGCAACGCGGCCGTGGCGGGCTTGTTGAACCGTCCGCCGAAGGAATCGCGCGGCCTGCACTTATGGGAAGTCCTGCGCCACCGCGAGGTGGGGGACCTGGTGTCGCGGGCGTTTTCGGAAAGGAAGGAGCAGGTCAAGGAGATCACCCTTCCGCTCCCGGAGGAGGTTTTCATGCGCGTCCGGGTGCGCTCCTTCCCCCGCGACGGGGAGCTCCGCGGCGCGGTGATCACCTTCAACGACTACACGCAGCTCAAGCGGCTGGAAACGATTCGCCGGGATTTCGTGGCCAACGTTTCCCATGAGCTTCGCACGCCGCTGACTGCGTTGCGGGCCGCTCTTGAAACGCTCCTGGACGGAGCGATGGATGACCCCAAGTACGCGCGGGAGTTCCTGGGGACCGCGGAGGACCAGGTCGGGCGGCTCCAGCGTTTGATCGACGACCTTCTCACGCTGTCGCAATTGGACAAGCCGTCGTCCGCGACGGACTCCTCCGCGTCGGCTGATCTGGCGTCCACGGTGGACAAGGTTTTCCAGGTGCTGTCTCCCGTCGCCGGACAGCGGCGCGTTGCGTTGTCGGCGTCCTGGCCGAAAGAGAAAATCCTGGTCGCGCTTTCCGCCGACGAGTTGACCCAGGTGTTCATGAACATTTTGGACAACGCCATCAAGTTCAACAGGGAAAGCGGCCGCGTCGACGTCTCGGCGGAGAAACATGACCGTTTCGCGGAGGTCCGCGTGAAAGACACGGGGATCGGCATTCCGGACGAGGACCTGTCCCGGATTTTCGAAAGGTTTTACCGCGTCGACAAGGCCCGGTCCCGGGAGTTCGGCGGCACGGGCCTGGGCTTGTCCATCGTCAAGCATATAGTGGAGAACCGCGGCGGCTCGATCCGGGCCGCGAGCGTTCCGGGCCAGGGCTCGGAATTCATCGTCAGCCTCCCGCTCGCTTCGCATTAATCTTCCCGGGTTGGCGTCCGTCACCCGGATTTCACCCGAAATTTATTTCCCCGCAATGGCATCTCCCGGACCAAATTCCTATAAATAGGCCATGAATGAAGCGAAACCGTCCATGGAATACTTGTCCGCCGTACTCAGGAGGGAAAAAGCCTCCCTTGAGCGGATCCTGTCGGCGTATTCCGAAAAAAATCTTTCGCCCCGCGAGCTGGCGCTGCGGCTGCGCGAGGTCGAGGCCAACCTGAAACGCCTGAGGATTTCCCGCCCCAAGTAACCCGACGGACTCCTTCGTTCCGTCACATTCCCGTCAAATAGGTTTTACCCCGTCACTATCGGCTTTCATCCGCGTCCGCGGTATCCTATGGCCAATAAAACAAAAGGAGACACACACAAATGGGAAACACGAAAATACATCCGGACCACGTAAGGGCCGCCCTGAGGCTGGAGGAGCATAAGCTGAAGCTTCTCCTGGATGCGATCGAACTGAACGACGCTTCGCCGGAAACGGTCAACCACCAGATCCGGCACATTGAAGAAGGCCTGAAGAGAGTCAGGCAGCTGGTTCCGTCCCGCAAATTCGCTTCCTGGGAATGGAAACCCGCGGCGCCCTTCGGCGTCGAAGCGTTCGACCACGCCGCTTAAATGACGATCCACACCGCGCTCGACCTGTATCTGGCGGAAGTCCGGCTGAAACCCCGGAACCCCGGGTTGGCCTGGCTCGTTTCCCGCCTGGAATCCCGCCGGGACCAGGAACGCATCATCCGGCACTGGAACCGTCACGGTTCCGTACCGGCGGACCTGGAGGGGATCGTGCGGCGTTCGCCGTCCCAGAACAACCTGTGGGCGATGGAGTTCGCCTGAGGATTAAACGCCGCTGAAAGGCGGCTACGATTTTTTCGTTTTATAACGAAAAGGGGGGTCGCGACCATAGGGCGCTTCCCTCAACACCAAAAAAAGTTGAGGAGGACATTCAGATGAAAGATTCACAGCACAAAATCGTAAGGGGGCGGGTCGGGCTCGCGGGGTTGCTCGCGGCGTTGACCTTGGCGATGGGCGTCGGCTCGGCGAGCGCGACAGACATCAACCTGGGCAAACATATTAAGGAAGTTAAGGTTTCGGGAGATTTCCGTCTGCGACAGGAAAACTTCAATAAGAGGACGAAAGGTCAAGCCGACCGCAGCCGGCAGCGCTTTCGCCTGCGTCTCGGTTTGGAAATGCCCTTGAACGATCAGCTCAAGGCGAAGACCCGGTTTGCCTCCGGCACGGGGGAGCAGGTTTCCACCAACCAGAGCTTCGACAACCTCTCCAGCCAAAAGGAATTCTGGATCGACACGGCGTATTTGGAATACAAACCCTGGAGCTTCCTGAAGCTGCAGGGCGGGCGCATGGCCAACCCCATGTGGACCCAGTATTCCAGCGACATCGTTTGGGACGGCGATTTCAATCCTGAAGGCATCAGCGAGAGCCTTGACCTTTTGGTCGGTCCCGCGAAAATCTTCGCCAACGCCTTGCAGATGGTCGTTGATGAAGACTCTTCTGATAACAACGATGCCTGGCTCTTCAGCCAGCAGGTCGGCACCGAAATCAAGCTTCCCTTCGAGTCCCGCCTGCGCGTGGGCGCCGCCATCCATTATTGGGTGAACGAATCCACCACCGGGCTCCGGGGCGAGGATAACTCCGGGACGGCCGCCACCTTCAGCCAGGCGGCGACGAACGAAGGCAACCGCCGGTACGGCAGCGGCGTCCTGATGAACGAATTCAACGTGACGGAATTGACCGGCGCGTTGTCGTTCTGGGTGATGAACAAGCCTGTGGCCCTGCAGGGGACCTACATCATCAACAACGGCGTGCTCGATTCCGTCGCCCCTTCCAATAACAATGAGAATATGGGCTACCAGATCGGCACCATCATCAATAAAGCCAGTGGCCAGGGCAACTGGGAAGTGGGCTATATGTACAAGCTGGCCGAAACCGACGCCACCGTGGCCGACATCGCCGACTCCGACTTCGGCGACGGCGGGACCAACCGCCGCGGCCACATCGCTTGGCTCGCTTACTGCCCGCAGGACTATACCACTGTCTCCTTCAAGGCTTTCCAGACGAAGGTGGACAATGTGGGCCTGACCCCCGGCCGGGACGATATCAACCGGTTCCAGCTGGACTATTCCGTCAAGTTCTGATCATTTGGGGATCCCCCCGGGATGGTTTCCCCCTTTCCAGCCCGGGGACCCCATTTTGCTATTGAAAAGGGGGAGGTTTCTTCAAGCACTCATTACATGGACGTCATATGAACGTCACATTGGACAAGTAACATAAATCACTCTCGGAGGCACCAAAATGAGAACCAAATTCCTAACGAAAGCGGCAAGCATGGTCGCGCTGATGTCCCTCATGGGGCAGAGCCTTCCCGCCGCCGACGTCATCACGCTGAACGGCGCGGGCGCCACCTTCCCGTATCCCATCTATTCGAAATGGTTTGACGAATACCACAAGGCCCATCAGGACGTTCAGATCAATTATCAGTCCATCGGTTCCGGCGGCGGCATCCGGCAGATCACCAACAAGACGGTGGACTTCGGCGCCACCGACGGTCCCATGGACGACAAGCAGCTGTTCGCCGTGGACGGCAAAATCCTCCACATCCCCACAGTGCTGGGAGCGGTCGTTCCTATCTATAACATCCCCGGCGTTTCCGAGAAGTTGAAGTTCTCCGGCCCGGTCCTGGCGGACATCTTCCTGGGAAAGATCAAGAAATGGAACGATCCGGCCATCGCCGCTCTTAATGGTGGAGTGAGTTTACCGTCCTCGCCCATTGTGGTGGTACACCGTTCGGATGGTTCAGGCACGACTTTTTGCTTCGTCGACTATCTCTCTAAAGTCAGTGAGGAATGGAAGAACAAGGTCGGCAAGGGTACGTCGGTCAACTGGCCGGTGGGTCTGGGCGGCAAGGGTAACGAAGGCGTTGCCGGCACCGTCAAACAGACGCCCAACAGCATCGGCTACGTGGAACTCATATACGCGAAGCAGAACAACATTTCCTCCGGCGTAGTGCAGAACCAGGCCGGCAAGTTTGTGGAAGCCAGCATCGACAGCGTCACGGCGGCCGCGGCCGCTGCGGCGAAAAGGATGCCCCGCGACTTCCGCGTGTCCATCACCAACGCCGCGGGCGAAGACGCCTACCCCATCTCCACCTTCACCTGGCTGTTGGTCTATGAAAGGACCGGCGGGCGCAAGGGCCAGATCATCAAGGACTTCCTGACCTGGATGCTTGATTCCGGGGAGGGTTTCGCGGCGGACCTGGGCTACGCGCCCCTTCCGGACGCCGTGGTTTCCATGGTGCGGGAAACGATTAC
This sequence comes from uncultured Elusimicrobia bacterium, assembly GCA_964482515.1. Lineage (GTDB taxonomy): Bacteria > Elusimicrobiota > Elusimicrobia > FEN-1173 > FEN-1173 > CAYZXT01. The sequence continues at coordinate 3,200 of CAYZXT010000036.1, read as the reverse complement.
AACCATCAAATAATGGCTGAAACGGTTCTCGAAAAAGAATTGACGGCGAATGGGGACGGGCGCGAAGCCCGTCCCCATAAGCCTTTATGGAAGAATCCCGCCGGGACGTCTCGCTGGGGGGACCGGTTCTTCGAGGGAACGACCTTCGTTTTCTCCAGTTCCATCATCGTCATCGCGCTGGCCATCGGCTGGATCCTTTGGCAACACTCCGCTTTGGCCCGGCATGAATTCGGCTTGAAGTTTCTGAACGGCCAAGTCTGGGACCCGGTGATGGGTGAATTCGGCGCGCTGCCCTTCATCTATGGGACGATCGTTTCATCGCTGCTGGCCCTCGTCATCGCCGTGCCGTTCGGCATCGGCGCCGCGCTTTTCCTCTCGGAACTGGCCCCTCGAAAAATATCCGACATGCTCTCTTTTATGACGGAATTGCTTGCGGCGGTTCCCAGCGTGATTTACGGTTTGCTGGGGATTTTCGTGCTGGTCCCCATCGTCCGCCAATACCTTCAGCCCTTCCTGGGAGAGACCTTCGGGTTCCTTCCGCTTTTCACCGGCCCGCCCTACGGGATCGGCATGCTGAGCGCCGGGATCATCCTCGCCATCATGATCATCCCCTTCATCATCACGGTGTCGCGCGAAGTGCTGCTGACGGTTCCCTCCGTTTTGCGCGAGGCCTCGCTGGCCCTCGGCGCGACGCGCTGGGAAGTGGCCATGCAGGTTTCGCTGCCCTTCGCCAAGTCCGGCATAGCCGGGGCGATCTTCCTGGCCCTGGCCCGCGCCCTCGGGGAAACCATGGCGGTCACCATGGTCATCGGCAACACGCCGCAGATTTCCGCCTCGCTCTTCGCCCCGGGATACACCATGGCCGCGGTGCTGGCCAACGAGTTCACGGAAGCCACGGGAGATTTGTATCTCAGCGCGCTGATCGAAATCGGATTGGTGCTGTTCGGCATCACCTTCGTCATGAACGCCCTGGCGCGGCTCCTGGTCTGGAGCACGCAAAAAAAATGGTCTCGCTGACAGTCCCGCCCAATTATCACCGTCGAAAAATCCTGAACGTGGGGGCGTTCTTCCTGACCGCCGTCTGCGCGGTCGCGGTGTTGAGCGTGCTGTTCTTCATCCTCGGGTACCTTTGGGTGAACGGCATCTCCGCCATCAACTGGGACTTTTTCACAAAATTGCCGAAACCCGTCGGCGAGTCCGGCGGCGGCATGGCCAACGCGCTGGTGGGCAGCGCCAAACTGCTGGCCCTGGCGGGGGCTTTCGGGTTGCCCATCGGCGTCGGCGCGGGCATCTACCTTTCGGAGTTCGGCCACAACAAGTTCGGGGACACGGTCCGTTTCATGACGGACATGGTGAACGGCGTGCCGTCCATCGTGATGGGCATCTTCGCCTACGCGCTGATCGTTTTGCCGATGCGCAAGTTCACCGCCATCGCCGGCGGTTTCGCCCTGGGGATCATGATGATCCCGATCGCCGTGCGCACGACCGAAGAGTTCTTGAACCTGGTGCCGTCCAACGTCCGCGAGGCGGCCTTGGCCCTGGGCATCCCCAAGTGGAAGGCCACCTGCTTCGTCGTCATCCCGACGGCGATGCGGGGGATCCTGACGGGGATCATGCTGGACTTCGCGCGGGTGGCCGGCGAGACCGCGCCGCTGCTGTTCACCGCCTTCGGCAACCGCTACTGGAGTCACGGTTTGATGGAGCCCACGGCGTCGCTCCCCGCCATGATTTACACCTACGCCATCGCGCCCTACCCGGACTGGCACCGCCAGGCCTGGGCCGCGGGGCTCGTGTTGTTGACGGTTGTGCTTTTGGCCGGAATCACGGCCCGCGTCGTTCTCCGGAAGCCGGTGACGACGTAAAATGAAAATGAAAGGGGGCGACATGTCATGCTGGATCAGGCATTGGTCGCGCAACTGAACATGGACAATCTCAGAATACCTGTGGCCGAACAATCGATGCAGACGAAAAACGAGGCGGCTTTGGACGGTCCCATTCCACAAACTGGGACCACGGCTAGCGCCGATGGAATTCAAGTCGAGGGCGTGAACGCCTGGTTCGGGACCAACCACGTCCTCAAGGATGTTTCTTTGGATATCCCGTCCAAAAAAGTGACGGCCATCATCGGCCCTTCCGGCTGCGGCAAATCCACGTTGATCCGGTGCGTCAACCGCATGCACGAAACGGTCCCGGGCGCCCGCGTGGAAGGCCGGGTCTTGGTGGGCGGACAGGATCTATACGAAAAGGGCGTGGACGCCGTGCTGGTCCGCCGGCACATCGGCATGGTGTTCCAGAAAGCGAACCCGTTCCCGACCATGTCCATATTCGACAACGTGGCGTCGGGCCTGCGTTTGAACGGCGTGCGCAACCGCAAGACCGTGGAAGAAACCGTCGAGAAAAGCCTTCGCGCCGCCGCGCTTTGGGACGAAGTGAAGGACAAGCTGAAACAGGCGGGCACCAGCCTCTCCGGCGGACAGCAGCAGCGGCTCTGCATCGCCCGCGCCCTGGCCGTGGAGCCCGAAGTCCTGCTCTTGGACGAGCCATGTTCTGCGCTGGACCCCATTTCCACCGCAAAGATCGAAGAGCTCATCCTCTCCCTCAACGGCAAGCTCACCATCGTCATCGTGACGCACAACATGCAGCAGGCCGCGCGCGTCTCGGACATGACGGCGTTCTTCCTCCTGGGAGAGCTGATTGAATACGATCTCACCACCCGCATCTTTACGAACCCCGTCCAGAAAAAAACCGAGGACTACATCACCGGCCGGTTCGGATGATTTAATGGAATCCCATTTCGACCATGAGTTGAAATCGCTGAAGGAGCGCCTGCTGCACATGGGCGATATAGCGGTGAACATGGTCGAGATCGCGGTCACGGCCCTCATGTCGCGGGACGTTGACTTGGCCCAGGATGTTTTCGATCTGGAAATAATCGTCAATCGCCTGCACATCGAGATCGACGACCGCTGCGTCAAGATGCTGGCCCTGCATCAGCCCATGGCCGTGGATTTACGTCTGATCACCACGGTGATGCACATCAACTCGGACCTTGAGCGGATCGGCGACCAGGCCGTCAACGTTTCCCAAACCGCCTACTTCCACCTGTTTAAAGAATCTCCCGTCCCCGAAACGAACCGCCTTGTCCCGCGCATGGGGGACGTGGCGCTGAAGATGGTCCGCGACGGTCTTGCGGCGTTTGA
>CAYZXT010000035.1:0-26659 GCA_964482515.1 uncultured Elusimicrobia bacterium | reverse complement strand
GCCGAGATGGTGATCGAGAAAGCCAAACGGCAGGTGGAACACGGCACCGACGTGGTGATCCTTCTGGACTCGATCACGCGTTTGGCCCGCGCCTATAATACGGTGACGCCTTCTTCCGGCCGCGTGCTTTCCGGCGGTTTGGATTCCAACGCCCTGCAGCGCCCCAAGCGGTTCTTCGGCGCGGCGCGGAACATCGAAGAGGGGGGGAGCCTCACCATCATCGCCACGGCCCTGGTGGAGACCGGCAGCCGCATGGACGACGTGATCTTCGAAGAATTTAAGGGTACCGGCAACATGGAAGTCTATCTTGACCGCAAGCTCGCCGACCGTCGCGTGTTCCCGGCCATCGACATCAACCGTTCCGGAACCCGCAAGGAAGAACTGCTGTTGTCGCCGGACGAGCTGAACAAGGCCTGGATACTGCGCAAGGTCCTTTCACCGCTTTCGCCGGTGGACGCCATGGAGCTTTTGATCGAGAAACTGTCGGCCACCAAGTCGAACAAGGATTTCTTGCGGTCCATGGAAATGTCCAGCATGGACAAATAAGTTGCGGGTTGACAAAAACACGCACTCCCCGTATCCTTTGAATATGAAGTTCCGTCATAAAATCGACCTCATTCTGGGTGGAATCGTGCTCGCCGTCCTGCTGACGACGTTGAGCACGGCGGGCAATACCCAGTTCGCTTCCCGGGCGGTATCCGCCACCCCGTTCCCCGCCGACCTTTGCCTGACGGCCGTTCCACCGCTGACGGACCCCTCTCCGGAGGTCTACAAGACTCTGGGCAAAATGGGACGAGTGGTCGTCGGACAGTACACGGTGAACCCGAACGACACATTGGGTAGGCTTGCCAAACTCTACGGTTCAACCTCCGATTCGCTCCGAAGCACCAACCGGCTGGAAACCACGTCGCTCGCGCCGGGTAAAACAATCATCGTCCACAACGGTACGGGAATGCTGCATCAAGTCCGGGAGGAAAAGGGGCGCACCGAATCCCTCCAGCGCATCGCCGGTCGCTACAACCAGGCGGTCAAAAAGATCGTGGTCGCCAATCGGCTTCCCGGAGTGGCGTTGTTGTCCTCTTCCTGGTTGACGCCGGGACACCTCCTCTTCATCCCCAACGCGCGCCTGCGTTTTTCGGATTATGATCTGCCCGTGGCCTATGCTTCCGGGAAACGGTTCATCTCTTCCGGTTTCGGCCCGCGCCGCCATCCCGTGTACCGCACCCGCAGTTTTCACACGGGTTGGGACATGCCCCGGCCCTATGGGTTTCCTGTGAAGGCGACCCGGGAGGGCATCGTGATTTTCGCGGGTTGGCGCGGCGCTTACGGCCGGCTGGTCATCATCAAGCACCCCAACGGGTTGCGCACCTGGTACGGCCATTTGGCCGAGATCAATACTACGGAGGGAAAACGCGTCAAGAAGGGCGAATTCATCGGACGCGTCGGCAGCTCCGGCAACACGACCGGCCCGCACCTGCACTTCGAAGTGCGCGACCGTTACGGAAAGTCTTTGAATCCCCGGAAATTTTTGTTCTGAATTTGATATAATCGTTTTGATCGCGTTTCATAAAACCGAACGGTGATCGCGGCCCAGGGCCGTCCCATCACCGTTCTCTTGTTTATACCGACACAGAGAGGATTTATTCAAATGAAAGAAGGCATTCACCCAAACTATATCGAGACCCAGGTGGAATGCGCCTGTGGAAATCGTTTCGTGACCCGTTCCACTCTTCAGAGGATCCGTCTGGAACTTTGCTCCGCCTGCCATCCCTTTTACACCGGCCGCCAGAAATTGGTGGACACCGCGGGCCGCTTGGAGAAATTCAACAAGCGCTACGCCGCGACCGAAGGCAAGACCGTGCTGCGCAAGCCGGTCGGCAAGAAAGTCGCTCCGCCGACGAAGATGGAATCCAAGAAGGTGAGCAAGATACTGCGGAATGTCCCCCGCGTGGTGGCGCCTCTGAAAAGAGAGCGGACCGGCGGCAAGGAAGGCAGAGGCCCCAAACCGGCCAAACCGGCCGAAGCGAAGAAGTAAATTTCCCATTGCATAAAACGCGCCCGCGGGACCCGTGGGCGCGTTTTGCATTTCTATGAACCCACAATACCCCCTGCTTGAAAAGAAATTCCACGAACTCCAAAACCAATTGGCCGGCACCGGACAAGACGTGGGATCCTCCGCCTATCAACAGGCCGCCAAGGAATTCAAGCGACTTGAGCCCATCTACCAGAAAATCCAAACGCACAAGAAGCTGACCCAGGAGATTTCCGGGTTGAAGGAGATGCAGTCCTCCGGGGAAAAGGATTTGCGCGAGATGGCGCGCGTGGAATTGGAAGTACTGGAACAGGAGAAGGCCCGGTTGGACGCCGAACTGGACGATCTGCTCGCACCCCGCGATCCCCAGGACGACCGAAACGTCATCATGGAAATCCGGGCCGGCGCCGGCGGCGACGAGGCGGCGATCTTCGCCGGAGACCTGTTCCGGATGTACACGCGCTACGCGGCGGAAAAGGGGTTCGCTGTCGAGCCTTTTTCCAGCCATCCGACGGGTTTGGGTGGTTTCAAGGAAGTGGTGTTCGGCATCCAGGGGCCGGCCGCTTTCCGCCATTTCAAGTTCGAGCGCGGCGTCCACCGCGTGCAGCGCGTGCCGGCCACGGAAGCGTCGGGTCGCGTCCACACGTCAACGGTCACGGTGGCCGTCATGCCGGAAGCGGAGGAAGTGGACGTGCAGATCAATCCGGCGGACCTGCGCATCGACGTCTATCGTTCGTCGGGCGCCGGCGGCCAGCACGTCAACAAGACCGAATCCGCGGTCCGCATCACCCATATCCCGACGGGTTTCGTGGTGGCATGCCAGGACGAGCGGAGCCAGATCAAGAACCGCGCCAAGGCCATGAGCATGCTGCGGTCCAACCTTTATCAGATGCAACTTGATAAACTGGCCATGGAGCGGCGGGACATGCGGCGCGCGCAGGTCGGAACCGGCGACCGCAGCGAGAAAATCCGCACATATAACTTTCCGCAGGACCGCGTCACGGACCACCGCATCAACGAGAATTTCCACAATCTGCCGGGAATCATGGAGGGAAACATGGATGATATCGTTCAGGCGCTCTTGAAATTTGAAAAGACCCGCAAGCTTGAGGAAGAGCAGGCGACGCTGTGAACATTATCGTCGAATCACCCTCGGTCCAGGAAGTATGGCGGCGCACCAAGGAGAAGCTGCGCATGCACGGGATCCCCAATCCGGAGCGGGAATCCCGCGAACTCGTGTCGCGCGCCCTCGGCCTGGCGCCGGAAAAAATCGCCCTGCACATGCGGGAAGCGTTCGATCTGCAGCATGAGAGCGCGCTCGGGCGGATGATCGACGAGCGCGCCTCCGGCCGTCCGTTGGCCTATGTTTTGCGGGAATGGGATTTCGCCGGCGTCCGGTTGTCCGTGAACGAGAACGTCCTTATCCCTCGTCCGGAGACCGAGGAGCTTTTGGAGATCGCCTTGGTTTTTTTGAACAGCCGGCGCGGCGATGTGCGTGTTTGCGATGTGGGCACCGGCTCCGGTTGCCTCGCCATCGCCCTGGCGAAAGGTTTGCCGAACGCCCAGGTGTGGGGCGTCGATGTTTCGACGGCGGCCCTGGCCACGGCGCGTCGCAACGCCGAAAAGAACGATATCATGGACCGCGTGACATTTTTGCCCAGCGACCTTCTGGCGACTTTCGACGAGAAAACTTTCCACGCCATCGTGGCCAACCTGCCCTATGTGACCTCGGGGGAATGGGAAGATCTTTCCAACGAGTTGAAACGTGAGCCCAAACTGGCGTTGGACGGTGGCGCGGACGGGTTGGACATCATCCGCCGCCTCATTCCCCAGGCCTGGGACCGTCTCGAACCGGGCGGGGGAATTTTCCTGGAGGTCGGACATGCCCAAGCGGCGGCGGTCGTGCGCCTGCTGAAGGACGGTGGTTTCATCCGGGTGAAAAGCAAAAAGGATTTTGCGGAAGTGGACCGCTTTGTGATAGGTTTTAAGTCATGATCCTAATGGATTCTTTTTTCATCGACGGCGGCAAAAAGCTCAAGGGTTCGGTCCGCGTTTCCGGTTCGAAGAACGCGGCCCTGCCGTGCCTCTTCGCCGCTCTCCTGACCGATGACGAGTTCGTGCTTGAAAACGTGCCGCGGCTGCAGGACATCAGGACCGCGGTGGCTTTGCTGGAGCAGCTCGGTAAAAAAGTGAACCGCGAAGACGACCGCGTTCAGGTCCTGCCCCGCCGGAAATTGAGCCACCACGCGTCCTACGATTTGGTGCGCCGCATGCGCGCGAGCATCGTGGTCATGGGCCCGCTCCTGGCGCGGCTCGGGCGCGCGCGGGTCTCTCTGCCCGGCGGTTGCTCCATCGGCGCGCGGCCGGTCAATTATCATTTGGACGCCTTCAAGAGAATGGGAGCGGAGATTGAAGTCCAAGAAGGGTACATGTCCGCCGAGGCGAAGTCACTTCACGGCGCCACGGTACGGCTGCCTTTCGCGAGCGTGGGGGCCACGGAGAATATCTTGATGGCGGCCGTTCTGGCGCGCGGCGTCACCGTGATCAAGAACGCGGCCCGGGAACCTGAGATCGGGGATTTGGTGGATTGTCTTCGGGCCATGGGCGCGAAAATCACCGGAGACGGTTCCTCCACCTTGAGGATCGAAGGCGTCACCCGTTTGCACGGCGCGACACATCGCGTGATCCCGGACCGGATCGAGGCGGGAACGTTTCTCGTGGCCGCCGCCATCACCAAGGGGCGCGTGGTTTTGGAAAGCGTGGAGCCGAAGCATTTGACGTCCCTTTTAAAACTGCTGAAACAATCTGGGCTCCATCTGGGCATAGAGCCCACCCGGATCACCGCGGCGTGGCGGCGGCCTTTGAAGCCCGTGTCCGTCCGCACCCAGGTTTATCCCGGTTTTCCGACGGACATGCAGGCCCAATGGATGGCTCTGATGAGCGTCGTGTCCGGCCGGTCGAAAGTGACCGAGACGATCTTTGAAAACCGGTTTTTGCACGCCCAGGAATTGATCCGCATGGGCGCCCGCATCGAAATCAAGGGCGGCATAGCCGAAATCGAAGGAGGCGCGAAACTGTCCGGCTGCCCCCTGATGTGTTCCGATCTGCGCGCCGGGGCCGCCCTGGTCCTGGCGGGTTTGGCGGCCCACGGGCGTACGAAGGTCCTGCGCGTTTACCACCTGGACCGGGGTTATGAGCGCATGGAGATCAAACTCCGCAAGCTCGGCGCCCGCATCCGCCGCGTCCCGCAGTAAAAACCGTTCACCCAACCTCCCTTTCTCCCTGAAAACCCCTCGGTTTTTAGTATAATTACCACTTCCAATGCGCGATAAAGTCCAGCGGATTTTGCAGCAAATCCGGCGCGGGGGAGACGCGACGGTTGCGTCCCTTTTGCGCCGATGGGACGGGGTTTCCCTCAAGCCTTCGGAGTGGCGTGTTCCTATGGAACGCGCGCGGAAGGCTTTACGGGATTTGCCTCCGGACCGCCGGGCGATTTTGACCTCGGCGGCGCGCAATATCGAACGTTTCCACAGGGAAGAACTCCGCCGTCTGCCGCGTTCCTGGCGGAAGTCCGCCAACGGCCTTTTGATCGGCCAGAAAATCGGGCCCCTGGATTCCGCGGGTCTCTATGTTCCCGGCGGGCGTTTCGCTTACCCCTCAACGGTTTTGATGACGGCCATCCCGGCGCGCGTGGCGGATGTTCGCCGCGTCGTCATCACGACGCCGCCGCGGCATCTCACGCAGGAAGTTCTGGCGGCCGCGGCCCTGGCGGGCGTGGACGAAATTTATCAGTTGGGCGGCGTGGCGGCCGTCGGCGCCTTGGCCTTCGGCACGAGGACGGTGAAACGGGTGGATATCATCGCCGGCCCGGGCGGCGCCTTCGTGACGGAAGCCAAACGGCAGGTCTTCGGCGAATCCGGGATCGATTTATTGGCCGGGCCCAGCGAGATCGTTCTTTTGGCGGACGCTTCGGTCCCGCCGGAATACGCGGCCGCCGACATGATGGCCCAGGCCGAGCACGATCCGTTGGCGCGGGCGCATCTGGTGTCCCCGGACGCGAAGGTCCTGGCGCGCGTGAAGGACGCGGTGGAGCCTCGGTTCCGGTCCCAGTGCCGGTTTATCAAGGCCGCGGGCTGGTCCCAGGCCGTCGACGAAGCGAACGCTTTGGCGCCGGAGCATCTGTCTATCCTGGTTAGGAACCCGGAAAAACTTTTGAAGGGCCTGCGCAACGCGGGCGCGATCTTCATCGGGCCCTGGTCGCCCGTGGCCGTGGGAGACTATTGGGCCGGGCCGTCCCACGTTTTGCCCACGGGGCGAAGCGCGCGGTTTTCATCGGGCCTCTCCGTGCAGACGTTCATGAAGCGGTCCAGCCTGATCCAGTTGTCGAAGGGCACCATCCGCAAGCAGGCCGGCGCCATCGCCGGTTTGGCCGAAGCCGAAGGATTAATTTACCACGCCGCGTCGCTCCGCGCGCGGCAAAAGGATTTCAAATGAAACGATCCGCCGAACGCGTCCGCATCACCAATGAAACCCAGATCCGGTTGAAGCTCGATTTGGACGGGAAGGGAATTTACAACGTCAGCACCACGATCCCGTTCCTCGACCACATGCTGGAGCTCTTCACCAAGCACGGGAACTTCGGCCTTACGGTGAAAGCCACGGGCGACACGCACATCGACGACCACCACCTCGTGGAAGACCTGGGGATCGCCTTGGGCGAGGCGTTGAATTTCGCCCTGGGTGACAAAAAAGGCATCACGCGCTACGGCCAGGACCTCCGCCCGGACCGCCGCGGCAAGGGCAAGGCCCTGACCACCATGGACGAAACGCTGTCCTACGTGGCGCTGGACCTGTCGGGCCGGCCCTATTTCGATTGGAAGGTGAAGTTCCATCTCCAGAACAAGCCGCCCATGTCCTTCGAATTGCTGGAGGATTTTTTCCAGGCCCTGGCCATGAGCGCGAAGATGAACCTGCACATCAAGCTCATGCAAGGGCGGAACAACCACCACATTTCCGAGTCCATCTTCAAAGGCTTCGGCCGCGCCCTTTCCATGGCCGTGGCCCTCGACCCTCGCCGCGCGCGCACGATCCCGTCGACCAAAGGGTCCCTGTGACGAAATCGACGCTCATCGGGGTTTTGGATTACGAGATGGGGAACCTCCGCTCCGTGGCGAAGTCTCTGGAGGCCGCGGGCGCGACGGTGAACGTCTCTTCGTCCGAACGGGAACTCAGCCGGGCGGACGTCCTCGTCCTGCCGGGGCAGGGAGCTTTTGATACGGCCATGCGCGTTCTGAAACAGAAAAAGCTCGACCGTTTTGTGAAGGAATGGCTGGCGGCCGGCCGCCCCTATTTGGGGATTTGTTTGGGGTTACAGCTGTTGTTCGAATCCAGCGAGGAAGCGCCCGGCGAAAAAGGTTTGGGGATACTTCCGGGTCGCGTGCGGAAATTCCGGCCGAAGAGCAAAGCGTTGAAGGTGCCGCACATGGGTTGGAACCGGGTGGACTGGTCCGGCGAGATGCGCGGCCAGCGGCGCGACAACTTTTATTTCGTCCATTCGTTCTATGCCGACCCGGCCGAAGCCGACGCCGTCGCCGGGAAAACGGATTACGCGGTCCGCTTCTGCTCGGCCGTGGCGCGGGGCAACCTGGTCGCCACGCAGTTCCATCCGGAAAAGAGCGGGGCGGCGGGACAACGTTTCTTGAAGGACGTTCTGCGGACCCTGAACCCGCTGCGCGCCGCGGCCTGACCGTGCTCGTCATTCCCGCCATCGATTTGCGCGGAGGCTCCTGCGTCCGCCTGGTGCACGGCGACCCGTCGAAGGAAACCGTCTATTCCTCGGACCCGGTGGAAATGGCGCGGAAGTGGGTTTCTGAAGGCGCGAAGCGATTGCATCTGGTGGACCTCGACGCGGCCCTGGGCACCGGATCGAACTTGGACGCGGTCTATCGCATCAAGAAAACCGTCGGCTGCGAGGTGGAGTTCGGCGGCGGCCTCCGCAGTTTGGATTTTTTGAAACAGGTGATGGACAAAGGCGTGGACCGCGCCATCATCGGCACCGCGCTCTTCAGCGATTCGGCCTGGGTGAGCGAGGGGATGACGCTTTTCGGCGCGCGGCTCATGGCCGGCGTGGACGCCCGGGACGGAGAAGTGAAGTTGAAGGGGTGGAAAGCGGGCAGCGGCATCAAGCTGCCGGAAGCGCTCGCCACCGTGAAGTCCATGGGTTTCCGGGAAATCATTTTTACGGACATATCCAAGGACGGAACGCTGACCGGCCCCAACATCGAGGCCACGCGCTCCGTGATGAAGATGACGGGCCTGGCGGTTTACGCGTCGGGCGGCATGTCCTCCCTCAAAGATATTTCGGCGCTGAAGGTTCTGGAAAAGGAAGGCTTGGCCGGTTGCATCCTGGGCAAGGCCCTCTACGACGGGCGGATGACCTTGAAGGACGCCCTCGCGGCGGCGAACTGAATGCTGACGCGCCGCATCATCCCCTGCCTGGACGTGAACGCGGGCCGCGTGGTCAAGGGCACCAAGTTTTTGAATTTGCGGGACGCGGGCGATCCCGTGGAAGTGGCGAAGCGGTACAACCGCGAAGGCGCCGATGAACTGGTCTTTCTCGACATCACCGCGTCGTCGGACAAGCGGCCGATACTCCTGGACGTCGTCCGCCAAACCGCCGAACAGGTCTTCATCCCGCTGACTGTGGGCGGCGGCGTGCGCACCGTGGAAGACGTGCGCATTTTGCTGAACGCGGGCGCGGATAAAGTTTCGATGAACACGGCCGCGGTGCAGAACCCCGATTTGATCCGCCAGGCCGCCGACCATTTCGGCAACCAGTGCATCGTGGTCGCCATCGACGTGAAGCGTCGCACGAATCCACGTTCGCCGGCACTTTCGCAGCGCTCAAGTACCAGCGGCGGTCCAGCGGACCGACAACCCCGCTGGGAAGTCTACATCCACGGCGGACGGACGCCCACGGGATTGGACGCCATGGCCTGGGCAAAGAAAGTGGTGAAGCTCGGCGCCGGGGAAATCCTCCTGACCAGCATGGACCAGGACGGCACCAAGAGCGGTTACGATTTGAAGTTACTGAAGGCGGTCTGCGGCGCCGTGCAGGTCCCCGTGATCGCCTCCGGCGGGGCGGGGGAAGAAAAGCATTTTCACGACGCGTTCAAGGCGGGGGCGGAGGCGGCGCTGGCCGCGTCTTTGTTCCATTTCCAGGAATTGTCGATTTCGAAATTGAAAAAATATTTAATCAAACGAAAGGTGGCCATACGAACGTGACCGCAAAAACTCCGAGCTGGATCGATTCCATTAAATACGACGACAAAGGACTGGTTCCCGCCGTCGTCCAGGACGCGAAGGATAACGAACTTCTGATGGTGGCCTACATGAACCGCGAGGCGCTGCTGGAAACCATCAACACCGGGCGCGGCGTGTTCTTCAGCCGCTCCCGCAACAAGCTTTGGCGCAAAGGCGAAGAGTCCGGCAATTTCCAAAAGGTCCACTCCATGGCGCTGGACTGCGACAAGGATTGCGTCGTGATCAAAGTGGAGCAGATCGGCGGCTCCGCCTGCCACACGGGCCGGCGCTCCTGCTTCTTCCACCACGTGAAAGACGACGGCGAGATCGAAATCCGCGGCGAGCAGTTGTTCGATCCGTCGAAGGTCTACAAAAAGCCCCACTAGATGAGCCGCTGGCTTTTTCTCGCGTCGCTGGGGATCCTGGGCGCCCTCGTCGTCCGCGCGTTCCTGATCGAAGTGGTCGTGATCCCCACGGGTTCCATGGAGCCGACCATCCGGATCGGGACGCGGTTGTACGTGAACAAGGCGATCTATCACTTCCAAAAGCCCAGGCGCGGCGAGATCGTGGTGTTCCCGTCGCCCGTCGAGAAAAAGGATTTGGTGAAAAGGGTCATCGCGCTGGAAGGCGACGACGTGAAGATCGACAGCAAGAAGGTCGTTTTGAACGGGCAAGCGCTGGACGAGCCCTATGTCGTGCACAAGCGGGCCGATGAGGTCTTGGTGGGCGATAACTTGGAAGTCGGCCGCGTGCCGCCCGGCAAGGTATTCGTCCTCGGCGACAACCGCGACCAGTCCGGCGACAGCCGCGACTGGAAAGATTCCAGCGGCGCGCATTTGTTTTTCGTCCCGGTGAAAAATCTGAAAGGAAGACTGATCGGCGTACAATGATCCATCCCAGCCTCGACGAATTCAAACGCCTGGCCAAGACCCATTCCCTGGTGCCGGTTTACCTGGAGTGCCTGGCGGACGAGCTCACGCCCCTGGCGCTCTTCCACGCGCGCTACCAGGAGAGTTCCTCTTGTTTCCTGCTGGAGAGCGTGGAGGGCGGCGAACACCTAGGCCGCTATTCTTTCGCGGCTTTCTCGCCGCACCAGATATTCCGGAGCCGCGGCGAAAACGTCTCCCTGCAAAACGGCGATGTTACGCGGAAGTTCCGCAGCGCCGATCCGCTGAAGGAGCTGAGCCGGATCCTCGGCAAACAGAACGCGGCGCACCTGAAGGGCCTGCCGCGGTTTTACGGCGGCGCCGTGGGCTACGCCGGCTACGACATGGTCCGTACCTTCGAAGAATTGCCGACGGACAATCCCGACGACCTGGGCCTGCCGGACAGCGTGTTCTTCCTGACGCGCGACATGTTCGTCTTCGACCATCTTTCCCACACGCTGAAGATCGTCCGCTGCGTACCCATCGAAAAAGGACAATCCCCCGAGAAGCAGTACCGCCAGGCGGAGAAGGCCTTAAAGAAAATGGCGGAAGAGATCCGCATGCCGTCCTTCACTCTCAAGTCTTACGCCGCGGTCGCCAGGCAAGCCCCGGACGCCACGGCGGGGGAACGCAAGTCGTACATGAACGCGGTCAAGAAGGCGAAGGAATACATCGCCGCGGGCGACATCATCCAGACCGTTTTGTCCCGCCGCATGAAGTTCGACGTCGACGCCCATCCCCTGGAAATCTACCGCGCGCTGCGCCGCGTGAATCCCTCTCCCTACATGTATTTCCTGCGCGACGGGGACCAGCACATCATCGGCTCCAGCCCGGAGATGCTGGTGCGCCTCGAGGACCGTAAAGCCGAAACGCGCCCCATCGCGGGAACGCGGCCGCGCGGCGCCGACGACGCGGCGAACCGGACACTGGCCGATAATTTGCTGAAAGATAAAAAAGAGCGGGCGGAGCATTTGATGCTGGTGGATTTGGGCCGCAACGACCTGGGCCGCGTCTGCAAGCCCGGCAGCGTCAAGGTCCCCGAGTTTATGACGATCGAACACTACAGCCACGTGATGCACCTGGTGTCGTCGGTGACCGGGGAACTTCAGGACGGGCGCGACGCTTTCGATCTGTTCCGCGCCTGCTTCCCGGCCGGGACGCTGACCGGCGCGCCCAAGATCCGGGCGATGCAAATCATCGACGAGCTGGAGAAGACGCGCCGCGGGCCCTACGGCGGGGCGGTGGGATATTTCTCATATTCAGGCAACATGGACGTGGCCATCACCATCCGCACCATCGTGCTGAAGGGCCGCAAGGCCTACATCCAGGCGGGCGCGGGGATCGTGGCGGATTCCGTGCCGGAGACCGAGTTCGAGGAAACCCAGAACAAGGCCGCGGCCATGGTGACCGCATTGCGCATCGCCCAGGAAGGGGCCGAACCCAAATGATTTTGATGATCGACAATTATGATTCCTTCACCTACAACATCGTCCAATATCTCGGCGAATTGAAACAGGACGTGAAGGTCGTCCGCAACGACGAGATCGACCCGGCGGAAATTCCCGCCATGAAGCTCACGCACATTGTCGTCTCGCCCGGCCCCTGCACCCCGAAGGAAGCGGGCGTGTCCGTGGAAGTGCTTCGCCGCTTCGGCGGCAAGATCCCAATCCTCGGCGTCTGCCTCGGCCATCAGTCGCTGGGCTACGCCTTCGGCGGGAAAGTGATCCGCGCCAAAAAACTCATGCACGGCAAGACCTCGCAGATTAAGCACGACGGCAAAGGCGTTTTCAAAGGCCTCAAGAACCCGTTCACCGCCACGCGCTACCATTCGTTGGTGGTGGAACGGAAATCGCTGCCGAAGGATTTTGAAATCTCGGCCCATTCCGAAGACGGCGAGATCATGGGCATGCGGCACCGGAAGCTGCCCTGTTTGGAAGGCGTGCAGTTCCATCCGGAGTCCATACTGACCGAAGGCGGCAAGGATTTGTTGAGGAACTTTATCGCCATGAGGGTCCCGAAGAAATGATCCAGGCCGCCATTTCCAAACTGGTTGAAGAAATGGACCTCACTTTCAGCGAGGCCCGCGAGGCCGTGGGCGAAATCCTCGGCGGACAGACGCCCGCCTCGCAGATCGCCAGTTTTTTGATCGCGCTCCGCATGAAGGGCGAAACGCCGGAGGAGATTGCGGGCTGCGCCGAGGCCATGCGCGGCGCCGCGACGCGGATACGCCTTTCCGATCGCGCGGTGGCGGACACTTGCGGCACGGGCGGCGACAAGCAGGGCAGCTTCAATATTTCCACGGCCGCGGCTTTTGTTGTCGCGGGCGCGGGCTTCACGGTCGCGAAGCACGGCAACCGCTCGATCTCGTCCCAATGCGGCAGCGCCGACGTGCTCGAGGCCTTGGGCGTGAAGGTGGACCCGGGCGTCGCCGTCGTCGAGAAATGCCTGAGGGAAATCGGCATCGGCTTTCTTTTCGCCCCGGCGTTCCACCCGGCCATGAAATACGCCATGCCGGTTCGGCGCGAGCTGGCCGTTCGGACGGTGTTCAATATTTTAGGACCGCTTTCCAACCCGGCCGGCGCCAACGCCCAGGTGATCGGCGTCTATTCGAACCAATTGGTGGACATGCTGGCGAAGGTCTTGGTCCGCCTTGGGACGAAGGAGTCCATGGTGGTGCACGGGTCGGGTCACGATGAGATCACTCTGTCGGGAAAAACCACGGTCGCGGAGATCGTGAAGGGCCGCATCCGCAAGCGCACGATCACGGCCAGGGATTTCGGCTTCAAGCCCGTTTCGAACGGGGCCCTGCGCGGCGGCACCAAGGAAGAGAACGCGGAGATCATCCGCCGCATCCTCAAAGGGGAAGCGGGACCGCAGCGGGACGCGGTGGCGGCGAACGCTGCCGCGGCGATCTTGGTGGCGGCGCGTACGGCGGGCCGGCGCGATGTTAAAAATTTGAAAGACGGCCGGTATCTGGCCGAGCAGTCCATCGATTCCGGCCGCGCGCGGGAAAAACTGGAGCGGCTGGCGCAGATGACCCAGTCCCCGGCCTGATCATGGGCGCGGGGCTGCAGGAAATCGTCCGCCGCAAACGCCAGGACCTGGTAAAGCAGAAAGGCCGCGTGCCGCTGGCGCAGTTGAAGGGGCGGCTCTCCAAGGCGCCTCCCACCCGGGATTTCGCGAAGGCCATCAGGAAAAAGGGCCGCATTGCGCTGATCGCGGAGCTGAAACAGGCCAGCCCCTCGGCCGGCGCGATCCGCGGGGATTACGACGTCGCCGCCGGCGCCAAGGCATACGCGAAAGGGGGCGCCAGCGCTCTCTCGGTCCTCACCGAGGAAAATTATTTCCTCGGACGCCTCGAACATCTGGCTGAGGCCAAGGCCGCGGTGAAGCTTCCCGTGCTGCGAAAGGATTTCATCATCGACCCCTACCAGGTCGTGGAGTCGCGGGTGCACGGCGCGGACGCCGTCCTCCTGATCGTGGCGCTGCTCAAGCAGGGCGAACTGATCAAGATGCTGTCAATGGCACGCAAGATGAAGATGACGCCGCTGGTGGAAATCCACGACCTCAACGAACTGGGCCGGGCCCTGGACGCGGAAGCCGACGTGATCGGGATCAACAGCCGCAACCTGAAGGATCTGTCCATGGACCCGTTGGCGTTCCGGAAGCTGGTCCCCTTCGTTCCGCCGGGAAGCCTGGTCGTCGCGGAGAGCGGCATCCGCAATCTGGACGACGTGAAGTCGTTAAAAAGGCTTAAAGTGAACGCCATGCTGGTGGGGGAATCTCTTTTGCGTCAGCCGGATTTGACCGCGGCGGCAAAAATTTTAGTGGAAGCGGGGAAAGACAAATGAGCGTGAAGATCAAGATCTGCGGCATCACCAACGAGAACGACGCCATAGCGGCGACGAACCTGGGCGCGAATTATTTGGGGTTCAATTTTTACTCCCAGAGCCCCCGGAAGGTATCCCCGGACCTGGCGGGAGAGATTATCAAGAAACTTCCGCCCTTCGTCACGACTGTGGGCGTGTTCGTGGACCAGACCGCCGAGGAGATCGTCAAGATCGCGCAGAAGACCCGGCTCATGGGCGTTCAGCTGCACGGCCAGCATACGCCCGACGACTGCCGCTTCATCCACGACCACCTGGAGCTGTCCGTCGTCTGCCGGGCCTTCCGCGTGGCCCAGGCGTCCGACCTGGAAGCCGCGGCGGCTTTCCAGAACTGCTGCACCCATTTCCTGATCGATGCGCGCGTCGAGGGCGAACCCGGCGGCACGGGACAGACGTTCCCCTGGGAGTTGGCCGACAACGCGCGGGCCTACAAGGTCCCCTATTTCGTGGCCGGCGGTTTGACGCCGGAGAACGTGGCGGAAGCCATCGAGAAGACCCAGCCCTTCGGCGTGGACGTGGCCAGCGGCGTCGAGAAATCCCCGAAACGGAAAGACTACGACAAAATGAAGGCTTTCATTGAGGCGGTGAAGGACGCATGAAATTTCCGGACAGCCGCGGTTATTTCGGAAAATACGGGGGGCGCTTCGTCTCGGAGACCCTCGTGGCGCCGCTCGAGGAGCTGGACGCCGCCTTCCGCAAGGCGAAGAGCGACGCGACCTTCCGGCGGGAGCTGAACGATCTGCTGAAGAAGTTCGCGGGCCGTCCCACGCCGCTGTTCTTCGCGGGCAATCTGACGAAACGCCTCGGCGGCCCGAAGATATATCTGAAGCGCGAAGACCTCTGCCACACCGGCGCGCACAAGATCAACAACACGCTCGGCCAAGTTCTCTTGGCCAAGAAACTCGGCAAGACGCGCGTCATCGCCGAAACCGGCGCGGGACAGCACGGCGTGGCCACCGCCACCGCCTGCGCGTTGCTGGGGCTCGAGTGCGAAGTGTACATGGGTTCCGAGGACACGCGGCGGCAGTCGTTGAACGTGTTCCGCATGAAGAGCATGGGCGCGAAGGTGATCCCCGTCGATACCGGCTCCAAGACGTTGAAGGACGCGGTGAACGAAGCCCTGCGCGACTGGGTGACCAACGTCCGCAACACGTTCTACTGCATCGGTTCCTGCATCGGGCCCCATCCCTATCCCTGGATCGTCCGCGAATACCAAAGCGTGATCGGCCGCGAAGTCATCCGCCAAATCCGCGATTACCAAAAGGGCGACCCGGACGTTCTCGTCGCCTGCGTGGGCGGCGGGTCCAACTCCATCGGGCTCTTCGCGCCTTTCTACAACCGGAAAAACGTCCGCTTCCTCGGCGTGGAAGCCGGCGGGCGCGGGCTCGCTTCGGGCCAGCACGCGGCGTCGCTTTGCGCGGGGACGCCCGGCATCCTGCACGGGGCGTATACCTACCTGATGCAGGACAAGGACGGACAGGTCTCTTCCACCCATTCGGTTTCCGCCGGGTTGGATTATCCGGGCGTCGGGCCGGAGCATTCTTTCTATAAGGATTCCGGCCGCGCGAAGTATATCGCCCTCACGGACAAAGCCGCCCTCGCCGGATTTAAACTGTTGAACGAAACCGAAGGTTTGTCGCCGGCACTGGAAAGCGCCCACGCCATCGGCGCTCTGCCGCAGCTGGCGAAGAAAATGTCCAGGAACCAAAGCGTCGTGGCGCTGCTGTCCGGCCGCGGAGACAAAGACATGATCCAACTGCAGGAAATTTTGGGTGGCACCGCGGAGAAAAAAATATGAGCCGCATTGCCAAGAAGTTCCGCCAATTGAAATCCCAAGGCCGCAAAGCGCTGATCGCCTACGTGACCGCGGGGTTTCCGGCCCTCGGCGCGACCGACAAAGTCGTCCGCGAATTGGAAGCGTCGGGGGCGGACATCGTGGAGATCGGTATTCCGTTTTCGGACCCCATCGCCGACGGCCCCGTCATCCAATACTCGTCGCAGAGGGCGCTGGAGAACGGTGTGACGCTCGACTGGGTTTTGAAGTGGACGAAGAAATTCCGCCGGAATTCCCAACTGCCCATCGTGTATATGAGCTATCTGAACCCGATCCACCACATGGGGTATGAGACCTTCGCGCGGCGCGCGGCCGAGGCCGGCGTGGACGGTTTGATCGTGCCGGACCTGATCGCGGAAGAATCCGCCCGCTTGAGGAAAATCCTTCGCAATAAAGGGATCGACCTGATCCACCTGGTGGCCCCGACGACCTCGCCGAAGCGGCGGCTCATGATGGCGAAGAAGAGCCGCGGCTTCTTGTACGCCGTGTCCACCACGGGCGTCACGGGCATGCGGCGGCAGCTGCCGGCGGACGTGATTGGCTTCTTGCAGGGGTTGCGCCGGGTTTCGACGGTCCCCGTGGCCGTGGGGTTCGGAATCTCGAACGCGGAGCAGGCGCGTCGTTACGCTTCAAGTGTCGACGGCGTGATCGTTGGTTCCGCGCTCATCAATTTGTTGAGGAAGCGAACGGCCGTGGCTCCGTTCATAAAAACTTTACGGTCCGCTCTCGACAGCGGTTCGAGCAAATAGGGGAGGCAACGATGCCTGTAGACGACGCGCCTGAGAGTACGAAGAAGCCCATGCCCGAGGGGTTGTGGAAGAAATGCCCCAAGTGCGAACACATCATTTACAACAAGGAGCTGGAGAAGAATTTCCGCGTGTGCCCGAAGTGCGGCCACGGGCTGCGCATGTCGGCCCGGGAGCGGCTGGCGCTCTTGCTGGATGAAAACTCTTTCAAGGAGATCGGCGAGGACCTTAAGCCCCGGGACGTGCTTGAGTTCTCGGACTCCGCGCCCTACAAGAACCGTCTGAAAGACAATCAGAAAAAGACGGGCGAAAAGGACGCGGCCCTGGCCGGCGAAGGACAGATGGGCCCGCTGCGCGTCGCCGTGGGCGTGCTGAACTTCGACTTCATGGGCGGCAGCATGGGCGCCGTGGTGGGGGAAAAGATCACCCTCGTCATCGAGCACGCGATCGAGAACGAGCTCCCGCTCCTGGTCATTTCATCGTCGGGCGGCGCGCGCATGCAGGAAGGGATACTGTCTCTCTTCCAGATGGCCAAGACCAGCGCGGCCCTTGCCCGCTTGAACGAGGCGCGGCTCCCCTTCATCTCCCTGCTGACCGATCCCACGACCGGCGGCGTCACGGCTTCCTTCGCCATGCTGGGCGACGTGATCGTGGCGGAGCCGAGGGCCCTGGTCGCCTTCGCCGGGCCCCGCGTCATTGAACAGACCATCCGCCAGACGCTGCCGCAGGGTTTCCAGGAATCGGAGTTCCTTTTGAAGCACGGCATGGTGGACATGGTGACGGACCGCGCGCACCTTAAGGACACGCTGGTCAAGCTCTTCGGCTTTTTCATGGCGGCCCGCAAAGGCGCCAAGGCGTCCCTCAACGGCAAAGCCTAGTCGTCGCCGCGCGGCCAGGGGGGAAATCCGCCTCGGCCTGGACCGGGTGCGCCGCCTGCTTGAACTTGTCGGACACCCGGAGGACGCTTTCGCCTCGGTCATCGTGGCGGGGACCAACGGCAAAGGTTCCGTTTCGTCGCTGACGGAATCCGTTCTGCGGCGCGCCGGGATTAAAACGGGTCTTTACACGTCGCCGCATCTGGTGGACATCCGCGAGCGGGTCCGTGTGAACGGGCGGAAGATTTCCCGGGACGATTGGCGGCGTTTGAACCAACGGGTGTCGTCGGTCGCCAATCGGCGCCGGATATCGTTAACGGAATTTGAAGTCCACACACTGGCCGCGTTTCTGTTCTTTCAAAAAGCCGGCGTCGAACTGGCCGTCATGGAAGTGGGTTTGGGCGGCCGGCTGGACGCGGTGAACGCCTTGCCCGCGCCCGAGGCCGTGGCGATCACGTCCATCGGGCACGACCATTTGGAATGGCTGGGGCCGACGTTGCGCCACGTCCTGATGGAAAAACTGGGAACGGCGCGCTCCGGCGTCCCGCTGTTGTTCAACGCGCCGCCGGCTCTGCGGACCGTCGGCCGCCGGTTTTGCCGGGAGAACATGGTCCCGGTAAGGACCCTCGGACGCGAGATCATCGTCCGTCCGCGCGGAACGGACTGGAAGGCCCGGAAGCAGAGCTTCGATGTTTCGCTTCCCGGGAAAATGTTTGAAAATTTAAGCATCGGGCTGCTCGGCCGCCATCAAGCGGACAACGCGGCGTTGGCCGTTTCGCTCTGCGACGCTTTGCGGAGAAAAGGTTGGCCTTTGGATGAATCCGACATCCGCGCCGGATTGTCCCGGGCCTCCTGGCCGGGGCGGTTCCAGGTTCTGACGGTCGCGGGCCGCACAGTCGTTCTGGACGGCGGGCACAACGTCGAAGGCGCGGAAAGTTTCGCCGCGGCCTATCGCACGTCGCCCTGGGGCCATGCGAAGGCGGATTTAATTTTCGGCTGTTTGAAAGACAAGGACGCGGCGGGAATGATCCGGAAACTTAGCCCCTTGGCCCGCCGGGTCTTCACCCTGCCGCTGCCCTCCGAGCGGACGCGCGGCGCGGCCGAGGTTGCCGGGTTGTGGCGTAAAGCGGATGCAGCGTTTCCCTGCCGGACGTTCGGCGAAGCCTGGCGGCGTTCGTCCGGGAATTCCGGGCCCGTCGTCATCGTCGGGTCGCTCTACTTGGTGGGGGAGGCTCTGAAATATTTTCGGCGGGTTCCGTCGTAAAAGAGGAACGAACATGAAAAAAGGTCTCAGGCTGGGAATCGATTTGGGCGGCACGCAGGTCAAGCTGGCCCTGGTGGACGAAAAGGGAAGGATCCATGCGGACGCGCGCGTGGACACGGTTTTCAATCCGCAGAAGCTGGTGGCGGCGTTGCGCACCGCGGTCAAACCCTGGTTCAAACAAGAACTGCTGGGCACCGGTGTCGGCGTGGCGGGGGACATCGATTCGGCCGCGGGCGTCGTCCGCATTTCGCCGAACCTGCATTGGCGCCGCGTTCAATTGAAAAGGCTTTTGGAAAAGGCCGGTTTTCCCCGGCCCGTCGTGGTGGACAACGACGCCAACGCCGCAGCGTGGGGCGCCTATCACGTGGAGCTCAAGGGCCGGCCGCGGAACCTGGTCGTGCTGACGTTGGGGACCGGCGTGGGCGGCGGATTGATTTTGGATAGGAAGCTTTTCCGCGGCGCCACGGGCTCGGCGGGAGAGCCGGGCCATCTCACCCTCGATCCGAACGGGATCCGCTGCGGCTGCGGCGGGCGCGGCTGCCTGGAAACCTTTCTGGGGAAGAAATATTTGATCGCCTGGATGCGCCGCGAGCTGACCCGGCGAGGGCGGCCGGTCCCCAAAGATTTGACGCCGCTTTCCATGGCGAAAGCCGCCCGCCGGGGAGACAGGCTTTCTCTGAAACTCTGGGAGCACGCGGGGCGCGCGCTGGGGATCGGCCTTTCCGACCTCATCAACGTTTTGAATCCGGACACGATCCTGTTGACCGGAGGCATCGCCGGCGCTTTCGGATTGCTCATGCGCTCCGCCCGGCCGGAAATTCAATCCCGAACCTTCGCCACGCCCCGGGGGGCCGTGCGCATCATGGTGTCTGCTGAAAACCAGCACCTGGGCGTCGTCGGCTCCGCATTGCTCGTTGAATAAAACCCGATCGACCCGCCATAATCCCGCCAGGTCCCGATTCAACGCGGGACGGTTATGGCCCCGCCTCGTTGTTTTTTTTCTCGCATCGCTTTGTGTCTGCCTCCTTTCCATCCACGCTTCGGCTCAGCCGGGTTCCCCGGACGACTTCAGCCAGCAGGAAGGCACCCGCACCCTGACCTCCGATTATCTGGAATTCCGCTCGTCGGAGAACGTGGTCTACGCCCAGGGGAACGTCGTCATGATTTCCAGCAAATCGGTCCTTCAGGCGGACGAGGTGACGGTCTATACCTCGAGCCGAACGGCCCGCGCCGTCGGCCACGTCCACCTGGCGGAAGGGTCCCTGTCCTTGTGGGCGGAGGAGATGGATTACGACTCCGCGAACACGACGGCCACGCTGAAAAACGCCTACATCACCAACCCTCCCTGGCGCATTTGGGGCCGCAAGATCCGGCGCGTGTCGAAAGACCGGTTCGTCATCGAGCGCGCGGCCGTGACCAACTGCGACCTGGATCCGCCCCATTTCCATTTCCGCGGCATACGGGCCACCTACAGACAGAGCAAGCGCTACAGCATTTACGGGAGCGGGCTCGCCCAGGAGGATACGCCGGTGATCTTCGCTCCGCTGTACACTCGCACGATGGAGGACAAGGATTGGTCCTGGCGCTTTGAGCCGGGCCATACGAGCCGCGACGGGCGCTTCGTGAAGAACATCATCACCTATCCCCTGGGTGACCAGATGTATGGCCGCTTCTACTGGGACTATTTTCAGAAGACCGGCTACGGGCTCGGGGCGGAATACAATTATTTCCGCCCGGACGTGCGCGGATCCGTCTACGGATATCAACTGAAGGACCGGCTTTCGAAGAGCGTCCGCTGGAACACGCGCCTGGGCCACTGGCAGCAGCTCAAGCCCAGCCTTTCCCTGCAGGCCAACGCGATCTTCCAGAGCGACGAGTCGTTCTCCAACCTTTACAGCGGCGACAACGAGTACTCCCGCCAGACCGCCCAGTCGGACGCCGCGCTGACCTATCAACGCCCGACCTATACTTCCCGCTGGCTCGTGCGGCAGGACCAGACCTTCGACACCTCGCGGAACCGTTTCGTCCGCCAGCGCACCGTCCTTCCGCAGTGGGATATCCAATCCACGCCGTTGCTGATCGGATCCAGCGTTTACGCGACCCTGAGCGGGAGTTTCGCCAATACCTACACGCGTCCGTCCACCACGTCGGCCCTGAATCCCGTCGTGCCGGAAAAGGACATCTACCAACAGACGGCGAACGCGTCCGCCTCCTTCTCCCGGCCTTTCGCCCTGATGAAGAGCATGAGCTATACGCCCTCGGCGGGCCTGTCGGAAAGCTGGCAGGCGTGGGAAGATATAACGCCGGCCGGCAGCACCGCCACGCGCATCGACCGCTCCGGGCTTTTTTCGGGACGCGCATTCACCAGTCACAATTTGCGCCAGCGCTTCGGCCGCTCCCTCGATATGGATTTGTCCTACAGTTACCGCGTACGCGGGGCCCCCAACGCGCTGAAGCGCGATAAGACCGGCGCGGACGAAGGCGTGGAGCAGAACGGCCTGGGCCTGGCCATGTTTTTCCGGCCCACGACCGCGTTCTGGTCCCGGGCGTCCAGCGGCTACGACCTCCGCACGTCGCCGGGCCTGGGATCCGTGAAGGGAAAAAACAAAGTCACGCCGCCCACGGTGGAATTCAACTACCGGCCGCTCCGGAAGTTGGAGTTTTTCTACCGCCAGACGCAGCAGCTCTATCCGGTGAACCGCCCCCAGATCACGCAGTTCTCCGCCCAATGGGGGGACACCATGGGGGCGCACATTTCTTCCGGCTGGAGCTACAACAGCGGCACCTCGGGGTCGATCCAGATCCAACAGAGGGCGGCTTTTCCATTGACGAGGGGATGGTTCCTGCAGGGCGGCGTGCAATACACCGCCAGCGGCGAAAGGGATCTCCAATACAACAAGGTCCAGATCATCGAGAAGACGTTGACCGTCGTGCGGGACCTCCACTGCTGGGTGTTCCGCGCGGAAGTGACGCAGCGTCCCGGCCTCGACCAAGTTTCTTTCAATATCGACCTGAAAACCGATCTGCTGCGGATGCGGAGCCAGACCTCGGCCATGGATGAGGCGCAGTACTTCCAGACCCGGCGGAAAAGCTCAGTCTATTAAAAGATTCCAAGCTCCTTGATTTAGGCGTTAATTCGCGTTAAAGTTGAGTCATTCCCATGGCTCAAAACGTCAAAACGGTTCTCATCGCCGATGATACGCCGGACATCGCCCAGGTCGTCAAGGTCCTGGTGGAGAACTACGGTTACCATGCCGTGACCGCGGAAGACGGCCGCCAGGCCGTGCAAAAGGCCGTGGAGTTGAAGCCGGACCTGATCTTCCTCGACGTCATGATGCCGGAGATGCACGGCATCGAGGCGCTGACGGAAATCCGGAAGAAGTGCCCCGACATCCCCGTCGTCATGCTTTCCGTGGTGAACGATCCGCTGACCACCTCCCAGGCCCGCCGCCTGGGCGCCTTCGCCTACATCACGAAACCCTTCCGCATAGAGGACGTCACCGCCGTCATCGATCGCGTCATGCGGCATCAGCTCGCGTCGCGCGGTATTTGGAGCGGGCCGGGCCGTATGTGGCGGTCTGTCCGCGAATGGGCCGGGCCGCGCGCCGTCAAGCTCATTTTCGGGCTGGCGGCCGTCGCCGTGCTCGCCGGAATCTGGCGCGAACTCCCGTCTCCGCGGAGTTTGTGGATGCGCGTTTCGGCCAAGCCGGCGCTCCAGGAGTTCGCCCTTCCCTATCAGAACCCCGTCGCGATTTGTTTTTCCAACGACAAGACCGCCTGGATCGCGGATTGGGTCACGGGTTCCGTCAATAAGCACAAGGTCGACCGCAACCTGTCGTTGCGCGGCAGTCATCCCGTGCCCGGGGGCCATCCCACGGGCATCGCGTGGGACGGCATCGCGTTATGGAGCTGCAACTCCTGGGAACGAAAGATCTACCGCCACAACCTCGATGACAGCCTGTCCGTGTCCGCCTCCTACGCCAGCCCGGCACCCGAACCCTCGGGGCTTTTTTGGGAGGGGGAAATCCTTTGGGTTTGCGACGCCAGGGAGGGCCGGATTTACCGTTTAAAGCTGAAGGGGCAGGAGTTCGAATTGGTGGATTCCTATAAATATCCCAGCGGCTCGCCCGTGGGCGTCTTCGTGACCGTGGACGCGGTCTGGACCGCGGACAGCGAAACCAATCTCATCTATCAGCATGCCAAGGACCGGGCTTTGACCGCAGTGCGCGCGTTTTCCATCCCTGTCCTCAAGGAAAAAGGGTTGGACCTGTCCGGCTTCACGCTGGACGGGGAAGATATCTGGATATTGGCCGACAACCACGCGCGGGTCTATAAAACCTGGATCCGGCATCTGGTGGAACGGGATTTGTAGATGAACGGGAGTTTTTGAACGTTTTTACCGCTTTTCGTCGGATTTCCATCCTTTGTCCTTGAAAATATCATCCCGAAATTGTAGAAATAGAAATCTTCCTTCGCCTGTTTTCGATCGACCGGACGAACCCAAGGATAAAAAGACCCCATGCCGAAACTTGATATTCTCGAACAAGCGACGACCCCCGTGAGCCACGAGGCCGAACTGGCCGTCATCGGCAGCATGATGGCCGACAAAGACGCGGCCATGAAAGCCATGGACATGGTCCGGGAAGAGGATTTTTCCTCCGGGATCCATCAAAAGATTTTCGGAGTCATCCGCAACCTGCAGGACCGGAACATCACGCCCGACGTCATCACCGTCGGTGAATACCTTAAATCCAACAACGACCTGGACGCGCTCGGCGGGCAAGCCTATTTGTTCGACCTGGTGAACCGGGTCCCCTCCGCTCTCAACGTCGAACACTACGCCAGCATCGTCAAGGAAAAATCCCTGCTCCGGCAGATGATCAAAAACGCCCGGACGATCGCCACCGATTGTTCGCTCCAGAACGACGAGGCCCATCAGCTTTTGGACAAGGCGCAGGAATTGTTCTTTGAGCTGGCCGAAACAAGGGCCGAGAAAAAAGTCCTCGATTCACCCCTGCTGATGCAGACCGCCATCCGCGCGTTGGAGCGCCTGGCGGAAAGCAATAAATATGTCACCGGAGTACCGACCGGTTTCAAAGACCTTGACCGCATGACCGCGGGGTTTCAACCGTCGAACCTGATCATCGTCGCGGGCCGTCCCTCCATGGGAAAGACGTCGCTCTGCCTCAACATGGCGGAGCACGCCGCGATCAAAGAAAAGCGGCCCGTTCTCTTCTTCTCCCTGGAAATGAGCGAGCAGGAAATGGGATTGCGACTGTTGTGTTCCCAGGCCATGATCAACCTGCGCAGCGTGCGCGAAGGTTTCCTCGCGCGCAAAAGCTGGCCGGCGATCACGAACACCGCGAGCCAGATCGCCAGCGCGCCGCTGCATTTCGATTTTTCCTCAAGCCCCACCATCCTGGAAATCCGGAGCACGTCCCGCCGTTGGGCGCGCGACGTGAAGAACAAAGGGCTGGAG
Organism: uncultured Elusimicrobia bacterium; assembly: GCA_964482515.1. Lineage (GTDB taxonomy): Bacteria > Elusimicrobiota > Elusimicrobia > FEN-1173 > FEN-1173 > CAYZXT01. Next base: position 2,314 of record CAYZXT010000035.1, on the reverse strand, counting down.
CCGGGGATGATCATCATCGACTACCTGCAACTGCTGCGCGGCGGCGGAACGGCGGAAAGCCGCCAGCAGGAAATTTCCGACATATCGCGGTCCCTCAAGGCCCTGGCGCGCGAGCTTAAAGTGCCGGTGGTCGCGCTCTCCCAGCTGAACCGCCGGACGGAAGACCGCGGCCGCGAGGGCAACCGGCCGCAGCTCTCCGACCTCCGCGAATCGGGCGCCATCGAGCAGGACGCCGACGTCGTGATCGCCATCCTGCGCGAGGAAGTTTACAAGCGCGACGACCCGGATTTAAAAGGCAAGGCGAAGCTCTTCGTCCTCAAGCAGCGTAACGGGCCCATCGGCGACGTGGACGTCCTTTTCCAGAACGATTTCACGAAGTTCGTCGATCCCACCCACGAGGAAGAACCATCCTTCTAGAGACATTTCCCGGTTGGTATTTTGTATATTAAGGGAATGCGACCTCATCCGCAGCCTATCCGGCGAGCAGCGATTTCGAGCCGATTAATCTGATCGAATGACCGCCGCCGTGTCCACAAGACAAACCTTCCTGCGTCCCACCTGGGCTGTAATCCATCTGAAGAGCTTTCAGAACAACCTCCGCGCCGTGTCGTCCCGGCTGGCGTCCGGCGTCCGTTCTTTGCCGGTGCTGAAGGCCGACGGCTACGGCCACGGCGCCCGCGAAATGGCGCGGGCCGCGGCGGAAGCCGCGGACGTCCCCCAGTGGGGTTTCGGCGTTTCCAGCATTGAAGAGGGCATTTCGTTGCGTGAGGCAGGATTCAAACAGCCCATTTTGATTTTGGGGAGCCTGTTTCCGTTCGACGGTTTTGAGAGCGCCTTGAAATACGATCTCACTCCCACCCTGGCCAGCCGCCTGGCCGCGCAGGAATTGTCCCGCGTCGCGGCCAAACTCAAGCGGTGCGCGGCCGCGCACGTTAAGGTCGACACCGGCATGGGGCGGATCGGCGTGTCGCCGGAAACCGCGCTCGAAACCATCCGGGAAATTTCCGGACAGGACGCGCTCCGGCTGGAAGGCGTTTACACCCATTTGGCCCAGGCGGATTCCCCGGAAGAAACGCGGAAGCAATTGGACCGCTTCAAACCCGTGGTCGACGCGGCCCGCCGCCTGTCCCCGCGCCCCCTGGTCCATGCGGCCAATTCCGCCGCCGCCCTCCTGTCTCCCGAAACCCATTTCGATGTGGTCCGCCCGGGACTCGCGCTTTACGGCCTGTCGCCCGCGCCCGCCGCGGACATGGCGGGCTTCGCGCCGGTCATGGAATGGAAGACGCGCATCGTCTTCTTAAAGAAGGTCCAGCCGGGAACGGCCGTCAGTTACGGCGGAACGTTTCGCGCGCGGCGCGTCTCATGGCTGGCGACGCTGCCGGTGGGTTACGCGGACGGTTATCGCCGCAGCCTGTCCAACAAGGGGCAGGTCCTGGTGCGTGGAAAACGCTGCCCTGTGGCGGGTCGCGTGACCATGGACCAGATCATCGTGGACGTCACGGACGTTCCCGGGGTCGAGGTGGGGGACGAAACGGTCCTCATCGGAAAGCAGGGTGCGGAACGGATTTCCGCCGAGGAAATGGCGGAGTGGGCCGACACGATCCCCTATGAAATCGTCTGCGGCGTTTCCGCCCGGGTGCCGAGAGTGGCCGTCCCATGAACGGAAGCAGGATCAATCCTTTAAACCATTTGGGCGAACAAGTCCTCAATCTGGCGGAGGGCGTGGGCGGCGTGGCGGACATGATGCGCAAGACGCTCTATTGGTTCACCCACGCGAAGCTGGACGTCCGCAACACCGTCACCCAGATGTACGAGATCGGCGTTTTGTCATTTCCTGTTACGGGCTTGACCTCTTTGTTCACGGGGATGGTGCTCGCCCTTCAGACGGGTTTTTCGTTCCGAAAGGTCTTCAACGAGCCGCTGTACGTGGGCACCGTGGTGGGGTTGTCGCTTGTGAAGGAACTGGGCCCCGTCCTGACGGCGGTCGTCATCGCGGGCCGCGTGGGCGCGGCCATCGCGGCGGAGCTCGGCACCATGAACGTCACCGAGCAGATCGATGCCCTTCACACTCTCGGCACGAACCCGGTGAGATATCTCGCCGTGCCGCGGTTTGTGGCCTGCCTCATGATGGTCCCGCTGCTCACCGTTTTCGCGGATTTCATCGGCATACTCGGCGGTTACGTGATCGCCACCAACCGGCTCCACATTCCTTCCACGGTGTTCTGGGATGAGATCAACGCCATCGGCCTGGAGGAGTGCTTTCACGGGCTGATCAAGTCCGTCGTCTTCGCCCTGATCATCGTGACCACCGCTT
>CAYZXT010000034.1:0-28865 GCA_964482515.1 uncultured Elusimicrobia bacterium | reverse complement strand
ATTCCGCAGAGCCGTGGCGAACTTCATGAAGAAACGCTTCGACGTGGAATTGAATCCCGATAAAGAAGTGATTTCCCTGATCGGGTCCAAGGAAGGCATCGCGCATCTGTGTTCGACCTATCTGGATCCCGGCGACGTCTGCCTGGTCCCGTCCCCGGCCTACCCGGTCCATTTCAACGGCGTCATCCTGGCGGGTGGACGCGTCCAGAACTTGCCGCTGACCGCGGCGAACGGCTATCTGCCGGACTACGGGAAAATCCCCAAGAAGTCGCTGGAGCGCGCCAAGATCCTCTTCCTGAATTACCCCAACAACCCCACGTCGGCCGTCATCGAAGACACGGCGTTTTTAAGAGAGACCGTGCGCTTCGCCAAGAAGCACGATATCCTCGTCGCCTACGACAACCCCTACTGCGAAATCACCTTCGACGGATATGAGGCGCCCAGCATCCTGCAGATCCCCGGCGCCGCGGACGTCGCGCTGGAGTTCAATTCCTTCTCGAAGACCTACAACATGGCGGGCTGGCGCATCGGCTGGGCCTGCGGCAAGCAGTCGCTGCTCGGTCCACTGGAAAAGTTCAAGGCTTTCGTGGACTACGGCGTACCGACGTTCCTTCAACTCGCCGCCGTCGCGGCCCTGGAAGGTCCGCAGGACTGCGTGAAGGAAATGGTGAAGATTTACCAGCGCCGCCGCGATTATTTCGTGGGCGGACTGCGCAAGATCGGCTGGAACGTCGAGATGCCCAAGGCGACCATGTACGTCTGGGCCGCGATCCCCGAACCCTACAAAGCCCTCGGTTCGCTCAAGTTCGCGGAGAAGTTGATCCGGGAAACGGGCGTGGCGGTCTCCCCGGGGATCGGCTTCGGCGACGAAGGCGAAGGCTACGTGCGCTTCGCCTTGGTCACCCACGACAACCGTTTCCACGACGTTCTGCTCCGGCTGAAAAAGTTCCTGCGCAACACGTCCGCCGAGAAGCTGGGAACGCTGGAAGAGATGGAGACTCCCCGTGCCTAACAACAAGAACGTCGTGAACATCGGTCTGATCGGCTGCGGGACCGTCGGACAGGGCGTCGTCAAACTTCTGCAAAGAAACCTTCCCATCCTGGAAGAAAAAGCCGGCGGGCCGATCCGTTTGACCTGGGTCTGCGACCGCGAAAAGCGAAAGATGCCGGGGGGCGTTCATCGTCCCCGCTTTACGAACGACTGGCGGACGATCGTGAACGATCCGTCCGTGGATATCGTGATCGAACTGATCGGCGGTTATGAGCCCGCGCGCACCATCGTGCTGGCGGCGCTCAAAGCGCGGAAGCACGTGGCGACGGCGAACAAGGCGCTCATCGCGAAATATTGGGGCGAAGTTCTGTCGACGGCCCAAGCCTCCCAGGCGTTGATCTACTTCGAAGCGGCCGTGGGCGGCGGTATCCCCTTGATCCAGGGGGTCAACGAAGGGCTGGCCGCGAACCGCATCGGAAAAATTTATGGCATCCTCAACGGCACGACGAACTACATCCTCACGCGCATGACCGCGGACGGGATATCCTTCGCCGATGCGCTCAAGGGCGCCCAGCAGGCCGGGTTCGCCGAAGCGGACCCGACCTTCGACATCGAGGGCGTGGACGCGGCCCACAAGATCGCCATCCTGGCGTCCCTCGGCAGCGGCACCTGGGTGCGCCTTGAGGACGTGAGCCGCGAAGGGATTTCCCACCTCGACGTCTGGGACGTGAAGTTCGCGCAGCAGCGGATGGGCCTCGTGGTGAAACTTTTGGGGATAGCGACGATGGACAAGGACAAGATTTCCGTCCGCGTGCATCCGGTGCTCATCCCCCGGACGCATCCCTTCGCCAACGTCCACCAGGAATACAACGCCGTCATCGTGCACGGCGACGCGGCGGGGGATGTGATGTTCTACGGAAAGGGCGCGGGCCAGATGGCCGCCGCGAGCTCCGTGGTGTCCGACGTGATCTATCTGGCGCGCCAGGTGCTGAACGGCACGGCGGGGGAAATCCCCTACGTGGCCTACCACGAGAAGGAAAGGCTGGCCAACGTTCCGCTGCAGGATATGGCGTGTCGGCATTACTTGCGCTTCAATACCGTGGACAAGCCCGGCGTGCTATCGCAGATCACCGGAGTCCTGGGCCGGCACGGCGTCTCCATCGGTTCTGTTTATCAGGAAAGCGGCATGTCGAACTCCAACCGAGGCATCCCCATCGTGATCGTGACGCATAAAGGTCGGGAAGGCGACGTGGAGGCCGCGCTGGCCGCCATCGACAAATTGCCCGTCGTGCGCCGCAAGACCGTCCACCTCCGGATCGAAGAGGCGAAATAATGCCGAGGCAGGGAGTCATTGAGCGCTACCGCCGCTATTTGCCGGTGACGGACAAAACGCCGGTGATCTCCTTGTTGGAAGGCAGCACCCCCTTGATTCCCGCCTGCCGCCTCGCCGAATGGCTGGGCGCTCCCCGCCTCAAAGTCCATCTCAAATACGAAGGCATGAACCCCACCGGTTCCTTCAAGGACCGAGGCATGACCATGGCGTTGTCCAAGGCCGTGGAAGAAGGCTCCAGGGCCGTGATCACGGCGTCGACGGGGAACACGTCGGCTTCCGCCGCGGCCTACGCGGCCCGCGCCGGCGTCCGCTGCGTGGTCCTGATCCCGGAAGGCAACATCGCCCTCGGCAAACTGTCGCAGGCGCTGATGCACGGAGCGGAGATTTATTCCATCGCGGGCAATTTCGACGACGCGCTCACCATGGTTCGGAAGGTCAGCGGGTCCTGGCCCATCACCATGGTCAACTCCATCAACCCATACCGCATCGAAGGCCAAAAGACCGGCGCCTTCGAGATCGTCGAGGATTTGGGCGACTCCCCGGATTTTCAGTTCATGCCCGTGGGCAACGCCGGCAACATCACCGCCTATTGGAAGGGCTACAAAGAATACAAGGAACTGGGCAAAGCCAAGAAACTTCCCAAGATGATGGGCTATCAGGCCGAAGGCGCGGCGCCCATCGTGCGCGGCGAGCCCGTGAAATCGCCGAAGACCATTGCCACGGCCATCCGCATCGGCAACCCGGCCTCCTGGAAGCAGGCCGAGTCGGCGCGGGACGAATCCCGCGGATTGATCGACATGGTGACGGACGACGAGATTTTGGACGCTTACCGCGCGTTGTCGGCGTTGGAGGGCGTCTATTGCGAACCGGCCAGCGCGGCGTCGGTGGCGGGGCTGAAGAAGTACGCGGCGAAGCACCCGGAGTTCGCCGGGTCCGACGCCACGGTCGTCTGCATCCTCACGGGTCACGGCCTCAAGGACCCGGACCGCGCGGTGTCTTCCATGCCGCGGCCCAAGCTGGTCGAGCCGACGGTCGAGGCCCTGATGAAGGAATTGAAGCTCTGACCGGCCGATGAAACGTTTCATGGGCGAACTGACCTTCTACGGCGCGGCTCTCGCGTTTTATGCCTGGTTCGTGGGTTCGTCCATCGTCAGCGCCGGCTGGGGCGGCGTCGACTGGGGCCGTTACCCCGTTTTCCTTCCTTCCGCGCTACTGGTTCTCGGCGCCGTCAACCATCTCTTACGCTCAAAGGTTTTGGCCTGGGGAATTTTCACGATAGGGTTCCTCTGTTTCATGGCGCTCCTGGGCGCCTGCATCCTGATCGTGCGGGCCAAACCCGACCCCATGTGGATCGTGTTCTTCCGGGCCATGGGACTCTATATCTGTCTGGCCATGGCCGGGTTCTATCAACTTCGCGCGACAAAACGACAGCCGTCCTGAAGGAGATTGAATGCGACCGGAGGGGTCTAATCGGTTTTCCGCGTAGTCTTTTGTTGGCGGCGGCCCTGCTGGCCGCCGGCTGCGTCGGTCCGCAGCCGCGCCATCCACCCTTTCCGCGCGGCGCCGTTCCCCTATCCCCTTCCGGGAAGTTTTTGATACCCTTGCCGGGCGCCCGCGTCATGTCGGCCTATGGACGCCGGCGGTTCGAGTTCCACACGGGGATCGACTTACAGCTCAGTCTGCGCGGCGGCGAACCGGTCCTGGCATCGCGCGCGGGCCGGGTGGTCGAGGCGCGGAAGGCGGGCGGCTACGGCCGGATGATCCTTTTGCGGCACATGGACGGATTTTATACGCGCTATAGCCACTTGCGCGCCATCGGGGTCCGCGTGGGCCAGGAAGTCGACGCGCTGCAGAAAATAGGGCGCGTGGGGCGGTCGGGGCGGGCCAGCGGGCACCATCTCCATTTTGAAATTCTGACGCCGGACAAAAGGCCCGTGGACCCCAAGCCTTATCTGTTCGGCCCTTGAGAGGTTCTTCCATGGAAAGGATTGACCCATGAACCAGGAAAAACGCGAGCATTGGAAGTCTCATATGGGTTTCGTCTTGGCGGCGGCGGGGTCAGCCATCGGGCTGGGCAATATCTGGCGGTTCCCTTACATCGCGGGGGAAAACGGCGGCGCCGCTTTTGTGCTCCTGTATCTGATTTGCATCGTCCTTGTCGGACTGCCCGTGATGCTCTGCGAATTCGTGGTGGGCCGGAGCACGGAGAAAGACCCCGTGGGCGCCTATTCGGACCTTTCGCGGCGGAATGTTTTTTGGCGTTTGGTCGGTTTCATGGGCGTGGCGTCGGGGTTCTTGATCCTGTCCTACTACAGTGTGGTGGGCGGATGGACGCTCGCGTATATTTTGGAAGGCGCGACCGGCCGGTTTTCCCAACTTTCGAGCCCGGACCTCGCGTGGGGGAATTTCCTGAAGTTCACGGGCCATCCCTATTGGCCCATCGTGTTTCACGGCTTCTTCATCGCGCTCTGCGTCGGCACTGTGCACAGCGGCGTCCGCAAAGGCATCGAACGCTGGTGCGACATCCTCATGCCCGCACTTTTCGTGCTCCTATTGATCCTCATCGTCCGGGCAGTCACGCTGCCCGGGGCCCGTGCCGGAGTGGCGTTCCTTCTGAAACCTGATTTTTCCAAAATCACGACCCAGGCGTTTTTGGTGGCCCTCGGCCACGCGTTTTTCTCATTGTCGCTGGGCATGGGGGCCATGATCACCTACGGTTCCTATGTGGAGAAAAAGGAAAACCTCTGGAAAGCGACCGCGTGGGTGGCGGGATTGGACACGATGGTGGCTCTCCTGGCCGGTTTGGCCATTTTCCCCGCAGTCTTCGCCATCGGTTTTGACCCGGCCGTCGGCCCCGGTTTGATTTTCAAGGTGCTTCCCGCGGTCTTCGCCCGAATGCCGGGAGGGGCCTATCTGTGGGGGACGCTCTTCTTCGTTTTATTGGCCATCGCGGCGCTGACGTCGGGTTTCTCCCTTCTGGAAGTTGTGACGGCCTATTTCGTGGATGAGAAAGGCTATCCCCGGCACAAGGTTTCCATCATCGCCGGGATCGCCATTTTCCTGCTCGGCATCCCCTGCGCGCTTTCCTTCGGACCCATGCAGGACGTTAAATTCTTCAACCGCACGGTCTTCGACAGCCTCGATTTTTTGACATCGAACATCCTCCTGCCGCTGGGCGGCCTGTTGATTTGCATCTTCGCGGGATGGGTATGGGGAGTGAAGCCGGCCCTGGAAGAGGCCAACGCGGGCGCGGAAGGCATGCGGTGCAAAGCCGTCCTCGGCGCGGCTTGGAAGTTCCTGGTTCGATATGTGTCGCCCGTGGCCGTGGTCCTCGTTTTCCTGTTTTCGCTCGGGCTGATTTCATTCTGAGAGGGTGAATATGATTCGCACGGTTGAGCTTATCGGCTCCTGGGTATGGGGTCCTCCCATGCTGATCCTTTTGGTCGGAACGGGGATCTATCTCACGTTCCTTTTGAAAGGGATCCAATTCCGCCTCCTTCCCCGCGCGCTCCACCTGGCGTTCATCAAGCGTCATGAGTCCGGCAGCGAAGGGGACGTCAGCCACTTCCAGGCGCTCATGACCGCCATGGCCGCGACCGTCGGCACGGGGAACATTGCAGGCGTGGCCACGGCCATCGCCCTCGGCGGGCCGGGAGCGCTTTTTTGGATGTGGGTGACGGGGCTGGTGGGAATGGCCACCAAATACGCCGAGGCCCTGCTCGGCGTGATGTACCGCCGCAAAGAGCCCGACGGCACCATGAGCGGCGGCCCCATGTTTTACATCGCCCACGGGCTTAAGCTTCCGTGGCTGGGGGCCCTGTTCGCCGCCTTCGCCGCGATAGCGGCCTTCGGCATCGGCAACATGGTCCAAGCCAACTCCGTGGCCGACGCGCTCCGTTCGTCCTTCGACGTTCCGTTGTGGATCACAGGATTGGTCTTGGCGGCGGGGACGGCCGTGGTGATCATCGGCGGAATAAAATCCATCGCCTGGGCTTCTACCCTGTTGGTTCCCGTTATGGTGGTTTTTTATATGATCGGCGGGGCGGTCGTGTTGATCGTTTTCGCCGACCGGGTTCCCGGCGCGCTCGCTTTGGTTTTCCGCGAGGCCTTCACGGGGAGCGCGGCCGCCGGAGGTTTTGCCGGGGCCACCGTGATGGCGGGCATCCGCTACGGCGTGGCGCGCGGCGTGTTCTCGAACGAATCGGGTCTGGGGACAGGCGCTTTCGCCGCGGCCGCGGCGAGGAGCTCCCATCCCTCGGTCCAGGCGCTCGTTTCCATGACGCAGACTTTTTTGGACACCCTGGTGGTCTGTTCCGTCACGGGGCTGGTGATCCTCGTCACCGGGGCCTGGACGTTGACCGACGCCGCGGGCCAAGTGCTGCGCGGCGCGCCGCTGACGTCCGCCGCTTTCTCGGCCGGCCTTCCCGGACAATGGGGCGGGCTCGTGGTCACCGTCGGCCTGGCGCTGTTCGCCTATTCGACGCTGCTCGGCTGGGCCTATTACGGGGAAAAGTCCGTGTCCTATCTGTTGGGCCCGCGTTCCATCATGCCTTATCGGTGGATCTACTGCGGCTGCGTTTTTCTGGGCGCCATGACGGAGCTCACCATGGTTTGGAACATCGCCGACATCACCAACGGCCTCATGGCCCTGCCGAACCTCATCGGGCTCATCGGCCTCGCGAAGATCGTGGCGAAGGAAAGTCCCGGAATCAACGCTTAAAAACACAGCCTCTTCCAAGGAGCCGAACCATGTCCAAAAATGAGCCTTTAAACCCGCCGCAGGAGTTGGCCATCGAGATCGACGACAACACCGCCTCGGGCATCTACGCGAACCTGGCCATCGTCAGCCATTCAGAAACGGAGTTTGTTCTGGACTTCATCTTCCATTCGCCCCAGCCGCCCAAGGCCAAAGTGCGCGCCCGCATTTTGACGAACCCCATCCACATGAAGCGGTTGCTCGCGGCCCTGCAGGACAACGTGAACAAATACGAGGCGCGCTTCGGGACCATCCGCACGGGAGAGCAGGCACTGCCGGACAACAAGGTCGGGTTCTTCCATTAAGCAACCCCGCGTCGAACTCATCTGCGTCGGCAGCGAGCTCCTCATGGGGAAGGTCAACACCCACGGCGGAGGCCTCGCGCCGATGCTGGAAAACATCGGCCTGGCCTTGTCGCGGGAAACGACCGTGGCCGACGACCGGAAGGAAATGCATTCCGCGTTTTCGGAGGCGTGGCGGCGCAGCGACGTCGTCCTGTGCGCCGGCGGGCTGGGGCCGACCTTCGACGATATCACGCGGGACGTCTGGTCGAAGGTTTTAAACCGGCCGCTCGTCTATTTGCCGGCCGTCGCGAAGGACATCGAAGAGAAGTTTCGCCGGAGGGGTTGGAAGATGCCGGCGGCGAACCGACGGCAGGCTTATGCGCTCAAGGGCGCGCGCGTCCTGGCCAACAGGTTCGGCACCGCGCCCGGACAAATCTTTCATCCCGGAAAGAAAATCCTCGTCATCCTGCCCGGTCCCGGCCGCGAATTGTTTCCGATGATGGAACGCGACGTCCTGCCCGCCCTGCGCGCGGCCCATCCATCCGGGGCGCGGCGCACGGTCATTTACCGGCTTTTCAGCATCGCCGAGTCCCGCGTCGACGAACGCCTGCGGCCCCTGATTAAAGCCGAGAAAAGCCGCGGCGCCGTGGAGGTCGTTTGGGGGATTTTGGCGCAGAAGCTGATCATCGACATCAAGGTCACGGTCTCCGCTCCGACCCAGGTAGAGGTGTCTCGCCGCCTGGAGCGCATCGACGCCCGCGTTCAGGCGCAATTCGGCAAGGACATTTACGGTTACGGACAGGAAACGCTGGGGGAAGTGGCCGGCCGCATGCTCGCGGGGAAAAACAAGACCCTGGCCGCGGCGGAGTCCTGCACCGGCGGCCTGCTGTCGCAAAAGATCACGGGCGTGCCGGGCAGCTCGAAATACTTTCTGCAAGGGTTCATCACCTACTCCAACGCCGCCAAGGTGAAATGGCTGGGCGTCAATCCGGGAACGCTGAAAAAGTTCGGCGCGGTGTCGCAGATATGCGCGCTGGAAATGGCCGAGGGGTGCCGGCAGAAGACGGGCGCGGATTTCGCATTGGCGGTCACGGGGATTGCCGGCCCCGACGGCGGGACGGCGGAAAAACCGGTGGGGCTGGTCTTCGTCGCGCTGGCGGGCCCCGGCGGGACCATTTGCCAGGAGAACCGTTTTTCCGGCGAACGGGAATTGGTCCGTGAGCGGGCGGCCCTGACGGCGCTGGATATGCTGCGCAAAGCGTTGCTGGCCCTGTGAGGCAGCAATGGGGGCAGAATTTCTTAAACGATGATTCCGTCGCCCGGGAGATCGTCGACAGCTTGCCCGGGAAATTTCCCCGCATTCTGGAGATCGGTCCGGGGCGGGGCGCCCTCACGCAGCACCTGTTCGGGCGTGCGCCGGAGATCGTCCTTGTGGAGTTGGACCGACAGCTGGCCGAAACCCTCGGACGTCGATGGGTCGCGAAGGGTTTTCAGATCGTGAATGCCGATTTCCTGGATTGGCCCCTGCCCGGCTGGCCGCCGCGCTCCTGCGCCATTATCGGCAACCTGCCCTATTCGGCGGGAAACGCCATCGTGCGGAAGTTTTTGGATTGGAACGCGTGGAGCCACGCCGTCATCATGGTCCAGAAAGAAGTGGCGGACCGTATGGTGGCCCCACCGGACACCGCGGACTACGGCCTGCTTTCCCTGGCGGTGCAAGGCAAGGCGTCGGTGGAAAACCTTTTCGACGTCGCGCCCGGGGCCTTCAAGCCGCCGCCGCAGGTGACGTCCACGGTGTTGCGACTGACGCCTCTTTCCTCGTCCCTCATCCGCAACGAGAAACGTTTTTTTGAAATCGCCCGCGCCGCCTTCTCCCAGAGGCGCAAGATGCTTCTGAACAACCTCTCCCACGGCCTCGCCCTCGAAAAAGCCGACGTCGTCGCCAAGCTGACGGCGCGCGGCATCGATCCGCAGCGGCGCCCGCAAACGCTGTCCCTCGAAGAGTTCAATACCCTCGCGGAAGTTTTGTAAAGCCCTTCCACTATTCCCTCAAGTTACGGTTTATGATCCTCGCTAAAAACGCGAGGACGTGTGTGCTCGTTCGGTCCGGTGGGTCCGAACTCCGCGCACACGATAAAAAAGGCAAGCCACGTTGTGGCCTGCCTTTTTTACTAAAAGTCCCCGGGGCTGGGGATGGGTCCTAGGGGGACACCCCGGGGATTGATCGGTTAGAGGGTTAGAAGGGGAAGATCACCTGGTATGAGACTGTGTTTTGGGTGTCGTCCGCCACGCCCTTATCATCTACGAACGGCTTTTTGTTGGAGCTATCGTTGCGGAACTCCAAACGGGAAATAACGCCGTTCATGACGTGCTCTAAGGTCGCGGTGATGGAGTTGAGTGACTGGCGCGCGCCGGTGCGGGAACCTTCGTCGCCGAGGTTCTCATAGCGGCCTGCGACGGCCCACGTGTCATTCAACATATACTTCGCATGAAGGCCGATGCCGCTCCAGTTCTGGGTGGAGTCGGTGCCGGTCGGCGCGATGCCTTCTTCCACGCCCCAGTCGTAGTTAGCGACGAAGGTCAGTTTGTCCGAAGGCACGATCTTGAAGATGGCATCAACCAGGGAGCGGGAGTTTTTCTCCGTGGAAGGGCCGACGGTCGTCACGGGGAACGCGTCATTAACGCCATCACCGTTCGTATCAACGCTGTTGGCGGTCGTCGATACCTGGGAGGCCTGTTCGGGGCCGTAGGCGCCGCCGATGAGGGCGGACCACAGTTTGTTAGGGGTATAACCGGCCTGGGCGATGAAGGTCTTGCCCTTGTTGTTGTCGGTCATGTTGTCCCAGCCGTTCACCAAGCCGCCGGTGAGAGAAAGGCTTTCACCGAAGCTCTTGCTGTACTTGATACCCGTATGGGTGAAGGGAATGGCGTAGTTGAACAGAAGGCCGCGGGAGGTGTTGAAGTTGTCCTTCGCTTCGATCACTTCGGCGCCGAAAGGCGTCACGAACTTACCGAAGGTGACCGTACCGTGGGTCAACGGGCAGGGGACGCTGACGAACGCCTGCTCGAGGTCAACCTGGTTGCCACCCACGCCGGTGTTCCATCCGGCGGATTTGGTCAGGCTTGCATCCGATCCCATCAACAGATCGATCTGATAGGACACTTCGCCGGTCTTGCCGGAGGCCGCCAATTTGGCTGCCTGGAGCGTCAGGCTGTTGGCCGTGGCGTCGAAGCCGCGCAGGGTGTTGGTGCGCATGCCGTTGAAGTTGTAATTATAACCGAAGTCAACGAAACCGCTGAACGTCGGAGCCTCAGCAGCGGCCATGCCCACGAACAGCAGGGGCAGAACCGTTGCTCCAAGAACTCTCAGAATGCTTTTCTTTAACATCATCAGGTGAATCCTCCTTTGGAGTGATAGTCTCACTTTCGGGTCCCCCTTTTAAAGAGATCCGTTTACAGATTATGCACCGAAGCCGTCCACCGCGATGAAATGATGAATGACTTTGTCCGTTCATATTGAAACAAACTGCGTGACCAGTGTAAAGCGCACATCCCCCATTCGTAAAGACATTCTTTGCCGGAACAAAAAAAATCCCCCTCATGCTCTGAGGAGGACACCGTTGTCCCGCGAAATGGTTGATGACTCGCACCGCGTCGTGCTTGGGAAGCATACTATCAATTAGGTTTCCGCGCTGTCAACAAAAAAATCAACACAAAAACTTATCCATTAACTAAAAATTCGCCGGACGGGAACCGTTTAGGACGGGGCCTCGGAGACCGTTGGGGGAAATGATCTCCGAGGAAGGAGCGGGGGAGCGAGTGTCCCCGAACAAAATGCGTCTCCCGTCCGGCGAGGTCTCTTCTCTTATCCGATGGCTTCTTTGCCGGTTTCTCCGGTCCGGATTCGGATGCAATCCTTCATTTCCAGGACGAATATCTTCCCGTCGCCGATGTTTCCGGTGCGTCCGCCTTTGACGATGGCGTCGATGGCGGGTTGGACGAACTCGTCGTTCACCGAGATTTCCAGCTTCACCTTTTTAAGCAGGCTCCCCGCTTCTTTGTGGCTGCGGTAGACTTCGGAAATACCTTTCTGCCGTCCGCGGCCCATGATGGTGGAAACCATGACCAGGTGTATTTGTTTTTCTTCCAGCAGGTTCATGACCTCGTCCAGACGGTCGGGTTGGATGATGGCGATGATATATTTCATTGGTCGTGTCTCCTTAATCGAGCAGCGTATAGGCCGCTTCGCGGTGTTCCGTCAGGTCCAGGCCGATGCGTTCTTCCTGCTCGGAAACGCGCAGGCCCATGATGAGATCGAGGACCTTCAGGAGGACGAAGGTGACCACGAACGAATAAACGATCGTTATCAGCACGGCTTTCGCCTGTATCCACAGCAGGGCCGGGTTGCCGTAGAAGAGCCCGTCGCTGCCGGCCGCGTTCACGGCTTTGGTCGCCCAGAGGCCCGTGGCCAGGGCGCCCCAGATGCCGCCCACGCCGTGCACGCCGAAGGCGTCCAGCGCGTCGTCGTACCCCAGCTTCACTTTGACGAAGGTGACGGAGATATAACAGATGATCGAACACCCGACGCCGATGCCGATGGCGCCCAGCGGGGTCACGAACCCGGCCGCCGGGGTGATGGCCACCAGGCCGCCCACGGCGCCCGTGATCATCCCCAGCATGGTGGGATGGTCGTTGAACACCCAGTCGAGCAAGGCCCAGGCGAGCCCCGCCGCGGCCGCGGCGACGTGCGTCACCACGAAGGCGTTTGCCGCCCGGCTGCCGGACCCCAGGGCGCTCCCCGCGTTGAAGCCGAACCAGCCGAACCACAGCACGCCCGCGCCCAGCACGGCGAAAGGCAGGTTGTGGGGGGGCGACATTTTCTCCGGGAACCCTTTGCGGCGCCCCAGGAAAAGGGCGCAGGCCAGGGCCGCGATGCCCGCGTTGATATGGACCACGGTGCCGCCGGCGAAATCAAGCGCGCCGCTCATCCTCAGGAAACCGCCCACGCCCCAGACCCAATGGGCCACGGGGTTGTAGACGAGGGTCGCCCAGAGGAGCGAGAAGACGCAGAAGGTGGAGAACTTCATCCGTTCCGCGAAGGCGCCCAGGATGAGTCCCGGGGTGATGATGGCGAACATGCATTGGTAGATCATGAACAGCTGGTGCGGGATGGTGGCCGCGTAGTCCGGATTGGGATCCAGGCCCACGCCGCGGAGCCCCATCCACTGAAGGCCGCCGATCAGGCCCTTGATGTCCGGGCCGAAGGACAGGCTGTAGCCGAACAGGACCCACTGGATCGTGATCAGGCACATGAGCATGAAACATTGCATGAGCACTGACAGGATGTTCTTCTTGCGGACCAGGCCGCCGTAGAAGAACGCCAGGGCCGGCGTCATGAGCAGGACCATCGAGGCGGAAATCAAGATCCAGGCGGTATCGCCCGAATCAACAGCGGCGGGTGCTGCGGCAGGTGTTACGGCCGGGAGTTCGGCGGCGGCGGAAACGGCGGGAATTTCTTCCGCGTGAACCGACGTGAACGCCCCGGCGAAGGGCAAAAGACAGGACAGTGCAATGAAGAGGACAGAGAAGTATCCCCGTTTGGCTTTCATAATGACCCCCTAGGATCACAGAGTATGATGGGCGAGATATGATCGCGAATGACGGAACGGCAATGTCCCGGCAATGGATTCGATCAACGGAGGGACGTCTTTGTCCGACGGTAACTAATTAATCGTTGTTGTGAGATTGTGAAACGGGAAGGAGGCGTGATCCTCGCTTTTCTTCCCTGAAAAGCAACTCTCGGCACGTCGATGTGCCGAGCAAAATATAACAAGGACGGCGGGGTTTGTCAATCAGACGACGACGGCTTTTTTGCGCCGCAGACGCACGCGGATGGGGAGGATGACCGTCTCAAGGCCGTTAAAAAGCAGTTTGCGCTGCAGGGCGAAGGAAGTCTGGTTGTGCAGTACTCGTGTCCAGAAATTTTCGCCCTCGAAGGCCAGCTGTCCGGTGAAATAGACTTTTTTGTTCCATTCCTTGGCCACCTTCTCGCAAAGTTGCTCCAGGCCGTCCACTACGTCCGTCTCGAGGATGTAGCGCGATTCCGCGTAGAAGCCCATGCGGTTCGCCAGTTCGACGTATTTGCCCAGTTCCTTCTGGATGGAGGATTTCAGGTTCTCGATCTCGGCGAGGCCCTTGAACCGGTCGCTGTCGATGACGCCGATGGAAATGAAGACGAAATTCTTGAAGTGGCCCGGGAAGAACCGGTGGATCGCCAGGAACGAATGGATGCCCAGGCCGTTGTAGCCGTTCACCATGAGGACGGCCGTGGGTTCCGCGGGCTGTTTCTGCGGGGGCTTTTCCATGTCCGGGAGGGGGAGCTGGGTGAGGATTTCATCCAGATGCTTGAGGGCCTTGAAGGTGTCGGTGTAGTGTTTCTTGATCAGGATGCAAAGCAGCACCAGCATTCCCGTGATGACCAGCGTGACCCAGCCGCCTTCGCCGAACTTGATGATCGTGGTGGAGATCAAAATCAGCATCGTCACCACCAGGGCGGTGAGCATGACGGCGAACTTCCGCTTCCATTTTTCGACGTCCCGGTTCCTGATCCAATGGAGAACGACGCCCAGCTGGGAAAGGGTGAAGGTCAGGAACACGTTGATGCTGTACATGACGATCAGGATGCGCACGGAGGCGTGGGTGTAGAACAGCACCGCGATGGCCGCCACGCCGATGACGAGGACGCCGTCCTTGATAACCAGCCGGTCGCTCAGGTTGCGGAAGCGGCCCGGCAGCCAGTGGTCGATGGCCATGTTCGACATCACGCGGGGGCCCGCCAAAAAGCCGGCCTGGGCCGCCACCAGCAGCAAGGCGCCTTCCGATAGGAGCGTCACCAGCAGGAACGTGCGCCCGAAAACCCCCCAGGAATCGGTCAGCGAATGGATGAGGGAGGCGTTGAGGGTTTGGCCCGGGCTCAGCTGGACGTCGTTCAGGACGTAGTTGATCAGGATGCCGCCGGCCGTGAATGCCAGGGAGAGGGCCATGTAGAACATGGTCCGTTTTCCCGTGGCCACGCGCGGTTCCCTCAGGATCTGGAGGCCGTTGGACACGGCTTCAATGCCGGTGAAGGTTCCGCCGCCCAGGGAGAATGCCCGAAGGAAGATCAGTCCCATGGCGAAGAAGCCGATCTCCGAGATCCCCGTCCGCGTTTCGACCACCGTGTCCGTGACGAGGGACGGTAGGTGCGCTCCGTGGGAAAAAATCCCGTAGAGGATGATGAACACGTGGGTGACCAGGAAGATAATGAAAATGGGCGTGAGGACGAGTATGGACTCTTTGACGCCCCGCAGGTTCAGGGCGATGAGGACGATCAGGAATAAAATGGCGGCGCTGAATTTGAACGCGATAAACTCCGGGGGCAGGAAACTGAAAATGGCGTCCGCGCTGGAGGCGATGGAGATCGCCACCGTCAAGACATAGTCGACAAGGAGCGCGCAGCCGGAAACCAGGCCCGGCATGGGGCCGATCAGCTTGGAGGCCACAAGGTATCCGCCGCCGCCGGTGGGGAAGAGTTCGATGATCTGGGAATAGCTGGCGGAGAGGAGGAAAACGGTGGCGGCCACGGCGATGGCGAGGAAGATGGCCAGGTGGGTATAATGGCCCAGGCTGAGGAAGGCTTCTTCCGGGCCGTAGCAGGAGGAGGACAGCCCGTCCGCGCCCAGGCCGACCCAGGCGAAAAAGGCGATCAATGAGATGTTGTGGAAGACTTGCGGATCCAGGAAGTCCTTGGGTTTACCAAAGAGCCACTGTTTTAAGCGGGAATACATATAGGAGTGTTGTCCCTCCGGCCCCCGGCTAAAAAAAAACCTCCTCTTATGGGGTTGTGAGGAGGATTGCCGTGTTCCTTAGCCAGAAGTTTACTTGAACGGGTCGACCTCTGTCAAGGAGGGGGAGGGCGGACTGAAGCACACAAGGAAAACCTATTCTTCGAACTTGAAGCGCACCATGACGCGGAGTTCGGGATCGGGAAAATCTTGGGGGAGCGGCGGGAAGCTGGAGACTTCCACGGCGCGCTTGGCCTGGCCGTCGTAGAAGGCGTCACCGGATTTTTCATCGACGTCGATGTCCGCCACTGAGCCGTCCCGTTGGATGGAGAAGGCGATGGTGCAGGATTTGCCGGTCTCGGTCTTCAGTTCCCAGGCCTGCCAGAGACGGCTATATAGGATATTGATGTACCAACTATAGGGAAACTTTTCGCCGAATCCGCCCATGCCGCCCCCCGGTCCCATTCCGCCCAGCTCCATCCCCGTTCCGCTGCCGAAAACCTGTCCGCGGCCCGTGCCGCCCGTGCCGGTCCCGCCCGCTTTCCCTCCGGGGGCCGGAGGCTTTTTGCCCGTTTTTCCGCTGGGGGGGACGATGGCGTCGTCCAACACTTTTTTCTTGGCGGCGTTGACGCGGGTGGGGACGGTCTTCGATTTGATGTCTTTCTTTGGGACCTGGATCTTCCGGTTGTCCTTTGCAACGAACTCGGTCTTCTTTTCGACCCGCTCCGGTTCCGTGGGAGCGGGCGGCGCCTGGACGGCCGGGGCGGAGGTTTCCGCGGGGGCCGGCGATCCGCCCGCCTGGCCCGGCCCGAAGCCGGACTTGGCGCCGGAAATGAAATCGATCCCGTAATAGGACTTTCGGGGCTGGCTGTTCAGGTTAAACAGGAAGGCGGCGAAGACGGCGGCGTGGAGGGCGGTGGACCAAACGAAGTAGCGCCTCATAAAGAGGAGGCTCCCGTCATTGGGCCGCGGGTTGCGCGGTGGTTTTCGGGAGGACGGCGACTCCCACTTTCCTGGCTTCCAGCTGTTCCGCCGCGTCCAGCACGCGCACGACGTTCTCGAAGGGGACCGCTTTGTCGGCTTCGATCAGGACCGCGCGCTGCCGCGTGGCCATGAGCGCGAGCTTCAGCCCCTGCTCGATGCGGTCCGCCGGCACGAGCCGGTCGGAAATGTAGACCGAGCCGTTGTCGGTGATCTGGACTTTGACGGGGTCCTCGTTTTGGGCCGAACTGATGGAGATGGCCTGCGGCAGGTTGACGTCGATCTGGGATTGGACCAGGAGCGGCGACAGGATCATGAAGATGATGAGCAGCACGAGCACGATGTCGATGAACGGCACCATGTTGATCTCGGTGAGCAGTTTTTTTCTGTGCCCGGTGATGTGCATCTTTATTCGATGCCCGCGTCCCTGGCGATTTTTTCGTTATGGTAGGTGAAGTAGTTGAAGATCATGGAAGCGGGGATGGCGACGGCGAGGCCTGCGGCCGTGCTGATCAGCGCCTCGGATATTCCGCCCGCCACGGAGGTGAGCCCGCCCGCGCCAGCGCTCTGCGCGATGGAGTGGAAGGCGCGGATGATGCCGATCACGGTGCCGAGCAACCCGATGAAAGGCGCGGCGTTGGCGATGGTTCCCAGAAGCGCCAGGCGTTTCTCCACGGTTTCAATCAGCTCTTCCAACAGGCTGCGGTTGTTCCTGTCGTTCACCAATTTGCGACTTTGGCGGATGGCGAACCAGCATTGGAACGCGATGGCGACGGACGTGATGGAGCAGATCAGGAGGATGCTCAGCACCGGCCATCCCAACGCGATGGTATGTCTTAAACTTGAGGTCATGTTTTCCCTTCCTTGACGCCAGTCATGGCCCTAACTTTGTCGGAATAGGGCCTTATTTTAGTGATGAAAATCGGTCGGCCGTGATGATCGGCGGGGTCTGTTGAAAGAAAAGTTTATATCATCGCTGCGGCATGGTCAAATCTCGGAGGATGAATTTCTGTCGTCATTCCGGCATGGGATTGGCCGGAATCCCTGATTTGGATTTTAATAGCTACAAGCATGGGTCCCGGACAGAACCATTCCGGGACGACGATAAAGAATCAATGTGGAGTGGAATTTATTTTCGAAGCGTTTTGCGCTGAGAGTTTCCGGTTTTCGGTTTGAAGTTCGGCGACGCGGGCTTTCAGGCTATCGATGATCCGCCCGCTGAGCCACATCGAGAGGAGCGCCACGCCCCAGCCGGACCAGACGGCGAGCCTGCCCATTTGGCGGTAGAGCGCCATGTGCCGTGCGCGTTTTTCTTCCCGGGAAAGCTCGGTCTCGCCGGTCATGGTCAGACGTTGAAGCGGAAATAAACCACGTCGCCGTCTTTCATCTCGTATTCCTTGCCTTCCATCGACACCAATCCTTTTTCCTGCACGGCTTTGTAGGAGCCGAGCTTGGCGATGTCGTCGTACTTATAGATTTCCGCTCGGATGAAGCCGCGCTCGATGTCCGAATGGATCTTGCCCGCGGCCTTGACGGCCTTGGTCCCCTTCGAAATGTTCCAGGCCCTTGTTTCCTCCGGCCCGGCGGTGAAGAAGGAAATGAGCCCGAGAAGTTTTTGTCCGGCCTGGGCGAGCTCCGCCAGTCCCGGCGACGCGATGCCCGCCGTTTCATAGTAGGCGGACCGCTCCTCTTCGGGCAGTTGGACGATTTCGGCCTCGAGCTTCGCGCAGAGCACAACAACCTGCGCGTTCTCTTTTTTCGCCCGTTCCAACAAAGGATCGAGCAGCGCTTTCACCGGGCCCTTCTCGTCCGTGTTGGCCACGTAGAGCAGCGGTTTGCCGGTGAGGAACTGGAACTCCGCCATGACCTCGGCGGAAAGGTCCTGCTGCCGGGCGGACTTTCCGGACTCGAAGTCCTTGATGATTCTTTCCATCAAGGCCAGTTTTTCCTTGGCGCCCTTATCGCCGGAGCGTGCCGGGCCCTGGAGCTTGTCCAATAGTTTTTGCGCCTGCTGCAAATCCGACAGCAAAAGCTCCGTCTCGATGATGTCCGCCGCTTCCTGCGGGTTCAATCCGCCCATCACGTTGATGACGTTGGCGTCCTCGAAGCAGCGCACGACGTGGGCGATGGCGTCCACCGCGCGGATGTGCGACAGGAACTGGTTGCCCAGTCCCTCGCCCTTGCTGGCGCCCTTCACCAGTCCGGCGATGTCCACGAAACGGATTCCGGCGGGCGTGACTTTTTCGCTGGCGAACATGTCGCCCAGGACCTTGAGCCGTTTGTCCGGCAGCGGAACCACGCCCACATTCGGGTCGATGGTCGTGAAGGGGAAGTTTTGGGCCGCGGCGGCGGCGCCGGTGAGGGCGTTGAATAGGGTGGATTTTCCGACGTTGGGAAGTCCGACGATACCGATGTCCATGGGTGTCCTTGTGTAAAGAAAGTTTTTAGCGGGGGCTAGGACAACCATCATAGAAAGGCTTGGCGCGTTTGGCAAGCAACTCCATGAAAATCTGTGGTTTTGAACGATAAATTTACACCGAATTTACCAATCCTTAATGGATTATTAACCGTTGGCCCGTATACTTATAACAACGATATTGGTGACAATAATCGACCCTAAAAATGCACAAAATAGCAGTATTTCAACATGAAATAATCCGCAAAACCACGGCCTGGGTCGTGGTTGCTTCGCTTTTTGTCACCCAATGCGCTTTCGCCT
The DNA here is from genome assembly GCA_964482515.1 of uncultured Elusimicrobia bacterium. Lineage (GTDB taxonomy): Bacteria > Elusimicrobiota > Elusimicrobia > FEN-1173 > FEN-1173 > CAYZXT01. The sequence continues at coordinate 9,978 of CAYZXT010000034.1, read as the reverse complement.
CCGCGCCCGAATCAAATTTCTGGGCCGAGCGCCGCCGTCAGGCCCAGCGGGTGAGCCCCCAGGAAGACCCCTTACGGCTTGCCAGTCTTACCCCCGCGGCTGGCGCCGTCGTCCCTTCCGAAATCCTGAACGGCCTGCCGTCCGCGGGCGCCGGCGCGTTCTCGTCCTCCCTTTCAGAGCAGCTCCGCGATGCGCTTCCCAAGGGCGCGGACAAGGCTTACTCCGACCTGTTCGCCTCGCTTCCTTTCGCCTACGGGTCCGTGCGCCAGGTGTCCCTGCCGAGCGACCATCGCTCCGCAAAAACCGTGGTCCACATCCAGGACGTCCATCTGAACGCCGAGGCCCAGGCGAACATCGGCCGGACGGTGCAGGCCTTGATCGACGGGAACCAGGCAGGCCTGGTGGCTCTGGAAGGGGCCTTTGAGCCCATTAACCTCGACCGGTTCCGCGCCTTCCCGCGCAAGGATGTGATCGCTTCGGTGGCGGATTACCTCTTGCGGGTAAATAAAATTTCCGGACCCGTCCACACCTTGTTCACCAGCGAAAAAAACGTTCCGCCGGTCGTGGGTGTGGACGATGAAGCCCATTATAACGCCAACGTGGATTCCTATCTCCGGACCCGCGCGCTCTTCGCCCCGAACCAGGAGAAACTGAGTTCCTTGCAAGCGGAGGCCGATCAGAAAAAACAATCCGTTTTCAACGCCGACCTCCTGGCGTTCGATCGCGGCGTTCAGTCCTACCATCAGGGCAAATCGTCTTTGGGCGACCACGTGAAATTGCTGCGCCGCTGGAGCCATGCCGGTTCCGAGAACGTGAAGATGTTCCTGTCGGCCCTCGAGATGGAGGGCGGTTTGGATTTCAAGTCGGTCGACCGGGAGAGGTCGCAGCTCGTGGAACGTCTGGTTCGCCGGTTGTCTCCGGCCGACGTCCGCGAGCTGGTTTCCCTGAGCGCGGCCTACCGGGCCGGCGGTCTGCGCTACGCGGACTTTTACGGGCGCCTTCGGGAGATGTGCCGCTCCAACGACGTGCCGCTGTCCCGTTATCCGGCCATGGAGACTTACATCCGCTACGTCCTGTCCGCGGACCGCATCCAGCCCGAGGGGTTGATGAAGGATTTGTCGGCGATGGAAGCGGACGCCTATCGGACGCTCGCCAAGACGGTGGCGGAGCGGGAGCTCGCGGCCCGGTCCAAGCATCTGCTGCTGGCCGGAAAGCTTTTGTCTTTTTCCCTGACGACCGCGGAATGGCGGGAATACAAATCTCGATTGCAGAATGCGGATTTCGGATTTCGGAGTGAAATGCAAAAATCTCCGGACAATTCCGCGGTCAGCCATCCGCCATCCGAAATCAATTTGTCCTCCTTCGAGGCGTTTTATCGGGAAGCCGAACTCCGCGACGAAGCCATGGCGAAAAACCTGCTCAAGGCCATGGACGAGCGAAAGACGAAAGTGGCCGTCCTGGTGACGGGAGGGTTCCATTCCGAGGGCATCGCGGAAAAAATGCGGCGCGCCGGTTTCGCCTACGTCAATTTCACGCCCAAGATCACGCACGTCGACGCGGCCGGCGGCTCCTCGTATCTGAGCGTGTTCAGCCAGGAAAAAACGCCGCTGGAAAAACTTTTCGAGGGACAGAAACTTTTCCTGGCGCAAAGCCCCATCTCCTCCGGGATCCAGGCCGAGGCCGGCGTGCTGGCCGCCGCGGCCATGGTCCACGAAACGGGTGATCCCAATCAGGTGGATGTGATGAAGCAATTGAATCAGGACGCTCCCGTCGAGGTTTCGGCCGTGGCCCGGGGCGATACCGTCAAGGTGATGCTGAAAACCCTGGGCCGGGCGGCGAAGATCGTTTTCACCATCGTCACCTTCGGCGACGGCGTTGAGATCGTGAGCGCCGAGTCCGGTTTTCCCGATTCCATGGAGCGCGGCAGAAATTTCTTCCAGTGGTTGGGGATGCGCAATCCTCCCGAATGGCTGGTGGCTTTCACCTATGTCCCCATCGCCGAGATGATCGTCCTCTACGACCGCGCGTTCGCTCCAGCTCACAAATTAGATGCCCGGGATTCCCAGAAAGAGCGGCTGTTGTCAGATGCCGACCGGGAACAGATCCGGCAAGACCAAATCACCAATCTGCGGTTGCAGAGCATCGCTTTTTGGGGGATCGGTTTGTGGTCCGTGGCTTTTGCCTTGGGCGCGTTGAACGCGGGCGTCGTGGTCGCAGTGATTTTCGGGGTTTCGGCCGGCCTTGCCGTCGCTTTCTTCGGCGTCAATCCGGTATACCATGCTCTTTCCAACCCGGTCCGATATCTCACCGGCGGGGCGATGGCGGCCATCAGCGGGTCGCCAACGGAAGGGTCAAAATCCCCGCTTTTTCAGGCGTTGGATGCCCCCGAAACGATCAGCGAGAGTGAAGGGTATCTCGTCACAAAGGCTCCGGAAAACAAAGCCTTCGTCTTGAATGTGGGTGGCCGGCAATATGAAGTCGTCATCATTCCCTTCGTCCCGTGGGGTACGACACACCCGCATTACCTGACGTACTATCGGGGAGCGGGAACATCGGGGTGGCAATTCAAGGACATTGAATGGAAGCAGATTGAACAGACGAACCCAGGGTGGCGCGGCATTTTCGGGGGTAAACGCGATGGTGGTGCTACCGCCCAGGCTGATAATGATTTTGTTGATGGAATAAGAGTCAGCTTCAACGAGAAAAAAGAACTGTTGTTCCAGGCGAAATCGCGCGCCGTCCAGGCAACCATCGCGCGGGTAAGCGGCAAAAGTCCATTGGCGATATCGCTGGGTCCAATTTTTCCTCTCGCAGACGGAAACTTTTACAAGACAAGTCCCAGCGGGAAGATCATGTTTATAAGTAAAAGGGATCGTTTCGGGGATTGGATGGATCAAGAGGAGATACGGTTGGCTGAGGGTCCCCGTCAAGCGGCAGACCCCCCGATAGAGTCTGCTGTTCCACCGGTGGGCGGGGGTGATTTTAACAAACCTCATATTGTTCAGATTCCTGTAGCGATAAAACGTCCCGATACGACGGTTTTTAGGGGGAAGCTCGAACAAATCAATTTTATTCGGGCTGGCCAGCGTTATATCGGGATCAAGCCAAGTCCGACGGACGGCAAAAAATACGAAATTTATTATCTCGACTCGGGTGAGCCGGTCTTGGATAAAGACGGTAACCCGGCCGAAATAATCGTTGGGACGGACGGCGAGGTTACTCGTACATTCGGGAGGGAGGGTTGCGATTTTAACGTTTTTGGGGGGGCGATTTCGCGGAATCATTTCAGGGTGAAGATTGATTCAGATGGGAATGTCGAAATTGTGGATACCGGGTCCACATATGGAACGAGGGTCGTCTCCAGGGCCGACGTGGATCGATTGAACCAACTTGGCGAAGGTGGAAGCGAGTCCCCTTATGCCGCCCTTATGAAGAGAATCCAGGCTATTCGCGTTAAATTGTCTTTCAACGAACAAGTGACTGACCCTCAGGCCTACCCGAATTGGATTACCATTCGTAGCTTACTCGAGCCCTTGCCGCGCATGCTCACGGAATACGCCCTTATTAAAGGGCAAGCGGCGGATCTGACGCATTTCCGTTTACCGGATCCCGATGCAGTAACCTTGGAGGCATTAGCCGATCAGGAAAAGTATGGACAAATTTTCGGGCCTATCAGCAGGTTAAACGAAAGTCTGTACATTGATATTATTGCAAATCCCCAATCGCCCATTTCATCAGAGAACATCCCTCCGCCAGAACAAGACCCACCCAATTTCCAGAAAGTAAACAGCGGAAGCCCGGTCACGCTCCCCGTCCTTGAGGGAGTCGTGGTCCGCGTCGGCGGTTCCCTGATCATTTTCAGGACGGCTGCCGATGGACGCGATCTTGAATGGCAGGTCTATAAGGGAGACGGCGCCGACGTTCCAGGAATAAATATCGATGACAAAACGGTTTTTCATAAAGTGGGGGACGGGAGAATCGGCTCGCAAGAGAGCGCGGAGCACTTTTTTCATAGGGGTGAAACATCGGACGGCGGTGGCGGAGAGTTCCGCTGGAACGATAATAAAGTTTCATCCAGGCATCTCTCCGTTGTTTATTCGAACGGAAATATTGTTGTCACCGATTTGGGGTCAAGGAATGGGACCAGTTACGCGAGCCTGGCGGTGGCGCTGGGGATTTTCCCGGGTCTGAAATCCGCGTTGCCAAGGGAAAGCGCTTTGGTGTTGGCGGAACAATCGGTCGTTCCAGAGGAAGAGGCGGAGGAAGTCATCGATCCTAAACTGTTGGCTTTTGATCTATACGCCGTTCTGGGAATCTCTGCTCGCCGGAACGCCAGCCAGGATGATATTAAGAAGGCCTTCCATCGGTTGGCGAGTAAGTATCACCCGGACCTCAACGTGGGGGATACCGTCGCCGAAGAAAAATTTAAAGAAATCAACCAGGCCTACGCTGTTCTGAAAGATCCGGCCAAACGAGCCTATTATGACCGACGCAGCCGGTTTGGCCGCCGGGGGAGTGCCGGGGCTTCGCTGTTGCCGATCTATGCGCCGCTTCTGCTGACGGCCGGGCCCTCCGCGGTGGGAACTCCCATGGGCCTCGGCCTGGGAATGGGCTGGGTCTACAGACAGGTGTCGCAACGCTGGCCGCGGCTCGCGGCTCCAGTGGCGGCGGTGGGCGGGTTCCTGGAAGAATTTGTGCTGCGGCAGGCCGCCATGACGGCGGCGGTCGCGGTGCTGACGCTGGTCGGCGTCAAGATGTCTCCTTTCGGCATCGTTCCGGTGATTCTGTATGGATTGGTTTTCGCATCCCCGTTGTTCCACCCTCAAGTCCTATTGGGAAAAAATCGCGGTTCCACCCAAGCTTCCTTGTCCACTTTTGAAGGCCTGAAAATCCGCGCCAAGTTGTTCGCCCTGGCTGTTGTGCCCTTCGCGGCGGTGTCCATTGTGCAGAGCGTTCTCGGGATTGATTTGGGTCCAGTGATGCCTTATTTGATAGCGGGCCTGACCCACGGAATCATGAACGTCTACGCGCACTTCCGCGGCCAGCCGATGGGGATGGCGAATGATGCTGATCTTGTCAAAGGGGACGTGGTAGGGGACCGCTTTGAAGTCGTCCGATTATTGGGAAAAGGCGGGTTCGCGTTCGTCTATGAATGCCTGGATCGGACCACGGGGCAATTCGTCGCCCTTAAAATCGCGAAGCCGCAGGATTTCTATCAAAAAAATGAATACATCAAACTTGAATTTTTAAAGCTTCAAATGATCGAGGAGTCGCCCGAGACCATCCAGGCGGATGGATTGACACTGTCACGCCGCGGGATCGTCCGGCTTGTCTCAGGACAGAGCGAGACGCAAACATATAATGGGCGGAGCTATTTCGCCGAAACCCTCGCGACCAAAGGAAACCTCGCCAATTGGGTGTTCAAGGTCGCGGCCATCTCCAAGCCGAAGGATCGGGCGGCGGCCTTTTTAGATTCCCTGAGGCTTTTCCGTGAAATTCTCGTTTCAGCGGCTTATCTCCACCAGCCTGTCCACGGTTCGGACGGATCACCCGTTATCATCAGTGATTTCAAGACCGACAACGTTCTCTTGGATGAGAACGGACACGCCGTGCTGTCCGATTTTGGTTTGGGGATGACCATCGGGTTCGCCGCGCCCGAGCGCTATGCCAGCCGGAGGGCGCCAGGAAAGCCGGCGGACCTCTACGCCCTCGGCGCGATCCTGCATAACCTCCTGACGGGCGAAGACCCGCGAGATTTCGCCAATGATGACCGTGTCGTTTCATTTTTCGACCGGTTCATAAATCAAGAGAGGCTGATCTATCAGTTTGGAAAGGAAGTGATCGACGCGCTTCCGCAGGCTGTTTTGGACGAGCTCATCACTTTGGTGTACGGTTCGGCAATGGAACCCTCCAGCGATTGGGATATTGCTGAGGGTCTGTTGGCCTCCCGGCCGGGGAACCGTCCCGAGGTTCTGGAAGTGCTGAAGAAACTGGACCTTTTGATCCCCCAGGCCGAACGGGCTTTGAGTCCGATTCTGACAGGCGATGCGAGCGGATCCTTGGGCCTCGGACTCCTGCCCTTGACCGCGCGGTTCGTGAACTGGATGCAGGCCCTGGGGCTTCCGCACCGGGCGGCGCTTTTCATCGGAACGTTGCTGGAAGAGGCCGTGTTCGCGGGAACGCTTGTGCTTCTCTCCTCCTTGCTGGCCGGATTGGGCGTGGACCTCAACGTGTCGAGCGCGATTTCCCTCGCGGTCGTTGGCTTCGTTTTCGGCGCGGGCCATACCGAGGTGTGGGTTTCCGACGGGACGAAACTTGTGTTGCTGGGGAAGTCGAATGCCCCTGCGAAGGCCGCCTTAGGCGTCCTGGGGACCGTTTTCCGCCTGGCGTTGTTTGTCTCGCCCGGCGTCGGCGTCTTGTTCGCCATCCTCGTCCATCAATTTTACAACCTGTCGATAATGCCTCTCCTGTCCCGCGCGTCGGCGCGCCCGGACGATTCTGAATCAACAGAGCTTTCGCTACCGATCGCTATCAGTTATCAGGACCCCCTCGCAATCTATTCTCTGGAACAAGGGGCCATAATTGACGACCGCTATGTTGTCCAGAGAGAAATGAGCGGGCCAACTCAGCAGGGCGAAAACGTTACCGAGCTGAACGCCTTTGTGTATGAATGTTTCGACAAAACAACAAATTCTACCGTCGTAATCAAAATAGCTCCCCCACTGAATTATTTCTTCAGCATACAGGGTGTGGCGTATTCAGAAAGTACGCGGGAAGCGACCCAGGCGAAGTTTGCACGCGCGGGGAAATTGATTGAACAGGAAATGGACAACCTGAAATTGCTTGAGTCGCACGAAAACGTGGTCGGGCTCAGGGGCGGCGGGCAGTTCGACGGCAGGCCTTATCTGGTGCTCGAACACATTGAAGGGAAAACTCTGGAGGAAATCATTCTGGCCCGGCACGACAACGGCGCCCCTGTTTTCCGGGTGGCCGACGCCCTTCGCTGGGTCGCAACCCTGGCCGGGCTCCTTGCGACCTTGACGGCCAAAAGAATTCTGCACGGCGACCTCAATCCAAGGAATGTCATGATCGAGAACGGGACCGGAAGGGTGGTGGTCATCGATTTCTCCGGTCCGATTCCTCATAATGGCCAATATATGTTCTACGGAAGGTATGGATATGCCTCCCCCGAAGCCTACCGGGGGAAATACCACCGGAATTCCGACGTGTTTTCCATCGGGATGATCTTGCATTCGCTCTTAACGGGGGTGATTCCTTCGATTACAGTCCCGATTTTCACGGAGACGGAGATCTTCGTTAATGGGGCTATATTAAATACAACCACTGTAAATACACGGTTTCTGGAACAGGCGCGTATGTTAACAGGGAGAGAGTTCCTCAGGATCCGCAAATACCTTGTGCGCGCTCTCGAAAAAGATCCCGAAAACCGCATCGGCCCGAATGAATTGGCGGTAAACTTGAACGACCTTGCCGATGCTATTGATAATGCCGGCAAGGGCGGCTCCGATGTTTCGGGCGGCGGCGGAGGTCCCTTAGGCTTTTCCAGCCGCATTCCCTGGTTGGCGAAAATATATTCGGAAGCCATGCTGGCCCGCGCGACCCGCCCCGTTGCGGGTGGCCTGGTTGCCGGACTGGCCCTGTTGAGCGCCTTATTCGTCGAGGAGTTGTTGGTCCGCAACGTCCTTCAACGGGCCGCGGAGTGGGTTGTTCTTTCGGGAGTCACGGCTTTCACCGCCGCCACAGGCGTCGTTGCTCCTTCCTGGCTTCCCGCCGTTGTCGCCATCAGCGCTTTTTCCGCTTTCTTCGCTTCGTCGCTTTATCACCCCGTGGTCTTCCGGGGCCGCTCCGCCCGGGCGGATGGCGCGGTTTCATTCAGCGACAGGTTGTACCTCTTCGCCCTTTCCTTTATTCCATCGATGATCGGTCTGGCGTTGGGCCTGGACCCCGTCACGGCCGCTTTTATCGGCCATTTCATCAACAACGCGCTTTCCTGGCTTTTGGGCCTCGGTCTCCTTGGGATGGGTTCCGGAACCACCGTCGCCAAGCTTAAGGCTGGGGACGTGATCGGAGGCCGGTTTAAAATCGTGAGTCAATTTCCCCGGAGCAATATGGGGATGGTTTATCTTTGTACGGATTCGATGGATAACGGCGCTACAGTTGTTTTGAAAATTGCGATTGAATCCCCTAGTCAGCAGGATCAGGCCAACGGAATTATCCGCAGAGAATACGCGGTGCAAAAAAAACTAAATCATCCTCGGATCGTAAAGGTCCTGGAATTAGGGGACGACGCTCCGACGCATACCGATGGAAGGGCGTACTTCGCCATGACGTATATTGATGGAAAGAACCTGGAGGAGACCATCCTTGACATGCGCACCTCCGGCGTCCGTGACCCTCAGTCATTCATCAGGATGTTGACGTGGTTCAGGCAACTCGCCGAAGCGGTCAAGTACTTGCATGATCAATCCCCTCCCGTTTTGTTCAATGACCTGAAACCCGCCAATATTATGATCGATAAAGATGGAAACATCGTCCTCATCGATTTCGGTATAGCCGAGCTGAAAGGCCAAGCCAGGGGCGGCATAGGCTCGGAAAAATACTCCTCGCCCGAACAAACATCAAGCGGCAATTTGCTCGATGAAAGATCTGATTTGTTCGCCTTCGGGGCGACCCTGCATCACGCGTTGAGCGGTGTTGATCCGCGCATGGAATTCCTTCCGTTCAGGGACAGGCCCATTGATAATGAGGCCATCGCCAAAATGTATGGCTCTGATATTTCCAAAGCGCTGGGCACGAAAACCATTAATGAGCTGGGTCGTTGGGTGGCTATGCTGACATCTGGCGATCGAGATGATAGAAAGGGCGATATGGCTTCGATCATCGAAAAGCTAGATTCGTTGATTGAATCGGCCGCCCGTGGCTTCGAGGAACGCTTGGTTGCGGTGCGGGCTGTCGATGGACAGACGGAAAATCAAGAGGATATGAACGAAGTTTTTGGATTGAATCTAGGAGTTCCGCAAGAGATGATTGAACTCGGCTCCCGCGTGGTGAATCCAATTTTGGGAAAGCTGTTCAAAGGCGCGGTGGACAGTCCTTATGAAGTATTCGAATTGCTTGAAAGTTATTTGGACTCGCCGGATTTGGTTGGAGCCGATCTCCCGGGCCATCTTTTGCGGAGGCGCCGGCAAAGCAATATGCCCGGGAGCATTACCTCCCAGTTGAAGGAGTTGGTTTCAGCTCCTCGGTTAAGGGAGGAAATGGTTGTCGCCGCGATCCATGCATTTGGTTTGATGTGGATAAGGGAAACGGACGTGGGCGCGGATCGGCTGGAAGACGTTGATTTCCTTATTAAAACGATGGCCAGTCATCCGAATGAGAGAATCCGCATCGCGGCCATTGATGCGCTGGGGGTCACCCTGACACGCAAGGGCGTCTACGCCTTGCTCAACTCATTCTATGACGACCCGAGTGAAAGTGTAAGAACGGCTGCCGTCAGGGTCTTGGGAATGCTGGGAGCTGTCCTCGATTCCGCGGACCCTATGCGCCGGCGCGTTGTCTACGCCCTCTTCGATGGATACGACCCTGGCGTCGGGGCGGGGGATCTTCAAGCGGCGCTCACGCACGCCATGGGGGTATTGAATGTCCAGTCGGCCATTCCCAGGATTCGGCAGGCCCTGGAGTTGAAACACGAAGGAATCCGGGCGCAAGCGGCTTGGGCCTTGGGGGATTTGACCGACAGGGACGCGGTTCCGATCCTCCTGGATCGTCTGCTGGACGAAAGCGAATCGGTGCGATTAAATGCCCGACGGGCCCTCGACCGATTGGTGGACGATACTTGTGTGCCGAATCTTCTGCATGCGCTGATGCATCCATCCGCGACAGTACGATCGACGGCAGCCGGGCTTCTGAAGGAATTAGGTTGGGACCAAAAGGGGGACACGGTCACATGGCAACAGG
>CAYZXT010000033.1:0-29153 GCA_964482515.1 uncultured Elusimicrobia bacterium | reverse complement strand
CCGCCCCGCTGTGCGCGAGTTTTTCCTGGACGGGCGTCCACATGTTCCATCGGCGGTAGATCGCTTCAAGCTCGCCGGATTGGATGATGGCGTGGATGGCTTCGTCCAGCTTGGCGCGTAGCACCGGAGAATCCTTGCGCAGCCCTCCGGCGTAGATGCCTTCGCCCGCGGGTTCTCCCACGTTTTCCAGTTTCGGGTTCGGGCCGGCGTACCAGGCGGCAATGGGGAGGTCCATCAGCACGGCGTCGGTGCGTCCCACTTCCAGATCCCTGTACGCCTCGACGGGCGACGGATAGGGGACCGGGGTGATCTTTCCGTCCCGCATCATGAGGGTCTGGGCTAGGGAGGCGGAAAGGGTGCCGACGCGGTGGCCGCGCAACTCCTCGAAGGTCCGGAAACGCGGATCTCCCCGCCGGACCGTGATCTGCTCGGAAAAGAAATAGTAGGGCCGGGTGAAGTCGATGGCCTTCAGCCGCTCCTGCGTGATCTCGATCCCGTTGAAGGCGACGTCGGAATCGCCGCGGAGGAGCGCCGGCACGAGTTCGTCCCAGGGCGCCACGGCCAGCCGCGGTTTCACGCCAAGCCTTTTGCCGATGGCTTCCAAGATGTCCACTTCGAAACCGATCCGGCGCCCGGTATTGTCCGGGTCGGGGAAGACATAGGGCGCGCCGCCCGTGTCGTCTCCACCCCAGCGCAATTCGCCCGTCTTTTGCACGCGGTCCCAGGCTTCGGCGGCGCGGCAGGGAACGGTAAACCCCGCGGCGAAGGCCGCGGCCGCAAAAGGAACCAACCAAATAGTGAAGCGGGTTTTCATCGGGGCGGAGCGAGAATCCTGTCCAGCTCCCGCAGGTAGTCGGTGGTTTTTTGGAAACCGGGGTGCATCTTCTGCACGGCTTCGAACAGCGGTTTGGCGCGGGCGTAGTCCTTGTCGATAAAATAGGTCGCGGCGAGGTAATAGCGTATTTCCACGTTCAGCGGATAACGCGCCGCGCCTTCCTCCGCGACGGAACGCGCCTCGGCGATGCGGTTCGTGCGCAAATAGACCCGGGCCAGGTTAATGTAGGCCAGTTCGTAGTTGTTGAGGAGTATGCTCTGGCGGAAGGCGGATTCCGCCGCGTCCATCCTCCCCTCATTTTCGTAGATCACGCCCACGTTGTTGTAGGCCACGTCGTACTTGGCGCCGGGGCTTTCCCGGATGGCGCGCAGGAAGGCTTCCTTGGCTTCGGCCAGGCGGCCTTGGCGGAAATACATCACACCCAGGTTGTTGTGCAGCAAAAAGCTGCGCGGTTCCAGCGCGACGTCGTGTTGGTAGAGCCGCATCGGGTCGCTCCAGTCCCGGTTGCGCAGCACCGATGTGCGGACGTCGTGCGCGAAGAGCCCGGCCGCCAGCAGGATGAGCCCGCTCCGCAGAAACGGATTTTCATATTTATCGAATAAACGTTGCCCGAGAGACGCGGCGATGGCCAAGAAAGCCATCCCGGGAAAATAAACCCAATGCTCCAGGAGCGTCGAGTGCAGCGGCGCCAATACTTGGGTGAAGGGAGCGAGGCCGAGGACGAACCAGGCCGCGAAGAGGATCAGCCGGTCGCGCTCCGGCCTTTCCTCCGGCGGAAAGCGGGAGAGAAGCCATGCGAAGGCGCCGGCCAACAGCAGCAGCGCGGGAACGCCGAGCCAGACCGACGGATGGCCGGCGCTTTTGGTGACGAAGAGGTATTCCATGTGCAGGTTGACCGGGAAGACCAGCAGGCCGAGGTATGTCAGGACTATCCGCGGCAGCGTCAACAACCGTTCCCAATGGGTGGCCGCGCGGATCGTGGAGAGCGACGCTTCGTTCGACGCGGAGAGGAGAAACAGCCGCCCGCCGATATAAACGGCGGCCAGCACGAGGAGCGCGAGCAGCAAATAGCGGGGCGCGCGGTTCTGCGCGGAGACATTTCGGGAAACATTCGCCCGATGGTTCAGCCACGCTTCCACGCCCAGGATGAAGGGCAGCATCACCGCGCTCTCCTTGGACAACAGCGCGAGCGCGAAACTGGCGACCGCGGGCGCGGCCCAGCGGGCGGATTTCTCCCGCGTGTTCAGGTAGCACAGGAAACATCCCAGGCTGAAAATGGCGGCCAAGGAATCTTCCCGGAACAGGTAGGTCACGGTTTCCGTGTTCGCCGGATGGACGGCGAAGAAAATACAGGCCAGGAAGTTCGCCGCCGTCGGGACGCCGATCCGCCGGAGGAAGTGGAAGAACAGGACGGCGGTCAGCGCGTGGAGGAAGATGCTGGTGATATGATACCCGAGCGGGTTCAGTTCCCAGAAATGGAAATCCAACATATAGGTGAGTACGCCGAGGGGACGATAATATCCCGTGCTCGTCAGCGGTTTCCCGAAGAGGTCGTATTGGAACGCGAGGGGGATGTTGCGCAGGCTGCGGATGATGGGATTCTCGACGATGACGACTTCATGGTCCCAGACGAAGGGGTTGTGGAGGCTGTTGGCGTAGACGAGGAAGACGGCGGCGGCGATCAGGAACTGGAGAAGGTAATCGCGCCACGGACGGATGAGCGCAACCGCGTCCGGCGGGTGACTTGAAGAGGGGGAGTTCATCCCCACTAATCTAACAAATTTTTAGAATTTCGCGCTGAGGGTGATGTGGTGGGTGGCGTCGAGGTCGCCGTGGGGGAGAAACGCGTAATCCAGATTATACCGGGCGATCTTCAGCCCCATGCCGAAGCCGAGCCCGGCCAGCCGGTCCACGGAACCGCTGCCGAGGTTCGCGCTGGAAACCGTTTTGGCGCCCTGCAGGAAGGTTTCGTATCCCGCGCGGAGGGCCAGGCTGTCGAAGGCGACGTATTCGGTGCCGAGGTTGAAGGCCGTCTTGCCCGCGTAGATTTCGTGGCGGAGGTCCGCGCCGACGGTGAACCCCTTGAGGGCGAGGACGCTGGCGCCGCCGGAGACCGTCAGGGGAAGGTTGAAGGACTCATTCACGAATTTCATGCTTGAACCCAAATTCTGCACGGCCGCCCCCAAGGAAACCCGGGAGGAGACCTTCGCCTGCGCGCCGAGATCGAAGGCGAGCCCGGTGGCCTTTGCCGTGTCGATCTGCTGCTGGATATAGGTGACGTTCAGGCCGGCGGAGGCGCGGGCGGAGAGCGGACGGGCCAACGAGAAGGTCGCGGCGGTGTCCGCCGCGCCGAAGCTGCCGCTCTGGGCGCCGGAAGTGTCGCGGCGTTCCAGTCCGCCCTGGGAAAGGCGGCGCGCGCTGACGGCCATCGTCCCGAGTTTGGTCGGCATGGCCGCGCCGAGGAAGTCGTACTGCAAGTCCGAAAGCCATTCCGTGTGCGTGGCCGAGATCTCGGATTGCTTGATCCGGCCGAGTCCCGCCGGGTTCCAGCCGATGGCGCTGACGTCGTCCGCCTGGGCCGAGTAAGCCGATCCCATGGCCAGGGGGCGGGCGCCGACGCCGATCTTCAGGAAGGCCGCGCCGGTGTCCTGGGCCGCGGCCGGGAAGGCCGTCAACGCAATCAAGCCGGCGGCCATCATCTGGGAGATCGCGAATTTCACGGGAGTCCTCATTTCAGCACCGCCACTTTAAAGGTTTTCTCGATGTCTTTTTGTCCCGCCTTCTTGGCGCGGAACTTCACCAGGTACACGCCCGAGGAAACGCCGTTCACGTTCCAGGTATATTCGTAGGCGTATTTCCCGTTCGACACTTTGGGCGGTTCCTGCATGTTCACTTCCTGGACCAGGTTCCCGGAGACGTCATAAATCCCGAAATGGGCCGAATCCGCCAGTCCCGCTTCGGCGCGTAGGACCGGGTTGACGCCGGCCCGGGCCGGGTTCGGATAGCCGAAAGTTTGGTGGAGCTTGAAGGCCGCGTCCGCGCCGGTGTCGAGGGCGGAGATGCGGAAGCGGTCTTTGACCGTCACCAACTGTCCGGAGCCGGGGTTGGTCACGTAAATCTCTTCGGAATCATCGTCAGCGAACAGGGACTCTCCGTTCGCGTTCAACGCCAGGACGTGCACGACTTTGTGGGTCAGCTCGTTGATGACGGAGAGCGTTCCCTCGCCCGAGTTCAGAACGTAGACCCGCCCCTTGGAAGGGAGGAAGACGACGCTGGAGGGACGCAGTCCCACGTCGATGAATCCGAGGTTCTCCAAAGGATCGTCTTCCAGCACGGCCACCGAATTGGACCCGGCGTTGCAAACATAAATCCGGCCGGTTTGAGGATTGATCCCCAGGGCCGTGGGCTGCCTCTCCACGCCCACGCTGCCCAGATATTCGTTCTTCTTCAGGTCGACGCTCATCACGCGGGCGCCGGAATAATCCGCCACGTAGGCGCGCTTGGTTTTATGGTTGACCGCGATCTCTCCGGTCTGCAGCCCCGCGCCGAGGTCGATTTCCTTTTCCACAGTCTCCTTGACGGAATCGATGACGGCCAGCATCTCGCGGTCGCCTTTCACGAAGGGCACGCAGATCTGGTTGTCCTGACCCACCGCGATGCCCGATGGGTGGGCGCCGGAAAGCTGGATGAAGTTCGTTTCGGCCGAACTGGTCTGGAAGGCGGCGTTGTGGGTGTTGAGCGGATAGACGGCCACTCCGTTGCGCCAAGGGTCCACCACGAAAAGCTTATGGTTGCGGATCGCCATCTGTCCGCCGTAGGCCCCGTCCGGCATGACCAGCTGGTCCACCAGCGTTCCGCGCTCCAGGTCCATGACGAAGATGCCGTTCGAGGAACCGTTGGTCACGTACATCTTCTTGCCGGGGCGGTCCACGTGGACGTTTCGGGGGGACGAGGCGGCCAGGGGGATGCGTTCCAGGACTTCGTCGGTCTCGGCGTCGATGATCGTGACATCGTTGGACCAAAAGTTGGCGGTGTAGCAGCGGCCGTGGGAATCGAAGACGACGCTGGACGGATCGTCGCCGGGGAAAATCGTCTTCTCAAGCTTCTTGGTGTTGCAGTCGATGACGTGGAACCGGTCCAGATAGTTGTCGATGCAATAGATCTTGCGGCGCGTGGGGTGCAGGACAAGGCGCTGCGGGCAGGAGACGCCGGCGATCTGCGTCACGATCTGCATTGTGTTCAGGTTCACCACGTGGATGCTGTTGGCGTCGGTGTTGGCGACGTAGAGGTCGTCGCCGTCGATCAGGGCGTCGATGCTGAAGAGGCTGTCGCCCAAAACCAAAGTGCTCCCCGGTGTGCCGTCCATGCCGAAGGTTTGCACCGCGCTGCGGAGCACGTACTGTCCGTTGGCGTCGGTATACCAGCCCATTCCGGCCACGACGATCCGGTTGCGGCTCCCGTCCAGTTTGAGTCCGAAGGGATAATAATAGTTGGGGAGGTTGGCGACGGTCGATACCGTTCCGTTCTCGGTGTCCACGGCCAGGATCCGGCCGAACACGCCGACGTAGGCCGTGTTTCCGTCGGGGGAAAGCTGGAGCGAGTAGGAGTAGAACCCGAGGTTGACCCGGCTGATCTCTTTCAGGTCCTTGTCGTATTTCACCAGAAGGGAGTTGTTGTTCTTGTCGTAGCACAGAACGAAGAGGCGTTTCTTTCCCGGATGGAAGACCGTGTTGTGAGGTTGGGTGATGTTGTCCTTCGCTTCGCCGATCACCGTGCGCTTGTTCAGGTCCCACCCCAGGATGTTGTTGCTTCCATAGCCGCCCACGAAAAGGCGGCGGCCCGATTCATCCAGCGCCATGGCGTAGGCGTTCTTAAGGTGCGAGCCCTGGTTGAAATTGACGCGGCCCGAAACCTGGACGTCCTGGTTTCCGTCCGCCCAAAGTCCCGTCGCGGGGGATGAGGCCAGCGCGAGGCAGAGGGCGACGCGGGAAAAACGGTCGTAAAGCCGGAGGCCGTTCATGGCTTCACCATCCGGAAACGTTTGTTGTCCACGGTGCCGTCCTCAAAGCGGAAAGAAAGCGCGGCCCAGTATTCGCCGGCGGGGACGTCTTTCCCGTGGCTGTCCTTGCCGTCCCAGATGGTGAGGACGTTGTCGCCCGGCTGCGTGCCGGGTTCGCCCTTGGGGATTTGGAAAGTGCGGAGCGGGATGCGGTGGATGTCTAAGAGCGTGACCGAAAGAGCGGCGTCTTTCGCGAGAGAATACCGGACCTGAAAGGCGTTCGGAAGGGCGGCCTGGGGGCCGGCGAACCGGCTGGATCGGCGCAATTGGGAACGGACTTCATCTCGGTTGGGACGGGCGACGTTTTCATCGGCGAAGATGGACGCTGGAATGATTCCCAGCAAGAGAAGGGCGGACATCAGAACTCGGCGGTTGGTGTGCATCGAAGCTCCACGTTTTTTCGGTAGCCCGGCTGCCTTGCGGCTTCGCTTTAGGTCCGTGGCTTTGCGGCCCCGCCTTTCGACGGGTGTGCCTTTGTCGCACTCGTTATTTACCCTGAGAACATGGCAATGTCAAGTGAACTTAGTTGTAAAATTTTGATGTTTGTCGCTTTTGTTTACGCTTCGGGAAATCGTCGATGAGAGGGAACGGATGGGGCGGGGTTTCCGGGGGTGGATAAAGGAATTTTAAAGGATTTTCGCGCTGAAAATAAGCGTCATTCTTTTATGGGAGAGAGGGCCTGGGCGTCCGAAGCGTTTTCCTTCCGGAGAGGATGGCGGTCGTCCGACAACAAAGCCGTGGCGATGACCGCGGCGTCTTTCTTCTGGCGAAGGGGGAACATGGACTGGAATTTTACGTCGAAGAGGAGGCTGTATTTGGAAACCATGGCGTTGCTCCGATACCGATTTTCCCGACGGGCGGGAATCAAATCCTGCTACCCGATATCTATCCCCTGAGACGATTTTTGTCAAGTTAATTTACAAATACCAACGGAGCTTCGACGAAAAAACGGGGAAAGTGTGACCAAAATCACAACGGCCCGGAGGAGAAAATCCTCCGGGCCGCGGATTGAGAGTGTATTAGGACTTTTGAACGAGGTCCATTCCGCACGCGGAGCATTTGCCGGGCGCGGCTTGATTGACTTCAGGGTGCATGGGGCAGGTGTAGACGACCGTCGTTGCGGCGGGAGCTGCGGCGTCGGTGGCCGCGGGTGCTGCCGCTTCGGTCGCGGCCGGCATGGCGGCTTCTTCGGTTTTTTTCTGGCAGGCCGAGAAAACAAGGCCTGAGAGGATCGTGAGGGCTGCAATTCCAAGGGTGGTGCGTTTCATTTATTTCTCCTTTTTATTTGGAAACATGCGTCTGTAATTACGACGCTGATTTATCTTATAACTTTTTAACGAGAATGCCAGTGACGGTTGTCAGCGCTTCATCTCGTATCGCCACTTCCATATGAAATAGATGGCGGGATAAACCAAAAGTTCCAGGATGAATGACGTGAACAATCCGCCCACCATGGGCGCCGCGATGCGCTTCATGACGTCGGAGCCTGCCCCCGCGGCCCACAGGATGGGAAGGAACCCCAGGAAGTTGGTGGCCACGGTCATCACTTTGGGCCGGATCCGCCGGACCGAACCGTGGACCACAGCTTCCTTTAAGTCGTCGAAAGTCTTCATCCTTCCCTCCTTCACCCGTTCATCATAGGCCATGTCCAAATACAGGAGCATGAAGACGCCGGTTTCCGCGTCCAGGCCCAGCAAGGCGATGATGCCGGCCCAGACCGCGGTGCTCATATTGTAGTCGAGGGCCCACAGCAGCCAAATGGCGCCGACGGCGCTGAAGGGAACGGCCAACAGCACGATGCCGGTTTTCACAAGAGACTTGGTACTCATATAGAGGAGCACGACGATGATGAAGAGCGTGAGCGGCACGACGACCATGAGTTTTTGTTTGACCGCCATCATGCTTTCGTATTGTCCGCTCCAGACCAGGGAATAGCCGGGCTTCAGGGACAGCTTCTCCCGGACGATGTTTTTGGCTTCGGCCACGTAGCTCCCCACGTCCCGGTCCGCCACGTCCACGTAGACATACCCGGCCAGCATTCCGTTTTCATTCCGGATCATGGACGGTCCTTGCACCATCTGGATGTCCGCGATCTGCGTGATCGGAATATGGGCGCCGGACATGGTGGGGACGAGTACGCGCCGGAGTTTCTCCAGGTCGTCCCGGAATTCCCGCGCGTAACGCACGTTCACCGAATACCGTTCCCGGCCCTCGATGACGGTGGTGACGGGCTCTCCGCCGATGGCCGACATGACGACCATGTTGGCTTCGTCGACGCTGAGGCCGTAGCGGGCCAGCTGGTCACGTTTCAAAACGAAGTCCAGGAAGTATCCTCCGGTCGTCCTTTCGGCGAAGACGCTGCGGGTGCCGCGCACGTCGCGGAGGATCATCTCCAGGCGCGCTCCAATTTGTTCGATCTCCTTCAGGTCGGCGCCGAAGACCTTGATGCCGACCGGCGTCCGCACGCCCGTGGTCAGCATGTCGATCCGCGCCTTGATGGGCATGGTCCAGGCGTTGGTGACGCCGGCGAAGCGCATCTTTTGGTCCATCTCGTCCACCAACTCGTTGAAAGAAATATTTTTGCGCCATTGCGCCTTCGGTTTCAGAACGACGGTGGTTTCCATCATGGAAAAGGGCGCGGGGTCCGTCGATGTCTCGGCGCGGCCCGCCTTGCCGAAGACCCGTTCCACCTCGGGGAAGCTTTTCAGGATTTGGTCCTGCGTCTGGAGCAGCCGCTGCGCTTCGGTGACGGAAAGCCCCGGCAGCGTGGTGGGCATGTAGAGGATGGAACCCTCTTCCAGGGTCGGCATGAATTCGCGGCCGAGTTGGAAATAGACGGGGATCGTGATCGCCACCAACGCCGCCGCTCCGATCAATACCCATTTGCGAAACTTGATCACCCAGTTCACGGCCGGTCCATAGATCTTGAACATGGGGCGGCTGACGGGATGTTCTTCCTCCGGATACATTTTTCCGACGAAGAGGGCCGTGGCGATTTGGGCGAGCCAGGCCGGCTTGAAGGTGTAGGGATCCAGCCGCGTGAAAAGCAGCCGCACGGCCGGGGCCAACGTGATGGCCAGGATGGCGGCCAGGGCGAGGGCCAGATTTTTGGTGTAGGCCAGGGGTTTGAAGAGCCGCCCCGCCTGTCCCTCCAAGACGAAGATGGGCAGGAAGGCGATGGCCATCACCATGAGAGAGTAAAAAGCCGAAGGGCCCACCTCTTTCATGGCCTGGATGATGACTTCCCGATGGTCGCCCTTCCTTCCGTCCTTCATCCAGTCTTCCAGTTTCTTGTGGGCGTTCTCCGCCATCACGATGGAGGCGTCCACCATGTCTCCGACGGCGACGGCGATGCCGCCCAGCGACATGACGCTGGAGGTGATGCGCATGAACATCATCGGGATGAAGCTCATGAGCGTGGCCACGGGCAGGGTGACGATCGGCAGCAGGGCGCTGGGGAAGTGGAGGAGGAAGATGATGATGACCAGGCTGACGATGATCATTTCCACGGTCAGTGCCTCGCTCACGGTGCGGATGGCTTCCTTGATGAGCTCGGAGCGATCGTAGGTGGTGACGATCTCCACGCCTTCGGGCAGGGACGGCTTTATTTCCTCCAGCTTGTCTTTGACGCGCTTGATCACGTTGAGGGCGTTTTCGCCGTAGCGCATCACCACGATGCCGCCCACGGCGTCGCCCTCGCCGTCCAGGTCCGCGACGCCGCGGCGGATGTCGGGCCCGAGGACCACCTTCGCCACGTTCTTGACCAGCACCGGCGTGCCCTTCATGTCGCGGCTGACGACGATGTCCTCGATGTCGGCGACGCTTTTGGCATAGCCGCGCCCGCGCACCATATACTCGGCGCCGCCGAATTCCACCAGCCTTCCGCCGACGTCGTTGTTTCCCCGGCGGATGGCGTCCACCACGTTCATGATGGGAACGTTATAGGCCTGGAGCGCGTTGGGGTTGACGTTCACCTGGTACTGTTTTTGGAAACCGCCGATGGAAGCGACCTCGGCCACGCCCGGGACCGACTGGAGCCAGTAACGCAGGTACCAATCCTGGAAACTCCGCAGCTGGGCCAGATCGTTCTTCCCGGTTTTGTCGACGAGGGCATATTGGAAGACCCAGCCCACGCCCGTGGCGTCGGGGCCGAGCTCGGTCTTCACCCCTTCGGGAAGGCGGGGCAATATCTTGGAGAGATATTCCAGCACGCGGCTGCGGGCCCAATAGACGTCGGTCCCGTCCTCGAAGATGATGTAGACGTAGGAAAACCCGAAATCGGAAAAGCCGCGGACGGCCTTCACCTTCGGCGCGCCGAGGAGCGCGGTGACGATCGGGTACGTCACTTGGTCCTCCAGGATGTCGGGGCTGCGGTCCCAGCGGGAATAGACGATGACCTGCGTGTCGGAGAGATCGGGCAGGGCATCCAGCGGAACGCGCTTCATGGCGTAAATCCCGGCGCCGATCCCGACCAGCGCCAGCATCAGGACGATGAATTTGTTGCGCGCGCAGAAATCGATGATTTTTTCGATCATGGCGGCCTCCTAATGGTGGTGCGCGCCGTCGCTGCTGGGCGCGGCGCCGGAGCCCGTTTGCGAGAGCGCGGCCTTGAGGCGCGATTCGGAATCGATCAGGAAGTTGGCGGACACCACCACCTTCTCGTTTTCCTGAAGGCCCGACACGACTTCATAATGATCCTGCGCCTTGCGGCCCACGGTGATTTCGCGCGGATCGAACTTTCCGGGGGCGCTCTCGACGAAAACGATCTTCCTCGTTCCGGAATCCAAAACGGCATCCGCCGGCACGGCCAGCTTGTTGCCGAGCGCCACGCGGATGACCGCGTCCACGTACATCTCCGGTTTCAGGAGGTCCTCCGGATTTTGGACTTCGCCCCGCACGCGAAGCGTCCGCGTTTCAGGGTCCAGGATGCTGTCGACGGCCACGACCCGCCCCTTCAGAACCCGGCCGGGGTTGGCCGAGGACGTCACTTCCATGGTTTGGCCCGCTTTCACGAGGCCCGCCTCGTACTCGTAGATCTGGGCGTAGACCCAGACGGAGCCGCCTTTTTCACCGAGCAGCAGATTGGTCGGGTCCTCGGCTTCTCCGCCCAGTTTATGGATCTGGGCCTGGGAAAGTCCCATCTGCCTCAGGCGAAGGACGGAGGATTTGATAAGGGCGTCGGCCCGTTCCCGCACGTCCGGCCAGGAACTCTCCGCCACTTTCCTCTTTGAGTTGACGGCTTCGCGGTATTCGATGATGGCGTTGTAGAGGTCGGGGTCGTAGGCGACGCGTCCGCTGGCCCGGATCAAGATTTCCAGGTCCCGCCGTTCCGCGGGCGCGGTGCGCATCCCGATGAGCTGTTGTTTTTCCTGGGAAAGAGACACGGAGGCCCGGTCCGTCGCCGCGTCCGCGGATGGATTTTCTCTGCTCGGGGCGGCATGATCGGATTCAATGGGCACGAGCCGCATTCCGCAGATGGGGCAATCCCCGGGCCTGTCGGAAACGTAGGTCGGATGCATCGGGCAGTGGAATTTGGCTTTCTGCCCGGCTGAATGTTGCGCGGGGGCGGAAGCGCGATTGCAGCCCGCCGTTCCGAAGCCGGCGACGGCGGCCAATAAAATAATAAATATCCAATTTTTAATCATGACTTCCCTCCTCGGGGGCCAACTCTTCGGCCGTCGATAAATCCAGTCCGCAGCATTGCTCCAGAATACCCCAGTGCTCCGCGTATTCGTTAACGTGTTTGTGGTATTCGATATGGGCGTCGGTCAGGGACTTCAGCGCCAGCAGCACCTTGTCATAGGTCACGCCGCCCGTTTCGTATTGGCGGCGGGCCAGGCGCAGGGCGCTTTCCGCCGAGGGGATGATGATCGTTTCGTAGCGGCGAGCAAGGGTCAAGTGCGTCTGGATCTCCGTATATTCCTGGGCCACTTCCTGGTCGGCGTCGTTCCTCATCCGTCGCGCCAGCGTTTCCGCTTCCCGACGGTGGGCCTTCGCTTCACGTAGTTGGGCGAGCGGCCGTCCCATCCACAGGGGCAAGGACAATCCTATTCCCGCTTCGTAACCGGTCTCGCCGCCCGGGGCCGTCTGCCGGTCGTACATAACGTTCAAGTCCGGGGCGAACTCAAACCGGGACCGGGACAGCATGGATCGGGCATGGTTTTCCTCGTGGGTGGCCGCGAGATATTCGGGAGAGGTCGACCGGGCGCGGACCAGGAGGTCCTTGAGCGTGAACGGGACCTCTTTCAGTTCGGGCGGTTCGGTCCGAGCGATCGGGGCGTCCAGCGGCCGGTCCAAGAGCGAGTTTAATCTGAATCGGGTGAGAGCCCTTTCCTGTTCTTCCTCAAACAGCATGTTTTCCATGCGTCCCAGCTCGGTCCGCAGCATGAGCAAGTCCATGCCCATGGGTTTGGAAGCGCCCATCGACCCGGAGGCGCTGAAGCGGGATTCCGCCGTGCGCATGAGGGTTTTGGCGGTTTCAACGTTTTGCGCGAGCAACGACGTCAGCCGGTCGGAGGTGTACAGCCGATAATAAAGCGTCCGGGCATCCGCCAGGACTTTCAGCGTTGTGGCGCGGTGCTTGGCCCGGGCGATGAGGGCTTCGTGTTTCGCCATCTGCGCTTCCCGGGATAATTTTCCCGGAAACGGGATTTCCTGTTCCACCCTTAAATGGGTCATTTCCTCGCCCATGGGGGTCTCTTCCTTGGCGTAGGAGGCCATGGGATTGGGCCAAGACTTTACCGACCCGGCGCGCGCCTCGGCGGCTTTCCATGTGTAGCGGGTGCTCAGCACGTCGGGGTTGTTTTTGACGATATGCTGAAACACCTGGTCCAGGGACATCGTGCCTGTGGACAGGGTGATGCCTTCTGCGCCGGTGGCCGGTCCGGCGGCGGTTGCCAGGACGGCGATGATCAAAAATATATTTCTATTTAACATATGGACCTCGCTCAGTAAGAGCTCAGGGACGAATTATTGTAATGGGGATTGTTTTTTGGATCGGACGCGTTGCCCGAATATAGGGCACGGCGCGGAATCAGGCCGCCGCATCCGGAGAGTTATGCGAGGGAAGGAGGGGCGCGGGAACAAAAAGTCCGGACAAGGGTTTGTCCGGGCGGAGAATGCAGGTGCGGACGCGTGATAAGCTCGGAGCGCGTCGAGGGCTTGGAAGAATCATCCGGAAGAACGGCGAAAACGCAATGGGGGTGAGTGACCGCGGGGGAAACGGTCGCCGCGGTGGGCGCGGACGACTGGATTTTGCAACATTCGCATTTCACAGCGCGGGCGGACAGGCGAACGTCCTTGGAGCATTGTGTGCAGGCAGAGATTTTTGTTTCGGTTTTCTGGGAAGGGATACAACAGGACGCCTGCCGCGAACCCAGCCCGGCGCCCAGAAAAGCGATGCTTAAAAGGAGTACGATGGATTTCTTCATTGGGATTCCTATAACAAGAATATCAGGGAACGTGACCGCGGTCAAGCTGGGTCGGAAAATAACGGATGGAACCGAAGTTGGAGGAAAAATTCCTCCGGGCAGTCGGGAATGATAATTTTTTTAACATAAATAAATATTTTCTTGATACAGAACCCTGTTCAATCCTACTGATTACTCAATCTATTCCTGTTTACCGACGGAAAACAACGTAAATATCCTTAACAATTTACTTGAAAATGGCGGGTTCCGGGGGTACGTTAGGGAGCAACCAAGTCCTCATTCTCCGTCCGACAACGTGCGAAGCCCTCAGCGTCAAATGATGCGCAAAGGAGCCTGCCATGAAAAAGACACTACTTCTGGTAGCAACCCTGTTCTGCTTCTCTGGGTTGGTTTTCGCGGACATCTGTACTGACATCCGCCAGAGCTATCAGGACAGAATGCTCGCCTTGAAGCGAGACACGGACGCCGCCCTCAGCCAGACTACCGATCCCATGGAAATCAGCGCGATCCGGGCAAGCTATGATATGCAGCTTCAGCAGCTGACGATGGAGATGGACAACACGTTGACGTCGGCGGGATGCAACGTCGTGACGCCGCCCCCGCCGCCTCCGGGAGATGACGATCCGCCTCCGCCGCCGCCCCCGGGAGATGACGATCCGCCCCCTCCTCCGCCCCCGGGAGATGATGATCCGCCCCCGCCGCCTCCGGACGACGACGATCAGACGGGAACCTGCCGCGAGCAGCTTAAGATCTTTGCCGATCAGTTGAAAGGCCTGGGTCTACCCCGCCATGAATTCGTGGCGCGCCTGAAGGCCCACGGCCGCGAGATCGGGTGCAACTTCGGCAGCTGGCAGCGATGCGAGCACGGAAATTCCGGCCATCATAACTGCAAGCCGAAGCCGCGGTGCGAGCCGAAGCCGACGCATTGCGACAAACCGAAGCCGCCCAAAGAAGATTGCAAGCCGAAACCGCAAAAGAAGCATTGCGGGGATCACCGCCGGCACAAAGGCAAGAAATGCGGACGCTGATTTCCGCGTAAGCCGGACCTCAGCGCGCTCAAATGTTTCGATCGACGACGACACCCGGGGAGAGACGAAATGTCTCTCCCTGGGTCTTTTTCGTCTTTCTCGCTTTCCTGTTTATGGGACCGGGTCCTTTGGAAGCGCAATCAACGGTCCTGTTGAAAGTCGCCGAAACCGAAACCCAGATCGAAGCCCAGGAAAAAAAGGGCGGGCTTTGGGTGGACGTGGGCGCCGTGGCGAAATCCCTGGGACTGACGACGGTGCTTAAAGAAGACATTCTTGAAATCCGCTTTTCAACCTACACGCAGGCTTTCGACGTGAAAAACGAACGGGTGCGGACGCGCAAGGGAAACAAGGGCAAATGGCGCGATGAACCTTTCACCTATGAAGCCTACTTCATCGGGACCCACCTCATGCTGCCGTTGGAAGTCCTCCCGGAAATCTTCGGCCGGCCCTTCGCCTATCATCTGCAGAAAAAAATCCTCGAAGTGAAAGGTCCGGCTTCGGAGGGCGGCTCGTCGGGGCTCCGACCCGTTTCGCTGCGGCGTCAATCGAGAAACCAAAAAACCTGGGTGTCCATCGAGGACCTGGCCAAGCACCTCGGCGTGGTCCTCTATTCTTCCCAGGCCAACGTCTACAACCTGGTGATGCCGGACTTCAGCATCCTGCAGGTCCGCGTGGGCGAAAATTGGATCTACAAGCGAAACGAACGGTATAAATTCCTCGACGATCCCGTGGTGCTGATGGAAGGTTCGCCCTATCTGTCCGTCGCGTCGGTGTCCGACGTGTTCGGCATCGAGGCCCAATGGGACCGGCAGCGCCAGGTCCTCATGCTCCCCGCGCAATACGGGAGGCTGAAGGGGATCCAACCGCCGGAAGCGGCGCCCCTCCGGTTGATGGGATATCATCCCGAACCCCTCAGCTTCAGCGTCGAAGAAATGTCGGCCTACTACCAAACGCCCGTGCCTTCTTACCCCGCGCCGGACGAAGAAGTGTACGATTCCGTCCGGGATTTTTTCACGAACATGCCGCGGCGTTTGCCGGATACGTCGGATACAGACCATCTGGGCGGAAGGACTTTGGTGGGCCTCAAGGGCGGTTTTCTGGGCGCCCCCCTGGAAGGCAAAGGGGAATTCGAAAAGGTCGGGCCCAACGCCCGCGCCGTGAACGGCAGCCTGCATTGGGGTTTCCCGAAACTGGAGCTCCGCGGCGGCCGCGAATATATCCAAATGGCCAGCCTCAACGGACAGTATGAACTGATGAACTTCGCTTCCCTGAGCCACTCCAACGATTCCTACGGCGAAAAAACGGCGGACCCGGAATGGACGGCCAAGGCCCAGTACGGCCGCAATAATTTTTCCGTGTTCATGTCCACGGCGCTGTTCAGCCAGACCGTGGAATACGTCCAGGACATGGTCTCGGGAGAAACCGGCGTGGATTGGGAGATGTCGGACCGGCAGCGCCTCGGCGTTACGCTGGGCCAATATTATTTCATCAACCGCGTAAGGGGGATTTCCTCCAGCAATTACACGGACGATTTTCTTCAGGAAATCTTCGGAGAGGATTTTTTCATACCGACCGACCCGGACAGCGCCATGGCCCTGGCCGAGGAGGCCCTGGGAGAACGGCACGGCACCAGCCTCCTGGACGTGAACTATAAATGGGACCCGTTGCTCCAGTTGTCGGGGACCATGGGCGTCAGCTACTTCCGCGAGAATAAGGACGGCCGCCCCTGGACGGTGGACAAGGATTGGAGGCTGCGGAGCGTGGTCGGCGGAAAAAAAGGAAAGCTGGACCTGAGCTATGAGAACGCGGGGGAGAACTACCGCTCCCTGGGCGATCCCCGCCGCTACCAGGACCGGCGCATCACTCGGATGTCTCCCTCCCTCGCGTTCACTCCCGCGTGGAAAGTTTACGGAGAGTTCCGCCGGGAGGATTCGGACGTGCTCGTGAAAACGGGCGGGAGCTCTTATCGGAACGATTATTGGACCGTGGGCCAGTTCCTCAGTTTTAAAAAAGGCAGCCTGAATTTCTACGGATCGGATTATGATTCCAGCCTCTACGGCCGGCGCTGGAGCGGCAACCTCGACTATACGCATTACATGGGGCGCGATTCGGTGAACGTGGGCGCCGCCTGGGCGTCGCAGTGGGCGTTGGGGGACAAGCTCTACCGGCAATCCTACACCGGGCGGACGGGCTTCGAGGTGCTACGGCCGAAGTTCCGCTTTTCCTTATCCGAAGACCTTACCCGGCACCACTACAAATGGTACGGGCTCGATAAATGGGAATCCGAATCCCGGCTCTTCGTTCAGGCCGGTCGCTATAAGGCGCTGGCGCAATATTCATTCGAGCCGAGATATTTCTTTGACACTCCGGTCCTCCACACGGCCCTTTTTCAGATCGGAAGACAGGTCGGGGAGAAGAAGATCATCAATATTTTCTTTTCAGAAACCAGCTTGCATGCCGGATTGAAGGATCCCGAGGTCTGGCGTTTGGGGGTTTCCTATGTGTATGATTTTTAGGCCGTAGTCGAGTGTGTAAATTTTCTTTTCCTTTATGTAAAAGTCCTTGACAAATAGGGATTCAGCGACAAGACTTAGGTACAACAAAATGATTAATTTTACGGTAAAAAAACTATGAAAAACACTACGATAACTTTCTTAACAATAATCGGGCTTTTGGGGTTCGGAAGGCCCATCCAAGCCGCCAAACCGCCTTCCGACCATACAGAGGAAGAGACCCTTTGGCGCCAGGTCAGCCAGGCCGCCCAGCAGGATTTGGGATCGCCTTCCACCCAGAAACTGATGGAGAAATTCCTCCTGAATTATCCCCAGCATCCCAAAACCGCCAACATCCGCTATATGCAGGCGGAGGAAATGTTCCAGGCGGGAGACTATAAGTCCGCGGCGGTCCGCTACGAAAAATTCCTGAACGAATTTCCGCAGAACGAGTTGGCCGACAGCGCCGCCTTCCGGCTCGGCGAGTCCTACTATAATGTCGGCGCCTATAATTCCGCCAAGGGCGCCTGGGACAACATGGTGAAGCGCTTTCCGCAATCCGCCCTGGTCCCCGACGCCATGGAGTGGCTGACACAGCTGCATATGCGCGCCGGCGAATGGGGCATGGCGGATGAGCAGCGGAACCACCTGACGGGGCGCTACGCGCACTTCGCGCGGATCCCCCGCGTGCGGGAGAAGTTCGGCATCGTTTCCTATTATTTGAAGGAATACAACGAGGGGACCCGCGTCCTGCAGGGGATCGACGAAGACATGGGCGCCTATTACCGCGGACTTTCCTTCTTCGCCCTGAAACTGTACGACGACGCGGCGGACGCGCTCAAGACAGTGACCGTCGACCGGGCCGGCACCTACGCGGAGTCCGCCAGCTTCCTGAAGGCGGAAAGCTTTTTCCAGAAGAAAAACTTCAACGTCTCATCGACACAATTCCAAACGTTCATCGATCGCTATCCGTCCAGCCCTCTTTGTTCCTACGCCTATCTCCGTTTGGCGGCCTGTTATCTGTTGACCCGCGAGCCGGCGAAGGCCTTGTCCGCGGCGAACCAGGCCCTGGCCGAAGGCGCGAAGGACGAAGTCAAAGTCCACGCCTGGTTCCTGAAAGGCTGCGCCCTCACCGAGCAGGAAAACCTGGCGGACGCGGCGGATTATTTCCAAAAAGTGTCGGAGCGGAGCGATTTCCCGGCGCTGGCCGCCTCGGCTTTGGTCCGGAAGGGCTGGGTGCACATCAAATTGAAACAGCCGAAATCCTTCGACCAATGCCTGAAGGCTTTGGAAGAGAAGTTTCCGTCGAGCTCCCAGCGCCCCCTGGCCCAGTTCCTGTCGGGCGCGCGGCTCTTCGAGGAGGGCAAATGGGAGGAGGCGGGACAGCAGTTTGAACAGATGCTGATCCGGTCGCCCTACAGCGTTCTCTCCGAAGCGGCCCTGGCGCTGATGGGCATCGCCTACACGAAGGCGAACAAACCCGACCAGCTCACCACGGCGGCCCACTCCGCCCTGAAGATTTTCAGCGGCAACTATTCTTCCGTCAGCCCCTACTGGCGCGGGCAATCGCATTACTTCATCGGCAAGGCCTATTTCCAGATGGACAAATTCAAGGAAGCCGTCCCGTTCTTCGAGCGGGTGTCGGTGGATTTCGCCGACCATCCTCTGTCCCCGTCGGCAAAATTGCACTTGGCCGTCTGCCTGGTGGAGACGCAGAAATACGACAAGGCGCGGAGCGTCGCGGACGAACTGATCGAAAACAAGAAGACCGAGAAATCCCTGGCGGTCCAGGCCGCCTACGTTTCGGCCATGAGCTATTTCAACGCCAAGGACTACAACAAGGCCCTCTCCCACCTGGACGCTTTCCTGAAGGACAATCCCAAGGACAGCCGCGCGCCGGAAGCGCGTTACCTGATGGGCGTTTCCTACCACCAGAAAAAAGTCTTCGGCTCCGCCATCGAGTCCTGGGACCGCTGCATCAAGGACTATCCCGAGCACCCGCTGGCCCAGGAAGCCTACCTCAACATCGGCGACCTCTATTTCAAGGCCGGCAAGTTCGCCGACGCCGCCAACTACTTCAAACGCTTCCAGACCCTCTGGCCCGGTTCCAAGTACGCGCAGGTCGCGATGTGGCAGGAGATGCAGTCCGATTTCAACGGCAAGGACGACGAGGCGGGCATCAAGGTGTACGCCGCC
Source organism: uncultured Elusimicrobia bacterium (assembly GCA_964482515.1). Classification (GTDB taxonomy): domain Bacteria; phylum Elusimicrobiota; class Elusimicrobia; order FEN-1173; family FEN-1173; genus CAYZXT01. The sequence goes on along the minus strand of CAYZXT010000033.1, from coordinate 10,113 downwards.
TATCTGAAGAAATATCCGGACGCGGACAATTTCAAGGACGCGCAAAGCCAGCTGGAGATGATCTATTACCGCCGAGGCGAAGCGGGCGATCCCGACAAGCTGGTGGAGTTCCTGGAGAAATTCCCCAAGAGCCCCTATGCGCCGAGCGCGCGCTTCAAGCTCGGGCAGATGGCCGTGGACCAGAAGAAGTGGAACCGCGCCGCCTCGGAGTTCGAGCAGTTCGTGCAGGACTATCCGAAGGACGCCCTGGCGCTGGACGCCCTGTACCGCCTGGGGCAGGCCTATGAGAATCTGAAGGAACCCGAGAAGGCCATGATCCAATACCGGCACATCCTCGAACAGTTCTCGGCGAAGTCCACGTCCGTGGACGCCGCCTTCCGCCTCGGCTCGCTCTACTTCGCCCAGGAAAAATTCCAGGAAGCGGTGCAGGTCTTCCGCGCGGCCCTGCCGAAGAAAATGGCGGACGACGTGCGGGCCAACCTCCATTACAACATGGCCCTGTGCTTCGAGAATTTAGGGCAGCTCGACAACGCGGCTTCGTCGTACGGCGAGTTCGCCAAGGTTTCCAAGAACAAGGAGCAGGTCCGCGAATCGCTGATGGCCGCGGCGGTCCTTTCGAAGAAATCCGAGAACCACGACGCGGCGGTGAAGTACTTGGCGCAGGTCCTGAAGGACCCGGGCTCGGCGGACGTTCAGCTGCAGGCGATCAACGTCATGGCCGAGTGCTACAAGGCCGCGGGCAGGGAAGACCAGGCCGTCGCGGCATACCAGAAACTCCTCGGCATGGAGCCGGCCGCCAGCGACCTCCGCCTGGCCGGGTTGGCCCAGCTCGCCTATTTGTACGAGCAGAAGAAACGCTTCGACGACGCCGTGAAGATCTATGAGAAGATCGCGGTGAGCGAAGGCAAAGCGGAATGGGTGAAGGCGGCCCAGCTCCGCATCAGTTCGATTTCGCAGCAAACCAATGCGATGCCCTGACGTCGGCGTCGACGCCCTATCGGGAGGAACAAAATGAATACCTTCGGCATAGAACAAAGCGTTGCAAGCTGGTACGGCGCCCTCATCATGGGGATCCTGGCGGTCATGTCCATTTACGGCGTGACGCTCGCCATCGTGCGGTTCCAATTCTTCCGGAAGATCCGGGCGAACGCGGAAGAGATCCTGGACGAAACCCGGAAAGGGAAACCTCTATCAAAGGGCCAGCGCGCATCGGACCCTCCGCTGTGGATCCTGGCCGCGGCGGCCGTCAACAACCGGCAGCTGAACGAGGGGGAATTGCGCGAGCTCCTCAGCATCACCCAGACGCGTCAGAAGCAGCGCCTGGAAAAAGGCCTTTCCGACTTCGGCACCATGGCCAGCATCGGGCCCTTCATCGGACTGCTGGCGACCGTACTCGGCATCATCGAGTCCTTCCATAACCTGGCGGGCTCGGGCGCGGCGGGTCCCAACGTGGTGTCCAGCGGCGTGGCGGCGGCGTTGTGGGGAACGGCCGCGGGTCTGGCCGTGGCCATCCCGGCCGTTCTGGCGTACAACTTCTTCAACAAAAGGGTCCGGGGAATCGTCTTCGAAATGGAAGTCCTGTCCCGGGAAATGATGCTGCTCATCAAGACGGAAAAGCAGCCCAAGGCCGCGAAGCTGCGCGCTTTCGTGGCTGAGGAAGCGGCGAACGGCTAGAGGATCCCATGTCCGAGACCGAGCAGGACAACATCCACGGAATCAACATCACGCCTCTGGTGGACGTGAGCCTGGTGCTGGTGCTCATCTTCATGGTGACCATGCCCCTGTCCATGATCCACGGCATCGACGTGAAGCGCCAGACCCTGAAGAAATACGGCCTCTCGACGCCGCAGGAAAACATCGTCGTGAGCCTGACGCCCAAGGGTTTGTCGATCCGGGACAAGGGCGGCACGCAGCGCGCGGTGCCGGAAACGGATTTCGAGCAGGTGCTGGGCGGGATGGTGGAGCAATCGGCCAAGAAACGGCTGCTCCTCTCCGCCGACAAGAACGTGGAGCACGGCCGGACGGTCTGGGTGATGGACGCGGCCAAGCGGAGCGGCGTGGTCGACATCACGCTGCTCGGGAAGGACTGAGCCATGGCTGATACGCAGATGGAAGAAGAATCCGGGTTCCACGGGATCAACGTCACGCCGCTGGTGGACGTGAGCCTCGTCTTGGTCCTCATCTTCATGGTGACCAGCCCCTTTTTCGCCAAGGCGCTCATGCCCGTCAGCCTGCCGCAGGCGCGGTCCGCGGAATCCGAGGACCAGAAGAACATCACCGTCAGCATGTCCGCCGATGGCCGCATCGAAGTCAACGAGGTGGCGGTGGAGCTGGAAAAATTGCGGGAAGAGCTTTCGTTCCAAATGAAGAAAACCGGATTTTCCTTCGTCCTCATCCGCGCCGATGAGCGCGTGCTGAACGGCGACGTGCAGGAAGTGATGCGCGCCGCCAAGCAAGCGAAGGTCGGCCGCGTCGCCTTCGCCACCACGCCGAGGGGGATGTGACCATGTTCCCGCGCATGCAATTCGCTTTCAGCGGTCCCGTTGTCGACCAGGAGCCTTGGGGTAAAGCGTTCTCAGCATCAATGGCCGGCCACGCGGCCCTCGTCATCCTTTTCCTGATGTTCTCCCACAGCAAGCCGCCGGAATTCCAAACGATTTTGACGGAAGTGAATTTCATGGAGCGGGAACCAGCGCCGGAAGTGCGGGAGATCGCGCGCGGCGGCGGAGAGTCGGGCGGCGGATCGATCCTCGGCGCGCCCGGACAGGTTTCGCAGGGCGCCAGCCATCCCGAAATGACGAACGTGGTCCCCTACTCCAGCCCGACGGGAACGCCCAACGGCAACGTCGTGACGGCGGAGCCCATGTCCGGCCCCATCGTGGCGCTGGGCGAGATCGGCATGATCGGGAGCAAAAGAGGATCGCTCGCGCCGCTGGCGGGCCGCACGGAAGGCGACGCGAGCGCGCCGTCGCTGAAGACCCTTCCCACGGGTTCGGTGAAGTCCGGCCCGTCGCAGCCCATCGCCCTCGGCACACAGGATATAGGAGAGATACGGAAGAAGGAAGGCGCCTTCGGCGTGCCGCTGCTGAAAGCGGGCCTGGCCGGCGGGGCGGGAACGGGCGAGGGAAAACTGAAAGCGCTCGCCGGTCTGAACACGGAGGGCCGCAAAGCCACTTTGGAAAACCTCAAACCCAATCCGCTGGAAAAAGACAGCTGGGGAAACAAGAACGGGCCCTTCTCCATGGAAGGACCTCTGAAGTACCGCAAGATTTTGAAGCTGGAGCTGCCGCCCTACCCGCGCTGGGCCGAGGAAAAAGGCATCGAGCCGGTCGTGTCGTACCGGATCTGGGTGGATCCCCGCGGCCGCGTGAAGGAAACCATGTATCTGGAGCGGGCGTCGGGATACAACGAGCTGGACGGTCTGGTCCGCGAGAGCCTGCGGCGGTTCATTTTCGTCACGCTGCCCAGCGACCAGCCCCAGGAAGACGAGTGGGGCGTGGCCACGTTCCGCTTCACGTTCCGCAAACAATAGGAGAGCGCCATGAAAAAGACGACCCAAACGATTCTCTTCCTCGCCGCTTCGCTCGCCGCGCTGTCGCCGGCGCAGGCGCGGAAATCCATGGGCGACAACCTCTCCGATATGATCATCCAGGGCGAGAACCGCCTGCAGGCCCATCCCAAGATCGACGACGTGGCGTGGACGGTGAACGTCTACCGCGATATCCCCGACGTCGTCCGCGACAATTCCTGGATGAGCCAGTTCCAGCCGCCGGCCATCAGCCAGCCGCCCGTGGTTTTTCCCAAGCAAAGCGCTTCCGACAAGACCTCCAGCCCGTGGATGACGCGGATCTACGAGCCGCCGGTGCTCACCCTGCAGTTCAAGGCGGAGAACGTATCGGCCAAGGGGGAATGGACGTTCCTCGTGAAGGATTCCCAGGGGAAAACGTTTTATGAGCTCAAGAAGAAGGACAAGGTCCCCGGCGAGCTGGCGTGGGACGGCGTGGGGAACGGCGGGCAGACGCTCCGCGTCGGTTACGACTATTCCTACTCCTTTTCCTTCATGGACGAGGCCGGCAACCCACAGCGCTTCGCGGGCAAGTCCTTCCGGCTCGACGCGTTCCGCCATCGGAAGACGACCTCGTTCCAGCCCGAAGTGATTTTCGAGAGCCGCGCCTCGACCAAATTTTCCAGGGAAGGGAAGGACTACCTGACCGAGATGAAGGATTTCATCCGGACCCGTTTCGGAAAACCCATCACGGTCCGGAGCTACGACGTCGATAAGGGTTTCGCTTTGTCCCGTTCGAAGGCCGTCCGGGATTTTCTCTCCGCCGCGTTGGACATCCCGGAAGAGAAGATCACCGTCGACGGCCAGCCGGTGAAGGACGGAAAGGACTATCGCCATGTCGATATCATCGTTGAATAATCTCAGGCGGGCCTCGCGGTTCGCCGTCCAGGTCGCTTTTCTGCTTGCCGCGGGGGTTGCCTTGCCGCGCGCGGCCGGCGCGACCAATATAGATAAGATCACGGTCCTGTTCATCAGTTCCGACAAAAACTTCACCGCGGGCGTCGCCACCAACACCGCGGGCGGTCAGGTCCTCATCAACTGTTTCATCAACAGCAACCAGGTGCCCGATGCCACGGGCGAGACGATGACCATCGAGCTGGTGAAGAACGGCGTGGTCCAGGAACACGGCATGCCGTCCACCACCTTCGCCATCCAATCGGGACAGACCACCTACGGAGGCGCGTCCGGTCCCATTCCCCTGACCTTCTTCAAGGCGGACACGGGACTCCAATTCCGCGTGACCTCCGGCAACGGCGGCGCCACCGGCCTCAGCCCGACCTTCAATGTGGCGGCCAACAGCGCGGGGCGGCTAGTCGTCCTGGCGCCGGGCGAGACGCTGGACCCGGGCAAGGACCCCGCGAAGACGACCGGAAAGACCGGCATGGCCGCTTTCCAGGAACCGAACCAATCGTTCACCATCACCGTGCGGCTGACGGACAACTGGTACAACCCCGTCGCCGCCAACCACACCATCGCGCTGAATTCGGGCGAGCTGATCAACCTTCCGTCCGGCGGATCGCTCGTCAACGGCATCGGGACCTACAGCGTGACCATCACGGGCGCCAAGACCACGCGCTCCATCACCGCCACGGACATTTCGGACACGAACGTGGCGGCGGGCTCGGCGGAGGTTTCCACCGGCGGCCCCCCGACCCAGGAAGTTTTTCCGTTCCCCAGTCCCTTCAACCCGAAGCTGGGACAGACTTTGACCCTGCGCTTCCGCGTGAGCGAACCGAAAAGCGCGAAGCTGAAGATCCTGGACCAGTTCGGCCAGGCGCTGTGGCAGAAAGAAGTTTCGGCGAGCGTCGGCTTCAACGACGTGGCGTGGGACGGCCGGAACGAGAACGGGACCTTCGCCGCGGCCGGCGTGTACTACGTGCTGCTGGAAATTGACGGATCGATCAAATCCAAGAAAAGGATCGGTGTGGTCAAATGATCCCCTTAACCCGTGACAATATGCGAACAGCCATCGCCTTGGTTTTAGCGGCGGGTCTTTTCGCCCCGCCCTCCGCGGCCCTCGCGGCGCGCGACGCGGGCTTGCCGGGCGAGTTCCTGAACTACGGCGTGGGGTCCCGCCCCCTTGGGATGGGCCGCGCCTACACCGGCGTGGCGGACGACATCGACTCGCTCTATTGGAACCCGGCGGGGCTTTCGACCTACCGGTCCAGCCAGGTGGAGTTCCAGCATTCGCCCCTGGTGCTGGGCGGCGCCTACCAATATCTGGCCTTCTCCCAGCCGCTTTACGCCATGGGACATTTCGGCATCGGCGCCGTGAACCTGGCGTCGGGCAACGTGCCGCGCATCGATTCCAATAACGTGGAAGTGGGGTCTTTCAGCGACCGCGAAACGGCCTACCTCCTGGCTTACGCGCACCGGGTGAAGGAGCGGTTCGACCTGGGCGTCACGGCGAAGATGGCGGAGCATTCCATCGACGGACGGACCGCGCGCGGCTATGGCGCGGACCTGGGGTCCCTCTACCGCGTGAGCGAGCGGTTCAAAGTCGGCGCCATGGTGAGGAACGCCGTCCGGCCGGTTTACCGCTACTCGTCGGACAAGGAGACCTTCCCCATGATCGTCCGCACCGGCGCGTCCATGAAGTTCTTCGACGGCCATTTGCTGACGGCGCTGGACGTGGAAAAGACCGTGGGCGCGCGGCAGGCGCCCAAGTGGCACCTCGGCATGGAGGGCTACGCCATCCAGAACGTCTTCCTGCGTCTCGGCGTGGACCAGCACGAGTTCACCGGCGGCGTGGGCGTGCGCTGGAAGACCATGCAGTTCGATTACGCGGCGGGCCTGCAGGACCTGGACCTGATCAGCCGCGTTTCCATGAAATTTTATTTCGGCGGCTACGAGGCGGACGTGAAGGCCAAGCCCGCCGTCTTCTCGCCCGTCGGCTTGAAGAACAAGACCAACTTCAAGATCGCGGTGCGCAACCGCCAGCGGATCGTGAACTGGATCCTGAGCGTCCGCAACGCCAAGGGCGACGTGGTGCGCAGCTTCCAGGGCTTCAACGCGCCGCCGAGCTCCCTGGAATGGGACGCTCGGGACGCCAACGACCAGATCGTCGGGCCCGGGGAATACGTCTACCGCATGGCGGTGACGGACAACAAGAACCGCACGGAAATGACGCCGGCCCGCAGCCTGCGCATCGACGCGCCGACGCCCTTCGAGATCGAAGCGAAGTGATTGTCGGCCATATCCGATCCGCCCGGGGACGTTCCCCCACGGGTCACTCCTCATAGATCGTTTCCCCCAACGATCTCTGAGGCCGCCGGATCGGATCGATATGGCCTCCATTCAATAAGAGCAAAGTAAGGCCGGGCCTTGGTGAGGCCCGGCCTTTTTGCTACTTTATCCTCCGAGGGAAAGAGGACTAATGAAATTACTTTTGTTTGATCTGGACGGAACCCTGGTGTCCACGGGCGGCGCCGGACTGCGCGCCCTGGACCGGGCCTTTGAAGCGCTTTACGGATTGAAGGACGCCATGAGCGGCGTGCGGCCCGCGGGCAAGGTCGACCCCATGATCGTTCGGGAGATTTTCACGCTCCGAATGGACCGTCCGGCCGAATCGAAGGACATCCGGGACGTCTGCGAGATATATCTGAAATTTCTCGCCGACGAAATAGTCCGGAGCGTCGGCTACCACGTGTTGGACGGCGTGCGCGAGCTGCTGGAGGCGCTGTCAAAGCGGAACGACGTCCTCCTCGCCCTGGGGACGGGCAATTGGGAGCCGGGGGCCCGGATCAAGCTCGAGCGCGGCCGGCTGAACCGGTATTTCACTTTCGGCGGTTTCGGCTCCGACGCCGAGCTTCGGGCCGATGTGCTTCGCGCCGGCGTCAAGCGCGCCGAGGAGCGGCTGGGCAAAAAGATTTCTCCCTGGGACGTGTTCGTCATCGGTGACACGGTGCTCGACGTCCAGGCCGGCCGCGCCATCGGAGCCATCACCGTGGCGGTGGACGGCGAAGGCCACCAGGCGGACCTGAAGGCGGCGAACCCGGACATCTTTCTGAACACCTGCGCGCAGTCCCGCGCGCTGATGGAGGCGCTGGACTCGGCTTCTCCGTCGGAGAGGTTGGAATGATTCGACTCCGCTTTTCGGCCGTCGCCTTGGCCCTTCTCGCCGCTGCCCCCCTGTCCGCCGCTCCGCCCAAACAATTCGATCCCATCGCCTGGCAATATTATCCCTCCAAGGTCGCGTCCAAATACGTGAAGACCGAAGCCGCCAAGGGAGTGAAGGGAACGAAGCGCGTGTTCCTGTCCGCGTTCCGCATGGAGTTCGTGACCGAGCGGAACGCCTGGGTCGAGGTCCCCGACTTCGCGTCCAAGAACCTCCGCGTGCGTCTCTCCGGGCTTGACCATGAATCGTTCCAGTCCATCACGGACCAGGCCTGCCAGATTTTTCTGGGCCACTTGGTGAAGCAGGGTTTCGATCTCGTGATGCCCACCGCGCTGTCCGCCAATGACGTCTACCGGGAAATGTCGGAATGGGCCAGCACCGGGACCGTTCACCGGACGTTCCAGGACATGGACGACGGGACGGGAGGAGAAGTGGTCGTCCATTCGCCCGCCGGCATGCCGCTTTATTACGTTTCGAGCGAGTCCGGAGGCAGCGCGCTGAACGCGGCCAGGAAGGATTCGCCGGACGACCTGGAGCCCGTCCTGGTCCACCAGTTCGACGCGGCCCTGGTGCGCGTCACGCTGCGGGTGGATTTCCTCCAGTTCGCTTCGGTCCGGAAGATTTTCAGGGACGGTAAAAAAGCCGTCGTGCCCTACGATCCGATGTTCCGCGTGACGGGCCGGGTCGAGATGGTGACGCCGTCCACGATCTCCGTCGAAGAGAAGCCTTTCAACCGCGGAAGGAAGATCTCCCTGAGCGGAAAGCAGCCCTCCTTCTGGTTGGCGCAGCCGGTCGTTTCAACGGACTATTTCGTCGTGAAGTCCGACGTGCAGGGACAGATCCAGGCCGACGGCGGCGTGCGGGACGTGACCATGGAAGCCAAGCCGGAGGTCTACAACGAAGGGGTGCTGAAGAATTTGCGGATCGCGTCGGACTTGCTGGTGTATGCGATGAAGGAAAGCCGGGAATAAACTTTTTTCTGAACCGATAAAAAAACCGCGCCCATGTGAGCGCGGTTTTTGATTTTTAAATAGTTGCTCATCATTATGGGTTCCGGCTAACGACATGCCGGAACGACGAGTTAGTAGGAGCGCTTGCTCCTCGAGAGGTGCCGCAGGACGTCCTTGATCAGCAGGATGCTGACGGGCGTTCCGTTGGCGCGCAGCACCGGCACGTGGCGGTGGCCGCCCATGGCCATCTTGTTGACCGCGAAGGCGATGGGGTCTTCCGGCCGCACGAACCCCGGGTTCTTCGTCATGATCTGCCCCACCGTGACCTTAGATAAGTCCTTATAGATCCCGGCGGCCCGCAGCAGGATGTCGCGGTTGCTCACCACGCCCACCATTTTCTTCTTCTCGTAGACCAGCGCGTAATTCTTCTTGTCCTTTTGGAACATCTTCGCGAGCTTCGACACGCTGTCTGAAGGACTGCACACACGCAGGTCAAGCCCTGTCAACAGCTCGGACACGGGCTTGTTCAGCAGCGTCATCCGGATGACGTCTTCCTTCCGGGCGTGGGGAATGTCCCGTTGCATGAGGGAATGGAAACATTTCTCGCATCGGTCGGTGCCCTCGGGGTTTTCGAACCCACAGTCCGGGCACCGGATATAAAGCGTCATGGGAAGGATTTTCTTGTTCATAGGAGTCGCTCCGTTCTCGCGGCGGGCTACTTCACCGTCCAGGTGTCGCGTCCGTAAATCAATTCCTTCAGGTCGCCCTTGCCCTTGCGTTGAGTCGTTTCCTGCACCTGGTGGTCAAGCATTTCGTCGTAGGTCGGTCTTTCGATGGAACGGAACACGCCGAAGGGCACGGGGAAATCCGGATACGTCAGCTGGGTGAGGAGGTATGGATAGTTGGGTTTCGGATCGTTTTCGTTGTGGACCAGGAAATGGGAATCGTCCGCCCGCTTGCCCGTCCCCTTCAACTCGTCCGGCGGGTTCGCCGGGTCGAACTCCACGACCTCGGGGTTCAGACCGCGGACCGCGATGGCCTTGTTCTTCAGTTTGCCGAAGACCAGCGGCTTGCCGTGTTCGAGATAGATCATGCGGTCTTCCCGCGTGTCCCGGCCCGTGACCGGCGCGAAGGTCTTGTCGTTGAAGATGATGCAGTTCTGGTAGATCTCGATGAAGCTGATCCCCTTGTGCTTCATGGCCCTCTCGAAGACCGAGATCATGTGGCGCGGGTCCGAGTCCAAAGTGCGGGCGATGAACGTCGCTTCGGAGGCGATGGCCAGGCAGAGCGCGTTGATCGGATAGTCGATGCTGCCGTAGGGGCTGGACTTGGTCACTTTGCCCAGTTGAGAGGTGGGGGAATATTGTCCCTTGGTCAGGCCGTAGATCTGGTTGTTGACGAGGCAGATCTTCATGTTCAGGTTGCGCCGCATGGCGTGGATCAGGTGGTTGCCGCCGATGGACAGGCCGTCGCCGTCCCCC
>CAYZXT010000032.1:0-30056 GCA_964482515.1 uncultured Elusimicrobia bacterium | reverse complement strand
TGGCGTTGAAAGTGCCGCTGTATTTCCCTGACGGGACGGCGCAGGTGACGGCGGCTTCGGCCAGTCAGTGGACGACCAACGGAAACAGCATTGGGTATACGGGGGCGGGCGGAGTGGGGATCGGAACGACTCAGCCGAGCCGAAAATTGGATGTACAAGGCGGAGCGGTGATCACCAGCAGCATGACGGTGGACGGGACCGGACTAGCCAACGGGGTTCCGGTCATGCAGGTCGTGGGATCTAGCTTCACGGTGCTGCGGAACGGGTATGTGGGTATCGGGTTGAGCAATCCCACCAATACATTGCACATATCAAAGGCCAACGTTCGGTCGGATCTTTTGTTGGAGTCGGCTGTCTCCTTTGCCATGGTCACGGTCAACCACGGAGGCTCGGAGCAGGCGGGGATTCAGCTTCAGCGATCGGGCGGGAACACCTGGCAAATCGTGAGCGACGGTTCGGACGGAGACAAGTTGAAGATTTACAATTGGCTGAACCCCGCGGGGACGGGAGAGTATGCGATGGCGATCAACTCGTTAAGCCAGATGGGAGTTGGAACGACGAGCCCGACTTATCGCTTGCACGTCAGCAGTGGCGCCGGATTTAGTGGGGGAATGTTCGCTGTGAGCACGGGCCCGGTTGATTTGCTCAGGGTGAACGGAACTAGCGTGGCGTTGAAAGTGCCGCTGTATTTTCCTGACGGGACGGCGCAGGTGACGGCGGCGGCGACGGCGGCGAATCTGGATTCGACGTACGTGAACGAAGGGCAGGCGCTTTCGATTTCGGCGGGGATGATCCAGGACGGGGCGACTTTGTCTGAAATTGGGGACGATGACGGCGCGGGGTCCGGGCTGGACGCGGACTTGCTGGACGGTCAGAGCTCGGCGGCCTTCGCGACGTCGGGGCACAACCACGACGCGGCGTATGTGGACGTGGGCGGCGACACGATGACGGGGCAATTGACCTTATCTGGAGGCACCTTGACCGTGAATGGGGACCAGTTGATCGGCAATTATGGCTGGTTAAACTTCCGAACGCCGGTGCAGGATTCCGCGACTCGCAACGGAATAAAATTCCACAACAATTCAATCGCTCTCTTTTCCGGCGATGATCATGCTTCTCAATACTTTCAATTCATGTCCAGTTTCAGCGCCGTGCGCGCCAATGATTCTATTGTCCGCATCCATGGGAAGGCATCAAATTCCTGGAGCACCTACATGGATTTGACACATGATGGAACGGATGGAAAGATTTCGACGGACATCGGAGATTTGGCGCTGATGCCGACAGGCGCGGTCGGCATCGGTAGAGTGGACCCACAGGGCCGCCTGGAAGTCGTGGCGAGCGCCGGCATACCGGCCTTGGTCCTCAGTTCCGGCACGCTGGCCAGTCAGGAATTGATGCGCGTCAGCAGCACCGGCGCGGTCGGGTTCGGCACCGCCTCTCCGCGCGGCAAAGCGGAAATTTACGGGACGCTTTACTTGGGTAATCCCAGCGTGTCGGGCGGCAACAGCATTATCGGCAATTACGGGAACGGCGTGAGCGAGATAAAGTTCGATGACGCCATCGGCGGACTCGCCATGACGTCCTATAACAATATCTCATACCGGATGGACAATGATAATACTGACTCCAACGAAGTTTTTACTCTGCTGACCAATGGGGGTGCAACTGAACTTTATCGCGTGCAAGCGAACGGACGGATGGGTATCAACAATTCGTCGCCGGCATCTTTGCTTCACATATCGACGGCGGCGGGAGTGATCGGATCGATCTTTACGGTGAGCACGGGTCCGGTGAACGTGTTCAGCGTGCTGGGGACGAGCGTGAATTTGAAAGTGCCGCTGGTGTTCCCTGACGGCACGGTTCAAACGACGGCCGCGGCGGGTTCAGGCGATATGGTTTTGGCGACAACTCAAACGGTGACGGCGTATAAGCCGGAGACATCGACGGCCGGAAAACTCATTACGGGGCAACTCACCGTCCAGTCGTCCGTGACGGTTACAGGACTGGACGTATCGGGGAACCTCGAAGTTGGCGCAAATAACCTTTTGATATCGGGTGCTGAAACAACGAGCCCGTACATTGACATGTCCGTGGGTGACACGGCATCCGGCGGCAACTATGGACGCGGAATCATCCTGCGTCGGGGAAAGACAGGAACAGGCGCGTCCAACTGGACCAACATTGGAATGGTAACCGACTCAGTAATGGGAATCACGGTGAATCATGGTGTCGGAGATGGAGCGAGCCAATATTATCTAACGGTCACGACCGGGGGAAAGGTGGGAGTGGGGACGACCGCCCCCAATACCAATCTGCAAGTGAACGGTAGCCTTGCGGTCGGAGTTCAAAGCAAAAGTGGCACTTATACCATGACGGCATCGGATTACGGCATATTTGCCGATGCGACTGGCGGTGGCTTTACCGTCACGTTGCCGTCGGCCGCCAATGCGGGCATGATGGTCTACATCAAAAAAACGGATAGTACGGCCAACGTCGTGACCATTTCCAGGGCGGGATCTGACACGATTGACGGTGCGACATCCAAAACCCTTTCATCGCAATATCACTACATAACGTTGATTGCCAATGGTTCGAGTTCCTGGAGTGTTTACTCTCAGTCCGCGGTGTACGAGCCGTAAAGAATTTGATTGTGGCGGGGAATTTTTCGGGGGCAGTAATTATTTAAATGGGAAGGAAATAACATAAAGCAGGGTGCGCTAAAAAATAAGAAGTCTGCAGCATGTTTTGGTTTTACATGGATCCAGCAGGGCAAGACGAGGGTCTTATGACGAAAGTGAATCGCTCGCAACCAATTAATGGTCGCGGATTATTTATTATCCGCGCGATCTTAATAGGGTCGTTTTGCGTCTACGCGATCTCGTCGTTTAATTTGTCTATTCAAGCGCTTGAAATGTCGAGTACGAATCGGCGGATCACAAAAACATCGATCAACGCCGGAGGCGGCGTCAGCGATCAACCGATGGCCTCGACCTTCTATCGCCTGCGCGGTTCGGTGTCGGAAAACGGGACCGGCGTTATGAGCAGCGCCACAAAAAGGGTGGCCGACGGTTTGATGAAAATTTATTTCCAGCCCGGCACGATCACGACGCTGGCTCCGGATCCGGGCACAAACGCCGGGGAATTGAATCTCACCTGGAACGCTCCGGGGGCCGACGGTAACCGGCGCACCGCTTCGAGTTACGTCATCAAATATTCCACCTTCCCGAACACCATTCCCAATATGCACTATTTTGAAAACACGGCCACGACCTTCGGCCAGTCGATCTCTCCTCAAGCGCCCGCCGGCGTGGAGTCCTACGTTTTGACCGGATTGGAGGCCGGCACGACGTATTACGTGGCTGTGGTGGCACGCGATCAGGACAAGAATCAGTCCTATCTTTCGACCGCCGCTTCGGATTGGGCTCAGGTCTATGTTCTGGGCGTCACGATCAACAACACCAGCGGCGCTCCGAAGTTTTATGATTTCGGAAGCATCTCCATGTCCTCCGCTGTTGTTTCCACCGCCACGATCCAGGTCGCCAACACGGGAACCGTCGCCAGCAACTGGTCTTTGCGCGCGGCGACGACCACTTCCGGCAGTCCTTGGACCCTGACGCGCGACTCGCAAGCGCAGGACGTCGTCCGCCTCAGCGCGGCGTTCCAAGCGACCCAACCGAGCTCCACCACTTTTTCTGCTGACCTAGGTTTCGAAGACCGCATGATCACGACCGAGGCCTTGGCCACCGGAACAACCTTCTCCATTGATGGGATATACACGGGCGCGGGCGTGCCGGTCAGCGGGACCCGGAACGTTTGGTTCATGCTGGAAACGCCGCCGGTCACCAGCACTGTGAACCAGCAGAGCATCCAAGTGACGGTGACGGCGAATCCATGAAGAGGATGACGCGGATGGCATTGCGGGTGAAGGAGCAAAAATCGCGGGTGAAATTTGGCGGCGGATGCCTGTCCGCGGCCGCGGGATTTATTTTGTCGGCGGCCATTCTTTCCGCCGATGTGGCCAACATCGGATTGACGAACCGCTATGTGGATGTCGTCCTGCAGAATATTTCCATGGGCCGGACTTATCAGATTGGGCAAATCAATTCACAGAAATTTTCCGTCACCAACCAGGGAAAGACCGTGCTTTCGCTCAACGTCGAAAAGCAAATCCCGGATATATCTTTCCTAAAGCCGGGATATCGGCCCATTCCGGACACCTCTTGGCTGAAGGTTTCGCCCTCCCGCTTCCGGCTTAAACCCGGCGAAACCATGTCGGGTCGCGTTACCCTTCGCGTGCCGCGCGATGACCGTTGGAAAGGACAACACTTCCAGGCGGCGCTTTGGACGCATTCGGACGAAGGACCGATGGCCGTCGGCATTCGCAGTTACGTGCGCTTTTCAGTCGAAGCGGAAAAACCGGCGGTTTCCGATGTCTCCGCGAGGGATTTCAATTTGAAATTGGTTGTGAGTCCTGGATCCAGGATGGCTGTCGCCGCCGGAAAAAAGTCGGAAATTGGAACGGTGATGGTACGGAATGAAAATGAACGCGCCGTGAGAATAAGGCTGCGGAGCGTTCGTCCCATGGGGGACATTCTGTCCAGCGCAATGGCGACGCCGAACCCGGAGTTTTTGCAATTATCGTCGGAAATCATTGATGTGCCGGCCGGTGGTTCCAAGGAAATTGCGATGTTCGCCGATGTCCCGGCCGGAGCCCATTTTGGCAAAACCTATGCATTTTCTATTAGAGCGGATGAACTTAACAATCCGCGGTCGATTTTTACGGATCTTTATCTGCATATAAAGAAGTAATTTCATGAAAAATGAACGGTGCGCACACAAGAATAGTACGAAGGCAAATAAGCAGTCAGCTGCTTGTTTCATATTTTTTACATATGCATCTACAGGAGGCAATACCATGAAGAAATGGCTGAGAAGCGTAATGGCCGCCCTGGTTGTAACTCTGACCATGGGCGTGATAGGCGTTCAGGCCGCCGTAACGGATGGCTTGACCATCACCATAACCCCGACCGCGGGTTACGACGTTGACATCGATACCACGAACGTCACGTTGAGCTTCCCCGGCGCTGCGGTGGACACGGACTACAACGTGGTCCTTCCCGCGACGGTCACCATCAACAGCTCCCTGGCGACCACGGAACTGCAGATGGACGCGACGATGAGCGGCGGATGGACGCTGGGTTCGAGCAATGCCTTGGACACGTTGCAGGCCTGGGCGTTGTTTACCAGCACCGCGATCACGACGATCCCCGCGAAATCCGGCGGTAACTTCGATGACACCAACGACCGGATCGTCTCTGGATCACAGCAAGTAGGCGATACTGTCAAGTTCGAAGACGCTACGCCGTCGTATAACGCCGACGATATTCCTGTGGGAACCAAGGCGCATTTGTGGTTCCGCATGCATACGCCGGCTTCCACCACGAACACGGCGGCAAAAACGTTGTTCATCCTGCTGACCGCACAGGCGCCGAACTAAGCTGGAGGGATCATGAAAAAGACGGACCTTCAAAAGCTTCTTTCGGGTCTGGCGGTTGTCGGCGGACGAATCCGTTCGTTGACGGCGCCCGGCCTGGTCTTTGTCCTGCTGGCGGGATCGGTTGACCCGTCGTGGGCGAAGATCGGGCTGGGCTCGAAGTTCGGTGAGGTGGTGGTGGAAAACGTGGAACTGGGAGCGACGTACAACCTGCGGGAGCTCCGGCAGGTCCCATTCATCATCACCAACACCGGCGACGCCACTACGGAGGTCGTGATCGAGATAACCATTCCCAAAAAGGATGGGCTCAAGGAAGGCTATGAGGCCATTCCCGATCCGACCTGGGTGAAGGTGATTCCCGACCGCATGACCATCGACCCGAAGAAGAACGGCTTCTGCGACATCATCCTCTCGGTTCCCAACGACCCCAAGTACGCCGGCCGGCACTACCAGGCCAATATCTGGGCGCACACAGGGCAGAAATACCAGTTGGGCGTGGGAGTGATGGGACGGCTCCGTTTCTCGACGGGGCCCGGACCGGAAAGCCTGAAGGCCGAGAAGATCAAGAAGTACATGATGACCCTGGACTTCCAAATGACGCCGGAAGACATCTATGTCAACGACGTCCCCCAGGGAAAGAAGATGGACGTGAAAGAGTCGACGGGTAAGGCCATCAAGGTGGCGAACTTCGCGGACAACAAGCTGTCATTGCGCCTCATGCCCAAAAGCTGGGACGAGCGCTTCAAGTTGCCGGAAGGTTATGAACCCGCCCCCGACCCGTCATGGGTCACGTTCGCGGAGGAAAAAGTGACGGTGGAGGGAAGTGCCATCGGGCAGGGGAAGCTGTTCATCACCGTGCCCCCCGATCCGGCGCACAAAGGAAAAAAGTACGCGTTCCTCGTGCAGGCGGGGGTTGTGGACGGAATGGATCTGGAAGTGTACACGCGGGTGTTCGTGTCGGTGAAAGAATAAAGCGAGAGGAAAAGAATGAAACAGTTTGAGGCCATCATTAAACGGAGAATCCTGACGATCGTCAGCTTCATCATGACGATCCAAGGGATGATTTCGTTTATGCCTCAAACCGCCAGGGCGGCCACCACGGACGGCCTGTCGATCACCTTCACGATGGGTGACAACCTCCCGCCGGAACCGATCACCGACCTTTCCGCATCCACGAACGGAACGGAAGGCCAGGTCCTCCTCGACTGGACGGCTCCCTCCGAGGACAACATGGGCCCGCCTTCCAGCACGCCGGCGACGCTATACGTCGTGCGCTATGCTACCTTCAGCGTGCAGAGCGTCGCCAGCACGACAACGTGGTGGAACAATGCCATCAACGTTGCGGGTGAACCGGCCCCTCAGTTGCCGGGAAGCGCGCAAAGCCAACTGCTGAACTCGCTTGAACCCGGAGCCACCCTGTGGTTCGCCATCAAGAGCGAGGATGAAATCCCCAACGAATCCCCGATAGACGACAACGCCTCATCGCCCGCCCTCCAAGCGACGGCCGTGGTGCCGGACGAAGTTCCCACGTCCCCCACGGGTTTGACCGGTACGGCAGGCGACGGACAGGTATCTGTCTCCTGGAACGCGGTAGCCGCGTCCGATCTGGACTTCTACCGCGTGTACGTCGGCACCAACCCGGCGCCGAGATCGTTCACCAACTTCATGGTGGACGTCGACTCCGTCAGCGTCAACACGGTCGTCGGCGGCCTGACCAACGGCACGCAGTATTACTTCATCGTGACGGCCATCGACAAAGGCGCGCCCTCTTATGTGGGGAACGCCTTGGAAAGCGCTTCGTCCAATCTGTTCTCCGTTATCGCCGGATTGGTCCCGAACGCGCCAACGCTGACCGTGGATGTTCCATCGGTGACGACTTCAACGATCCGCTGGGTGTTGACGGACAATTCGAACTCGGAAACGGCGCTCTACATCAACAGTGCCGCGAACACCGGCTCACGGTTGACGCCGAATCTGATATTCGACATGGCCGGTACGGGTGGAACGACCAACTACCTCGAAACGGGGCTTACTCCCAACACGGCCTACGTCCGATACGGCGAGGCCTTCAACGCCACGGCGAGTTCCTTCAGCGCCGCGGCCCTGTATTACACGCTGGCGAACCCTCCGACGGGAACGTACGTCATCGACGTCGGCACCCGGAGCGTTGTTTTGGGCTGGGACGCCAACGGGAACCCGAACCCGACCCAGTATCAAATCCAGTATTCGACCGACCAGAACTTCTCGACCTTCTCGTCGGGCGGAGTCTCGTTGACCACGACGGCCGTTCTGTCGGGGCTTTTGTATAACACGACTTATTTCGCGCGCGTTCGGGCCAACAACGCGGCGAACGTGACCACCGTCTTCGACTCCACGGTCTCGTTCCACACGTTGAACGTGACCGACACCCTCTCGCCGGCCCCGCCCCACGGCATCTGGGCTGAATGGCAGAGCGTCGGGACGCAGGGACGGATCACCATCCACTGGAGACAGCCGGCGGTGAACGCAGACGGTACCGCTTTCGACGATCCGGCGCCGCTGGCCTATCGCGTTTATAAATCCCGGGACATGGTGATGGATGCCAGCAGCCCGGCCCTGTCCGTGACGGACCTCGATGCCTTCGTCACGACCGATACTCTCGGACCCGACGACGTCTTCTACTATCGCCTGCGCACCATCGACCTTGCCGGCAACGAGTCGGCGGATTCTCTGATCGTCGAGGCGAAAGGCGACGGGTCGATCCTGAATGTCCTGGCTTTGGGCAGCGACAACGAGAGCCGCCTGGTGATGCCCGCCACGGGTTCCGCCCTCGAACTCCTCAGCGAAGGCAACAAAACAGGCGAAAATCTTTCCATCCGGTTGGTTTCCGTGCCGTCTGAAGAGCAGGGGCGCGTCATCAAGAGCCTGCGCTACGAAGCCTACGACGTGACCACGGGAGAAGCCGTTTCAAGCTTCGCTTTCCAGACGCCGGACGCCCATGTCCTCATGCACTACGACGTGGAAAACGGACAGGTGGCGGCGAACGCCCCGGCCGGCGCGAGCGCCCAGGCGCCTCTCACCGCCAGCCAGGCCGAAAACAACTTGGCGCTGTTCTGGTTCAACGGTGTGGAATGGACCAAGGTCGGCGGCACCGTCGACATGGGCGCTCAAATGCTTTCGATCCGGACGCTGCGCGTCGGCCGATATCAGATCCGCCAGGCCCTGCGCGTGGGACCGGCGTCGCTGGTGCGGGTCTACCCGCGGATATTCTCTCCCAACGGCGACGGCTGGAACGACAAAGTCGTCTTTGACCTGGACAACCCCGCCTTGGTGCCGATCTCAGGGGAAATCTTCGACATCTCGGGCGCCAAGGTCGCGGACATGGCGCGCGGCGCCAACCCGGATTCTTCCCTGGAGTGGGACGGCAAACGCAGCGGCTCCCGCGTTCCGGGCGGCGTGTATATCTATAGAGTGAGCGTCGGCGGCGAGGCCGTCTCCGGCACCGTGGTGGTGGCGCAATGAGGCCCGGGATGATGTTCGACATGCGGACGTTCATCGGCGGGCTCAAGCCGCGGTATGCCGCGGCCGCGCTCCTCTATGCATTGACCCGTCTGCTTGTTCCGGCGGAAGTGAACGCCTCCTTTGAGCAGAACTCGGTGACGGCCCGCAGCGCCGGCATGTCGGACGCGGTCGTGGCCACCGTCGACGACGCTTCCGCGCTGTACTACAACCCCGCGGGACTTGTCCGCGTGCGCCGGCCGGAAGTGGCGTCCACCTACAGCCGGCTGTTCATGGGCTTGAGCGACAAATCGCAGATCAGCCGTTCCTTCGTTGGATACGCGCAGCCGCTGAAGGATGACCGCGGCAGCCTCGGCGTGAACTACATCAACTTGTCCCTGGCCGGGCTTTATTCGGAAGACACGCTGGGCGTTTCCTACGCCCGGGTCTGGCGCGACCAATTGAACTACGGCGCGTCGCTGAAGCTCCTCCGGCGCGGGTTCGGTTCCGACGCCTATACGGACAACGCCATCGACATCAACTCCGGCAATGCATCGGGCCGCAAGGACCCAGTCTTCAATTCCGGACGGTCGAAAACCACGGTCGGTTTGGATTTGGGCGCGCAATATACGTTCTCGAATTATTATCGGATGGGCTTTGCGATCAAGAACGCCAACCAGCCCAACGTCGGGCTCGCCGGAAACGACAAAGTGCCCGCGGCCTTTAGCCTGGGGATCGGACGAAAAGTCCGCAGCACTTCCTTCGCCCTCGAGGAAACGATGTCGAAATTCGGCGGTTCGCAGGACCACCGGCTCAGCGGCGGCGGCGAGCGCTGGTTCAACAACGGCTTGGGCGTGCGCGCAGGGTTCGGCCTGGGCAGCCGCGCGTACAGCGGTTTGTCCGCGGGGGCGGGCTATCGGATGGACGGGTTCCAGTTCGACTATGCTTTGAATTACCCGCTCAAGGGCGTGGACACGAACGGCACACACCTGGTCTCCCTGACGTTCCGTTTCGGCCGGCCGCAAAAGGATCCGCTGGAAGAGCGCTTGGAACTGGAGCACAAGGGCCGCGTCCGGGCCGAGGCCGAAGTGGCGCGCCTGAAGAAGAAACTTGAAGAACTGATGGCGCGGGCCCCCGTGGAACCGCCCCCGATGGAGATGGAGGCGCCGCAGTCCATGCCGACCCACTCTCTGGGCGTTCCCGTGCCGGGCTCCGCGGCGGAGATGAAAAAGAGTCCGCCCCAGAAACGCGCGCCCATCCCGCCCGGCGTCCTGGCGGCCTATACGGAGGCCTTGAAATACTTCGCCTACCAAGTCAAGAGCGGCGCGCCGATCGCCGAGCGGATCGCGACGCTCAAACAGATATTGAACACCTATCAACGGACCAGCATCGACATGGGCAGCATCGCCGCCGAACTCGCCAAGCTGCAGAACGAAGTCAGCCGCGTGGCCGACGATTATAAGCTGGCGACGGGGTATTACCGCAAGATCGTGCAGCAAGGCACAAGCACCGATGAGCGCATGATCCTGCTGGACCGCATCATTAAGAAATACAAGCCCTTTGGCGTGGACACGTCCCTTATGGAGCAGGAACTGTCGGACCTGCGCCGGCAAAGCCGCTAAAATAATTCAAAAACAGGCTGGAAACTCGCAACGACTTCCATTAGACTACCTATGTGAATCTTCGCACCCAGCTCGGACTATTCTGCGCGGTGATGGCAGGGATCATCCTCACCTTGATCTTTTTGGTGTTTTGGGGGGGATCCCAGATCGTCCATATATTTTCCGTCTCCCTCGACGACATGGACAAAGTCGCGAAGGTCCGGAGCCTCCAGGTTCTCCTCACCCGGCAAAAATCCGCCCTCGACAGTTATTTTTTGGTCGGCGCCTCCCAGGAATTGGACCACTTCGAAGAATACGGACTGATCCTCAACACGCGGCTGAAGGAGATCGAAACCTCCGGAAGCCCCATCGTCCAGATGACCCGCCTAAAAGAGCTTTATGACGATTTCCTCAAGTCAGCCCACGAGATCATCGCCATTTATGCGACCGACACTTCCCAGGCCATGGCCCAGGCGACAGATGTTTTACTGCCGAAGGTCGCCGTCCTCTTTGAGACCGTCACACAGACCGAAAGCCAGATCACTGAAGAGCTGCAAAAATCACAACAGCATATCCGGCGTTTGGTCGACCAGGGAATCCGCTGGGGATTGTATTTGGCCATTTTCGGCGCGCTCATCGGGCTGCTCTTCGCGATCGGGACTTTCCGTTCACTGACGAAATCCTTGCGGATTCTCCAGGAAGGCACCGAGATCATCGGCAAGGGCGACTGGGACCATCGGATCGCCCTCAAGTCGAACAACGAATTGGGCGTGCTGGCGAGATCGTTCAATGAGATGGCGGGGAACATCAAAAAGCTGGAAGACCAGGTGGTCCACATGCACCGCATGAGCGCGGTCGGACAGTTGGCCGGCGGCGTGGCCCACGAGATCAACAACCCCCTGACCGGCGTCCTGGGCCAGGCCCAACTGCTGTTGGAAAAACTTCCCGCGGACAGTTCGGCCCGCGCCAACGTGGAAAAGATCGAACGGGCCGCCATCCGCTGCAAACGCATTGTCCGCTCGCTGCTGGATTTTTCCCGCCAGAAGGAGACCCAGTTCGCGCCCGTCAACATCAACGAGGTAATCGGCGCCACCCTGGAGCTTTGCGAGCCGGACCTTCAAAGCAAGCTGGTCAAGGTGGAAAAAAAACTGGACCCCAATCTGCCCCCCATCCCCGGAAACGGGCCGCAACTCCAACAGGTTTTCCTGAACATCATCTCCAACGCGCAGCAGGCCATGCCGCAGGGCGGGTCCATTACCGTGGTTTCCCGCAAAGTGACTTTTCAGCCGCCCGAGGGCTTCGCCCCGGTGGATGCGGTGGAAGTGGCGATCACGGACACGGGTTGCGGCATCCACCCGGAATATCTCAAGCATGTGTTCGAGCCGTTTTTCACGACGAAGGAAATCGGCAAGGGGACGGGGCTCGGTCTGTCCGTGTCCATGGGCATCGTGCGGACGCACGAAGGGGAAATCGTGGCCGACAGCCAGGGGCCGGACAAGGGCGCCACGTTCCGTGTGTTGCTTCCCGTGGCGCGCCGGGAGGACAAGGCCAACGAGGCGTCCCTTCCCGAACCGCTGAAACCGGCCATGCCCCAGGAGACGCCTTATGCGGGTGGTCAAGACACGCGTTTTTGATGTCACTTTCCTGACTTTGGCTTTGGTCCTACCGTCCTGTTCCCTGCTGCCCAAGAAAAACACGGTCTTTCCGGATTCGGGCTGGATCGATAAATCCTACGAGCCGGCGCCCCCTGAAAACCTTTCCGACAATCAAAAAACGACGGATGAAAATGCGGCCGCGGCGGCGGAGCCCGAACCGACGGCGACGTATCTCGATGGCGCCGCGGAAGAATCGGACCAGGGCGCCGCGGATATGTTCGACGGAGAGGAAACGCCGGCGGACGAAGCGAACTTTCTGAAAGCGGCGTTGCCCGGCGCGGAAGAATCGGGCGACCACGTGAGGGTGATGCTGGTGAGCGCGCGGCTTTCCATTTTGGAGCCGATGGAAGACCATTGGAGCGAAGTGAGGCAGGACGCGGAAAAGCTTCTCGGGGCCGAGGCCGAGCCAATGGCCGTGGAACAGGCATTGAAGGGTCGTTTGGAACAAGCCCGAAAAAACCGGCGCGCCGCGGAATCGGCGAAGGGGAAGGACCGGGAAGGCGATAAGCTGGCGGCGGAGAAGAAATCCTTGACGGAAGAACTGAGCCGCCGCGAGGGGCGGGCGCTGTCCGCGTCGGTCCATATCACCGTGTTGGATGAAGAGCGCAACCGTTTGATGGCGAAGCTGGAGGGGGGGAGGACGTCCGATCTTCTGTCCCAACTGAAGAAGGCCAACGAGAACAAGGCCCATTGGCAGAAAATCGTCGCGGCGGAGAAGTCGGAAACCGAGAGGATCCAAACCCGTTTGGTGGAATTGAACAGCGCTCTGAAAGGCCGTGAGCGGGATTTGAAGGAGGCCCAGGATTTGAAGCGGAACGCGCGCGACGAAGAGGCCGCGCTTCGCCGCGATCTGAAATTATTTAAAGGCTGGCGCGGGGATGTCATCCGCCGCCGGCAAGAAGAGCTTAAGTCGCAGCGAAAAAAAGACAAGCAACAGGAAGCTCTCGAAAAGAAAACCATGGTTCCCGTCCCGCCGGAGGAGCCGATGGCCGCGGTCGAGGAAATCGAGCCGGCGGAAGCCGTCGCCGTTGCAGTCAAGCCGGAACCCGTTGAGGCGAAGCCGCTCCGGCCCGAGGATATCACCCTGAGCAGTTTCGATCCGTCCGCGTCCGTGGATGAGATCCTGTCCAAGTTTCCGGAGCCTTCCCATCAACGGGCGGCTCTCAATCTCTTGTTGTGGAAGATGACGTCCAACGATCCGCGCCGGGCCGAAGCGACGAAGCGTCTGGTGGCTTTGCGCGGCAAAGCGTCCGAAGCGGCGCCTCCTGCGGCGGAACCGGTTCGCGAGAAAGTTTTCGTTCCCCGCGAAGAGACGCGGCCGGAGAGGAAGGACGTCATGATGGTTCCGGCGCCTGCCCCGGCGCGCGAAGCGGTCGTGACGCCGGTCAGCGCGCGGCGGCGCATCCTGGCGGGTTCGGGAAAAACAGCCATCCAGCCCAACGCTTTCGAAATTCCGGCGCAGAGGTCGGAAGCGCCGGTGGAAAAACCGGTTGCGGAAAAACGTGAGGAACAAAAACCCGATGCACCGGCGGCGAAGGAGTCGACGGTCCGCGCCCTGGAAAAACTTTTGGATGAGTCGCCGGAAATTTTGGATGCGGAGATTCCTGTGGAGGAAATTATTTCCGTTCCGGAGAAAACCGTAGTCCATCCTGCGAAGGGATCGCCCGCTCCGGTTTCTCCCGCGGCGGCCGTGGTGTACCGCGTGAAGACGGGAGATACGCTTCCCGCTCTGGCGAAGGAAATGTACGGCGACCCGGCGCGGTGGCAGGAGATCTATGAGGCGAACCAGAACGTGATCTTAAAAGGTCTGCTTGAGCCGGGACAATGGCTCCTGATCCCGCGGGGGATGGCGCGATGAAAGAACCCGAACGCATCGACCGCTTGCTGGATGAAGTTTGGCGGAAAGTCCAAGCCGCCGGGGCCGATCCCAAGTCGAAGGGCGGCCTGGCGGGGGATTTCGTTTCGGCCGAGCGCGACCTTTTGCAGGACACTTTGGAGCAATGGCGGCGCCGTTTCCTGAGGGAGAAACAGGACTGGAGCAAGGTCCTCGAAGAACGAGACCAACTGATCCGCTCCCTTCGGAGCGAAAAAGCGCAGGTGGAAACGCAGCTGGCGGGCCTGAAGGAAGAGTGGAACCGGCAGCGCAGCGAGCAGCAGACCATCGATGAACTGGAAACGGTGGGGCGCCGGGAATGGGAATCCCAACTGCGCGGCCAAATGGAAGGTTTTCAAAATGAGATCCAGATTTATCTGGAACAAATCCATAACCTGGAAGAGGCCCGGCAAAAGGACATAGAGCGCCACAAGAAAGCCGAGGCGCGGTGGCACGAGCTGGAAGAGTTCTGGCGCCAGGCCCTGGAAAAGCGCGATCAGGACTTGACGCAGGTCCACGCGCAGCTCCGCGAACTGCAGGCGCAGCGGCAGGAGGATCTGCGGAAGTCGCAGGAAGAACGGGTCCAACTGGAGTCGGACCGGAAGAAAGAGACCCTCGCCGCGGAGGAATCCGTCCAGAAAGCGCAGCATCAGTTTGAATCCGCCCGCGCCGAGGCCGACAACCTCCAGCACCTCATGGATTCCGCCCACAAGGAGATCGCGCAGCTGTCGCACGACCGCGATCAAATGGAAATGGAATTGAAGATGTCCCGGGACGAGGCCGGGCGCCTGATGCAGGAGATCGGCTCCCTGAAGGAGGCCTGGGAGACGGAGCGTGCCCACTGGCGCGAACTTTGGGAGAAGGAACGGTCGTCCCGCGAGCGCTGGATGGACGAGATGCGCGGCTGGGAGGACCACCTGCGGCGGGAGCGCGAGACGTGGCTGAAACAATTTACGGCGGAGCAGGAAGCCAAGCGGGAAATGAGCCAGAAGGTGGACCGGACCATCGAGCATCTGCGGCGGGTGTCCTGGTCCATCCCCGAGGCCGAAAGGCCCAAGGCCAAACGCGTCCCTCTCGACCTGACGCCGGTCCTGGCCGCCTGGAAAACGCCCCGCGCGCTCATCACGGGCGGCGCGGTGGCTTCTTTCATGGTCGCCGCCTCGCTTTGGGTGAACTGGGCGTTCTCCGGTCCGGTCGAGTTCGCCATGCCCACGGCGCACGCGTCCGGCCTGGCCGTGCGCGGCGACAAGCTGTGGTTTTCGGACTGGATGAGCGGGCAAATTTTGCAGACGGCCCAGGCCAAACCGGCGGAGGTTCTTTTCGCTGGCGCGCCGTCCGCGGACGAGCATCCGGTGGCAATCACGCTGGCCGGAGACCGGCTTTGGAGCCTCGATTCCTGGAGCAACCGCCTGGGCGAGCACCAAAGCCTTCCGCCCTTCGCGTCATTCCGTTTCTGGGCGTTGCCCCAGCAGGTGCCCGTTGATTTGGCGTGGGACGGCCAGGGCGTCTGGGTCTTGGACCAATCGAAACAAATCCTTCGTCGCTACGACGGGCAGAACAACGAACACCCCGACCGGGAGGTCGCCTTGCCGCCCGGCTGGCGTCTCGCTGCTTTGGATTATTTGAACGGGGAATTCTGGGGGTATGACTCCGCTGTCCAGCGGCTGCGCCGCTTCGTGGTGGCCCCGCAGGTATTGGTGAAGGGCGAGTACCGCCTGCCGGTCCATGAAAAGGCCGGCAATCCGCTGACCGCGCTGCGCGTCATGGACCGGAGCATCTGGAGCATGAGCGAAAAATCCCAAACAGTTTACCGATGGTCCCGCCGCCGGCTGGACGCCCGTACGCGGCTCTCACGCATCGTCGGAAAATAGAAGGTTATTTTTCGGTTCTGCGGAGGGTGGTTTTGATGCGGGAAAGCAGCAAGTTGGGTTTGAAGGGCTTGACCAAAAAATCGTCCGCGCCCAGGGTCAGCATTTCCTCATGGACCGCTTCGTCGGAGTCGCTGGTCAGGACGATGACGGGACAGACGGGAGACTTTTGTTGAAGGTGTTTCAGGACGTCCCGTCCGTTTAACCGGGGCATGTTCAAATCCAGGATGATCAAGTCGGGCCGGATGCTGGCCGCTTTCTCCAACGCCGTTTCCCCGTTTTCCGCTTCCTCCACCGCGAACCCCCGCTTTTCCAGAACCATCCTTAAGAGCAAACGCATGGCGTTGTTATCGTCGGCCAACAGAATTTTTTCCTTGCCGGCGGGGGCGGGTTCCATCAAGACGGGAATGATGGGGGCGTCCCTGCGGACGGCGTTATTGATGGTCTTATGGGGGACGGAACGGTTGGCGTAGTACTTTGCGATCAGGGTGTCGATGACCTCGGGAAGGGAAAAGGCCACGCTGACGTGGCGGCCAGAAACTTCCTGCGCCAACTCCAACGCATCCGCGTCCAAGGGGTTCGCCATGACGATCTCAAGCAAATTGCCCTGTAGCCGGAGAGGAAAGAGTTTATGGGTCCGGCACACTTTTTCCGGGATGAGGGACAACGCGTGCTTGTTGATGTCGTGGTCGGTATTATAAACGAAGGGGATGTTGTATTCCTCAAGCACGGCCTTCCCCAGTTGCCTCGGTGTGCAGACTTTCGCCTGCAAAAGGGATTGGGAAAGGTAGAGGCCTTTCTGCTTGCGGAATGAACCGATCTGCTCCTTGGTGACCTGCGGCAGCCGGAGGGCGGCGCGGGTCAACCACTCATCTTGAAAGCGATGGCTGGGATGCGAATGGGGAGATGATTTTTTTTCCATGTCGCCGGTTGGGAGGTCTAGCCTTTCCATAGATGTGGTCAATCAAGCAACAATACGGCCAAATACTTAATGAAGTCATGGATTCTTAGCTAACTTAGGATAAACTTCTACTGACAGGCTGGCGAACGGGTTGCGAATAACATCCTGCGGCCGGTGCATTGCATAACGGGAACAATCAATCTTGATCAGGATGTATTATACCAAATTCTTCGACGGAAAAGTGGTCCGCGATCCATGAAATTATATTGAAACTCCCATGACATTCTCCGCGCATCCAAAACCGATTCCTTCCGAAAACCGTCCGGAAGAACTCCCCCGGAAAATAATATTGCTGGTGGACAGCGAGCAGGAGCTACCCTCCCTCGTTGACGACGCTTTTAACGCGGATTTTCATTTGGATCTGGCATTCGACGGGCCCGCGGCCCTCATTAAAATCCGCGGTCAAATGCCGGACGCGGTCTTGGTCGACGTTGCCGATCCCGGCGTGCGCGGGCATGAGTTGATACGGTTCTTGCTGGACAAAGACGGCACCAGGGATATTCCCATCATCGCCCTCGGGAACGCGAAAGTGGGGCCGGACGTTGAAAAGGCCATCCGCAGCGAGGAAAATGTCCGTGCATATTTCCGTAAACCTTTTATTTATAAGGATTTAAAGCCTGAGATTGAGGTCGTTCTGAATGGAAGCGCGACGGTCACACTAGCGTCCAAGACGGACCTCGCTGCCCCCAAGGTGTCCGGTTTGCCGGAACCCGCCGCCGTTCCTCCCAGGAAACTCAGCCCCTGGGTCCGCTGGCCTCTCATGGGTATGGGCGCGGTCGTTTTATTGGCGGCGCTGGCAGAGGGCGCGTGGCGATGGATGGAATCGCGCCATCATAAACAGGTTTTTGATCCGCCCATCCTCGAGTCTCGCTGGGGGGGAATCCCTTTTCAATTTCCGGTTTCCGCGTCATGGGAGCAAGGCGGCCGGGAATACGCTCTCAACGGTTGGGGGCTTCGCGGTCCGGAAATCAACCTGATTAAGTCCGAAGACACCTACCGCATCTTGGTCCTGGGCGGCACGGACGTGTTTGGGGAGGGTGTTTCGCAGGAGGAAATTCTAACGTCCCGCCTGCAGGCGCGGCTCCAGGAGTCTCAACTTCTCATGGGGGTGTCGCGTGTTGAGGTATTGAACGGCGGTTTTTGGGGCCTGACCACGGAGGAGCAATGGAGCTATTACGAGAAGGCTGTGGCCCAACTCCGGCCGGACATGGTGATTTGGCTTTGGGGAACGGAAGGCGCCGTCCCCTACAATGGCGAGCGTTTGAGATTGTGGAGCCGGTTGCCGCAGGCGCTGAAGTCGCTGTCCTCCGTGTCTCATATACTCCGAACTTATCGCCGACGTTACTGGCTCGGGGGCGCCCAACCGCTGCCGGTGAATTATCCGACCTTGGTAAAGCGGGCCCGGTCGTTTATGGACGAAAACGGGGGAATTCTGATCATCGCCGCGCCTGTCTCCATCCCCATCAATTTCCCCACGGAGCCTGAATATCACGAGGTAAGGCAAAATTACTTTTTCTTCGGCATGGGCGAACGTCCATCATCGCAGGACGACGGCGTTTGGAGCGCCCAAAATCATGAAAGCTTCGCGGTCATGATCGAAAAATACGTTCTCCTGGCCTATCCGGAAGGCGTCCGTCGTCGCTGACTCCTATCGCGCCCGCGTCAAAATATCGCCCGCCGTTTTTTGTTTTCCAAACTTATTTGGTAATATGAACGCCTAACGGCCGTCCGGCCAACGGAAGACAGCGTTGTCTACCCATCCAGCAGAGACCCTGCGTAATTTAAGGAGCCACCATGAGCGGCGCGAGTCCTTCCTCCATAATCAGCATTTCCTCGAAAAAATTTTTTATCACCTGCGCGTCGCTTGCGTTGGCCGTGTTCCTGATCGGGAACGTCAAACCCTTTCCCGTTTGGCTGGTGGCGCTGGAAGTGTTCGTCACGGTCATTTCCCTTTTCGTGTTCGGATCGATCCGGTACCGGTTGGATAAAAACGCCCTCACGTACGGCGCGGTCATGGTCATCACCGCCACGTTTTGGGGCGGGTGGTGGCCGACGTCCGGGTTGCGCCAGTCCTATGCGACCGAAGGCGTATCGGTTTTTTGGGACTATTTCCACCACTACTTCCTGACCTTGCACGGCCTTGACACGCTTTTCCACGCGGACACCATGCTGTTCATCCTGGGTTTGACCTTCTTCGTGGCCGTCATCGCCCAGACCCGGTTGCTCGAAACCGTTAGTTTCGCCGTGTTGGGCAAAAGCCGCGGGCGGATCGTGGTCACTCTCGCCATCTTGACCGGCATCGTCTCCGCGGCTTCCGGAATATTGGACGGCGTTTCCATGATCGGCCTGATGATCCGGACGATGGTGATCCTGCTTTTCCTCGCTAAGGCCAAGGACGAAGCCGTCATCTACGCGGTGATGGTCTCCACGGTGGTCACCACGGTTTGCGGCATGTGGCTGGCCTACGGCGAACCGCCGAACCTGATCATGAAAGCGAACCTCCATCCCCATTTGGACAACGCTTTTTTCCTGCGCTACTGCCTCCCGGTGGCCGTCGGCAGTTATTTCATTGTGATCTGGAACGTGGGGAAAAAGTTGAAAGGCCAAAGGGTGGACCTATCCCAGCTGGACGTGCTGGATCTGCACACCGCGGACGTCCGTTTCCTGCAGGCCACCCGCCACGGCGAGGTTCCCACGGCGATCTCTTTCGTTGAAGAGCATCAGAGCGAGCTTTCCGGGCATTTCGAGCCTGTCATCAAACGGTTGCACCAGGGCGAGCCGCTGGGCGACGCGCTGGTCAATGAAAAAGTCCCTGAAAACCTCCGGAAGCAGTTGATCGGTGGTTTTATTTCGGAGGACTTGGCTGATGTATTGGACGAACATTATAGCCTGGGTCCGGACGTCCAGGGCGGCGCGTTGGACCGCAGCATGCAGAAGATTTCCCAAACCTTGGAATTCATCCGTAACCGGCGGGTACGGGCCCAATGGGTTGGCGGACTGTCCTTCATTCCGTTCATCGGATTGCTCGTTTATCACGCCATCAATCATGAATTTCCGCTCTTTTGGGCTTCCGTGATCGGGTTCGTGGTCGCTCTGACCGGGATCATCGGTATTCCCAAAATGCGGAAGCTTGCGTTGGGCGAAGCCGCCCACGAATACAAGGAATATCTTTTCCTCCTGCCGCTCTTCTTCTCCATCACGTTATTGCAGAAGACGGGCTTTTTCGACATACTGTCGCTGCTCCTCCATCAAGGGATCGAAAAGTTCGGCGTCGCCCACATGGCCTACCTGCAATTCACGGGGGCGGCTTTCCTGTCCGCCATTCTGGACAATAATGTGGTGGCGGATTTCGCCGGCCGCGCGCTTCAGGGGTTGGAGATCAGCGTTCTGCATCTGTTCGCCATGGCCCAAATTGCGGGCTATGCCGTCGGCGGTTGCTGGACCCACATCGGTTGCGCCCAGTCCGTGGTGGCCTACTCGTTCATCCAAAAGGAAATTGACGAGCATTACACGCCTTTCCAGTGGATCAAGGCCATGACGCCCGTGATCATCGAAATATTCATCCTGATGACGGTCGTGGTTTACGGAGAGGCGGCGCTTCATACATATCTCGGCTGACCCGCGGTTTCTTGACACCTCCCGGGCCCTGTGTTAAACTGTGCGCGTTCTTTCAATTTGGAAGTTTCCGACGGCGGAACTTTTCCCGCGATCCCTTGTTTTCATGCTTGGAAGCGGCGAAAACTCACCATGCGGCCGTTTCGTTGAAAACCCCGTACCAAAGGAGAAGTGACCATGGAAGTTCAGCTCAGTGACGCGACTTTTGATAAGGATGTCGTTAAATCACCGACCCCGGTGCTCGTGGATTTTTGGGCACCCTGGTGCGGGCCCTGCCGCATGCTGGCGCCGATCGTCGAGGAATTGTCGAAGGAGTTCGCCGGCAAGCTGACCGTCGGTAAATTGAACACGGACGACAACCCCAACACCGCGGTCCAATACAATATCTCGGCCATCCCGACCATGCTGTTCTTCAAGGGCGGCCAGGTGGTGGAGCAGTTGGTGGGCGTCCACAGCAAGGGCGACATCAAGAAAAAGATCGAAAGCCTGCTGGCGTGAAAAAGCGCCTCGGCTATCTCACCATCGCCGTTCTGTTGGGGGCCACCGGCTGCGGCGGTTCCAAGTCCCCTTCGGCCCCGGCCTCCGTGGCAACCGAATCCTCCGCGCCGGGGTTCACGCTGACGGACCTGTCGGGGAATAAGGTTACCCTGACGGACCTGAAGGGCAAGGTGGTGCTGATCGATTTTTGGGCGACCTGGTGCCCTCCCTGCCGCGAGTCCATCCCCGCCGTGGAGAAAATCCATAAGGACTACCAAGGCCGCGACGTCCAGATACTCGGCATGAACGTGGACGAAGACCCCTCCGTGGTGCCCGCCTTCGCGAAGCAATTCGACATCCAATATCCCGTGCTGCTGGCCGGTGAAAGCGACGCGGCGCGGGAGTACGGTGTTCGCGGCATTCCCGCGTTTTTTATCATCGACAAAAAAGGACAACTGGCGGACAAATGGGTGGGCTTCAGCCCGGAGATGCCCGACCAATGGCGCCGGACGATCGACAAGCTGCTGGCGTCCTGAATCTGCCGTTCCGGCGCGTGGCCGGGGCCCATGATTTTAAGGAATGATTTCATTGTTTCAAAAAGCATGGATCCCGGCCGGAGGCATGCCGGGATGACGAACATAAAACACACCATCCATCCCTGATTTTTCCACCCCATGGCCGATAAAAAAACCTTTTATTTAATAGATGGGAACGGTTACATTCACCGCGCCTACCACGCCCTGCCTCCGCTCACCAATTCCCGGGGCGAACCCGTGGGCGCGCTCTTTGGTTTTGCGCGCATGCTGTTGAAGATCGTCAAAGAAAACCGGCCCGACTACATGGCCGTTTGTTTCGACACCGCGGCGCCCACCTTCCGCCACGTTTCCTATGCCGAGTATAAAGCCACCCGCAAAAAAACCGACAACGAACTCATCTTCCAGTTGCCCCTCGCCCAAGACCTCGTGACGAGCTGGGGATTCCCGGCCGTCGCCCTCGATGGGTTTGAGGCGGACGACGTCATCGCCACGCTGGCCCGCCGCGGCAAGGAGGAAGGCCTGCGCGTGGTGGTCGTCACCGCGGACAAGGACGCGATGCAGCTTGTGGACGACGACATCCTCGTGCTCAACGAATCGCGGAACGTCTTATACAACGCCAAGGAAGTGGAAGCGAAATATGGACTCCGCCCCGACCAGATGGTGGACTATTTCGCCCTGACCGGCGACGCGTCGGACAACGTTCCGGGCGTTCCGGGTGTGGGCCCTAAGACCGCGACGCAACTCCTTCAGCAATACGGCACGCTCGACGAGATTTTGTCCCACGCGGCGGATTTGAAGGGTTCATTGAAGGAGAAAATGCAGACACACCGCGAACTCGTCCTCAAGAGCCGCGAGCTCGTCATCCTGGACCGGAAGGCGCCGATCTCCGTGGAACCCATCCATTGCGAGATGCGTCCGCCGGACCGCGAAAAGCTCACGGAGTTTTTCAAGCGGCTTGAGTTCAATAAGTTGCTTGATGAAATCCTTTCCTCGGACAAACCCGGCGCGCGGCCGATGGCGATCGCGCGGGCCACCCATGCGCCGGCGCCTGAGGCGGAAATGCCTGCCGCTGTTGCGGCTCCACCTAAGAATTCTTCGCGCGTCGTGCGGCTGGTTTTAACCGAGGACGATTTTAGGGATCTGGATGAAATGCTCGCGTCCGCCAAGGAACTTTCCCTGGACGTGGAAACCACTGGGTTGGACAGCATGCAGTGCGGTTTGGTGGGGATCTCTTTGTCCATGAATCCCGGCGAAGCCTGGTACATCCCCTGGGCCCACGATGACCAAGCCGACAAGCAGGAATTCATCCATGAACAGACGCGGAAAATCCTTGCACCCGTGTTGGCCGATCCCAAATTACCGAAGGTCGGGCAGAACCTGAAGTACGACGTGATGGTCCTGCGCTGCCACGGAATGCCGGTGGAAGGGATCCAGTTCGACACGCTCATCGCCTCCTATTGCCTGAACCCGTCCCGCGCCACCCACAACCTAAAAGACCTGGCCCGGGACCTTCTGAACGAGTCCATGACGCGGATCGAAGAACTGATCGGCAAGGGCGCGAAGCAGATCCCCATGAACCGGGTCGCGTCGGCCACGGCCGCGGACTATGCCGGCGCGGACTCAGAAGTGGCGCTGCGGCTGAAACAATACATGGCGCCGCAGATCGAGGAAAAGAAGCTCGGGAAACTTTACTACGACGTGGAAATGCCGCTGGTCCGCATCCTGACGGACATGGAACAGACCGGCGTGCGGGTGGACGTTCCCTATCTTCAGGAGCTTCAGCGGATTTTCACGTCGGACATCGGCGGTTTGGAGAAAGAGATCTATCAATTGGCGGGGCAGGACTTCAACATCAACTCGCCCAAACAGTTGTCGACCATCCTATTCGAAAAACTGCAGCTGCCGATCGTTCGCAAAACCAAGACCGGCGCGTCCACGGACGAGGAAGTGCTGCGAAAATTATCGTCCCAACATCCGCTCCCGGCCAAGATCGTGGATTACCGCGAGCTGGCGAAACTGAAATCCACCTACATCGACGCGCTGCTGCAGATGATCCATCCCAAAACGGACCGCGTGCATACGAGCTTCAATCAAGCCGTCGCGGCCACCGGACGTTTGTCGTCCAGCGATCCCAATTTGCAGAACATCCCGATCCGCACGGAGCAGGGTCGCCGCATCCGGCGCGCATTCATCGCGGCCAAGGGCTGCGTTCTGCTGTCGGCGGACTATTCCCAGATCGATCTGCGCGTGCTGGCGCACGTTTCCGGCGACAAGGCGTTGAGCGACGCCTTTCGCCGCGGCGGCGACATCCACAAGGCCACGGCGCGGGAAATCTTCGGGCTGAAGGAAAACGATCCCGTGACTTCCGACCAGCGCCGCGTGGCGAAGACGGTGAACTTCGGCATCGTCTACGGACAAACGGCCTTTGGGCTTTCGCAGCAGCTGGGCATCCCCAACGCCCAAGCGCGAGATTACATCGACACCTATATGCTGCGCTACGCCGGCGTGAAGGACTGGATCGCGAAAATCCTGGACCAGGCCCGGCGCGACGGTTACGTCACCACGCTTCTGAACCGCATCCGCTATCTGCCGGAGATCAACGCGAGCAACCAGGCGGTTCGCGGTTTTGCGGAGCGGACGGCCATGAACACGCCGATCCAGGGGACCAGCGCGGACATCATCAAGGTCGCCATGCGCGACGTGGACGCGCTGCTTCGAGAGGGGAAATTTAAATCGAAGATGCTGATCCAGGTGCACGACGAGCTTTTGTTCGAGGTTCCGAAGGACGAACTGAAGCGCGTGACGCCGCTTTTGAAGCGGACCATGGAGGACGCCATGAAGTTGGACGTCCCCATTGTCGTCGACGCCAAATTTGGTGTAAACTGGCTGGAGATGGAGGCGGTTCCCGACGAGCCATGATCAGCCAACCTTTCTCCTTTAAATCCCTTCCGCCCGCGATCCGCAGCCTGATCGTGGTGAATTGCGCCGTCTTCCTGCTCCAGTGGGCGGTGGGGCCCGGCATGGCGCAGTTCCTGGGGCTTGTCCCGGCCCGCGTGCTGCAGGACCTTTGGCTCTGGCAGATTTTCACCTACATGTTTTTGCACGCCGGGATTTTCCATTTGCTGTTCAACATGTTCGTTCTATGGACCTTCGGTCGCGAGCTGGAGAACATGTGGGGGTCCCTTCCGTTCCTGTGGTACTACATGCTCTGCGGCTGGGGCGCGGGGGTCTGCAACGTGCTGTTCACGCCGACGTCCGGCTATCCGAGCATCGGCGCGTCGGGGTCCATCTACGGTTTGCTGGTGGCTTTTGCCGTGCTTTTTCCCCAGGCCGTTCTCTATATGTACCTGTTGATCCCCATGAAGGCGAAGCACGCGGTGATGCTTTTTGCGGCCATCGAGTTTTTGGCGGGGTTTTCCGGCGCGGCGTCGGGCCGGGCCAACTTCGCGCACCTGGGCGGCATGCTGACGGGTTATATTTATTTAAAGAGCGGGACATGGCGCCTCCCGAAGTTGAGTGTTTCCGGATTGTTTGGAAAATTTTCCCGCCGGAGCGCTCCGTCTTCGCGAGGCCCTTCCCCGATCCATGATCTGAGCGAGGAAGTGGACCGCATCCTGGACAAGATTTTAAAGCAGGGAATGGATAGTCTTACGCCGCAGGAGCGCGAACTCATGCAGCGATATTCTAAGATGAAGAAGTAAGCTTGCCTGAACTCCCCGAAGTCGAAACCATCCGCCGTGGCTTGACCAGTTTCTTGACGGGCCGCCGCGTCTCCGGTTTGAAAGTCCTCGACCTCCGCGCGCTGCAGGGCTTCGCGCCGTCGGGCGCTCTCCGGCGCCGCGTCACGGCCGAGGAAACCGCTTCCAGGCTCATTGGAAAAACCATTCAAGAAATCCTCCGCCGCGGCAAATACTTGATCTTCCCGCTTTCTTCCGGCGAATCCTTCCTCTGCCATCTTCGGATGACGGGACAGCTGATCGTGGGTGCGCCGCTGTCCAACGCCCGCGTCCGGATCAGTTTTGATGGGACGGATAAGGTTTTGAACTTTTGCGACACGCGCCGCTTCGGCGAGATCTGGCTTGCCAAGGACTGGCGGCTGGATCCGTCCATTCAGGCGCTTGGGCCGGAACCACTGGAAGACGGGTGGGATCATGGGGTTTGGGGCCGCGATCTTCGCTTGTCGCGCGCCAAAGTGCAGGCCGCGCTCCTGGACCAGAAGCGTCTCGCCGGACTGGGGAACATCTACGTGACGGAGGCGCTGTTCCTTTCCGGCATCCGCCCGAACCGCCGCTGCCACACGCTGAAGGCGTCCCAAATCCCCGGGCTCGCCTCGCACATCCGGCATGTCCTGTCCAAGGGACTGGAACGGCGCGGCGTGTCGTTCTATTCATACCGGGACGCGGAGGGGAACAGGGGCGACGCGCAGAATGATTTATTCGTGTACGGGCGGGACGGCGAGCCCTGCCGGAACTGCGAAACGGTTCTGAAGGGAATCAAAGTGGGCGGACGCGGAACGGTCTATTGCCCCAGGTGCCAGAAGTGAGGAAAAAACTGGTCATCGGACTGACCGGCGGATACGGCTCAGGCAAATCCACCGTGACGGAAATCTTTCGGCGGTTGGGCGCGAAAACGGAAAGCGCGGACCATCTGGCGCACCGGGCGCTCCTGCCCGGGACGCCGACCTTTAAACGAATCCTTCGGACCTTCGGCCCCGAAGTCCGCTCCCGCTCCGGCGGCCTTGACCGAGCGCGCCTGGCGGCAATCGTTTTTAAGAATCCGGCCGCGCGGCGCCGGCTGGAAAAGATCGTCCACCCTTTCGTGGTTGCCCAGCACAAGAAGACGATCCGCAAACATATAAAGGGTGTTCTGGTTTTGGAGATCCCGTTGCTGTTTGAGGCCGGATTGCGCCGGCTGGCGGACAAGGTGGTTGTCGTAACGGCCCCTGCGTCCGTTCGGATGCGGCGCCTGGCGAAAAAAGGTGTTTCGCCCGCGGATTTCCGCCGCCGTTCCCGCGCCCAATGGCCCCTGGCGCGTAAGGTCCGCCTGGCCGACGCTGTGATCGATAATGCCGGAACGCCGTCCGCCGCTCGGAAACAGGCTCAGGCGCTCCTGGTTCATTGGGGTGTTAAGAAATAACCTAAAACTCCGTCCAGACGTTGCCTCGATTCCTTTTCTTTTATGATATAATCACCCCCACGAAGTTGCGGCCGCAAACCGCGCCGTTCCGTTTTTGCGCCCGTAGCTCAATTGGATAGAGCGGCTGGCTTCGGACCAGTAGGTTGGGGGTTCAACTCCCTCCGGGCGCGGTTTTTGCATCATCGTAGCGAGGGAGTCCAATGACCGCGCTCGTTTTTTCCTTGAACGGGCCGGTTTCTTTTTACCTTTTTCGACCTTCAGGCGGGCTATTAGCTCAATTGGTAGAGCAGGCGCCTCTTAAGCGCAAGGTTGTGAGTTCGAGTCTCACATGGCCCACCGGAAGGTTGAATCAATTTCGGATTGCGGAATTCGGATTTCGGAATGAAAATCCAAAGGTTTCTCCATTCCGCAATCCGCAATCTAAGTTCCGCAATCGGCGAGCGAGGATGGCGGAATTGGCAGACGCGTACGGCTTAGGACCGTATGCCGAAAGGCTTGTGGGTTCAAGTCCCACTCCTCGCATTTCTTACCCCTCGCGCGAATGAATCGTCGAACCTAACTTTCGGGAATAAAAAAAGGGATTTTGCGTTAAAAATAAAGACGGGCCGCCGGCCGTTTGTCGATCGTTGACCGCCGGAGGCTGACCGCTCACAAAGAGGACCAACATGTTTGGAATCGGGAAGAAGAAAAAAGAAGAACCGGCCGCCAAAGCCGCCACGGCCACGGCCGAAGCGCCCACCGCGGAAATCAAAAAAGAAGCGGCCAAGGAAAAAGAGGCGACGGAATCCATCGACGGCCTCAAGGTCAAGCAGACCGAAAAAAAGCCCTGCGAAGTGACGTTTTCCGTCCAGGTTTCCACGGACCGCATGGACGAAGCCGTGGAAGACGCCTACGAAGCCATCCAGGGCAAAGTGAAGATGCCGGGTTTCCGGCCGGGCAAGGTCCCCCTGGCGCTGGTCAAAAAGAACTTCGAACACGCGGCGCGGGAGGAAGCTCTCGATAAGACTCTCCGCGCGGCCGTGTTTCAGGTTTTGCAGGAACAAAAGGTCACGGCCGTGGCCACGCCCATGGTCGATAAGATCGAATTCGAACCCGGCAAGCCGCTGAAGTTTGAAATGAAGGTGGAGTGCGCGCCGGATTTCAAAGTCAAAGGCCATAAGGGATTGGATCTGAAGAAAAAAGTGAAGACCTTTTCGGATCAGGACATCGACAAGAAGATCGATGAGCTGCGTGAAGGAAACGCGAAGTTGATCCCCTCCGAAGACAAGGAAGTCGGCGACAAGCATTTCGTCGTGGTGGATTATGACGGCGTCGTTGACGGCAAACCGCTGGACGGCGGATCGGCCAAGGGTCAATTGCTTGACATGGCCGCGCCCCAGACCATCGCCGGTTTCACCGACGGCATCAAGGGCGCCAAGACGGGCGAAACCCGCAGCGTGACCGTCACGTTCCCGGCCGACTACCCAAAGAAAGACTTGCAGGGCAAAGCGGCGGTGTTCCAGATCACCGTTACGGACATCAAAGAGAAGCGCCTGCCGGACGCCAACGATGACTTCGCCAAGGACCTCGGTTTGACGGACTTGGCGGACCTGCGGAACCGCATCAAGATGAATTTGGAGATGGAATTCCAGAAGACTTCCCGCCAGGATATGGAAAACCAGATCTCGGACCAGCTGGTGACGAAGAACGAATTCGACCTGCCTCCCACGCTCGTCAAGGAACAGACCGAATACCTGAACCAGCGGCTGAAGAGTTATCTCACGCAGCAGGGCGCCTCCGAGGTGGATTGGAAGGCCAACGAGGGGAAGATGTCGGAGAAGAACAAGCCCGAAGCGGAACGGCACCTCCGGCTGTCCTACGTGCTGTCCGCCATCGCCCGCGACGAGAAGCTGAACGTGACCGAGGCGGAAGTGGAAGACGTCATCAAGAAATCCATCGAGAGCGTTGAACCGGCCCGCCGCGGCGGCATGCAGAAATACATGGAGTCCCGCCGGGAGTCGGTCCATTCGCAGCTCATCGAAGAAAAAGTCTATAATTGGATCATCGAGCAAGCCAAAGTGCAGGAAGTTCCGGCGGAGCCTTCGTCCCTCGGGGACGTGACCGGTACTTGAAGCGCTGCGGAGAGTGCGGCGACGGAAGAGCCCGCCAAGGTCTCTTGATCTGTTTGGAAAGCACCACTGACCCACTGAGGAGGACGTAATGCCCGGCATGATACCGACCATCATCGAACGTTGGAACCAGGGAGCGGCCGTTGGTTACGACATCTATTCCCGCTTGCTGAAGGACCGCATCATTTTTATCGGCGGCTACGGCGGCGCCATCGACACGGACTCAGCCAACATCATCATCGCGCAGCTTTTGTATCTGGAATCCGAGGACCCCGAGAAAGAGATCAACCTCTACATCAACTCCCCGGGCGGGATGGTCACCGCGGGACTGGCGGTCTACGACACGATGCAGTACATCCGCGCGCCCATCACGACGATCTGCCTCGGCATGGCCATGTCCTTCGGCGCGGTCCTCTTGGCCGCCGGGAACA
The DNA here is from genome assembly GCA_964482515.1 of uncultured Elusimicrobia bacterium. Taxonomy (GTDB): domain Bacteria; phylum Elusimicrobiota; class Elusimicrobia; order FEN-1173; family FEN-1173; genus CAYZXT01. The sequence goes on along the minus strand of CAYZXT010000032.1, from coordinate 821 downwards.
AAGGCAAGCGCTTCGCCCTGCCGAACGCCCGCATCATGATCCACCAACCGCTGATCTACGGAGAGGGAATCTCCGGCCAGGTGACGGACATCGGTATCGAGGCCAAAGAGTTGGAACTCACCAAGACGCGATTGACGGACATTCTGGCGAGACACTGCGACCAGACGCCGGAGAAAGTCCGCGCGGACTGCGAGCGCAACTTTTACATGTCGGCCGAGGACGCGAAGAAATACGGCCTCATCGACGAGATTTTTACCACGCGGAAAACACTGGCGCCCCAAAAATAAGTCACACGTAAGAGGACGGGTTTTATGAGCGTATCCAAAGAGGGCAATCGGGACATCTTGCAGTGCGTTTTCTGCGGCAAGGGAAAACGCGAGGGACTCCGGCTCATCGGCGGACAGGGGATCTATCTCTGCGAAGAGTGCGTACGGAGTTCTTACACGCTCCTTAACCGCCTCAACGAGGCGGACGAGCGCCGCGCCCAGAAAACCCTCCCGAAGCCCGCGCAGATCAAGACCGTCCTGGACGATTACGTCATCGGCCAGGAGCGCGCCAAGCGAACGCTCTCCGTCGCCGTCTACAACCACTACCGCCGCATCGAGACCCTGGAGAAAGGCCTCGCCGGCGACGTGGAGCTCCAGAAATCCAACATCCTCCTGGTCGGCCCCACGGGCGTGGGGAAAACTCTGCTCGCGCAGACCCTGGCGAAGTTCCTGCACGTGCCCTTCGCCATTGCGGACGCGACCACGCTGACCGTAGCCGGCTACGTGGGCGAAGACGTGGAGAATTTCATCCTCCGTTTGCTGCAGAACGCGAAC